>JAZRZZ010000036.1:0-19274 GCA_045601665.1 Lachnospiraceae bacterium
GGGCCTCGCTTTCTTGTTCTAAAAACGCGGCGCCAGCCGCGTTGAGGTGAAAGACGTAGGCTTGTAGTTTAATAAGTAAACGATAGAGCGGCGCAAAAAAGCCCCTTGACAATCACAATACTTCGTGTTACGATGTATACCGTGAAGGGAGGTATGGCATGGATATTCAATTAAAACGAGGATTGCTGGACGTATGCGTCTTAGCGGCGATCAAAGACGAAGCTTCCTACGGCTACAAGATTATCAAAGATATGAAGCCGTATGTTGAGCTTTCCGAGTCGACCTTATATACCATTTTAAAGCGCTTAGAAACGGCGAATATGCTGACCGTCCGCACTGCGGAGCACGGCGGAAGACTGCGCAAGTATTACCACATAACCGAAGAAGGGATAAGACGTATTGAGGAGTTCAAGAACGAGTGGAAAGAGCTCCTGACTATCTATAGATTCGTAAGCAAGGAGGAGAATAACGATGAGTAAACAAGAGTTTCTTGTGCAGCTGTGTAGAGGCTTGGCGGGCTTACCGCAAGACGACATCGAGGAGCGCGTGGCGTTTTATAGTGAGATGATCGATGACCGAATGGAAGAGGGGCTTTCGGAGCAAGAAGCAGTTGACGGAATCGGTTCTGTCGATGCGATTGTTTCGCAGATTGTAGCAGACATTCCGCTTGCCAAGATGGTAAAAGAGAAGATTGCACCGAAGAAAGGGCGAAATGCATGGGAAATCGTGCTTCTGATACTCGGTTCCCCGATCTGGCTGACTCTGCTGATCGCCGCATTTGCCGTCATTCTTTCGTTTTATGTTGTATGGTGGTCGGTGATCATTTCCTTATGGGCGGTCTTCGTTTCGTTTGTTGGCTGTGCCCTCGGTGGCATTGTGACCGGTGTTGGATTTGCTCTGTACGGTAAGGGATTTACAGGACTTGCGATGGTCGGTGCGGGATTGGTTTGCACGGGACTTTCTATCTTTCTATTCTATGGCTGCATGGCAGCCACAAAAGGTACGTTGGTGCGTACAAAAAAGCTTACATTTGGCATGAAATATTGGTTTGTGAGGAAGGAGGAAGTGTAATGAGTAAGCAGAAGAAACGATGGCTAATGATAGCAGCTTTTCTAGTGATTCTCGGACTGATCCTGTTCGTAGTAGCCATGACGATGTATCAATGGGATTTTGGCAAATTGAGTACTGTAGAGTACGAAACCAACACATATGTGGTAGACAAAGCATTTTCTAACATATCGATAAAGACGGAAACGGCGGATATCTTCTTTGTTCCGTCGGATGACGAAACGTGCAAGGTGGTTTGTTATGAGCAGGAAAATATGAAGCACTCCGCGGTCGTTGGGGCGGATACACTTACCGTCGAGGTGGTTGATGAGCGAAAATGGCACGAACATATCGGTATAGGGTTTGAAAATCCCAAAGTAACGATTTATCTGCCGGAGATGGAATATGCGTCACTTCTCATAAGAGAGAACACCGGAGATGTCGAAATACCGAATGTGTTCCGCTTTGAAAGCGTTGATGTGGCGACGAGTACGGGAACTGTGAACAACTATGCGTCTGTTTCGGGTGCAATCAAGCTAAAGACGAGCACGGGCGCGATTCGTGTGGAAAAGGTATCCGCAGCTTCGCTGGAGCTTTCGGTTTCAACCGGCGGAATTACGGCCTCCGATGTAACCTGCGACGGTGAGATTAAGATCAAAGTTTCCACCGGAAAGACGAAGCTGACCGATGTTGAGTGCAAAAAGCTTGTGACGGACGGAAACACGGGAAATATAGAATTGAACAACGTGATCGTCGCAGAGACGCTTTCGATCGAAAGTAGCACGGGCGATGTGAAGCTAGATGGTTGCGATGCCGGCGAGATCTTTATCGTAACCGACACCGGTGATGTGGAGGGTAGCTTGCTTACCGAGAAGGTGTTTATTACGCAAACCGACACCGGCAGCATTGATGTTCCCAAAACAATCACCGGCGGAAGATGTGAAATCAGCACCGACACGGGAGATATCAAGCTTAGTATAGCTCCGTGAAAATGAAGGAAACGTAGCATGGTGTATATGTGGAAGCCCTTTTGCAAACGAAGGTTTGCAGAGGGCTTTTTCCTATGCTTGGAGTTATGCGAGGACGTTGAAAACGTGTCTCCATCGTGCTACCTCGGTTCACTCACACTAAACTTTAAATTTATTTTATTTTACTATTGCAATCCGCGAAAAAATGTGTATAATGTGAGTTGTCGCATGTAAAATAAAAAGTTTGATATTACTAAACTTCTGCGCTTTACAACGCCAAAATCGAAAAATGGCATCTGCCGGAAGGGAGCAATTGTATGAGTATCGGTAAGAAGATTAAAGAGCTAAGGCTCCAAAACGAACTGACGCTTGAGGATCTTGCCTCGCGTAGTGAGTTGACGAAGGGGTTCTTATCTCAGTTGGAGAGAGACCTGACCAGCCCCAGCATTTCCACTCTTGAGGATATCCTTGAGGCATTGGGTACCAATCTGTCGGACTTCTTCCATGAAGAGGCGGAGGAGCAGATTGTATTTACGGACAAGGACGCTTTCGTGGATGAGCAGGAGGAGTACAAGATTGAATGGATTGTACCAAATGCTCAGAAGAATGAGATGGAACCTATCGTGCTTACCTTGGCACCCCACGGCAAGAGTCACGAGATGATCTCCCACAGGGGAGAAGAATTCGGCTACGTGCTAAAGGGAAGCATTACCTTGGTGCGAGACAATAAGAAGTACAAACTGAAGACGCGGGAGACCTTCTACATAAGCGGTAGGAAGGGACATTACCTGTACAATCACACAAATAACGAAGCTGTGGTGTTGTGGATTACGACACCCCCCATGTTCTAGAGTAGGAGGACGAGATGGATAAGAAGAAATTGATTGAGTTTCGAAACATTGTAAAGAGTTTTGACGGACAGATTGTGTTGAAGGGTGTGAACTTGGACATTTACGAAAATGAATTTGTAACCCTTCTTGGCCCCAGTGGTTGCGGTAAGACCACCCTCCTTCGTATTCTTGGTGGTTTCTTGGATGCAGATGAGGGAAGCGTTATGTTTGACGGTGAGGAGATTGGCAGTAAGCCCCCTTACGAGCGTGAGCTGAATACCGTATTCCAGAAGTATGCTCTGTTCCCGCATCTCAGTGTATATGAAAATATTGCATTTGGCTTGAAGATCAAGAAGATGAGCAAGGACGTTATCGAGCAGAAGGTTATGAAGATGCTGAAGCTCATTGGCTTGGAAGGATACGAGAACAAGAATACAACCCTGTTGTCCGGTGGACAGCAGCAGCGAGTTGCCATTGCCCGTGCACTGGTAAATGAGCCGAAGGTGCTTCTATTGGATGAGCCACTGGCAGCGCTGGATCTGAAGCTTCGCAAGGAGATGCAGTATGAGTTGAAGCGTATTCAGAAAGAGGTCGGCATCACCTTCATCTTCGTAACACATGATCAGGAAGAGGCGCTTACGATGTCCGATAAGATTGTGGTTATGAAGAGCGGTGAGATTCAGCAGGTAGGTACTCCGGAGGAGATCTACAACGAGCCGGCCAACAGTTACGTTGCGAATTTCATCGGTGAGAGCAACATCATTCCGGCTGTCATGCTAGACGATTACAAGGTTCGTTTTGACGATATCACCTTCGATTGTGTGGACTTCGGTTTCAAGAAGGATGAGAAGGTGGATGTGGTGATTCGTCCCGAGGATATTGATATTGTGGATGTTTCCAAGGGCAAGATGACCGGAGAAGTTCTGAGCGTTCTCTTCAAGGGTGTTCATTATGAGATTATTGTAGAGACGGTGCCCGGTACCACCGTGTCTGTGAATATGCACGTGATTCGCAACCATGATGTAACCAGTGAGGATGGTAAGGAGAAGATCAGTGCCAACGATTTCTATGTAGACATTGAGGATGTGGCGAATCTGGATGACAAGGAGATTATCGCTCTTTCCAATGCACAGGCATGGAATCCGGAGACGGACGAGTACACTTCCATCGCAAAGATCGAATACGATTTGCAGGAAGAGCTGGGTGAGTATCCGGTGAAGTTCTATACGGCGGGAGGCACCTGCATTGAGAGCACCATTTTCGTGGTAAATCAGCCCTTTGTCAAGAACGAGAAGGCCGGCGAGGCAATTATGGCCTTTAACTTCTTCAAGACTGTGGATGAGATTATGGAGTCTCAGGCTCTGGATACCGACATTAAGACCTGGGCAAATGCACAGGGGTGGAAGCTTAGCGACGAGAACACCAGCGTAGACATTAGTGTTGACTACGATTTCGACCCCAGTGACGTGAAGGTCGGAGTATATAAGGTAACCTTCTGGACAACCGGTCGCGAGTTTAAGATTCATACAACAGATTACACGCAGGTAGGGCAAGAGGTTGGCTTGACCTTCTTCCCTGAGGATATTCATGTTATGTCAAAGGTGGTATTCGAATGAAACGATTTTCTCACTTGGCAATTCCGTACATTGTGTGGGCCGTGCTGATGCTGGTCCTTCCCATGGCGTTGATTGCGTTATATTCTTTTACCCAGCAGGGAAATGAGATTATCTCCTTTTCCCTGACACTGGATCACTACATAAAGTTTTTCTCGGATCCGGATTTCCTGTTGGTTTTGTGGCGGTCTCTGTGGATTGCTGTTAAGACCACTATCATTTGTTTGTTGATCGGGTATCCGGTGGCATACTTTATTGCTCGTAGCTCTGAGCGTTTGCAGAATATCCTTGTGCTTGCAATTACGCTTCCCATGTGGATTAACATGCTGGTGCGTACCTATGCATGGATCGGTATTCTCAGTGAGGGCGGAATCATTCAGAAGCTTTTGAGCTTCATTGGTTTGGGAGAGGTGGAGCTTCTGTATACGGAGGGCGCCGTGCTTCTGGGTATGGTGTACAACTTCCTTCCGTTTATGATTTTGCAGATTAATACGTCCCTTTGTAAGATGGACAACTCTCTGTTGGAGGCAAGCTCGGACCTCGGCGCGAATCGGGTTCAGACCTTTCGCCGTGTGACGCTTCCGTTGTCTCTTCCCGGAGTAATTAACGGTATTACCCTTGTATTCTTACCGGCTGTCAGCTCCTTCTTCATCCCGAAGCTTCTGGGTGGCGGCAAGTATTTCCTTGTAGGTAACCTGATTGAAAATCAGTTCATTACCGCAGGAGAGTGGAATTTCGGTAGTGCGATCTCCATGATTATGGCAATCATTATGATGCTTTTGATGCTGGCTGTAAGCAAGGTAGAGAAGCACAACAACGGCGGAAAGGAGGAGTAGCGATGAAGAAACAGCCCCGTCCCTTTGGACGACTCCTTTTGATTCTTATGCTGGTGTTTTTCTATGCACCGATATTGTATATGATCATTTTCTCCTTCAATGAGGGAAAATCTCTAACTGCTTTTACCGGCTTTTCGCTTCGGTGGTATCGCCATATGTTAGAGTCACGCGATATGATGGAGGCGTTGTATACGACCTTTAGTGTGGCAATTTTGGCAACGGTAATTTCTACGGTGGTGGGAACGATTGCGGCAATCGGTCTTAGTAAGTCACGGAAGATTATACGGCGCATTATGGAGCAGATTAATAACCTGCCCATGATGAATCCGGAGATTGTAACGGCAATCGGCTTCATGCTTCTCTTCATTACCTTTCAGGTACAGAAGGGATATGCAACGATGTTATTGGCGCACATTGCATTTTGTATTCCCTATGTAATGCTTTCGGTAATGCCCAAGGTTCGTTCCTTGGACCCCAATCTTGCGGATGCTGCCATGGACCTCGGTGCTACACCGTTGCAGGCGCTTGTCAAGGTTATCGTTCCTCAGATTACCCCCGGTATTATTAGTGGTGCGTTGATTGCCTTTACTATGTCCGTAGATGATTTTATCATTTCCTACTTTGTCACCGGTCATGGCGTGAAGAATCTAAGCATTATGGTGTACACCATGAGTAAGCGTGTGAACCCCAGTATTAATGCGATTTCCACGCTGATGGTTGTGATTATCACTGTGGTTCTGTTGGTGATTAATCTGCTTCCGGCTTACTTGGCGAAGAGAGAGAAGAAGGCGGAGCTTAAGAAGAGAAACATTGTGATTCCCAGTGTGGCAGCAGTGTTGGTAATTGTCATGATTGTTATGCTCGTCAATCGTGGAGAGAATCAGAACCGCCCTTACGAAGGACAGGTGCTCCATGTGTATAATTGGGGTGAATATACCGGCGAAAATTGCATTGGTGAGTTCGAAGAGCTTACCGGTTGTACGGTTATCATGGAGACCTTTGATTCCAACGAGCAGATGTACATTAAGGTGGCAAATGGCGAGCCCTATGACGTGCTTGTTCCCAGTGACTATATGATTCAGCGCCTAATTGAAGAAGAGCTGGTTCAGAAGTTGGATCACACGAAGATTGACTGCCTCGGAGAACTGACGGATTCCGTGCTCGGAAAGGCGTATGACCCGGAGAACGAATATTCCGTACCGTACTTCTGGGGTACCGTGGGAATCGTGTATGACACTACAAAGGTGGATTATGCAGACCTTGAGAAGGATGGGTTCGCAATCTTCTTGAATGAAAAATACAAGGGAGACATTTACCTGTATGATTCTGAGCGAGATTCCTTTATGATGGCATTGAAGTCTCTCGGATATTCCATGAACACCGAAGATGAGGGGGAACTTCAGGAGGCATACGATTGGTTGATACAGTGTGTGGAGACCATGGATCCGGAGATTGTAACGGACGAAATCATTGACAATATGGCGCAGGGGCGTAAGGCCTTGGGACTCATTTATTCGGGTGATGCTACCTATGTCATCAGTGAAAATGAGAACATGGGCTTCTACCTGCCCGAGGAAGGTACAAACCAGTGGTGTGACGCCATGGTAATTCCGAAAAATGCAGAGAATCCGGATCTCGCTCACGAGTTCATCAATTACATGGTTTCTTATGAGGCGGCATACGATAATTCCTCGTATGTAGGCTATACATCTCCGAATACGGAGGTTATGTTAGAACTGTCCTCCGAGGGCGGTGACTACGAGGGTATTGATGCGTATATTCCTCGCACGGACAACGAATTGGACGAAGTATTTGTGTACAATGAGGAGACGAAGAAGCTTCTCAGCAACCTCTGGAGTAAAGTAAAGATTGCAGCGAGTAACGTGAGTGATTAGTCATCATCTATGAAAAGGATACGATACATTACTTTCTGAATTGTAGGAAGGCAGCCTTTATGGCTGCCTTTCTTAACACTGCTTGACAGAGAATAGCCATGGGAGACTTTCGAGTCTTCTTGTCGTTATTACTTTGGAAAATAAATTTTATTTCACCGAAAAAATGCACCTTCGGAATCGTCATAGGAATTGAAAGGAGGATCGGAGCTATGGATGCACATGAACTAAGCGAGTATTTCGCGAAGCTACGAAGCGGCGACAAAGAAGCCTTCACACACATATATGCAGAACTCAAACAACCGGTGTTTACCATTGCCTGTCGCATCGTACAGTCAAGAGAAGTAGCGGAAGACATTACCCATGATGTATTTGTTAAGTTATTTCTCGCACCGCCCGATTCTTCGGTTCGAAACTCGCGCGCATGGGTATTTCAAATGACGAGAAACTTGGCAATCGATACGCTACGGAAGAAACCCTGTGTGGATGTTGATGAACTGGCGTTGCCCGTTGAAGACGGTAGCACGGCAGTGATCGCACAGATGGACATGGAAGCGGCATTCGGCAGGCTGACAGAGGAGGAGCGTCAGGTAGTTACGTTACATTTGAACGGTGACCTGACTTTCCGAGAGATCGGAGCTATTTTGGGAACGTCGCTACCGAGTACGTATCGAACCTATCGTCGGGCCTTGAAGGCTCTGCGGAATTATTTGGACGGAGGTGCAATATGAAGAAGACGATGATGATTATGATGCTATTATTGGCAATGCTATGTTGCGGAGTGGCATTTGCCGAAGAAGAGACCTATCCCACAGCAGGCGATTGGTACAACGTATGGCACGATAAGTTGCCGGACTATGTATGTGGCGTATGGGCAAATGACCCGTGGGGACGGAGTCTGACTATCGGTGTGCAGAACACACCCGAGGGAAATGCGGGCAAGGAAACTATCCTTGCAATGGTAGAGGAGGATGCTACGGTGTCCTTTGTGTATCAGACCTACAGTCGTAATTATTTGATGGAAGTCATGGAGGAATTGACGGAATATTTTGAGAAGGATCTTGGCGTGGTAGGTGCCGGACTGAGAGATCAAAACAATTACATTGTGGTTGAGGTCCATGTTTCTAAGATTGAGGAGGAAGCGACACAGGAGCTGATAGAGGAGATAAAGAATCGCTATGGAGATGTGATTCAGGTGCAGACAACAGATGGTTGGCCTGTGGATAATACGTTACTTGTAGAAAAGTCTACGTCTTCTCGTCCGCCCTATGTAATGTATGCGATAATTGCAGCCGTGTGTGTAGTAGCAGTGGCAATCTTTGCAATGGTACAGAAATCGCAATATGCCGTGCGCCAGACCAGTGGCGGAGAGACGGTCATGGAGAGGAAGGCTACGACGTTGAGAGAAGCAGAGGAACTGGTTCGCGGAACGAATTGCAGCATTTCTCCGGCGCTCGAGCAGCGAATTGCAGACAGTATTGAGAAGATAAGGTGATGATAAAAAAATGATAGGAAAAGTGCCGGTCGATGGAGGCCGGCACTTTTGTTACCTTTTGAGAGTCTTTTGGTACAGATATTCCGTGGCAAATTGTATCTTCGTGGCGTTAAAGCCTTCCTCAAGAGGAAAGAGGAAGTACGTATTGTCAAGGGTTGAAAGGGTTACACATTGCCCCTCGCCACGGTAATCGTATTCGGTATGTATGGAAAATGCCGAAGCGGATGAGAAGAAAAGCGTAGTACTCGAATTGTCTTCCTCTTGTATGGTAAGTGTGAAGCCGTCGTTATTATGAATCAGGCGGCCTTCTCCCATATGGATAAAGTTTTTCGCATTTGGTAAGGCTTCAATGCGAACCTTGCAGTCGAGGAGGTAGTCTCCCCGGTCAATCTCCGATATGACACATTCCCGTTGCCATTCATACCAATCGGGAACATGGGAAAAACGAAATTCACGATTGCTTTCGGATAGTCTGCCGAATTCGTCCATGGAAAAGTGTGCCCCGCATTTTTCGCAAAAAAGAGTGTTGCCTTTGGAATTCATGGAAAAATCACAATTACAGCTGACACAGCGGTAAAGCGCCTTGTGGAGCCCCTCGGCACGATAATCACAGTCGATTTTCAGCTTGTTATCGTATTGCCATTGGTATTCATCATAAGTCAGAAATTCTGCCAGACGGCTGTTGATTTCGTCTACGGTTGCTTCCTGCAGCTGCTCTTTTGTAAACAGTTGCTCGATATGAGCCTCCAATCGGGCTTGCTTGCGCTTTTTGAGGTTCCATATGGGCGATTGCAGATAGTTGCCATGCATATTGATTGCAACGACCGGAACATTCAGCATTTTCGCAAGCTTACCGTTTGCGGGTGGTAGCTCGGAAGAGGTTCCGACATTGGCGTATCGTGCTTCGGGATAGATAACGATGATGCCATTGCGTTTCGTTACCTTATGAATGTTCTTGACGAGCGCCATGTCGTTGATGAATTTTCTTGTGCCGAGACAACCGATCTGACGGTAGATCCATTCCCCGAAATATTCAAAGCCCTCCAGCTCTGAAATATAATTTGCCCTGTACGGAAAAAGGGCCAGCGGTGTCACATAGAAGTCCATAAAGGAATGGTGGGAGCCGAATACGATAAACGGCGGTTTCAGCCCTTTCATATTGGTTTTCGATATCTTTAGATGATATTTTGCGGTAACCAGCTTGCAATAAAGCCAAATAAGCGGCATGAGAAGCAGGTTCTGCTTAGGAGGCGTTTTGTAACGGTCAAACGGTGTCTCGTCGATGGTTTTGCGTTTTCTTGTAGTAAGTTTGCTAAATGTCTTCATAGATGTATGTCCTTTATACGGTGATTTCGTTACGGTCACGGAGCAGGTATCGCTTGATCGGGGGAATCCGACTTGCAAGAACATACAGCAGTCCGGTACCTAGAAACGAAAAGCCGGTAGGTGTCAGATAGAACAGGGGCATATTATGTATTTCTCCGGTTACGGGGTTGTATATCAGTAGTGACAACGCGATGCCCACAGCAACACAGAGAAGTCCGGCAAGGTTAAATCCGCCGGTATAATGATATGCATTGTAGCCACTAAGTCCAAAAGCGCTCCTTAGGGATAACTTTTGATGTCGGACAATAAAGAAATCGACAAACAGCAATGCGGCAAGAGGAGCATAGACACAGGCGCTGATTGTGAGAAATGAGCCGAAATAGTCTATGATTTTGCCCCATACGCATAGCAGAGCGACATACATGGCGAGAATCAGCACGAGCGTCTTATAGCCGGCATTTTTGAAGGAGGACTTGAGCATGACACCGTAGATATACGAGCCTACCGCCTGCGTGCCGATGTTTGCAAAGGCAACCAACAGCAGCGAGCTTAAGGCAAGAGCAGGAACCGAAAGGGTGGCTAGCATAACGGTGGGGTCGTCAATCATCTCTCCTGTGACGTATTGCATAGCAATAGCCATGACTGCGCCGACCACGACAAAAAACGAACCTGCAAGACCCTGTCCCAGTACGCCCGCCCAGAAGCCGGCATTTTCCTTCTTTGTGAGTCTCGGGACCTCTGCCATACCGCCGACAAGCGTGATGACAAAAGCAAAGTTTGCTTCGATGGAAATAATATACGGTATGATGCTGGGCTCGCCCTCGGGGCGCATCGGAGCAGAGTTCCAAATGGCGTCAAAGGGAACGGAGGAAAAGCCGATGATAACGACCATGACCCCAAGTGCAAGTAACATCGGAACGAGGATTCTTGTGGTCCAAGTGATAGCCCCGAGTCCCTTGTAGGCAATCAGTGTCCCGATGATTACGCACAAGATCGCCAGCAAGGTATGCGTCCAATCCGGCAGTGTTACACCGAACAAGCCTGCGAGATTGCCCATCGACGAGGCGAACAAATCGGCACATACCGCATACCACGGATAATTTATGATTATGATGATGACCGTCATTACCGTAACACCGTTCTTGCCGAATACTGCTTTGAGCCATATCCAGATATCGATACCGTATCTTACCGAAAGGATTACGGGGAGCTGATAGATGGCGAGCATAAGAATTGCGCCGAGAAAGGCTCCGATCAGTAGCTGCTTGAAGCCGACAAGTGTTGCGAGATAGGAACCTTGCGTATAGCTCCAAGTAGCGATACAGTAACCGGAAAGTACCAACAGTGCATCAAGAAAGCCATATAACTTTTCTTTCTTCATAATCGGTGCTACACCGAAAAGTGCTTCTTTTTCTACTTGCTCATTCACATTCATGTTTCTTCCCTCTTTCATAGAAATGCACCTGCAATAACGGAAATAAGGCATATAAGGATAACGATTCCCGTAATTATGTAGTCACGCTTTGAAAATCTTTGCGGGAACTGATAATCGGCCTGCTCCATCTCGGCAATGCGTTTTTCGATTTCGTTGTCAAGCTCGGTCTGATATTGTGTGTTCATAAACAACATTCCTCCGTATACGTACGTCGCAAAATAAAAAATCACCTTAAATTATAACACAATTTCTGTTTTTTTCAATTGTAATATTGATGTGTTGCATTGCCTCTAAGAAGGCTTCTGTTTTTTTAAAAAGTATGCTATAATAGCTTCTGCGCAGGAGTAAAAAGGGCATTTTCTCACTTTCCGAGACTGATTTTCGGTATACGGGCTGTGAATTGGACTGTCATTTTTGTAGAGTGAGGTTGAAATACAACTTTACAGGAGGGGTTTTTATGGAAAGAAACTCAATTGGGCAATTCATTGCCGCACTAAGAAAAGCAAATGGTATGACACAGCAGGAGGTCGCGGATCGTCTGAATGTATCCAATAAGGCTGTCAGTCGATGGGAACGTGACGAATGCGCGCCGGACCTTTCGATCATTCCGGCATTGGCGGAGATGTTCGGTGTGTCGTGCGACGAGCTGTTAAAGGGAGAACGTATCCCAGAGGGGACACAACCGGAGAAGAGGGGAGGGAAGGTTGAGAAGCAAGTGAAAACCCTTGTGAATCGCACCTGCTCCGAATATAAGACGAGAAGCTGGATCGCATTGGCGATTGCGGTGGTCGGTTTGGTATGTATGTTCGGCATTTCCTATGGTTTCTATCGGCCGGTTATCGGTTTTGCGGTGATGCTTCTTTGCGAGGCAGTAGCCTTTGTGGTCGGTGTACTTGCAGTGAATCGGGCGAAGGATGTGAAGACCGACAACGAGTTGTTTGAACTGGCGGATGCGACACTGGTGGAAGGATACAATAAGATACTCGGTGCGATGGCATTTGCAGTGTTCTATACAATTTTTTCGGTAATTGTTCTGTCGTTGCCGTATGTAATCGTTTCGTCGGAATATACGAACAGTGTTTTGACCCTGGAAAGCTATGTTAAGACATTTCTCGGATTGCTTGTGTTGGCGCTCGGTATGATTTGGTGTCTGTGTAAGAGACCTTTTTGCGAATGGATTAGAGGAGTTAAAGAAGATCCTAAGGACGAAAAGAGTCTTGCGGACAAGTGTGCGGAACGGATGACGGCGATTCAGACGATATTGCTGATATCGGCGGCGTTGCTATTCGTTCTTGCTCCGTTTGGACGCGTCCTGGCC
This sequence comes from Lachnospiraceae bacterium, assembly GCA_045601665.1. Taxonomy (GTDB): domain Bacteria; phylum Bacillota; class Clostridia; order Lachnospirales; family Lachnospiraceae; genus ISDg. Next base: position 12,761 of record JAZRZZ010000036.1, read on the forward strand.
GGTGTTGGTGTTGTTGCCGGAATGCTATGCTTGGCGGCCGATGTCGTGTGTTTCGTGTGGTTTACAACCCGACATGCAGAGCATCAACATACGATATTGGCAATGGGAATCCGAAATATACTTTTGATCCCTGCTGTAGTGTGCCTGCTCGGCTTGCACTCAAGCACATGGGTGATGTATCCGGAAGGAACAATGGAGAGAGCAGACTACTGGCATCCTGTATGTCTGGAGCTTGCTTTTTTGTGGGTGATCGTTGTACAGGTCGTTTTTACGTTGATAGAGCGAAAGAAGAAATAGAGGTCGGAGAACGAAGAAGATGAGAGACGAATGTTTGATATGCGGCGCGCCTTTGCGCTATTTGGATCGAAGCGTACAGATGGAGTGTGAGCTCTGCCACAGGAAAGTGGAGAGCAAGGCGGTGTGCGAAAGGGGGCATTTTGTGTGTGATGAGTGTCACGCGAACGGTGTGGATGCCATTGTGAGCATTTGCCTTGCGGAAACGTCGAAGGATCCTATTGCGATCGTGCGTAAACTGATGGCACTTCCGGGATGTCATATGCATGGACCGGAGCATCATGTCATGGTGGGTTCAGCATTGCTTACGGCGTATCGAAATGCCGGTGGTGCGATTGATTTGAATGCGGCCCTTTTGGAGATGCAAACGCGCGGAGGCAAGGTGCCGGGAGGCGCATGTGGCTTTTGGGGTGCGTGCGGTGCGGGAATCAGTGCGGGAATGTTCGTCGCAATCGTAACCGGATCAACACCGTTGAAGAACGAAGAATGGAGTCTGTCCAATAGGATGACGGCGGAAGCATTGGCGAACATTTCGAAGCCGGGTGGCCCCAGGTGCTGTAAACGTAATTCCTATACGGCGATTCTTACGGCTGCGCGATACGCCGCAGAGCATTTCGGAGTGAAGATGGAGGTCGGAGAGGTTCGGTGCATTCATTCCGAGAAGAACAATCAGTGCATCAAAGAGAGGTGTCCGTATCAATGAAGCAAAGAGTAGCTTTTATCTGCATACACAATTCGTGCCGAAGCCAGATTGCGGAGGCGCTGGGAAGAAAATTTGCCGGAGAAAAGTATGAGTTTTATTCGGCGGGGACAGAGACGAAACCGAGAATTAATCAAGATGCGGTACGCTTACTGAAGGAAATGTACGGCATCGACATGGAAGAGACGCAGTATAGTAAGACCTTCGATAAGATTCCGGAGGTGGAACTCGTGATTTCCATGGGATGTGATGTTGGTTGTCCTTATGTCGGACGGAGCTTTGATGACAACTGGGAGCTTCCCGATCCGACAGGACAGGGCGATGAGGTCTTTGTGGATGTAATCAAGAAGATAGAAGAGAAAATCAAGCGAATGTAGAAAGAGAAAAGTGACAGTAGGAATGAAAATTCCGCTGTCGCTTTTTGCGTTCTGCCTATATGGGGTTTTACGAAGAACTTCCTCGTGTCGGAGCGGTTGCCTGGGAGAGGCTACCGGAATAGGCAGTCTTCACACTGACGCCACGTAGGCTACCGATCTTACCAGAAATGGCGGAAATGACGTCTTGAGGTGCGTCTAGTGCAATGGAAATGATGCTGATGTTACGTTTTCGGTACGGAATGCCCATACGACCGATGATATACTCACCGTTGTCGTGGAGAATGCGATTTAATCTTTCCGTGCTCTCAGTGTCTTCAACAATAATACTCATTACCGCAACTCGTGTGTCCATAATTCCTCCTCAAACAAACATTGCCGCACCTGAGCAAGGGCGCGGCAATGGTATAGTTATCGCATCACAATTCCACAGGCGTACCTTTCACGTAGCCGATGCTTAGTGTCAGGAGGGCAAGATATCTTGTGAGCATTTTATCAAATCTTCGGCCTGTTGTAAAGTCCTACATTAGCGCACAATGCGGTAGCCGATGAACTTGCCAACCTGTGTGCGAACGCGGAACGCCGCTTCGTCCCCCTCGGTGTAAAGAGGCAGAAGCGCGTGTTCGTCGCCCAGTGTTACAAGTTGCTTGGCACCCTTGACGAAGATTGTGATATCACTGTCGTAGGTGTTGTTATCAACGTAAGGATATACAACAAAGGTATCGTTGTCATAAGCAAAAAGGCTGATTTGTCCTTTGCCGTCCATACGGATTCCGTTCACTGCGAATTCCTTTCGCATACGGGTGAGCACTGCTTCGGGATAGTACTTAATCTCGGAAAATGCTCCGGGCGTTACGAGCGTATACATCTGTCCGTCGCCGAACGTGTCACGTGCCAATAGCGTACAAGCCTCTTCCTCACAAAGGCCCTTGCAAACGGCACCCCAGGTCGCATTGTTGCGGAACTCGAGTACCGGTACGGTCAATGCCTTTGCGGACGTTTCGCGCACCCAGCGATTGTGGAAGAAAGAGTTCTCCGCGGCGAAGTCGCGTACCGTCATAAAACGGCCCCGGTCGCGAATGGAGGTGATGCCCTCGAGACCTTTGCCGAGAGTTGCCTTCACAAAGCCATCGGTGACAATTGCCTTGCCGCCCTTTGCGACATAGCTCTTTACCTTCGCTACAATGTCCGCATCGTATGCGGAAGCGGCGGTAAGAAGCATCGTAGGTGCATCGCTCTCGAAGTTCGGTGTGGGCAATACGGGGAACCCGTTCATGCCGAGAAACTCTTGCACATTGTCCTCGCCTTGGGAAGCGTTCGGAACGTAGCAGGGGATTCCGATGGGCTTGCCGAGGTTGTCTAGCAGAGCATCAAGCTTGTCCAACATGAAGCCGAGTGCCGGAATGTTAATCGAATCGTAGAGACTCTGGAAACAGAACATCATCATCTCTTTTGGCTTTGCAAATGCTGTAAGGTAAGCCTGCTCCAGATAGTAATCGAGCATGCGGCAGTCGTACGGATCAAACCATCCGCCACCGTTTCTTCCGGGTGCCATCTCGTCCATGTAATGCATCAGGGAGTAGGAGAGATATCTAGGCAAATGCTGATCGGTATTGACCGGATCGCGAGTTTCCGTACCGGTGTAGATGTAGTCAAAGATCTCTTTTTGTGAAGCGGGATCGTAGCCTGTCTCCTGATAGGACTCCATCCAGTTCGGGTATTTGATTGTAATCTTGCAATCCGGATTGACTGCCTTTGCGGGCTCGATGACATATTTCTTCGAAGCCCGATAGAGCAGATCGCAGCGATATGCCTGCCAACTACCGTCGGTAATGCCGTGCGCTGCATTGTAGGCGTCCTTTTCCGAACGACAGGTTTCACACGTACAGTTCGAGAAGAAGAAATCGTCGATGATAAATCCATCGAATACGCGAGCGTTCATCTCACATACTTGACGAAGTGTGTCCATCATCACCTCATCATTGTAGCAAAGGACATTGAATAAGCGTTGTTTCTTCTTTGCGTCGGCAGGGTCGGGCATGCTTGTTGTAATGCCGCCTTGTGCGCGAATGCCGTTACGTGCAAATACTTCTTTGCACAAACGCAGCTGTTCCTCACTTGCGAAGCAACCGTCGCGGAACGGCTCCAAATACACTTTATCGAGGCGCAGATACTTTTTGAAAAACGCAATCTGCTTCTCAAGCTCGGCTTCATCGACGTTTTTCACGCCGTGAGCCACATAGTAAACCACCAGGTCGAAATTTTTATAATTTCCCATGGCAAACCCCTTTCTATTACGCATTTTCTTGTAGTATATCATGTTGAAAATGAAGACACAATGTTGTGATTTAGCCAATATCGGGCAAATGTGAGCCTATCCGTGCAGATGACTTCCGCTTTTGATTCATAAAGCAATACATTGGGTGTGCGAAAGGCGGAAGAAAACAGGTATCACTTGTAATAGCAGACAGGCAAGCTGCCCGTTTGGACGTTGCATTAACGGAAGGTTGTAGGAAGGGGCATTTGCTGCAAATGAAGCAATTTTGCATAAATGCTTGACATTCTCGATAATCGAGAATATAATAAAGCATGTAATCTCGATTATCGAGAATAGGGAGGTGCGGTATGCCGAGAATGAAGTTTCAGACATTAACGGAGCAGATGTTTTATATCTTGCTCTGTTTAAGACAGGAGTGTTATGGATTGGACATCTTAGATAAGATTCCGACCATGACGGAGCATCGGGTGAAGGTAGGATCGGGAACTTTGTATACCTTATTGGAGCAATTTCGGGAAGAGGGGCTGATTCGGGAGACAAAGGTCGAAGGGAGAAGGCGAAGTTATCTCATCACGGATCAAGGCGAAGAGTTACTGAAACGCGAATATGGCAGAATTCTTGCGCAGGTAGAGGACTATCAAAGGTTTTGTGGAAAGGAGTAGAGAGGTATGAAAGAAACAAAGAAATGTTTTGTGGGATTTTCGCTGTCGGATCAAGAGTGTATGGAAGCGTATTTGGAAGAGCAGGCAGAGCAGGGATGGATGCTGGAAAAGCTGGGGAGCATGTTTTGGCAGTTTAGAAGAACGGAATCGAAAAAGTTGAGGTTTGCGGTGCTGTATTTTGCGAACGCCGATGAGTACCAGCCGCAGCCGAATGAAACATTGAACGAGTTATATATGTTTTGCGAACATGATGGTTGGGTACCCATAAATAATACGGGGAGAATACAGATTTTTTGTAATGAAGATACGGAGGCAACACCTATTGAGACAGATCCGGCGGTAAAGGTGGAGCTGTTGAACCATATGTGGAAGAAGAGTAAAGGTTTTGGTTTGTGGCTTGCTCTGCTTACGGTATTATTTCAGCTGGGGCTGGATGTATGGATGATTGGCAATATGCCGCTTAATAGATTGTCAAATCCTTATATGGTAACGGTCCTTTGGTTGGAGATTTTGATCGCTGTATATGCTACGGTAGTGATTTTGCAACATGCTGTGTGGTATCGTAAAGCGAGACGTAAGGCAAATGAGGAGCAGGCTGTTCTTCCTTTGCCGTCAGGAGATTGGATGTTTGGTGTGGGATGGTTCTTGGCGATGCTTGCGGTTATTTCATTGAGGATTTTTTCGGTATGCCGCATACATAGAGGAATCGTTATTTTGTTGGGCACGTGTCTCTTTATCTGTGCAATTGCATTTTTCTTGCAGTATGCGATTGCGCATGGAAAGAGAAAGGGGATATCGGGGAGGAAAAACCGAGGACGTAGTACGGGAATATTGGTGGTATCCTGCGTAATATACGGACTCCTGTTTGGTTTCGCGCTGGTAACGTTGGGAGATGGAGGCTATCTCCGAAGTTCAGAGCCGATAGCGACACGAGAAAATGATGCGGTACCGTTTGATATCTATCGGGATAAGCTCCCGCTTACTTTGGAGGCATTGTGGGGAGAAAATGTGAATGGAGAATATTCGTATGAAATGCGAATAGACAATAGCTCATTCTTGCTTGATTATCAGACGATGGTACAGCAACCCTGCGACCCAAAGTCTTCATTGTCGAGTATGAACTGTTCGGTTGTTAAGGTGAAAAAAGTTTGGATGTACGGCATTTGTGAGCAGCAGCTAAAGAAAGAAATGACTCATGACTATGGAGAGGATGCAGAAGAAGATTTTGAACGCCTGCTTGCGGTGGATGCGACGGCATGGAATGCAAAGAAGGTTTATCGATTGTGCCATGGAGACGATATGCGGAATGAGTTTCTTCTCTGCTATGATCGCTGCCTTGTGAAGATTCGATTTGAGGAAGATGCAGAGTTAACGGAGAAGCAAATGCGTATCATCGGAGAGGTATTCGGCAAATGACGGTGTGGCATCGGTACTGAGTGGATATCACGAAAACTTATGGTTGCCTTACGGCTAAGGAATGGAGCAAGTCATAGAAGGCGGGATACTGTTTTGAAATACTGACAAGCCTGCCGTCTTTGGAAAGGAAGCAGTGAGTGCTCTCGGCGGTACAGACGATTTCGTCTCGACATGACATTGTGTAGGAGATGACGAGCTTGACACGAGTCACCTCGGTTACATTTACGGAGATGACGAGCTTATCGGCGAAGGTGGTTGTTTTCTTATAGTTACAGTTCACAGAAGTCACGGGAGAGAGGATGCCTTCCTCCTCCATCTTATCGTAACCCCATCCGATGCATTGTAGGAAGTCGATGCGTGCCTCCTCCATAAAGCGAATGTAGTTGGAGTGGTGCGTGATGCCCATCTTATCGGTTTCGTAATATTGAACGGTGTGCGTGTAGGTATGCATAAATATCGCCTTTCTGTTAGGGTCGGAATAGATACAGTATAGAGGCTGTATGCAGGAAAGTCAAGCGACGTGAGGCACCTGTTTGTGTGGGAACCAAAGCGAAAAGGTATTGTAAAAAAGCGTTTCTTGTATTACAATAATGAGAGAAGCTTTTGTTGACGGGCAGGATAAGGCGAACGGAGGGATGACATGGAACTGAAGGAAATGATTGATAAGCGAAAGTCCGTACGTAGTTATACGGGGAATCCGGTGGACGATGCAACGTTGCATAAGATTTATTCGTATATAACACAACTGAAACCGTTGTATTCGCATATTCGGGTTCGCGCGGAGATTGTG
>JAZRZZ010000037.1:0-57981 GCA_045601665.1 Lachnospiraceae bacterium
GCGAAACGGTGAGAAATGATATTGCCGATGCGATTCAAAAAATTATTGCACTTGAAAATATCAATCTTTCAAGCATTACCAAGTAACGACACTATACGGCTAATAACGATATACGATAAATTTCCGTTAACTGAACAGATTCTTTTCGAAAATGACGGTTTTGTTTTTAATGATGATTTGAAAAAAGCAGATCATAGCGTTATTAGAGATTTAGTCAAGAGGCTTTTCGAGATTACTAATATACAGTATGGATCAAGTGAATTTCAATGGTCTACCATCGAGAGGTAGTCGTATGATAATGCAAAAGCAAAGACTAACGAGGATTTTGTTGAGTCTATGAGTACATTGCATCCAACGATCGAGGTACTGGAAAATTGTATAAATACAAACAAAAGGCTACTTGTAAAATGTACTGTCTGCGGATTCGAATGGAATGGCCTTCCCGCAAATATGCTTGCAGGAGATGGATGAAGAAAGTGCGGGGCGAAATTAGCGAACAAAAAATTCGTAAAAGAACAAGATGAATTTGAAAAACAAGTTCGAAAAGCCAACCCGGATATAGAAGTTATAGGTGAATATACCGGAAGGCACAATCCTATCCAAGCTAAATGCCGAATATGTGGACATATATGGAGTCCCAGAGCATCCAGTCTTTTAAGGGACTCAAATCATAAGGGCTGGAAAACAATTTATATAAATTATCACGACAAAGGAAACGAAAATGTTTGACATCACTGCTTTCACGAAACCATTAGATTCAAAACTGCATAGCACATACATTGAACAACTATCATTTTCACTGTTAAAGCATATATTCCCTGAAACTTCTTCTAAGTTCGTTTTGAGTGACGCACCCGATTTGCAAGCCGAGGATAAATCTGTGGGAATTGAGATTACCGAGGCAGTAGCACCCGAAATTGCTCAAATTGACGGAGAATATGCAAAACTACGTTTCGGAAAAAAGATGGAACACGAAACAGAGAAATGTAAGCGGTTAATTGAAAAGAATGGCGGAGAAGTTGATTCAATTAAGTTATCATATCCAGTAACCAACAGCAAAGACGAGTGGAGCATACTTTCCAACGCATTAAAGAAAAAGGTAAATCTGTTGCCGTCATACAGAAGAAAAGGCTTTAAAAAGATGGGATTGTTCATTTTCTTTAATGAGCCACCGATTCTGTTCGATCCCAAAGTCGCTATGGAACGATTTGCTGAGATTCAAAAGGATAGTATAGATCAATATGACTTTCTTTTGTTTGGATACCACAATGGTGTGATAGTTTATGATTTTTCCAATATGAGCCATGAGATTTACACCATTGATCAAGATACGTTTGATGATTTAAGTTTGTGTGCAAGAAAATTGGTTGAAGGATAAGTTTAATATGTGAGGGTTCGAATTCATACGCAAAAATGAAGAATGTATCTTTTTTGAGTGATGCGTTCCTTACGGAACGTGATGCGCACTGCGTGCGTGATGCACACCTTCGGCACGTGTAAGAACGCATCGCATTACTTATCACAGCGCAGATGCATCGCTTGAATGCCAAAGTAAATTCTAGTGACAAATGAAATTCCAGACTGCCAAAGAAAATGTAGGGTTCAGAAAACTTTTTCTTTGGCATTTTTCATGTGAAGATGTATGATAATTATGGGAACAGCCTGTTTTTCTGCATGAGAAACAGACAATCGGAAGTGGGTCTGTCAAACTGAATTCCGCTTGTCTTGCTGAAAGTGTATGCAGTTGTTGTGCAGTATGTCTGTTCCAAAAAATATTTAGCGCTGCTTAAGCAGTGCGGGTTTCAGTAGAACGCTGTCAGGCTCTACGTGTTTCAGATGCAGAAGTTTGAATAACTTCTCATCAAGCAGTATGGAGGCAAGTTCAAATGGGGTTCGGCCATTTAAACTGCCTCTTGCTGTGGAATTAATGTGATTTATGCAAAGCGTGATGTTAGCTTGTGTCAGGGCATCAAAGGAAGTTCCTTTTGGTATGATATACCGCAGGAACTCGTGATTCTTTTCAAGGCGGCCTTTTTGATAGGGAGCATTGGCGTTGCAATAAAACACTTTAGATAAAATTTCACCGTATTCATCACATATCCTTACACGCTGACAGGAAGAAAGCTGGGCATAGTTATTTTTCAGGTTATAATGAGAACCTTCCTTGAATATTCTGTGCTTACGGATTTCCTTAGAGATAGTTGACGGATCCTTTTTTAAGACAGAAGCAATCTCTTTAAACGAGTTGTGATTAGCAAGCGACTGTTCAATAAAGATTCTGTCAGAGAGTGTCATGTGTTTTTGTGTATGTATATTTTTAGACATAAAGAACTCCTTTCCAACAGACATACTGCAATGTCTATTATAAAGGAGTGCGTAACAGACTTAAATCTGGTATGGGTATATGAACTGGAATTTACTTTGGCATTCTAGAGATATCATATTGCGTCAGCGCCATATCATTGACAATCCTTTGAGTTGGAGGTATAATCAGCTCGATAAATTTGAATTTGGTGGATGGATTCTATTGAAGAAAGAGGTGCAGAAAAATGGATAAGGAAATTTTTTTAGCTAGTGAACAACAGGTTGAGGAAATTACAAATTTGGTTCAATGTACAATAAAAGAAATATATGCAAAGTATTATAGAGATGAAGTTGTATCGTTCTTTTGCAAATGGCACAGCATGGAAAGAATTTTAGCGGATGTTGAGGCTAAAAAGGTATATGTAATGCTTAGTAATGACAAGATTGTAGCAACAGGTACTGCAGATGGAGAGCATATAACAAGAGTATATGTATTACCGGAATATCAGAGGTGTGGATATGGTAGTGCTATAATGGATTTTCTGGAACAGAAAATTATTAATGAAAATGGAGCAGCATGGATAGACTCTTCTTTGCCGGCAGGAAGATTTTATCATTCAAGAGGCTATATGACGAAAGAGCATCAAGAGTACGAATTAGATAATGGCAAGATATTGGAATATGAAGTAATGATAAAAACAGAATTGCCTATTGACCCTGAAATATATAATGCACCTTCCGTTTTAGTCAGCAAAGAGATGGAATTACAGGGTATTAATATAGATGAACTTAGAAATATATTCCCGAAACGCTTATATTTATTGACAGATAGCTTATATGATAAAATGCTTGAAAAGAATGTGGGTACATTAACGTATCATGTTGGTGGAGAAGTCTATGTAATGAATTACAATAATAATATTGGATTTGTTAAAGGTGAAATGTGTGCTCCAGGACTTGCAACTCAGGCGGAAGATTTGTATGCAGCTGGGGCATTGGAATTAATACATGTTGGTTTTGCCGGCGGACATAACGGAACGAAAATAGGTGATTATGTTGTCACTGATGGTGCATACACGGATACAGGCGTTCCTAAATTGTATGGTTTAGGTGATGAGTTGATTAAGTCAACCGAAGAACTGACTGATATTTTATGTGCAGAATTGAAAGACAAAGGAATTGATGTTCATAGAGGATGCCATTGGACTACAGATGCAGGTTATGTGGAGCCTGACTGGAGAATCCTGTATTATGCAAGAAAGGGTTGTCTTTGTGTGGAAATGGAAGGAGCCGGACTTTTTACAATAGCTAAATTCAGGTCAAGAAAAGCAACAGCTATTTACGTTATCTCTGATTCAGGGTCAAGTGATGACTGGACACTTGGATGGGGAGAAGACGTTCTTGAAAAGAGTATTAATAGACTTATTGATACGATTGTGAAGTTATAAAAATATTTTTACATTTGAAATTCAATAGAGAGGAAACTTTCAGTTTGTCTTTGTCTACCACAGTCTTGGAGAGCCATAGATTATTCTCCGTAAGACACAGGTGGTTTGGAAGAAAGACAATACAGATAGCTTTCTTCGGTAAGTATGGCAGGGGCGTGACATACCCCTGCTTATTGTTTATAAGGAAAAAGCAATGGAATTATTGGCGATGGTGTGGTATAATTGACGGTGCTCGAGGAGCGCGAAATTTTGAATATGGTGAAGATATGGCATTGGATAATGACTACGAGAAACTGAATATTGAAAATACAGATTCTATTGATGGCTTGGCGTTCGAACAAGAAACTTCCAGCCTGATACTTCTTTTGGCAGATGGAATGGACTGGATAGATATGAATAGACATCTTCTGTTGTTGCAGGACAAACTCAACACATATATTTGGTACATAGATTCGAGACAATATGAAGAAAAATATCCCGGCGTGAAGAGAATTGAAGTGCGTGTGAGTTTTTTGTTTAAAGAGCCAGAAATATGCCATAAGTTACTTGATAGAGCAGAACAGGTTTTATTAAATGTATTTGAAAATGCCGAAATGATAGTGACGCATGGAACTGAGGATTTTGAATAGGTACTCAAAAAGGAAGATTTGAAGTTGTAGGGGTGTTTGACATGGTAACTATGGATAATTTTGATTCATCATCTTTTGATATATATGATATTAATTTGGTTCAAAAAGAAGTAGGTGGTGGAGTAATCTCGTTTGAACAAATTGACACTATTAGAGATTTCCCAGATTCAAAGTCTATTATAATATCTGGATTAAAACAAGATCTATACTATAAATGTTGATGGAGAAATTCATGATTTTGCGGCTGGCGAATTTAGTAATGGTGTATGGGGATTCTATTTATTTAAGTATTAAATTAATTTATTCTAAATTTAGTAATGAGAGGAAATTTTCGGTTAACAGGTGTATCGCTATGCCGACACTCACAAGCTTGTGCTTGTTCGTTGTCGCGGCGTTCGCCGTATGCATCTGAGCTCGAACATGTCTGCCTGTGAGCAAGCTCACGTCAGCCAATTCGGTTCATCTGCGCATGGCTCATTGCTACGCACAACTTTCATTTTGTCAGAGTGACAAATTCTAAGATGTCGAGCATTTGAAAAGAGAAAATAGAATTTATGGAGGTAACGGATTATGGCATTGACTTATAGAAAAGCTACCATTGCCGATTTAGAAATACTAACGGAAACAAGGATAGAAGTTTTGCGTGCAGCGAATCAATTAAGTAATGATGTCGATATGTCCGAAGTAAAAAAACAGTCGTTTGAATATTATCAAAATTCATTAAAGAATGACACTCATTCGGCCTATTTGATTTTTGATGATGAGACATTTGTTGGTACCGGTGGTATTAGTTATTTTCAAGTAATGCCAACATATCATAATCCAACAGGGAAGAAGGCTTATATTATGAATATGTATACTAAGCCAAATTACAGAAGGAAGGGAATTGCCTTCAAAACATTAGAACTATTAGTTGCAGATGCAAACGAAAAAGGGGTAACTGCCATTTCGCTTGAAGCAACAGACATGGGCAGACCTTTATATGAGAAGTATGGTTTTATTAAAATGAATGATGAAATGGAGTTGCCTAATTAAACAAATCCCAGTTCATAGAAAAAAGAAACCTTATTTTTTCGGAGGCCAACGATGTTGCAATTAGAGGTACTGGCAATCCGAATGAAGAGGATGGCGCATACCAGCAAGCGTTCAGTGTGCTATATGCTGTTGCATATACATTAAAAATGAGTTATCAGACATTTGATTAGAAAAGCGTAAAATTCAGTTGTTCGGAGTAACGAAAGGTTATCAAGCTTGCGGAATTGGAGGCGTTTTGATGAACGAAATATACATACCCGATAGGATTAAGGCATACATCGAAGGCAAGGAATACTCCTTGGACGACATCGGTATGTCCGGCTCGAAGATTCTCCTGTTTGACGACTGTGTGCTGAAGATTGAGAAGCAGAGTGAGAATTTTGATAAAATGGTGGAAATGATGCGCTGGATGGAGGGCAAAGTGCCGGTGCCGAAAGTGCTGGAGGTTGTCTACGAGGGGGAATGGGCGTACCTCTTGATGTCGCGAATGGAAGGGGAGATGTCCTGCTCTGAGAAGTATTTGGAGCGTCCTGAGGAGTTGGCCACCATTCTCGCAGAGGGCATGAAAATGCTGTGGAGTGTGGACATTTCGGACTGCCCGAGAATTCGTGATGTGGATGCGGAGCTTTGTGAGGCAGCGTATCGAGTGAAACATCGTCTGGTGGATGTGGACAATGTGGAGCCGGATACTTTTGGCGAAGGTGGCTTCCGGGATCCGGAGCATTTGCTCCAGTGGCTACGGGACAATCGACCGACCTACGAGCCGGTGCTTTCTCACGGAGACTATTGTCTGCCCAATGTGTTCATTAAGGATGGCAGGGTCAGCGGCTTTATTGATCTTGGAGATACGGGTGTTGGCGACAAATGGCGGGATATCGCCCTTTGTTACCGCAGTTTTATTCACAATCGGGACGGCTCCTTTGGTGGCAAGGTGTACGAGGACTTCGACCCGGAGAGGCTGTTTGAGAAGCTTCAGGTGGAACCGAACCGTGAGAAGCTGAGATGGTATCGATTGTTGGATGAGTTGTTTTAGTTTATGGGAGATGAACGGATGAATGAAGGACTCTCGTGGCAAATCGTAAAAATTTCGTATCAAGATGTCCTTATATTCCACTCGCAATTCCTTTCGTTGATTATTGGTTTTTTGTGTGGTATAATTTTGAACAGCGATACATTGAAATACAGCACACAGTCAGGAGAATGAACAGATCATTTTCAATTCAAACGTAATAGTAGAGAGGAATGATGGAAAATATGACACAGACAGAAAAACTATATTACTATTTGGACAGGATAGCTTCCGATTCGGTTTTAAAGGAAGAAGTATATAAAGTTTGTGATCCTGAGTTGCTTCCGCCTGCAGAGTTAGAGGAACAATTAAGCTGGCTTATGGAAGGTGGATGTAAGCAGAATTATGAGCTTGTTCCATTTGCCGACGATGGGGCGGGCGGAGTATATGTAATAGTAGATGACCGGCATATTGCCTATATTGATTCGGAAGGCGGTGCGGGTTACATAGCGGAATCAATCGATGATTTTATGAATATTCTACTGGCGTTCGGATTTATTTGTTTTTCAGCGAAATCGCTAGAAGGCTTCGCGGAATTCATAGAGGAATATGAGGCTGATTTTTTTAAAAACAAGTCATCGGCTATATTAGAGAAATTTATGAAAGAAGAAAATATGGAGACGGATCTTGAAGCAGTTTACAAGAAGCTTATCAAAGGGCTTCTTATATATCCTGTATTTGAAATTGATCCAACAGAGGATGATTATTGCAAATCTGAAAATCTGCTACGCATGAAGGATGAAGCTTTCTATGCATTATGCAGAAAACACAAGGAAGGTTAAGGGAGAAAAGAAATAAAAAGCCAAGGTGCTGTAAGAAACACCTTGATCTCATAATTAAGGTGTGTGCCTACGATGGTGAGCAGATTGCCGATAAGGTAGGGGGGCGAGGATGCATTCTGAGGGATGTAGATGGACATCAATATGCACACAAGGGACACTGACAGAAAACAACGGAACGTGACTTTCGGTATATTCTTTTTACACTTCGGATAAAATACCCTTCCATTGCAATGGATGTGAAAATGTGATAATATCCGTGGTGTGTGGATATGATGTAGATAATAACAGGGAGAAAAAAGGTTGGGATGAAGAGTCATATCATTGAGATTGACAACTTGAAAAAGTCCTACGGCCGGGTAGAAGCCCTGAAGGGAATTCGCTTCTACGTGGACGAAGGGGCTTTTTTTGCGTTTTTGGGCCCAAGTGGGGCGGGCAAAAGTACGACTATTGATATTCTTACGACGTATCTCGCACCGGACGAGGGAGAGGTTCGAATTGCGGGGTACCTGCTCGGTAAGGAGGACATTGAGATTCGCAAGAACATTGGTGTTGTCTTCCAAGAGAGTCTACTTGATCGACGTTTGACTGTCGAAGAGAATTTGCGTTGTCGAGGCGCATTTTATGGGATGCGAGGGTCCTTGCTCAAACGTACGGTGCGTAGCGTGATGAGTGCAGTCGGTATTGAGGAATTGTCGGGACGTGCATATGGGACGCTTTCGGGCGGACAGCGACGGCTTTGTGATGTGGCGCGTGCCCTTTTGCATATGCCGAAGGTTTTGTTTCTGGACGAGCCGACAACGGGCTTAGATCCGCAGAGCCGAAAGATGGTCAATGCGACGATTCGTAAATTGCAGGAGCTGACCGGAATGACTGTAGTGTGGACGACACAGTATATGGATGAGGCAGCGAGCGCAGACTATGTCGTTATTGCAGATGAGGGAAATGTGCTGGCAAGAGGAACGCCGGAGCAGTTACGGAAGGAATATGCGCCGGATAGCCTGTATATGGAACCGGAAGACCGAGAGGCGATGGAGACATATCTCAGTCACGCGGGAAGGAAGCATTCCTTTGTGGGAGAACGTGTACGCGTACTGCTGAACGATACGAAAGAAGCGATTCCCTTGATTGATGCCATGGAGAGCAATCTACGATCCTTCGAGGTTATGGCAGGGACTATGGAAGATGTGTTCATAGCCGCAACCGGAAAGGAGCCACGCCATGATTAATTTTATGTTTCGTAATCTTAAAGTGTTTTTTCGCGATCGGTCCGCTGTGTTGTTTGCCTTGTTGATTCCGTTTGGGATTATCGGTTTGTATGTGCTGTTTCTCGGTGATGTCTGGACAGGGAGTGTGGCTCAATATCCCGGAGCGAGAGAATTAATCGATAACTGGATGGTGGCGGGCATGCTCTCCGTTACTTCCGTGACCTCTGCGATGGGGGCCTTCGGAATCATGATTGATGATCGGATTTCGCAGGTACAGAAGGACATACTGACCTCGCCGGTGCCACGTTACAAAATCGGTGGAGGGTATTTTCTGAGCACGTATCTTATTGGGGTGGTTTTGTCGCTCGTAACGATGATCCTTGCGGAAGGATATATCATTTTGGACGGCGGTGAGGTGATGGGAATCGTTACGTTTATGCGAGTGATGTGCGTGTTGCTTCTTGCGGTTTTGGCAAATACCTCGCTCGTTTTCTTCCTCTCGACCTTTTTTGACAGTGAGCATGCGTTCGGGATTGCAGGAACCGTTGTCGGCACATTGATCGGTTTTATAACGGGCATTTATCTGCCGATTGGGGAACTGCCGGATGCGGTTCAGTGGATTGTGAAGCTGTTTCCGCCCTCACATGCGGCGGTTCTGTTGCGAAAGATTATGACGTATGACCAGATTGGTGTTACCTTTGCGGGGGCGTCCGAAGAGACTGTGGCGAAGTTCTGCCATGATTTCGGTGTAACATTTGCGTTTTGGGGAGAAGATATGACCTTTGCCGGAAATGCGGTTGTTTTGTTCGGAAGTGCAGTATTCTTCTTCGTTTTGGCACTCGGTGTGCTTTCACGGAAACGTCGTTAGAGAATGGAAAATGACAAAAAGCACGAAAGAATTGTCCATTGAATTTTTATTGCTCATGCGTAATATAGAAAGCGTCGGAGAGAAGCTTCTTTCCGATGCTTTTTGCTGTCCGAAAATGCATTTTCGGGGTAGGAGGCATAGAAACGTTTGTATATGAGGTATCTGAAAGTATGGAGAAGACCGCGAAGAAGCCTAAGGTATCAAGGGACTGCCTACAATGGTTGTTTGCCAATATGGAGGGCTATAAGAAGATGTATGTTGTGGCTATGGTATTGACCGTAGTCTATAACATCATGCAGTTGACGGTGCCGATATTCAGTCAAAAGATCGTCGATTTGTTTTTAAAGGGTGACAGTGCGTCATACAATTTGGAGTTTCACAAGAATTGGCTCTGGTGGCTCCTAATCGGAATGGTAGTGCTGACATTCGTACGTACGGTTGTCGTATACGAAACCTGTATGCTGTATGAGAAGGTTTCGCAGGGGATGCTGTATCGTATCCGAAATCGTTTGTTTCGCAAGATTTTACACCAAGACATGACGTTTTACGACAAGTTCCGTACCGGTGATTTGATGACGCGTATTACCGGGGACTTGGACGCAGTTCGTCATATGATTGCATGGGTTGTGCGAATGGTGATAGAGTGTGCTTCCCTCTTGCTGTCGGCAACGATATATTTCTTCTATTTGGATCCGTTGATGGCGATTTGTATTCTTGCGCTTAGTCCACTGATCTGCATTATTACCGTCATGTTCAAGAAGCAGGTGACGCCGATGCACCGTAACCTACGAGAGAAGCTTTCCGAGATGAATACTGCGGCGCAGGAGAATATTTCCGGTAATCGTGTAGTAAAGGCATTTGCCCGTGAGGAATACGAAATTGAGCGTTTCCAGCGGAAGAACGAGGAGTTCTCAACATCGCGCAAAGAAACGGCGCTTTTGTGGTTGCGCTATTTTCCGTACATAGAGGCCTGCGCAAATGGACTTTCGGTTATTTTGATGCTTGTGGGCGGTCTGTTTCTTATGAACGGACGTCTGAGTATGGGTGAGTATGTTGCATTTTCCGGTCTTTTGTGGACGGTAGCGAACCCGATGCGTAACTTCGGAAACATTATCAATGAGTTCCAGCGCTTTGATGCGGCGGCATACAAGGTAATGGAGATTGATTATGCAGAGCCGACAATCGTATCGCCTGAGGAGACCGGCAAGGTGGAGGCACGTGGGCGAATCGAATTCCGAGATGTGCATTTCGCATACAATGGATACGAGGTACTGGACGGGATAAACTTTGTTGCCGAGCCGGGACAGACGATTGCTATTATGGGTGAGACCGGCGGTGGGAAGACCTCATTGATACAATTGATTCCGAGATTCTACGACGTGGTTTCTGGGGAAGTGTTGGTTGACGGAAGAAACGTGAAGGATTGGGATCTTATTGAACTTCGAAAAAATATCGGTATGGCGACGCAGGATGTCCTTCTATTTTCCGATAGTATTGACGGAAACATTGCCTATGGTGATTCCGAGATGCCTGAGGAGCAGGTGAAGTACTTCGCGGGAAATGCTGCTGCTGCCGATTTCATTGAGAAAATGCCCGAAGGCTATGATACCATTGTAGGAGAACGCGGCGTTGGTCTCTCCGGAGGTCAGAAACAGAGAATTTCGTTGGCACGTGCACTGGCGGTTCGTCCGGGCATCCTGATTCTTGACGACACGACCTCGGCGGTTGACATGGAGACCGAGAAACACATTCAGCAGAGCCTTGCGAATCTGGATTTCCCTTGTACGAAGATTATTATCGCGCAGAGAATCTCCTCTACGAAGGATGCCGATAAGATATTGATTCTCGAACACGGTAAGATCACCGAAAGCGGAACGCATGCAGAGCTTTTGGAGAAGAAGGGGTATTACTATCAGGTTGCCCTGTTACAGAACGGAGGTGAGGAGCTTGCGTAGAAATACTTACGGCGAAGATGAACAGCTGGAAACCCCGTTTAATTTTCGGCACCTGCTTCGTGCGGGCGTTTATGTGAAGCGTTATCGTGTAAAGATGATAGTGGCATTGCTTCTCAGTATTGTTGCCGCGGGAACCGGCTTGCTTGCTCCGATGATTACCCAATACACACTGGATGTTGTAATACCGGAGAAAAACAAAGAGATGCTGCTTCTCTTAGTAGGAACGCTGGTCGGAGTGATTCTAATCAGTATCGTGTTCTCGACGATTCGTGCGAGAATTATGACAGCGGTCGGACAGGACATCATCTTTGATATTCGAAGCGATCTGTTTCGGCATTTGCAGGAGCTTTCGTTCCAGTATTATGACGATCGGCCGCACGGAAAGATTTTGATTCGTGTTGTTAATTATGTCAACTCCGTATCGGATATGCTTTCGAACGGTATTATCAATGTCATTTTGGAATGTTTGAACATGGTATTCATCGTAATCTTCATGTTCATTGTAGATGTGCAGCTTTCCTTTGTGGTATTGGCGGGAGTGCCGGTTTTGATGCTGTTTATGATGTTTATCAAGAAGCATCAGCGAAAGGCATGGCAGCGTGTGTCCAATAAGAACAGTAACCTAAATGCTTATCTGCAGGAGAATATCTCCGGTGCACGTGTGACGCAGATATTTACGCGTGAGGAGGAAAATGCCGAGATCTTCGACAACCTTTCCTTGCAATGTCAGGATGCATGGATGGAAGCTGTGAAATACTCGAACTTGGTATGGCCCGGAATCGATAATGTGTCGGTATGGGTTCGTGCAGCAATCTATATCGTAGGACTTCTGTTGATCGGTCCCGAGACGGTAACACTCGGTGTTATCGTGGCAATTAGTTCGTATGCGGCGCACTTTTGGCAGCCGATTTTGAATCTTGGAAATCTGTTTAACAACTTTATCAACAACATTGCCTATCTGGAGCGTATTTTTGAGACTTTGGATGAGCCGGCAACGGTACGTGATAAGGAAGGCGCAAGGGAACTCCCCGAGTTGCGCGGTGCGGTAGATTTTGAAAATGTGTGCTTTTCTTATGAGGAGGGAAAGGAGGTTCTTTCGAACGTATCCTTCCATGTAGAACCGGGAGAAAGCATTGCGCTTGTCGGACCGACCGGTGCAGGGAAGAGCACGATTGTGAATCTCATTTCGCGTTTCTATGAGGTGAACTCCGGAAGCGTAAAAGTGGACGGTGTCGACGTGGCGGATGTCACCTTGGAATCGCTTCGGTCACAGATGGGTATCATGATGCAGGACAGCTTTATCTTCAGCGGTACCATTGCAGATAACATTCGCTATGGAAAGTTGGATGCGACCGAGGAGGAGATTCGTGCTGCGGCGAGCACCGTGTGTGCAGACGCCTTTATACAGACGACTACCGATGGGTATGAGACAGAGGTTAAGGAGAGAGGCTCTTTGCTTTCACAGGGTCAGCGTCAGCTGATTTCCTTTGCAAGAACACTCATCAGTGATCCGAAGATCTTGATTCTTGACGAGGCGACATCGAGCATTGATGTACAGACAGAGAAGGCATTGCAACAAGGCTTGGATGCAATGCTGAAAGGAAGAACCTCCTTTATTATTGCCCATCGTCTCAGTACGATTAAGAATTGTGATCGTATCATGTACATTGACCGTGGTGGTATTGTCGAGTGTGGCAATCACGACGAGTTGATGGCTAAGAAGGGCGAGTACTATAAGCTGTGCATGTCGCAGTGGACGTAAGCTCTTCTAGGGCATGGTAGTTACGGCAGAATGGTATGTGCAAGTGTGCAGAACCTGAAAGTTTACGAAAGTCGTTGACGAGAGAAAAAAAGCATAATAAAATAGCATTCGAGGGTGGTCGAAGGACTGCCCTCGATTCCTATGTATAAGGAGTTTTGTAGAATGGAATGGTTGGTTTGTTTGTTGGCCGGTGTGGGTGCCGGTTTGGGAACCGGGTTTGCCGGAATGTCCGCGGCTGCGGTTGTCAGTCCGGTACTGATTACCTTTCTTGACATGCCTGCATATGACGCGGTCGGGATTGCGCTCGCCAGCGATGTACTTGCCAGTGCTGTCAGTGCGTATACCTATGGCAAAAACAAAAATCTGGATGTGCGGAACGGAATTGTGATGATGGTCTGCGTTCTGCTGTTTACCGCAGTCGGAAGTTTAGTTGCGAGCAAGGTTTCTAACACGACGATGGGAAGTTTTTCGGTATTTATGACGATGCTTTTGGGTGTGAAGTTCCTTCTAAAGCCGGTGATGACAGCAAAGGAGGCGATGGAGGGAGTGAGCCCTCGGAAGCGTCTGCGCCAGTCTGTGTTTAGCGGTGTGCTGATTGGATTTATTTGTGGCTTTATCGGTGCCGGCGGCGGGATGATGATGCTGTTGATTCTCACGAGCGTTCTCGGCTACGAATTAAAGACCGCAGTTGGAACCAGCGTATTTATTATGGCATTCACCGCATTTACAGGAGCGGTAAGTCACTTTATCATCGGTGGACTTCCGGACTTGTCGATACTTGTGTGGTGCGTATTGTTTACGTTGGTATTTGCAAGATGCGGCGCGTGGATTGCAAATCGGGTAAGCACAAAGTCGCTCAATCAAGCGACGGGATGTATTTTGGTGATTTTGGGAATCATCATACTTGGAGTTCGATTTTTGGGATGATATCGCAACAAAAATGTCCGATTTGATGTAAAAGTAAAAGATTGCACAAAAAAATGCGTTGTCATGTTTGAAAAGTGTGTAAGAAGTGGTATAATCAATATATGCCAAAGGCAAAGAAGAGGAATGCGCAGTGACGGAGGACGTATGTTGCGGAAAGCATTCCTACGGACATCATTGATTTATTCGGAGGTATAGAGGTATGGGCAATAAGTATGCCGGAACAAAGACAGAACAAAATCTGAGAGAGGCATTTTCGGGAGAATCTCAGGCAAGAAACAAGTACACATATTTTGCTTCTGCAGCAAAGAAGGCAGGGTATGAGCAGATTGCGGCATTGTTTCTAAAGACGGCGGAGAACGAGAAGGAGCATGCAAAGCTTTGGTTCAAGGAGCTCGGTGGGCTTGGAGATATTGAGTCGAATCTTTTGAGTGCGGCAGAAGGTGAAAACTATGAGTGGACCGATATGTACGATCGTATGGCAAAGGAAGCGGAAGAGGAAGGCTTTTCGGAGCTGGCTGCAAAGTTCCGAGGCGTTGCTGCGATTGAGAAGAGCCACGAGGAACGTTATCGTGCATTGTTGAACAACGTACAGACGAAGCAAGTATTTGAGAAAGCAGGCATCCAGATGTGGGAATGCCGCAACTGCGGACATCTCGTTATGGGTACTTCGGCACCGGCTGTTTGTCCGGTATGCAATCATCCGCAGAGCTACTTTGAGATTCACGAGCAGAATTATTAAGGTGTTTGATAGATAGAAAAGCGCAACGCTCTACGCTTGTAGAATGTTGCGCTTTTCTATTGTTATTTAAAGATATCGTATGCGCCGTAAAAAATCTGTCCGGAGAAATTTTGAATTTGACGTACACACGTAGCACCACTAGCCCCAACTTTTCCTCCATCTTTGTTATAACTACTGGAGGCTTCTATTAAATAGGGTTTTCCATTGTAATGAAAAAGGTAAATTGCCGTATGACCAATACAATTTTTTGAGGGAGTGTACCAAAATAAAAGGACACCTGGGGTATGAAGTTCGCTTTGTTTGGTTGTGAAGTTTGTTTTATTTGTTATTCCATTAGATTCCACAAGGGGGGTTGCGACATTTGTTTTTGTTATTTGACTCCAAAGGTAATGTGCTGAACTACTGACTTTTTGAGCCTGAGTTGCACTGAACAATGCATTTTTATTTAGTGCAGATAAGGAATAGTTGAGGTATGGTTTTTTGTTACTGTCCTTGTGCTCTGATAGAATTGAAGCATCTGTTGTTTTGTTTGGACTGCCTGTAAGCATTGTATTGATAGAATATCTAACTACTTCTGTGCAGTCGTATAAAGCATACGGTTTGCCCCAATAATTCTGCACCGCAGTTAAAGCGAGAGCAGCTCCTTCTTTTTTTTCTTCCCAGCCGGCTAGATCAAATGCATCTCTCATACTCTTAAGGCATGTAGCAACTTTGGTTTGCTGATTGTACTTGATGGGGAAATAAGGGAAAGAAGTGCCGGTAGTGGTTTCAAATACAACAGATTTTTTTTGAACAAAAGTAAAAGAAAAAATTTTTCCATTGGTAGTTATAACATTGGTGGACCATGTGCGCCCATTAGTGGTACCAGTTTTTCCAGTTAGGTTGGGAGTGTATTTTACGGTAAGGGTTCTTCCTGAAACGGTGAACGCGGCCAATAAAGAATCGGCAGTAGTCCCTTTGTTTATTGTTGTGGGAGGTATCGTGTATTTGGAGTTGGAAGGAAGCGTAATGGATACTGTACCGCCTTCGGGAAGAAGATCGATTTCGTATGCGAGTGTTTGAGAATTTGTAATCGTTATATTTGAATTATCCTTGTTCACGACTACAGTTTGTTTGGTGGCTGCAACAGCAACAAGTGGCTGTACGGAGAGGGAAAGCAAGAGAGCCATAATGAGTACAAGACGAAATGGCGGTTGTTTTTTGTGAGTAGTATTATGCATGGATATGCACCTCCAAAGTAATTTTTATAAAAATATAATAGAATTTACTTATATACATGTCAAGAAAAAATATAAAATAAAAAAATTGAAAAGTACAGAGCGTACAAATACGTTGATTTGATGAATTAATATCTGTGAACAGAATACGAGATAGAAGTTAGAAAAGGGAATCTTCGAACCGAACGGAAGAATTTTGACGGAAGTTCGGTCATCTGTATATACTATGAGACGAAATACCGTTGCAAATGTCGGAGTCTACAAGTATAATACTTTTCGTACACTATTTATGAAGGAGAGGGTTCTGGATGAAGAACAAAGGGATGAGGTTGGCTTTGATTTTCGCAGTTGCGATAGCTTGTCTTAGCGGGTGCGGTGAAGAGGAGCCGAAGAATAAGCAGGAGGGGACGCATAGCGTTAGTCCTACAGAAGTGGAGGAAGAGAAAGTGAAGGAAACAACGTACCGAATGACAAAGGACTATGTGAAGACTTTGGGAAGAACGTATTTGATGGATGATGTGCTTTGGTTGTCGTATTCGGCATCCGGAGTGGAATTTCGTTTTCAAGGAACGGAGTGTGTCGTGAATCTGCGAGGCGATCAGATGTTTGCAAAGGATGGGCATCGTGCAAGAGTTGCGGCATTTGTCAACGGAGAGCGTGTGCTGGATGAGATGGTTGATTTCATTGACGAGACCTTTACGATTCTCAAGTCGGATACGGAGCAGGACGTGGTGATTCGCATTGTGAAGCTCTCGGAGGTATCCGATTCAACCGTTGGAATTTCTTCGATTGTCGCGAAGGGAACGCTTACACCGACGGAGGAGAAGGCAACGAAGATTGAGTTTGTCGGTGATTCTATCACATGTGGGTACGGTGTAGACGGAACCTTGCAGGATACCTACTCCACAACGAATGAGGACGCGACGAAGGCATACGCATACCTTACTGCACAGCTGTTGGATGTAGATTACAGCCTGGTATCACAGAGTGGCTATGGAATTGTGTCTGGGTACACCGGAACCGGTGAAATCAATTCCCAGCAGACGTTACCGCAATACTATGCGACCTACGGTCATTCGTATGGAGCATTTGAAAGTAAGCAACAGACGAGAAAATTGGCGTGGGATTTTGCGCAATTCACGCCGGACGCAGTAGTCATCAATCTCGGAACAAACGACAATAGCTATTGCAAGAACGATGAGGAGAAGAAGGAAGCGTATATTGTTGGATATGTTGCGTTCTTAAAGCAGATACGTGAGAAGAATCCGAATGCGAAGCTCGTGTGTGCACTCGGAATTATGGGGGCGGAGTTGTATCCCTCGATTGAAAAAGCGGTAGAGCGTTATACGCAGGAGACCGGAGATACGAATATAACGACGTATCGGTTCGCAGTACAGAATCAAGCGGAGGACGGCATCGCTGTGGATTGGCATCCCAGTGCAGCAACGCACCGTAAGTCGGCGGAGCGATTTGCGGAGTTTTTGAAGGAGGAGCTTTCGTTACGGTAAACGAGGCGAGAAAAGAAGGAAAAAGGACTGCAAGGCTGTTCCTGTCTTCCGATATCGTAACGGCGAAGAGGAAAATAAGACGGACAGAGAAAAACATTGTCGTCATATAGGGAAGAAGTGAGAGCATTTTCGAAGAAAGTCTTTGAAAATGCTCCTTTTATCTTTGCAAGGCATGGAAGTGTATGGTATACTGGAGGTACCGTGTGAGATGCATGGGAGAATCACAAAGGAAAGGATGCAGGTGCCGTCGAAAGACACATCTGAGAAGGTGAGCTTATGAGCCAAAAGAATTACCCTACGCCACATATTAATGCCACGCCGGAGGATTTTGCGAAAACGGTTTTGATGCCGGGAGACCCTTTGCGTGCGAAATTTATTGCAGAAACATTTTTAACGGATGCAAAGCTTGTGAACAACGTGCGAGGTGTTCATGGCTACACCGGAATCTACGACGGAGTGCGAGTTTCCGTTATGGCCAGTGGCATGGGCATGCCGTCAATGGGAATCTACAGCTACGAGTTGTTCCATTTCTTCGGGGTGGAGAACATTATGAGAATCGGTTCTGCCGGTTCGTATCATAAGGATGTGCATGTACGTGACATCGTAATCGGTCAAGGGGCATGCTATGATTCCAATTATGCCGCACAGTTTTATTTGCCGGGTACATTTTCGGCGATTTCGAGTTATCGCATGCTCAGCGCCTGCGTGGACTGTGCGAAGGAGATGGGTGCGACATATCATGTGGGAAATTTGGTATCGAGTGATGCGTTTTATGGAGATCTTGCTACCGTGCCCGACGGTGAGAAGCCGGTCAATGCTTGGGGGAAGATGGGAGTTATGGCGGTCGAGATGGAGGCTGCGGCATTGTATATGAATGCAGCGAGAGCAGGAAAGAACGCGCTGGCTATCTGTACGATTTCCGATCATTTGATTACCGGAGAGTGTACAACTGCGGAGGAGCGCCAGAATTCCTTTACAGAGATGATGGAGCTGGCATTGCGTACGGCAAAGGCATTGGATTAATCGCGATACGGAGCCGCCGGAAGGTGGCTCCGTCCGTTTGAGGAGGCCTTAGGAAAAGTAAGAGGCTTTTATAAGCTCCATTGACGAAAACGGGGAAAGGTACTGTGTTTTGCACCGCATAGAGGATACGAATGGTACCGAAATGTAACGTTTCGAGCGTGTTATAGATCGGAGGACGGACAATGTTCGGTTATGTGATTGTCAACAAAGACGAGCTAAAGGTAAAGGAATACGAAGAATATCGACGCTATTATTGTGGGCTTTGTCATGCACTCGGTGATCGATACGGTAGCATGGCTCGTATTGGTGTGAGCTATGATTTGACGTTTTTGGCAATGCTGTTGACCGGGCTGTATGAACCTGAGGAGAGCATGGAAAAAGCACACTGTATCGCACACCCTGTGAAGGCGGTGGCTTATGTAACAAATGCCGCCGTGGAATACGCGGCAGATATGAACGTGTTTTTGATGTATTATAAATGCAAAGATGATTTTAAGGACGAAAATGCACGGTGGAAGGATGTCTATCGACGTTATCTTGGAAGTAAGAGCCGAATGCTACGAGAAAATTACCCTAGCAAATGTGCGGCGGTTCGTAAGGCTTTGGCGAGGCTGTCGGATGCCGAGAAACGAGGAGATGCAACATTGGATGAGTTGTGCGGTTACTTTGGAGCCGTGCTGCGAGAGGTATTTTGCTACCGTGAAGATGAATGGGGGAAGGAGCTTGGTGACATTGGATATGCACTTGGAAAATTTTTATACCTGATGGATGCATATGACGATCGTAAGAGAGATTGCGAAACGAAAAACTTTAATCCGCTTTTGCATCTGCAGGATGGGGAAGAGTATATTCGTGAGTATGTAAGGGATGTGTTGCGTATTTATGCGGCAGAAGCTACCGCGGCCTTTGAACGACTTCCGATTATCAAGCATGCGGGGATTTTGCGAAACGTATTGTACTCCGGCATATGGAGTGTGTTTTACGGGAGATGTGAAAAGAATCTGAAAGAACATAAGTCCCGTAACGAAACGGTAGGAAGGAGAGGCTATGAGGGACCCATATGAGGTTCTTGGCGTGCCCCGCACGGCAACGGACGAGGAAATAAAGAAAGCGTATCGAAAATTAAGTAGAATCTATCATCCGGATGCAAACATCAATAATCCGAACAAGGAGGCGGCGGAGGAACGCTTCAAAGAGATTCAGCAGGCATACAAGAGTATTATGAATAAGGAATCCTACGGCAACAATGCGAATACGTACGGAGGAAGCACATACAGTGACCCCTTCGGAGCATTTTACGGGTTCTACGGAACAGGGAATCAAAGATATGCACGGGGAGGAGAGGAAAATCGCGAGGCAATGTATCTCAATGCAGCAGAACGATATCTGATGCATCGTGAATACGCTCAGGCGATGCAGGTCCTTTCACAGGTTTCAGAGCACAGTGCACGGTGGCACTATCTGTACGGAGTAGCAAACCTCGGGAAAGGGAATCAGGCATCTGCCGTAGAGCATTTGATGCGAGCGGTGAATATGGAACCGCAGAATCTCGAGTATCGTGAGGCTTACCGACGGGTGCAGGAAGGAAATGAGTGGTATGTGTCGCGAGGCAATGCTTACGGGATGCCGGTGGTTTCCGGAGATGGATATTGCATGAAGCTCTGTTTGGCGAATCTTTTGTGCAACCTTTGCTTGGGAGGCTATGGGTGTTGCGGTATGCCTTTTGTGTAGAAGGTCTTTGTATGAGAAGCAAAGACCTTCTCTTTTTATGTAATTTCGCAATCTTCGGGGAAAACAAAGCTTCTTTTCGGGAAAATGATTGACATTTTTCAAGCGGAAATATATACTCTTTATATTGTGAGCTATTTTCGAAAAGACTGCTTCTATGCGGTGTGGCTCGCACTGGAACACGGAATATTTTGGACAAAGAGGTAGCATATATGAGCAAGATTATTTTGACCGGTGACCGCCCGACGGGGAGACTGCATGTCGGACATTATGTGGGGTCTTTGAAGCGTCGTGTGGAGCTGCAGAACTCCGGAGAGTTTGATAAGATCTTTATTATGATTGCGGATGCGCAAGCGTTGACCGATAATGCGGACAACCCGGAGAAGGTTCGTCAGAACATTATGGAGGTCGCACTGGATTATTTGGCCTGCGGACTGGATCCCGAAAAATGCACGATTTTTATTCAGTCGCATGTACAGGAGCTGACGGAGCTTTCGTTTTACTACATGAACCTTGTTACGGTTTCTCGTTTGCAGCGAAATCCTACGGTGAAGAATGAGATTGTAATGAGAAATTTCGAGACCAGTATTCCGGTAGGTTTCTTTACGTATCCAATCAGTCAGGCGGCAGACATTACCGCATTCCGTGCTACAACCGTGCCGGTCGGCGAAGATCAGCTGCCAATGATTGAACAGACCAGAGAGATTGTGCGGAAGTTTAACCTAACATACGGGGAGACCTTGGTAGAACCCGAAGCGGTGATTCCTCAGAATGAAACGTGCCAGAGACTGCCCGGTACCGACGGCAAGGCGAAGATGAGTAAGTCACTCGGCAATTGTATCTATCTGTCTGATACAGCGGAGGAACTCAAGCAAAAGGTTATGAACATGTATACCGATCCGAATCATATTAAGGTGTCCGATCCCGGAACCGTAGAGGGAAATGCGGTATTTACCTATCTTGATGCGTTTAGTAAGCCGGAGCATTTTGCAAAATATCTGCCCGATTATGAGAATCTGGATGCATTGAAGGATCATTACCGCAGAGGTGGATTGGGAGATGTGAAGATTAAGCGCTTCCTTTGTGCCGTTTTGGAAGAAGAGTTGGCACCGATTCGTGAACGTCGTCTTGCGCTTCGCAAGCATATCCCGGAGATTTACGAGATGCTTCGCAAAGGCAGTGAAGAGGCTAGAGCGGTTGCGGCCCAGACGTTGCACGAGGTAAAGGCAGCTATGCGAATCAATTATTTTGAAGATGATGCATGGGTTGTAGAGCAGGTGGAGAAATATAACGAACCGTAATCGAACATACGCGAGAAAAGGAGAGTGCGGATGATAGCAGGGTCCGAAAATAACTATTTTCAGAAAAATGAAATGATTGTCAACGAGATTCTGTATCGTTGCGTGTTTGCATTGATTACCGTGGGTCCGGTGTTTGCATTTGCGCGTCGCCTCGGACTTTATGATATCACGTACCTTGAGTGCTTGTTTCTTAGTTTGCTTGCCTTGGGTGGCGGAGTGGCCGCAAAAGGGCTGATGCATTGTAAGCAGCACGCTTATATCGCAAAATATGTATTGATTCTCGGAATGCATATCGGTGTTTGTTTCGTTGCCACGAAAGACAGCATGAACATATACATTGCATATGCGATGATGCCGGCACTTTCTTGCTTATATTTTAAGAAACGCTTTACGCTCCAGATTATGGGCATGAGCTATGTTATTATGATGGTGTCGTTGTATATTCGAGCATTTATGGAGGTAGAGAAGCATTACCAAGATTGGTCACAGACGGAATGGTACGGAGCATTTGGCTTCGCACTGACTTGGGAGTATGTTCTGTTGGCTGCGATTTTGTATGCGTTGGTCGGAACAATTCAGGATTCCTTTACGATGCTTCATAAGAATAATCAAGAGATGCAACGTATGCAGACACAATTTGTCGCCGGCTTTGCAAATCTGCTTGAGTCCAGAGACCGCAATACGGGGCACCATATTCGCAGAACAGGGGATTATGTTCGTATGATCGCGGAGGAGTTGCGTACCAACGAATATTATCGTGACTTGATTACGGAGAAAACCATTAACGATTTGGCGATGGCTGCACCGCTTCATGATGTTGGTAAGATCAGCATTCCTGATTCGATTCTTTTGAAAAAAGGGGAACTGACAGACGAAGAATACAAGCTTATCCAGAGCCACACGACGGAAGGCTATCGTCTAGTAGAGGAAAATCTCATGCACCTTGCAGATCCGGAGCTCTATCAGAATATCAAAGAGGTAGTGCTGAGTCACCATGAGCGTTGGGACGGCAGCGGTTATCCGGGTGGTTTGCGAAAGACCGAGATTCCGCTGGGCGCACGTATTATGGCAGTAGCTGATACGCTGGATGCACTGTTGAGTGAGCGTTCCTACAAGGGTAAAATGGAGATTGATGCGGCTTTGGCCATAATTGAGTCGGAGAAAGGAACGCATTTTGAACCGTACATTGTGGATGCATTGTTTCGGTTGCGAGATCGTATTGTGGAGTACGTCCAAAACGACGAGAAAAACAATAGGAATGTGTGAGAGATAACGGAGGCAGTCATGAAGAGAGTTGGATTTGACAATGAAAGATACTTGGAGATGCAGTCGGCGCACATTAAGGAGCGTATTGCCAAGTTTGGTGGCAAGCTGTATCTGGAATTCGGCGGCAAGCTGTTTGATGACTTTCATGCGTCTCGTGTTTTGCCCGGATTTCAGCCGGATAGTAAGATTCGTATGCTTGCGCAGTTGAAGGACGACGCAGAGATAGTGATTGTTATCAGTGCAAATGATATTGTGAAAAACAAGATTCGTGGCGACCTTAGTATCACATACGATGCGGATGTCCTGCGCTTAATTGATGCATTTCGCGGATATGGTCTGTATGTTGGGGGTGTTGTTTTAACTCAGTTTATCGAGCAGGAGAGTGTATTGGCATACGAAAAGAAGTTGGAAGGTCTTGGACTACGTGTTTACCGTCATTACAAGATTGAAGGATACCCGTCCAATATTTCGAAGATTGTAAGTGATGAAGGCTACGGAAAGAATGATTATATCGAAACTTCTCGTTCGCTTGTGGTGATTACGGCTCCGGGCCCCGGAAGCGGAAAGATGGCGACGTGTCTTTCTCAATTGTATCATGAACATAAGAGAGGTATTCGGGCCGGATATGCAAAATTCGAGACATTTCCGATCTGGAATATTCCGTTGAAGCATCCGGTCAATCTTGCATACGAAGCGGCAACCGCGGATTTGAATGACGTGAATATGATTGATCCGTTTCACTTGGAAGCGTATGGTGCGACTGCGGTGAATTACAATCGTGACGTCGAAATATTTCCTGTGCTGAATGCGATGTTTGAGAGAATTTACGGTTCTTCGCCTTATAAGTCTCCGACCGATATGGGTGTGAACATGGTGGGAAATTGTATTATCGACGACGATGCGACGAAGGAAGCTTCGAAAGAAGAGATCGTGCGCAGATATTTTGCTGCGTTGTGTGACAAGAGAAAGGCACGCGGCGATGAGGAAGCAATATATAAGATCGAATTGCTGATGGAGCAAGCGGGGATCAGTGTAGAGGATCGAAAGGTCGTTGCAGCGGCTAGACTTCGTGCGGAGGAGACCGGAGCACCTGCAGTTGCAATAGAATTGAACGACGGAACGATTATTACGGGAAGAACTTCGGCATTGCTCGGAGCGTCGTCCGCGGCGTTGCTGAATGCGCTAAAGCATCTTGGAAAGATACGTGACGAAAAGAAACTGTTGCCTCCGAACATTTTGGAGCCGATTCAGGACTTGAAGGTGAATCATCTCGGCAATCGCAATCCGAGATTGCATACGGATGAAGTTTTGCTTGCATTGTCGATCTGTGCAACTACTGACGATGAGGCCGAAGAGGCAATGAAGAGCATTGAGCAGATGGCCGGAAGTGAGGTGCACAGCAGTGTTATCTTATCCGCAGTGGATGAAGGGGTATTTCGCAAACTTGGGACCCATCTAACCTGCGAGCCGGTGTATGAGACGAAGAAATTGTACCACAAGTAGGGCAGGGCGATAGAGCATAGGAGGGAACAAAGATGGCAGAGAGAATCTATATCCCCGAGGGATACGAATCTTCCTTAGGCAACAAGGAGACGCAGATTGCCATTAAGAAGGTGAAGGATTTTTTTCAGCGTGAATTGGCTGTGCAGCTGAATCTGTACCGTGTCAGTGCGCCGCTGTTTGTGGATTCAGAGTCCGGTTTGAATGATAATTTAAATGGCGTGGAACGTCCGGTTTCCTTTGGTGTAAAGGAGCAAGAGGATCGTCAGATGGAGATCGTTCACTCACTGGCTAAGTGGAAGCGCTTGGCATTGGGCAAGTATGGATTCCGTCACGGAGAAGGTCTTTATACAGATATGAATGCCATTCGGCGGGACGAGGATACCGACAACATTCATTCGATTTTCGTAGATCAGTGGGACTGGGAAAAGATTATTACGAAGGAAGAACGTACAGAGGAAACGCTTCGCCAGATTGTGAAATCAGTGTACGAGGCGCTTCGTGTTACCGAAAAGTACATTGCAAATCAGTACGATTATGTGGAATGCATCTTGCCGGAGGAAATTTGTTTTATTACTTCAGAGGAGCTGTATCGGAAATATCCTGACAAGACACCAAAGGAACGTGAATATGCCATTGCGAAGGAAAAAGGTGCGGTATTTGTCATGAAGATCGGAGATGTGCTGTCCTGTGGTGAGAAACACGACGGAAGAGCACCGGATTACGATGATTGGAGCCTAAACGGCGATATTTTTGTATATTATCCGCTGCTCGATATTGCCCTAGAGCTTTCGTCTATGGGAATTCGGGTAGACGAAGATACATTGCGTTCACAGCTGGAGAAAGCGGGCTGTCCTGAACGTGCGCAGCTGCCGTTTCAGAAGGCATTGCTAGAGAAGCAGCTTCCCTATACGGTAGGCGGTGGGATCGGACAGTCAAGAATCTGTATGTTCTTCTTGCGGAAGGCGCATATCGGAGAAGTTCAGGTGTCCGTATGGCCGGAAGATGTTGTGGCATACGCGAAGGAACGTGGTGTGTCGTTGTTGTAGTAAAGTTGCGTAGGGGCTGCCGGAAACGGCAGCCCTTTATACGGAGAAAATGTAACTTTTAAGGAGAACGCTATGGGAGAAACGAATACACAGCACGGGCGATGGGAGATACGTCAAGGAATACGTGACGGTATTCCTATTGCACTGGGATATTTTTTTGTTTCCTTTACGTTTGGGATTATGGGGTCGGCGGAAGGTTTGCGCTGGTGGGAAACCGTATTGCTTTCTATGACCAATCTGACAAGTGCAGGACAATTTGCCGGTGTGAAGATTATAGCGACGGGAGGAACCCTTCTTGAGCTGGCGATTTCGCAGTTGATCATAAATCTTCGCTATGCACTAATGGGAATCTCACTTTCACAAAAGACGGACGAGCGGTTTCGCGGAGCGAGTCGAGCGATACTCGGTTTTGCGATTACCGATGAAATATACGGGGTTGCCATAAATCGTTCTACAGCTGTAAGCCGTAGATATTTCGCCGGCTTGCTGATTCTTCCGTACTGCGGCTGGAGCCTTGGAACGCTTGCCGGTGCCGTGCTTGGGAATGTGATGCCGGCAACGATAACCGAGGCGATGGGACTGGCGATCTACGGGATGTTTGTGGCAATTGTCGTGCCGCGGACAAAGGGAGATCGGAGGATGCTGTTTATTGTGTTGCTAACAGTGATTTTCAGTTGTCTGATGACCTATGTGCCGGTGTTGTCTGGGGTTTCCGTCGGTTTTTCTATTATCATTTGTGCGGTGCTTGCTTCTGTGACAGGGGCTGTTTTGTTTCCGATAAAGGAGGACGAGCATGACTGAGGATTTCTTTTTGTATGCAGCGGTTATGATGATTGTGACGTATCTGGTTCGTGCGGTTCCGTTTGTCGCGTTTCGCAAAAAAGTGAGGAACCGATTCTTTCAATCGTTTCTTCACTATATTCCGTACACGGTGCTGACGGCAATGACTTTTCCCGCAATCCTCTCGGTAACGTCCGAGCCGGCAGTGTCGACTATTGGTTTTTTTACAGCAGTGTTACTCGCATATCGCGGAAAAGGCTTGGTGACTGTGTCGTTAGTGTCGTGCGGTATTGCATTTTTTCTTCTTTTGCTACCGATTTGAAGGTTGTAAGATTTCTTTTATACAGATGCATGGAAAATGTAGTAGAATCGTAGAGAGGGCTACGGTATCATTATAGTATTAATGAAAGAAAGGATTTCTCAATTCTTGCATTTGGAGACTTGGAATAAAGAATAGTGAGTATAAAAAAGAACAAGCCGTGGATCGACTTGTTCTTTTTACGTTGTATCGTAGGAGAAGTAAATTACTTTGCTGCTGTGAGGTCAATAACAACCGTAGTTACGCTTTCTGCAGGAAGCGTAACGGTACGGTCTGCCGCGAGAGCTCCTTTGTCCTGATATACGTCGGAGGCTTGGAAGCCATCTTTGAATACAGACTGAATCACCTTCGTGGAAGCGAATTCGCAATCCTCGAGTGTAAGCTGAATCTTACTGTCGGTTTCAAGATTGTTAAGGAAGACACATACAAGACGTGTTCCGTCCGGACTCTTGAATGTGCTACAACGTACGTTCATCTTACCGGTAGTGGAGTCGATGCGAATGTATCCGGGACGAATGTATTCCGAGAAATGTCGCAATGCGTAGTAGTCCCCGCTGGCTGCGTAGCCGTGCTCGCCGGGCCAATTCTGAATTCCGCTGCCGACGGAAATCAGATTGTTGGAGTAAAGCCCGTCGTTACGGTCGCCTTCCCACACGCCGCCCCAATAGATGTAGGCATTTGCGTTCTCATAAATCAGCGAGTTGTTGATCACATTTGCTGTTTGAAGCGATGTTCCGCGATAGAACTCCGTCTGCCAACGCTTGAGATTATGTTCGGTAGCATAGGTATCTACTCCGAGGAAATTCATTAAGAAAGAGTCATAGTTGCAGTAGTTCGGATCGTCCGTAGATGTGCCGCCGAGATAGAGATGGTGAGCGATTGCGTAAATGCTGTTCGGCTCCTCCTGTAGAATCTTCGAAAGATAACTCTTCAAAGTGGAAATCTCAACAGACATGGTCTCCGGCGCAATCATCAAAGGCAGTTCATTGCCAAAGTTTTTTTGAAATGCACGGTAGGTGGCCAAAAATGCATCGGCGTAACAGGCGAGGTTGTCGGTTTCGGTCCAAGAAAATTCACAACCATCGTAGCTTGCGACGAAATCGCACTCGTTCTGAATACTTACATAATCGATGGGGATACCGGCTTCTTCATAGGCTTTCACCGAGTTCACCCACCATTGTGCGAAGTCTTCATAGCGATAGTTGCCGTTTGTATCCTTTGCGATGGACGCCCCACCGTCAATGATGCCGTTGCCCTTCAGGTCGGCACTCGGAGACCAACTGGTATAGAGAACCTTTACCTCTTCTCCGCGTGCCTCGGCACACTTCTTAGCATATTCATAATATTTGAGATTGGTTGCAGCCGAGTTTTTGAATCCGGGATAATTGTATTCGTTCTTGAAACGAAGAATCGTAAGACCGGCATCCTTAAAGAGGAGATCCAGAATCTCTTCGGGGTATGGAGTTCTGAAGGTGTATTCGGAATACCAAGTATAGGCTGCCCCAAAGCCGTCAATCGTCTGATAAGTCTTTGAAAAATCAACTGCAAGCTGCAACGCAGATTCGTCGATTACGACGCCTTGCGTCGGTTCGGAAGAAGGGGTCACGGAAGGGGTCTCTGTAGGGGAGTCCTCCCCGGGCTTTTCACATCCGACACAGAGAAGCATGCAAAGCAGAAGCAACCATGCCGTTAAATATTTTTTCATAAAAAGAATCCTCCGTATATTACGTGCTCATAAGAAGAAACGAGCACCTATTTTGTAATATTAGTTTACAGCAGACGTTTGTTTTTTTCTAATCAAAAATGACCAAGTTTTTAGATTCAATCTTCAAAAGTTGCGATATGTGCTTGAACAGAAAAAGAAACAACGTGCCATGAAATAAAACACGTCAAACGGAGGCGAAAATAAAAAAACGCCTTGCGTTTTTCTGAAAACTCGGGTACTATCAAATGGGAAAAAGTTTTGCTGAAAAGAAAGGATTGGATATATTATGAGAGGACCGGTGGCTCCGAAGGACCCGACAAAAAAACGGGCTAAGATTTATTTTATGCTAGAAGATAATGTTACCACGGCACATGATGTGAATGGAAGGGCAGCGGAGGTTATTTATCTTGAGAATCGCATATCGGGAAATGTTCGATTGATCTGTCCTGAACTCTCCGAGGATCTGACAAGGCGTCTACAGGATAGTCATGAATTCTTCAAGATTGTACATAGCATCGGGATCATCATGGAGACCGAAATACCGGAAGACAAGGAGAAGGAAGTAACCTGTCAGCTGCTACACTATGCAAAGCATGATCGTTATCGTAACGGAACCCGTATCAATATGGAGGTGTGTTGCGATGGTGCTGAGCGAATTTTCCCACTGAGCGAATATGAAGACAAGGAAGAGAACGAGATTCTCGGTGCATTTTATATTTTTTCGGACAGCAAGGATTTTTGCGGAAAGGCGACGGTGATCTTCTATTTGCAGGATGGCTTTGAAGTGCCGGAACCGGTGCTGGATCCGCCGATTGCATATGATACACCGGCATATGCACGTATGCTGGATCGCTCTTTGATGTCGTTAGGTAATGTTTATCGTCTTCGTAAGACGATAGAAAAGGCGGAAAGGGGCGAAGACGTCACACTGGCGTTTATCGGAGGCTCGATTACGCAAGGAGCGGGTGCAAAGCCCATTAACACCGAAAGCTATGTCTATCGAGTTTTTGATGGATTTCGTAAGAATTATGCCAGTGAGCCGGAAAAGGTCCGTCTCGTAAAGGCAGGACTCGGAGGAACCTCCTCTGAGCTTGGTCTGTTGCGATATGAACACGATGTGCTTCGGAACGGCACGGAACATCCGGATTTGGTGATTATCGAATTTGCGGTTAATGATGAGGGGGATGAGACAAAGGGAATCTGCTACGAAAGCTTGGTAGCAAAGGCATACAATCAACCGGAAGCGCCTGCGGTCCTGCTGTTGTTTTCCGTATTTATGAACGATTGGAATCTGCAGGAGCGGTTAGCTCCGATTGGAAAGCACTATGATTTGCCGATGGTCAGTGTGTTGGATGCGGTAACGCCACAGTTCGGCGACGGTGAGGACCATGTGTTGTCGAAGCGTCAGTATTTTTATGATTGTTTTCATCCCACGAACGATGGGCATCGCGTGATGGCGGATTGTGTGTTGCACTTATTGGATCAGTCGTTGGCGCAGATAAATGAAGAGCCTTATTGGCCCGCACAGGCGTGTCTTGGACGCGAATATGCGGAGGCAAAGACGGTGCATCGAAATCCGGAGGCAAAGTATCCGGAGGGAATCTTCGTGAATATCGGTTCCTTTACCGAGGTGGATTCGAACTTACAAACGGCAGAAATCGATATGGAGCGCGACGCTACGCCGATGTTTGCATACAATTGGAAATGTGAGCCGAAGAAGGGCATGGGTCCGGTAGTACCGTTTGTCGTTCGGTTGCGGTGTCGGAGTTTTTTCTTGATTTTTAAGGATTCCGGCGATGCCGAGTTCGGTAAGGCGGTAATCTCGGTGGACGGCAAGGCGGTAAGAACCTTTGATCCTCGCACGGTTGGATGGAATCATTGCAACGCCGTGCTTATCCTATCCGAGGAGGAGCCCGACGAACATGAGATTCGCGTATTTTCCGCTGCCGGAGATGAGGAAAAATGCATCACGATCTTAGCATTTTCCTACGTAGAATAAACGATTGGGATTTGTCGTTTTTTTCGGAGGAAAGGGGTATACTTTTGTCTGCAAAGGTGCTATAATATATTGAATATCTTTCTAATTATCGAGTGAAAAGAGGTGGGTTTTGTGGATAGTGACGGTAGTAGTGGCGCGAAGTCCGATGGGCGATGTTCGTGCTACAACATAGACTCAGTGAATTTCGTCTGCGGGACTCGCGGCGAAAGATTTATAGATTGAATCAAAAGGTTGTCGTAAGGATATACCCGAAGGCTTCGTGTTCGTACTTGCTGTAGATGGTAGTTGCCGAATACATAGAGGAGGATGGAACAATGGATAACGAGGCTTTTTCTTACGAGGAAGCGCTGGAGCTTCTGAATCAGCGTAAATATTCCGTACTGCGTCAGCTGTTGAAAGAAGCTGAGCCGGCGGATATAGCGGAATTTTTTGAAGAGATTCCGCAGAACCAATATGCGGTTGTGTTCCGTATTCTGCCGAAGGAGCTTGCGGCAGAAGTGTTTGTCGAATTGGAGAGTGAACAGCAGCAGTTCCTTATCGGTTGCTTCAGTGATGTGGAGCTACGAGAAATGTTGGATGAGCTCTACATGGACGATACGGTAGATATTATTGAGGAGATGCCTGCCAATGTGGTACGTCGTATCTTGGCAAATGCAACTCCGGAGATGAGAAAGACCGTCAATGAGCTTTTGAAGTATCCGGAGGATAGTGCGGGAAGCATTATGACGACCGAGTACGTGGATTTAAAGCGAAACATGACGGTAGATGAGGCATTTGCCTATTTGAGACGCGTGGCGGTGGATAAGGAGACGATTTATACCTGTTATGTTATGGATGTGAATCGAAAACTGATGGGCGTGGTTTCGGTAAGGAATCTTCTGCTGGCTTCCGGGGATGCACTGATCGGTGATATCATGGAGGAGCACGTCATCAGTGTTCATACGTTGGATGACAAAGAGGATGTGGCGAATGATTTCGGAAAATACGATGCCTTGGCACTTCCTGTAGTGGATGCGGAGGAACGCTTGGTCGGAATCATAACCGTCGATGACGTCATTGACGTTATTCAGGATGAGGCAGAAGAAGACTTTGCGAAGATGAACGCGATGACGCCTTCGGAGAAACCGTATCTCCGAACTTCGGTATGGGATCTGTTTCGCTCCAGAATTGTTTGGTTGGTACTGTTGATGGTGTCATCGACATTTACCGGCATGATTATCGGAGGGTTTGAAGAGGCGCTGGCTGTACAGGTAGCGTTGACCGCATTTATTCCCATGCTCATGGGAACCGGTGGAAATTCCGGAAGTCAGTCGTCTGTTACGGTAATTCGTGCATTGTCACTCGGAGAGGTGGAGATGGGCGATATCCTTCGTGTCGTTTGGAAAGAACTGAGAGTGTCATTGCTGTGTGGTAGTGTATTGGCGATAGTAACCTTCGGAAAGATCTTATTGGTGGATAAGTGGCTGATGGGCCAGGCAATTACCGTGACGATCGCATTGGTTGTGTGTGTGACTCTCTGCGTTACGGTTGTTTGTGCGAAATTGCTTGGTTGTACGTTGCCAATCTTAGTGAAACGATTGGGACTTGATCCTGCGGTTATGGCAAGTCCATTTATTACAACGGTAGTGGATGCGGTATCGTTGCTGGTTTATTTTCAGATGGCAACGGCGATGCTGGGAATTTAGACGGAGGGGATGATTGTGAATGATCGTTATGTCGATTTGCGGCGGCATTTTTTGTTAGTGGCAGCCTTTCTGATTGTACTTGTTGCATTTTCGGAGGTGATTGCTTATTTTGCGATGTGGCAGGATGGCACGTCGTGGGAAAGTTATTCCGCACTGTATTTTTGGACACCGACGATAATTCTTGTTGTCGGATATGCCTTGTTATGGTTTGTTTTAGAGTCGCCGGACTTTTCGGGAAGGCGAAAAAATCTGTGTACCGCTGGGTATATGATATTGATGTGTATGGTGATTGCGGTGTTTCCATGTGACACACCGGCGGCATATACCTGCTTTTGTGTGCCGGTCATTTGGGTGACGGTATTCGGTGACAAGGAATTGTGCCGCTTGACGCATATCGCGGCGCAGGTATGTATGTTATTTCTTTTATTGCTTTCGTCGGTGATGGAAAAGATCGATTCCACTTTCTTTATTTTCAACGTAGCGATAGCGATGATTCTTGTTGCGGCATCTCGGGTGTTATCGGTATTGCTATTGCAATTTATCGAGAAGAACGATGACATTTTGAAGCTGCATGAAGAGGACAATGTTTCTCTTGAAAAAAAGCTGTTACGTGAGCCTATGACCGGGCTCTACAATCATACTGCATTCTATGATTATTTGGATCGACATGTGAAAAATCGAGATATGGAGCCGTTGTCGCTTGCGGTTGTGGATATCGACAACTTTAAGAAGGTGAACGACACATACGGTCATGGAAACGGCGATGAAGTCATTCACCGATTAGCGGAGCTATTGCAGAAGCATTGCGGAGAGCATGCGTACGTCAGTCGTTACGGAGGAGAGGAATTTGCTATCATTTTCCCCTATACGAAGGTGAAGGATGCACATAAGATCATGGATGGAGTGTTGGAAAAGTTCCGTGCGGAGCGATTTGATTGGCATCCGGGGAGCATCACGTTTAGTTGTGGACTATTCCAACTTAGTGCTTACCAAATGACGACAGAGGAGTTTTTCGAAGTAACTGACCGAATGTTGTATCGCGCAAAGCAAAACGGAAAAAATCAATGCTGTAGTGGTTGAAAAAGGAGTTTATTATGAAACTGATTAAAAAGCTGAAGATTGATGTAATAGCGACATCCAGCGTGATGGTTGCACTCGGTGTGATTATGCTTTTGTGGCCGGCACAGACACAGAGTTACATATGTTACTGTTTGGCTTGTCTTGCGATAGCGGTCGGCATTTGTTTTTCGGTGGATTACCGGAAAAAGGATGCCTTGAGCGACGAGAGGAATTACTCCTTGGCATGCTCTATGGCGGCTGTCCTTATGGGAATATTGGTGCTTGTCCACGCGGATACCGTGATTGAGAACCTTCCGCTGTTTTTATCGTTTCTTGTATTATTCAGTGGACTTATAAAAGTTCAAAACGCATGGGATATGAAGAAGCTGAAGGAAAACAGTTGGAGCTTTCATTTGGTTGTTGCAATTGTCGGAGTCGTCTTCGGATTCCTGTTGATGCTCGGCTTATTGGAGGATCATAGAGAAGTATGGATCGGTGTCGGTTTGATATATGCCGGATTTACAGACTTGATTTCGTTCTTTACGCTTTCAAAGACGCGCAAAGAGGTGGAACGTAGGGGAAATGGTGAGATGTAACCTACACGTGGTAAGTATTTTGTGAAAATTTCGTGCACAACCTTTACATTTGGCACATTCTTTGCTAAAATGTAGAGGTTGATTTTTATGGTTCGAAATCTTATTGGTTTTGAGAAAAGAGAGGATCTGTCGGGAACTGTCCCCGCAGTGTGAACAAAAGTATAGACAGTGAGGAAATGAGGTTTATAACAATGAAGAAGAGAGTGGTAATCGGAATTCTTTTTTGTGCAATGATGGCGGCATTGACTGCGTGCGGCAACGATAGCGGGGAAGGAATTCCCACAGCGACTCCTACACCGGAGATGTACCGTGTGTGTGGAGGAGAGGTTGTACTCGGTCAGTATAAGGAGCTTGTGCACAAGCAGAAGTCTACAAAGGTAACGCAGGAGGAGCTTGATAAGACGGTAGAGAATCTTCTTAAGCAGTACCCGAACTATGTGAAGAATGAGGCACGTCAGGGGACAGCGGTAAAGGATGGAGACTTTATCAACATCGATTATACCGGCTATATGGATGACAAGGCATTTGAGAACGGAAGTGACAAGGATTTTGTTTTGGAAATCGGATCGAAGACCTTTATCGACGGTTTTGAGTCCGGCTTGATCGGGAAGACTGTGGGAGAAACGGTCGATGTGAATGTTACTTTCCCGGATCCGTACAAAAACAATCCTGACCTTGCAGGCAAGCCCGCAGTATTCAAGGTAACTATTAATTATGTCTGCGATTCGTTGGATCACATGACCGATGATTATGTAAAGGGATACACCGATGACGAGTGCGAGACGGTAGACGAATTCCTTGAGCTACTCGAGGAAGATATGGAGAATACGAAGAAGGAATCTCTTGAAAGTGAGATGTGGACCGATCTTGTAAAGCAGGTGGTTGAAAACTGCGAGTACAAAAAGATTGATCAAGCCGATGTAGATTTTTATTATAATCAGTCGATCGAAGAAATGAAGTACATGGCCGAGATGTATGGCGTTACGGTGGAACAGTTGGTAACCGGCTACGGCGGCTACGAGACGATGGATTCGTATTATGAGGATCAGAAGGCAAGTGCTGAGAAGGCGGTTAAGCAGTATATGGCACTTCAGAAGATTGCTGAGACAGAGAAGATTACGGTGTCGGATGAGGTTTATAAGGAATATGTGAAGACGTACATGTCGCAAGCCGGCATTAATGATCAGACGACGTTTGAGGCAACTTATAGCAAAGACTACATTGAGTATTGCATGCTGAACGATTTGGTTCTCGAATTTGTTCGTGACAACGCAACGATTGTTCCGGCCGAAGATGGTGCGTCGGAAGACGAAAAGGCGGAGGATAGTGAGTCCGGCGACAAGACGACAGAGGAAGAGTAAATATAACGACAGAAGGGTAAGGGGCATCTGCAGGTGAAGTGCTCCGCCCTTCTTTTTTTGTGGAGAGCGTCATGATTTCACGCAGGAAATGCTCTATATGTGGATAAAGTGTAAGATAACACGTCAAATGAAGTTGGTTCACAAAATGGTTTATTATTTTGGAAAAACGATTATGCATACTTGCATATCGTCAAAGGAAGTGGTACAATTGTATTCGTCGAGATATAGTTATATGGCTCCAAAATAGGAGGTGAGGAACTGTGGTTGCGGATAGAATATCAGGGTTGATGTATTACGATGATTTTATTGAAGCAGCGGGGAAGCTACTTGCGAAAGATGAAGAGACATATACAATAATTGTCGCTGACTTCAGCGATTTCAAGTACATAAACAAGCTATATTCTTATGAGGGTGGTAATGATATTTTGCATCACTTCGGAGATTTTGTTAAGAAGGATCCGTGTACGGTATTGGCCACGAGAACTCACACGGATCATTTTGTGCAGTTATACAAGTATATGGACGATGAGGCCTTAATGGAGCGAATTCGAAATGGTAAGCAGGAGTTTGCTCACGAGATGAGAAAGAAATATCCCGATGTTTTATTGAACTTAAATGTCGGTGCCTATCATTTGCACAACAATATGGAACCGCTAGTGATGGCAATCGACAAGGCAAATGTAGCACGACGAACAGTAAAGGGCAATCTCAGCGTACCCTGTCGAATCTTTTCCGAGAATCTCATGATTCAGAAAGAAGAAACTGCGAAGATTAGTATGCTGTTTGATGAGGCACTCGAAAATGATTCCATTCCGGTGTATATTCAGCCCAAGATTGATATTCGTACACAGCAGATTCAAGGAGCAGAGGCTCTGAGTCGTTTATATGACAAGGACGGCAACTTGGTTTCTCCCGGGGTGTTTATTCCCGTGCTTGAGAAGAGTGGTCGTGTAGTGGATTTGGATTTGTATGTGGCAAAGTATGTTTTTCGGCAGATAAAAAAATGGATCGATGAAGGAATTCGCCCGATACCGATATCCGTGAATTTGAGCCGATTGCATTTTTATAAGAAAAATTTCGTAGAGGAGTTAATTACGGAATTTGAGAAGTATAGCATTCCGCCACAGTTTATTGAGTTTGAGGTTACCGAGAGTGTATTCTTTGAAGACAAGGCGATTATTATTGCAAAGATTACAAAGCTCCGTGATTATGGGTTCCGTATTAGTGTAGACGATTTCGGAGCGGGCTATTCTTCGTTGAGTATGGTCGGAATTCTCCCGGTCGACTTCATCAAGTTGGATCGAGGTTTTATCAAAGATAGCCTTGGTTCCAGGAAGGGACAGGAAATCATCCGTGGGCTGATAAATATTCTGAATCAGATCAACCTTGATATCATTTGTGAAGGGATTGAGACGAGGGATGAGGAAAGTTTGATCTTCGGATACGGATGTCATCAGGCACAGGGATTTTTGTACGACAGACCGATTACAATGGAACAATTCAACGAAAAGTATATGTATCCGCGAAGGATCGTCCGTGGTGGCAAGGTGCGGAACGGTAGTTTGGTATAAGAGTCGAGATTGGCTTTCCGAATAAAGTGTGTTTTTGAGTATGTAATAAGGCGTATGGCAGGAAATCAGCTTGCTGTACGCCTTTCGTTATCAACCTTGGAAAAACGAAAAAAACATTGAAAAAAGGCAAATGCCATGCTACGATATACGAGCTTGATTGCGGAGTGGAACGTGTGGGGATTTTGAGAGCATGGATGAAGATGTGGTGAAATAGCAGGATAGGGGTGTTATTGTGCTCGGAGAAAAATATGGTTTGGCATGGGAGGAATAAAATGAGCGGAGAAAAGGTAGTAGTCGGACTGTCCGGCGGTGTGGATTCTGCGGTGGCGGCATATCTGCTGAAATCGGAAGGGTATGAGGTCATCGGCGTGACGCTGCAGGTGTGGCATGGCAATTCGGAAGAAAATCATCCGGTAGTCGAGCAGATGCTGGCGGATGCGCGCCGCGTAGCGGAGAAATTGAAAATCGAGCATCGCGTGGTGAATATGGAACATGACTTTGAAATGCATGTGGTTGCACCCTTTGTAGAGGATTATTTTTGCGGAAGGACTCCGAACCCATGTGTGCTTTGCAATCGTAAGATTAAGTGGGAAGCTTTGTACTCGGTCGCAAAGAAGGTCGGAGCCAGTAAGGTGGCTACGGGACATTATGCGCGAATTGAGCATTTGTCGAACGGAAGATATTCAATACGAATGGCAGATGCTACGGCGAAGGATCAGACGTATGTTTTGTATCGTCTGAGTCAGGAACAGCTTGCCGGAACATGGATGCCTCTTGGCGCATATACCAAGGAGCAGGTACGCACAATGGCGATGGAGTTAGGGTTGGAAGTAGCGGATAAGCCGGATAGTCAGGAAATCTGTTTTATCCCGGACGATGATTATGTAACGTTTATCGAGAAGCGAAGAGAACTGCTTCCGCCGAAAGGAAATTTTGTTTGGACAGATGGCACTGTACTCGGTAGGCATGATGGCATTTGGCGTTATACAGTGGGACAGAGAAAGGGACTTGGGATTGCTTTGGGTAAGCCGGCCTATGTGACGGAGATTCGTCCGGATACCAATGAGGTTGTTTTAGGGGATAATGTATCGACATATGCGATGGCATTGTGTGCGGAACACGTACAGATGGTAGGACTTGGAGAGCTTACACAGCCGCTTCGTGCGATAGCGCGCATTCGATATGCACATGAAGGGGCGCCTTGTACGGTTTACCCCGAGGAGAGGTCGCGTGTCCGCATTGTGTTTGATACACCGCAACGAGCGATCACGCCCGGACAGTCTGTGGTTGTGTATGAAAATCGTATGGTATTGCTCGGCGGAATTATTTCAAAGGTCATAGGAGGAAATGAGCATGAGTCGATTGGAACGAACGGCGCGCTTGATCGGTGAAGACGGCGTGAAGAAACTCGCCAAAAAGCGAGTGGCAGTATTCGGAATCGGCGGTGTGGGAGGTTATGCGGTAGAGGCGTTAGCACGAAGCGGTGTCGGTGCATTTCTGCTGGTGGACGCAGACACTGTGGCTGAATCGAATATCAATCGTCAGATCATAGCCACATATGAGACTGTGGGCATGGCGAAGACGGAAGCAATGCGTCGGAGAATCAAGACGATCAATCCTGCCGCAGTAGTAGAGACAATGGAAGTGTTTTATCTTCCGGAAAAGCGTGAATGCTTTCCCTTGAAGGATTACGATTATATTATAGACGCGGTGGACACGGTGACGGCAAAGCTTGATCTTATTGTGGCGGCAGAGGCATATGGAATTCCGATTATCAGTTGTATGGGTACGGGGAACAAGCTGGATCC
The DNA here is from genome assembly GCA_045601665.1 of Lachnospiraceae bacterium. Lineage (GTDB taxonomy): Bacteria > Bacillota > Clostridia > Lachnospirales > Lachnospiraceae > ISDg. The sequence continues at coordinate 38,199 of JAZRZZ010000037.1, forward strand.
GACCGGATTTGAAGTGACGGATATCTATAAAACCTCCGGTTGTCCGCTTGCGAAGGTGATGCGACGGGAGCTAAAGCGGCGAGGAGTAAAAGGCTGCAAGGTCGTGTACTCCAAGGAGCCGGCGATGACACCAATCGGTGCGGAGGAGGACGGCCGTCGAGTGACCCCGGGAAGCATTGCGTTTGTTCCGTCCGTGGCGGGCCTGATCGCGGCCGGAGAGGTAATTAAGGATTTGATAAAATAAAAATCGAAGAAAATGCAGCTTATTTCCGAAGCGCGGAGCCTTTAAAAAAGATACCCGAGATTCTTTTGTGAAAAGATTCTCGGGTTGTTTGTTATGAAAGCGGGGAAGGACGACGCAACTTGTATTGCTTCGGCGTAATGCCTTTCCATTTCTTGAAGATTTTAATTAAATGACTGCAATCGGAAAAGCCGGTTTCTTGGCTGATGTATGAGAGATCGAAGTCGGTGAACAGCAAAAGATCTTCCGCCTTGCAGATTCGTACAAATTCGATGTATTCTTTACAGCTTCTCCCGTAGATTTGTTTGAAATTCTTTGCGAAATAGGAATAGCTCATGTTGCAACGCTCGGCGAGCTCCTCTACCAGCAGAGGCTCCGCAGAGTGTTCGTCGATGTATTCCGTAATGGTGTCGATAGATGTTCCTTCGGCTATCGGCAGGGATGCGGGTTGTGTGTCCAAACCATCGGCACGCCAAATGCGAATCAGGTCAATCAGCATGGTACAAAGCGAGGATTGTACAACCATGTCATACCCGTAATTTTTGTTTGCCAATTCGTCGATACAGAGATTGAACAGGCGATCAAAGCGTTTGGAATCGATACAGTCGGCAGAAAAGAACGTCTGTGCATTGGAGGTCTGACGGGCATTTTCACAGAGTATACGTAGACGCGGAGAGTGTGCACCGGAGCTGTTCAGTCGGCTGATATCAAATTTGATGACGCCATAGCGAAAGGAGCTCATGTCGAGAGGAGACATCGTATGAATGATTTTCGGGTGAAAAATAGCGAAATCGCCGGGGGAGAGAATGGTTTTGCGGCGGTCACATTCGACATAGAGTGAGCCGACCTCGATATAGATGATTTCCATATAGTAGTGCCAATGCGGTCTGGTAGGCTCGTTTTCGTTACGACTGTCTACCCAAAATGCCTCGTAGGGCGAGCTTAGAGAATCGATGTACTCAAATAATTGTGCCATAGCAGGAGTCCTTTCCGTGTGAAGTGGCGAAAAATAAAAATAGGTCTGTACGATTTTTATATGAACTCATTATATCAAAGCGGTTGTACAAATGCTATAGTGAAATTACAAAAATGAATCACAAAGGAGTTTACACTATGATTATTGGAGACAACCTACCGAACATCCCGTGGCAGGAACGCCCGGAAGGCTGTACCGATCCGGTATGGCGTTACAGCAACAACCCGATCATTCAGAGAAATCAGATTCCCAGCGCGAACAGTATCTTTAACAGTGCTGTTGTCGCAAAGGATGGTGCCTTTGTGGGTATTTTCCGAAGTGATAACAAAGCGATGGAGCAGCATTTGTTCCTCGGTAAGAGTGACAATGCGATCGATTGGGAAATTGAGCATGATCCACTTCCGCTATACAATGAAAAGGAGGAGTGTGTCGGTGTTGCAACCGGTTATGACCCCCGTGTATGTTGGATAGAGGATCGTTACTATGTGACTTGGTGCAATCAGTTTGAGGGATGGCATGGCCCTACAATCGGCGTGGCATATTCCTATGATTTCAAGAAGTTTTATCAGCTACAGAACGCATTTCTTCCGTTCAATCGCAACGGTGTTCTTTTCCCGAAGAAGATAAACGGAAAGTTTATGATGCTTTCTCGTCCTTCGGACAACGGACACACTCCTTTTGGTGATATGTATCTTTCCGAAAGCCCGGATATGGAGCATTGGGGATACCATCATCATGTAATGAATGCGCAGGGATGGGCATGGACAAAGGTCGGTGCAGGTCCGATTCCGATTGAGATTGAGGAAGGCTGGTTGCTTCTGTTCCACGGTGTAGGAACGACATGCAATGGTATGATTTATTCCATCGGTGCATGCATTCTTGACAAGGAAGAGCCGTGGAAGATTAAGTATCGCTGTAAGCCATACATTCTTCATCCGACAGAACTCTACGAGTGTGTGGGTGACGTGCCCAACGTGTGCTTCCCTTGTGCAACGCTTACCGATGCTGCGACCGGTAAAATCGCAATTTACTATGGGGCGGCGGATACTGTTGTAGCGCTTGCATTTGCGCAGGTGGACGAGCTTGTTGCGTACATTAAGGAAAATGCATTGTAAGGATTGCGATTGAAAACCAATGCAATAGATACATTCCTCGCCGGACCGCATTCCCTATGGGAGACGGGCCGGCATTTTTTCTGAATAGATGTAAATTTCATTGACATCATAAATAGGATGTGTTATACTTATAGTGTGCAAAGGAATTTTGCAAGAAAGGAAGGAAATGAAATGAAGAAGTGGATGCCCCATATTGTCAGCTTGGGACTGACGTTGCTATTCGGTGCGGTGGCTTACTATATTACGTTGCCGGCGTTAAATGTACAAAGCATCGGTTTGTATGTGTATATGTTAAGCCTACTGGTTGCCTATGCGCTGGTGTATTCATTGGTTGCGGAGATTAAGCATGTACCGGATAAGCAGATTGTACGTGCTTTGCGACCGCTTGGAGTTGTGGCACTGGGTTTAGTAGCGGTGTTTCTTGTTGGAGTTATTATCTCGGTTCCGCTGTTCCGCGCGTCAAGCTATGCAAATCTGATTCAGGTTGAGACGGCGGTATTTGAAGAGGATATGCCGGAGACAACGACGGTAACGAACATTGCGCTTATGGATACCGAGTCTGCGAGAATCATAGGAAACCGTACGCTGGGCTCCTTGTCTGATGTGATTTCTCAGTACGAAATTGCAGAGAATTATACGCAGATTAATTTTCAGGGTGCTCCGAAGAAGGTGGCACCGCTGGAATACGTCGGATGGATTAAGTGGATGAAGAACAATGAGAACGGAATTCCGGGCTATGTTATGGTTGATCCGGTGGCGAATGAAGCAGAATATCGCACCTTTGCTGAGCCGATGAAGTATTCAGAGAGTGCGTTTTTCGGAGAGGATCTGAAACGTAAGCTACGCTTTGCGTATCCTACGAAGATATTTGGATCGATGTTTTTCGAATTGGACGATGCGGGAAATCCTTACTATGTGGTTTCCTGTATGAAGGCAAATGCCGGATTGTTCGGGGCAAAGGATGTTGCAGAGGTGATTTTGTTGAATCCCTGCAATGGCGAATCGGAAATCTATGCGGTGCAGGATACTCCTTCTTGGATTGATGTTGTTTACGACGGAGATCTGGCAGAGAAGAAGTACAATTGGAACGGGCAGTTGTCCGGGGGTTTTTGGAACAGCATATTCGGCAACGAAAATTGTAAGCAGACGACCGATGACTACGGATACATTACGATTGGCGATGACGTGTGGTATTTCACCGGTGTGACGAGTGTAACGAGTGATGAAAGTAACATTGGATTCATTATCTCCAATGCACGTACCGGAGAATATAAGTTCTATTCCGTTGTCGGTGCGGAAGAGTATTCTGCGATGGGTGCTGCCGAGGGTGAGGTTCAGGAAAAGGGCTATGTAGCCGCCTTTCCGTCGCTAATTAACGTAGAAGGCGAAGCGACGTATATTATGGTGCTAAAGGACACGGGAGGACTTGTGAAGCTTTATGCGCTTGTAAATGTTGAAAATTACGGAATCGTAGCCACAGGTACTACACAGAAGGAGGCACTGACGGCGTATCGGAAGCTTCTGCAGAAGGATGGTGTGGGAAACGATTCGTGGGAGGGTGCCGAGAATAAGACAGTAACGGTAACGGATGTGCGTATGATTGTTGTCGACGAGCTCCCGACGGTGTATATTACAGTAGAGGATGGTAGTGTGTACAAAGGCTATTTGAATACCGATGAAGCGCTTGTGTTGATTCGCGAAGGTGACACGATCAAGGTATGGTATGAGAATACCGACGTAGAATCATTGTATGAGATGAAGCATTGGGAACGTTGATAATTATGGTATGAGATCGGTGCAAGAAGGGGCATTTTCGCAAGAAAAGGCCCCTTTCCTTGTTGACGAAAATGCTCGAAAAGAGTATGATGAGAGAGGAGAAATGTCCGTAAGGCAGAGGAGAATGGGAGTTGTAGCATGGCAGCGTTTCAAGTGGCAGCAGTGTTTAGTGACAACATGGTATTGCAAAGAGATAAGGTGATCCGTATCTTTGGGGAGGGGGAGGATAATACCGAGGTAACAGTTGCCCTCTTTCGCGGAAACGGCGCAAAAATCTGCGATTCTACTTGTGTAGTACGAGATGGGTACTGGACGGCTTTTTTGCCCCCGCTGGCAGCAGAGGAGCGGTTATGTCTTCGTGTGGGTTGCGGTGATGTAGAGCGAGTATTTGACAATGTTGCCATAGGGGAAGTCTGGTTGTGTGGCGGACAATCGAACATGGAGATGGAGCTTCGGAACATTGCCGGTGGCCGAGAACATTTGCAAAATGATGCGCCGAAGGTCCGTTTCTATTATACGCAGAAACGTGGGTATCTGAATGAAGCATTTTTTGAATCTGAGCGAAGGGTGATTTGGAGAGAGTTTTCGGCGGAGACGGCAGCTTGCTGGTCCGGCGTTGGATATTTGTTTGCAAAGCGGTTGTCTGAACGGTTGGGTGTGACAGTTGGTTTGATCGGTTGCAATTGGGGAGGTACGAGTGCCTCTGCATGGATGAGTAAGGAGAAACTAACGGAGCACGAAGAGCTTCGAATCTATTGGGATGAATACGCGGCGAAGATTTCAGGGCGCAGTGTGGAAGAGCAGCAAAAAGAGTACACGGAGTACGAAGTCTATCGTGACGAGTGGCAGACCAAATGCGATGCCTGCTATGCGGAGAACCCGGCGATGGAATGGGAAGAAATTCTGCGCATTTGCGGTGACAGTCGTTGGCCGGGGCCTATGAACTGTGTGAATCCTTTTCGTCCGTGTGGGTTGTATGAAACGATGATACAAAGGGTTGCGCCGTATACGCTGAGAGGATTCCTGTATTATCAAGGAGAAAGCGATGACCATCGTCCGCAAATGTATGAGAAGTTAATGAAACAGCTGATTGCAAATTGGCGTGAGGATTGGTACGAGAAGGATCTGCCGTTTTTGTTCGTGCAGCTTCCGGGGCATCGCTACAAAGGAGATCCGGATGATAAGCATTGGTGTGGGATCCGTGAGGCACAGTGGAATGTGTTCCGGACAGTGAAGAATACAGGCATGGCCGTAACGATTGATGCCGGTGAATTCAATGAGATTCATCCAAAAGACAAAGAACCGGTGGCGGAGCGTTTGTATCGACAGGCATTGCGTGTGGTGTATGAACTTTGTACTGAAGAAGAAGCCAACGGGCCGATGTATCGTGATAGTTATCGTAAAGGGAATGCGATATGTTGTCGTTTTGCGTATGCAAGGGAAGGCTTTGCGGTCAAGGAGAGTCTTGGCACAAAAGAACCGATAGGCTTTGAGATAGCCGGGGTGGATGGAGACTATGTTCCTGCACAGGCGATTCTTTGCGGCAGTGAGATATTGGTGTCCTCCACAGAGATCTGCGAACCGTACTCGGTTCGCTATCAATGGAGGAATTTCGGTGAAGTGAATCTTTACGGAAAGAACGGAATTCCGGTAGCGCCATTCCGCACGAATCCAATTGAAGGACAAGAGGGACGAAGAAGGGAACGAGAAATCAAACAGAGGATGGAATTGTAACGGAAAAACAGGTTGTATTTCTGTGACATGTGCAATACAATTTTGTAGGCGGTATTGATGCCTTGCAGAATAAAAGAAGACACGAATGAGGTTGATAAAATGAAAAAAGTAAAGGTCAGGAAACAGCTACTGCAACAGCTGTTGTATCCGCTGGCGTTTGTCTGGTTGGAATTGGTTTTTCATCTGTATATTTATAAAGGATTGGATCGACACATAATTTTTCCGATACTATTTGCTATGGGAACCGGTTTTATATTCGCGTTCTTTTCCGGTTTTTTATCGCGTCGTGCTGCAAAGATCATGGGGTGGATTGTGTTGAGCGTAGTTACTCTGCTGTTCGTCGTGCAGGCGATATACTACGGAATCTTCCGTACGTTTCTGACGATTTATATGATGTTGGGAAATGCGGGTGACGCAATGGAATTTTGGCGAGAGGGTCTTAGCGGAGCGGTTGGAATGTTGCCGTTGATTATTCTGCTTGCGGCTCCGCTTGTAGTATACGCATGCTTGTTGAAGAGTGGTCACGTCCATAGAAAAATAATTCCGCTTTACCAGGTAGGAACCGTGGCGGCGCATTGCTTTACGGTATCGCTTGCGTTATGTATGCTCACAACGGCAAGTGCGCAGAAAAACGGGCTGTACGATATCTGTTTTGAGGAATGGCAGACAGACCGAGGCGTAAAGCAACTGGGGATTGTTATGGGGCTCGCTCAGGATATACATATGTGCCTCACATACGATACGGACATTTCGGATGATGTGGACTATATCGGGCTGCCTTCCTTAAGCGTACAGAAGCCGGAGGCTACGAAGGAGCCTGAGATTACAAGGGCGCCGGATGCAACGGCAACACCGACCCCGACGCCGGTGGATCGTTCACCGAATGTTCTGGAAATTGATTTTCGATCGTTGCTTTCCGCATCGAAGAGCGATACGATTAAGACGATTAACGAATATATGGCATCGGCAGTTCCGAGTAATAAGAACGAGTATACCGGTATGTTTGAGGGCTACAATCTGATTATGCTGACATGTGAGGGCTTTTCTCCATGGGCAGTTCATGAGGAGGTAACGCCGACACTGTATAAGCTGGTGCATGAGGGCTTTTATTTCAAGAACTTTTACACACCGATTTGGATCACCAGTACGAGCGATGGGGAGTACGTTGCATGTACCGGGTTGCTTCCGGATCTGAAGAAGAATAACAGCTTCAAGCGTTCTGCGGATGTGTCCATGCCACTGTGTATGGGCAATGTGTTTGGAAAACTCGGTTACACAACCAATGCATACCACAATAACAGCCACACTTATTACGGACGGAATAAGTCACACCCGAACATGGGCTATAAGTTTACGGCCGTCGGAAATGGATTGGAGATCTCAAAGGCATGGCCGGCGTCGGATTTGGAGATGATGGAGGCAACCGTTCCGGAGTACATTGGTGACGAGCAATTTCATACGTATTATATGACGGTAAGTGGGCATTTGCAGTATAGCTTTACCGGAAATTCTATGGCAAAGAAGAATAAAGCCGCGGTGGAGCATTTGCCGTATTCGGACGCATGTAAGGCGTATATCGCCTGCAATGTTGAGCTTGATAAGGCAATGGAGTATCTGATAAATCAGCTGGAGCAGGCAGGGATTGCGGATAAGACCGTAATTGTAATGTCGTCAGACCACTACCCATACGGTCTGGAAATCGAGGAAATAGAGGAACTGGCAGGGCATGACGTCGATGAGACCTTCGAATTGTATCGCAACCATTTGGTCATTTGGAGCGGTTCTATGGAAGCACCGATAGAGGTTGAAAAGTATTGTAGCAGCCTAGATATCATTCCTACGCTGTGTAATCTATTCGGCTTGGAATACGATTCGCGTTTGTATATGGGAAATGATATTCTTTCGGATGCAGCGGGGCTCGTAATGTTCAAGGATTCCAGCTTTATCACCGACTATTGCAAATACAATTCGTCGAATGGTAAGGTGACAATGTTGGCGGATGTGGAGCTTCCGGAGAATTATATTGCAACGGTAAAGAATGTGGTCAAAAATAAGTTCAGCATCTCGCGAGCGATTTTGAACAACAATTATTACGCAACGATAGAAGCATATCTTCCATAAAAGAGAACAAAAGAACCAAGGAGGATTCTACGCGAGTAGAACCCTCCCTTTTTAAACAAAACCCACCACACAAGCTGAAAAGGAATCCTTAGATATCGAGATTCATTGTTACGTCCTCACGCTTAGCACTCTCGGCCTCAAAGAAGGCATTGCGTGTAATGCCGCACTGGCTTGCAACAATGCTGGTAGGGAACGTTACGATCTTCTGATTCAGCTGAGATACATTGCTGTTGTAGACACGGCGAGATGCCTGCAGATGCTCCTCTACATCCATGATTGCAATCTGAAGCTGGCGGAAGTTTTCGTTCGCGGTCAACTGCGGATATGCTTCGGCAAGGATATTGAGCTGCTTTTGAGCGTCGTTCATTGCCTGCGTGGCATCGTTTCGTTCGGTCATCGACATATTCCTGCGAAGCTTTACGGCATCGAGGATGGTTTCTTTCTCAATCTTTGCATAAGAACGAGCGACGTCCATCATCTTAGTGAGCGTATCGAAGCGCTTGGTTAGGGCAACGTCGATTCCGGAGAGTGCTTCTTCGATCTTCACTTGAAGACGACGAAGACCATTCATGGTTCCGATCCACCAGAACACGATGAGGAGAAGAATAGCAAGAACAATAATAACAGGTAACATAAAAAACTCCTTTCCGCACAATGCTGTGCATTAAAAAATGATTTGATTATTGATAAATGCTCTGATCGAGGTTAAATTGATTCACAATTGTTGTAATCGCATTGATTTCGGAATTGATTGCCAAAATGTCCTTTTGGTAAGAGAGCGAGCGTGTAATGGATGGCTCAAAGGCATTCTTTCCACTCTCTACGGCTACATGCAATTGATTGTTGACGAAGCCGAACATAATCTTGCCGTCCATGAGTGATGCGATTCGTTTGACGGCCTCCATAATCTGTGGTGTGACTACGTAAAATGCCTCGTGCTCATTGGTTGCATAGCAACGGAACTCCTGATTGAACTGGTGATCCTCAAACATTACCTTTTGCTTGCGAGCAGTCTTGGATACAAAGATTCCGGTATTGGATTTGCTGCCACCGAAGCCTTGCTGAACAATCTGGATGTCATACCGAAAAGGCTTGGGAAATTGAAAAATCATCCAACGACCGAGAAATATGGTGGTCGTATGCGTGTGTCCGTCCTTGTCACGATATTCATCTTCAAGTTTCAGGTCGGCACGTTCGAAGTTGATTCCTTTGTAATTTCCGAGAATTAGATCCTCCGAGTGAAAACGGTCGGTTCGTTGCATGAGCTGTGTTGCTTGAATCGTGCTCTCGGAAAAGCCGTCTTCAGGATGGTACTGACACCCCGGAAAGGCCTTTTGCAAGGGACCCTCGACAACAAGCATCTTATAGCTCTTAGTAAAGGATTTCATCTGAGAATTCACCCCGAAAAAGTAGAACAGTACACTGCCGACGAAGCCGCATATTGTCAATAGGGGATTCACAAAGCAGAGAAACAGCGAGCCGATGAATAGAACTATGAGGATAATTGATTTTGTGAGAATCACCTTGCGTTGATTCTCGAGAAAATCAATGTCGGTTTGATTCATAACAGCCTCCTTTTGAATTTTTATGTGTTGCACACACAGTATATCACAAGTAAAATAAATTTACCATACCCAAAATGAAAAAAGTCGAAAAAAATTATTTACGCCATTGAAAGATGTGTTTTTCTTGCGTATTATTATCGTGACAAGTCACAAAAACAGACTTTGGAGGATTGAGTATGAGTGCATTTGAAACAGGAAAGTATCGCAATTATTTTGCGGAACTGGGTATTCCGGAAGATGTGATTGCAAGACGTGTAGAAGAGTGTTTTCAAACATTGTTCTACGGAAGTGAGGAAGATCGTATCTACGCTGAAGTAGGTGCAGACATGGGGTATGTGACCGATACGGGGAATCATGACGTCCGTACCGAAGGGATGTCTTACGCGATGATGATGTGTGTGCAGATGGACAAGAAGGAAGAGTTTGATCGTCTTTGGAAATGGGCACGTACCTATATGTATTTGGATGAGACGTACTACAACAGCGGATATTTTTGTTGGTCGAATCAGCTTGACGGAAGAAAGAATTCCGAAGGTGCGGCTCCGGACGGAGAAGAGTTTTTCGCAATGGCATTGTTTTTCGCGTCTCACCGCTGGGGAGACGGAGAAGGAATCTTCGAATATTCTAAGCATGCAAAGGACCTTTTGCATGTCATGATTCATAAGGAAGACAATGGCCGTGACAAAGGGGAAAATATGTTTGATCCCGAGAACAAGCTGATTCGCTTCATTACATGTGTGGACTTCTCGGATCCGTCATATCATTTGCCGCATTTTTATGATTTGTGGGCACTGTGGGCATATGAGGAAGACCGCGAGTTTTTCCGTGAAGCCGCCACTGCCAGCAGAGAATATTTACACAAGGCCTGCCATCCGGAGACCGGACTGAGTGCGGAATATGCGAACTATGACGGAACACCGGTTCGAATGGAAGGTCCGTGGGGACAGCATTGGCACTATTACAGCGATGCATATCGTACCATTGCGAACATTGGACTGGACTACGCGTGGTTTGCGAAGGATCCTTGGCAGAGAGAATGTGCTGCGAAGCTACAGAAGTTTTTTTGCGAGACGGTAAAAGGACAGGATGACCGCGTTTACCAGATTGACGGAACGATTGAGGATGAGAAGGCGTTGCATCCGGTGGCGATTATTGCGACGAATGCACAGGCGTCGCTTGCGTCCGATGGAGAGTATGCGGATGCTTGCGTGAAGCGCTTCTGGGAAACCCCTATGAGAAAGGGGGACCGCCGATATTACGACAATTGTCTATACATGTTTGCGATGTTGGCGTTGAGTGGTAATTACCGGATATGGTAGTGGTATATTATGGACGAAGTGAATAAATTGGTAGTATTTTTCTTCGAAATTTTGCGTACAATGAACAAAAAACAGTGGCATTTCCGTGAAAACTGTGCTATAATAATCGGTGTATGATGCGGAAGCGAAATGACATTGTACGGAGGAGACGTTATGAAGAAGAGTAAGACCATTTTATTCTCGATTGTATTACTGGCCATTTGTGTGCTGCCGGGAATTGCTTTTTTTGTGGGAGGCACTCGAGAAGAAAGTTTTGCGTCTTCGTCATCGGCATCGAGCACGGGATACCAAACGAGGGCGTATACGGATGCGGAGGCGGAGAGTGCGGCGAATGAAGGCGGCAGTTGGAAGGAACTCGGCATCTTGCTTGGTGCCGGAGTCGGAATTTCTGTTGTATGTATGGTCTTGCCCGAACCTGAGCGAAGGTTAGATTGCAATTAACGAACATATTGAAAGAAGAGGCCCTTGCATCGGAGGACGATGCAAGGGTCTTTTTATACCTTCGAAGGCTTGCGTTGGATTCCGTTTTTTTGAGGACGAAGCGAAATGTCGGTAATACACATCCCATCCCTTGCCCCTAGGGCAAGCCGCACGGTATCGACGATGTCTTCAGGCTGAAGGCAGGTATCCGGAGAAAAAATCGGCGTGAAATCTGCATTTCGATAGAGAGCGGTGTCGGTTAGGTCGGGGTGAATCGTAATGACTCGAACACCGTACTTACGATACTCCTCGTACAGGGAAGTGGCGAAAGAACTAAGCGCTGCTTTGGTTGCACCGTATGCACAGCCGTGTGTATTGGCGGTCTGTTTGGCTGTAACGGACGAAATGTTGAGGATGGTTCCTTTTGTCTCCTTGAGCGTACGCAGAAGTAGACGTGAAAGAATGATTGGAGCTTCGATATTTACAGCAATCATTTCATGAAGTCGGTGCGGATGGATGGTTTCATGGGGACCGTAGTAGGCAACCCCTGCTGCGTTGACCAAAAGCTCAAGCTTGGGTTCACATGGAAGCCCTTCGATGAGTTTCGGGAGTCCGTCGAAATATGAGAGATCGTAGGGAAGAGGGAAAAAGCCAGGATGGCAGGGGGCGTTGGAAAAGTCACGGCCGATGCCATATACAAGGTAGCCATCTGCTAAGAGCAATTCGGTTATGGATCGACCGATACCGGAAGTGGAACCGGTGACAAGTGCGGCACGAGCAAAGGTTTCGTTCATGAAAAGTCCTCCCAAACAAATATTTTTTCCGAGGGAAGATAGTGAAGCAGTTCTTCCTTCGCGAAGTCGAGCATTTCTTTAGAGCGAGCGGGACCATAGTGGTATACACCGTCGGTAAGCTCATAAGGATAGTAGGTTATGGCGCAGGGACGAGCCTTACGCATGTTTTTGAGGTAATCCTTGGAAATACGAAAAACGCCGACACTGACATCACGGATGGCGTCGCCGGAAAGAGTTCCAAAGGTTTTGGAAAAAAGGGTACGGTAGTGTTCGCGGTAGTCGGGAACACATAGCAGCGGGTCAAAGCATAGGCGAAGAGGGCGTCCTTCTTCGAGTGCACGTTTACCGAGGCGAAGTCTGGCGTCGAGCCCGGGCGTGCGATGCTCATAGCGTGCAGCAATGTATTCCGGAGAAAGGGTAAGTGCGAGAATGACATTTGGAAGAACCGGTAGTGCCGAAAGCGTGGAAAGCGATGCGCATTTGGTTCGAATCTCAAGGGTGAGCTGCGGATGAAGCTTTGCGAAGGCACACCAATCTTTTAAAAAGCCCAGTTGACGTTCAAGAGCGAATAAATCGGTATCGTAACTGATGCAAATGTACATGGGGTGCTCGAGGAGTCTTTGCTCGACCTCGGCAAAGGTATCTTCCGGATTTACGAAAACAACTACGTGACCGGAGGCATACATCCCTTGTAGGTAGCAGTATTCACAGTCGTAGATGCAGTTCATTACATTGGAGGTATAATAAAAATGTTCTTCGCCGAAGCTCTGACATACGGGAGCGCCGGGGTAGCAATACGGCGGTTGTGCGACGGCGAGAATCAACGCGGAGGATTGTCGTTGCAACTGTGGGTTCTGGTGCCCGCGGCAGAAAATGTCCTTGTAGTTTCGACAGGGGATAACAGCCGCTTCGGAAAACGCACGAAGAATCCGTTCGGTGCGTGGATAGTGATAGGCCTGTTCCTCGACATAGATATGGGAAAATGGTTTATTCCATACAGGCGTGTCTGAATTCTTCAAGGAGTTGTTTGCCCTCCTTTCTTGAGTTGAGTACCGATGTCCCATCGAGCGAAAGGTTGTGCGAAGCAAGAAAATCACGTACAAAAGCAATGGCATAGCCGCGTTCCATTTCATAATAGGTGACTAGGCGGCGTAATTCAAGCTCCATGGTAACCGAGCATCGGAGAATTTCACAAAAGCGATCTACGCAGGCGGTTTCGGTGATGGAATAATCGGGTTTTCGCGATAAACAATTTGAAAAGTGTAGCACGAGCTCCGTAATGTCTCCGGAGGCACCCTGCATAAGGGTCAAAATGTCGGTTGGACCGAGCTCCGTCAAATCGTTGCAGTGATCGGATACGGTCTTAAAGAAAAAAAGGCGGTCGGTTGAAAAATGCGGGAGTGCCGCAAGATAGAGTGCAGTGGCTTCGGTATCGTATAAAACGAAACCCTCACGTGCGGTTTGTTGCGGAATGGGCACAGTAATCAGTGCGGCTTCTCGCAGGGAATGCAGAAAGAGCATGTCCGGGTAATAGTCGCGGCCGGTTGTTCCATCTGTCAATTTGTGAATTAAAAACGTCTCGCCGAGCGGAACTTCTGAGGAAGAACAGCCGCAGACTCCGATGTTGACAAATAGGTCGTTTTCTTTTGGAGTAAGACGTGTCAGAGCTTCGGTTAGTGCAATCGCGGCAGCTACCATTCCGGTTCCGGTGACAATCACGGTTGCTTGCTCACCGAGAAAGACGCGGCCGTGAAGAAAGGATACATCCGCATTGCAATGAAACCGGCGAATGAACGGGGCGGCCTCCATGTATAGGGCGCAAGAAATATAAATCATAGCAAGGTCCTCAAAAACATTCGTGTGTGATTATACAAGATAAACTATCAAATAATAAAAGAATTCCATTGAAGTTCGGGATATCTTTGATAAGATAATAACATAGGTTTGCCCTTGCGAAAAGGGGAAAACCGAAGAAAATGTGAAAAGTAAATCAGAAAGGAACGGTAATAATGAAGAAGATGCTTGCAATAGTTTTGATTCTTGCCATGGTAGTATCAATGGTTGCTTGCGGAGATGATGAGAAACCGAAGGAGTCGCCTACGCCTACGGCGGAGCTGACACCTACTGCCGAACCGGAGGAACCGAGTTCAACTCCGACAACTGCAGCGACGGCAACGCCTACACCGACACCTGACCTCAGTTATTTGCATGAATCGGAATTCGATTCCTTGCAGGAGGCGTACAAGGACGATTTCATGATCGGTACGATTTATACAACGAATGTGCTGAACGGGAAGGACAAGGAACTGGTGCTGAAGGAGTTCAATGTAATGACTCCCGAGAATATTATGAAACCTGAAGGTATGCAACCTACGGAGGGAAAATTCAATTACGGCGCTGCGGATCGTATGATGTCCTTCGCGAAGGAGAATAACGTGACAATCATCGGGCATACGCTCGCTTGGCACCAGCAGAGTGGCAAATGGCTTGGATCCTCTGCGGCAAATCGTGATGAAGCCATTGCCCAGCTCAAGGCACATATCGAAGGCGTGGCCGGACATTATAAGGGACAGATTTATTCTTGGGATGTAGTAAATGAGGCGATTCGTGACGGGGCAAAGCTTCCCGAGAACGGAGATTGGACGCAATGCCTTCGCGAAACGCAGTGGACGAAGTCCATCGGTCTCGATTATATTGCGCTGGCATTTCAGTTCGCACATGAGGCGGCACCGGATGCGTTGCTTTATTATAACGATTATAACATGGACAATGCCAATAAGGCGGAAATCGCTGCGGCAATGATTAAGGATTTACGTGAGCAGGGGGTTCCGATTCACGGAATCGGTATGCAGGGACACTACAGCACCGGCACATCGTTATCGAATGTGGGTAGAAGTCTGGAACGCTTTAGTCAAATTGAGGGGCTGCGAATTAGCGTGACGGAGTTGGACGTAACAATCAACGGTGTAAACAACGGAAAGCCCAGCAAGGAACAGCAGATGCTTCAAGCGGTATTCTACGCAAAGCTTTTTAAGCTATATAAGGAGTATGCGGATGTGATTGAGCGAGTAACGTTTTGGGGTTACCGTGATAACACCAGCTGGCGCTCGGAAGGTGCTCCGCTGTTGTTTGATGCGATGCTGAATCCGAAGGAGGCTTACTATGCGGTATTGAATCCCGAGGCTTATGCGGCACTTGGCGGAGAGGAGGCAAAGCCAGAGACAAAGAAGGCTGAGGCTGTCTATGGGACACCTACGGTAGACGGAACGATTGATGCATGCTGGAACGATGCGAAGACGTACGAAATTTCGAATGCAATCTTTGCTTGGCAGGGAGCGAAGGGAACCGTACAGATGATGTGGGATGAGAACAATCTGTACGCGTTGATTCGTGTAAAAGACGGTGTGTTGAATGCGTCGAACGGTAACCTGTACGAACAGGATTCGATCGAGTTTTTCCTTGACCAAAACAATTGCAAGAAAGAATTCTATGATTCTGCATGCGGTCAGTATCGTTGCAGCTACAAGGGCGTAGTATCCTATGGAGAGGTGCCGACGACCAAAGACGTGAAGATGGTAGCGGCAATCGAGAATGGTGGTTATTTGGTTGAACTTTCGATTCCGTTGGTGAAGGCCGGAGAGAAGGGCACCGTAATGGGCTTTGATGCTCAGATCAATGATGCAAATGCATCCGGTACCCGTCAGAGTGTTATGAAATTTAACGGAACCTCCGATTCGGACTATACCAATCCCTCTACGTGGGCGGAGGTAACGTTCAAATAAAGGTATCGCGAGCAAGTTCCTTATGAGTTTGTGCATTATGCGAAAAAGCAAAGAGGTTTGTTGGATTTATGTGTATAATTTGACAAACCTCTTTTGGTGTTGTACAATAACAGTTGTGTGTAAGGAGCCATTGTTGGTTGCAGCGAATGAAATATAGAGAAGGCCAATGAGGAAGGCCGCAGGGGAGCGGAGAAGGGAGATTGAATGGACAATTGGGAATATGAGTCCTTGGATAAGGATGTAGAAAACTTTAGTGAACTGCAGAGCTTATTTTCAGACACATCGAAGGAGGAGATGTTCCGTAAGATCAAAGAGTTTATGTGCTTGATGACGCTGTATGAGTGTGCGATACGTGAAGTGACTACAAAGCTTGAAGTGTTGGACTTGGAGTTTCAAGTAAATCTGCAGCGTAATCCGATATCGTCGATACAGAGTCGAATCAAACAACCGCGTAGCATTTTCGAGAAGATGCAACGCAAGGGGATAGAATATTCCAAGGAAGCATTGATGGAGAATATCAGTGATGTTGCCGGAGTGCGAGTGATATGTCCGTTTATTAATGATATTTATGCGATTGCCGACATGCTTTTGGCACAGGATGATATCGTTTTGATTCAGAAGAAGGACTATATCAAGGAACCGAAGGAGAATGGGTATCGAAGTCTTCATCTGGTGATTGAGATTCCGATCTTTTTATCGGATCGGAAACAGAATATGCGTGTGGAGGTTCAGATACGAACCATTGCGATGAATTTTTGGGCAAGTCTCGAGCATCAGATCCATTACAAGAAGAATCTTCCAAACGGGCTGAAGCTTGGTGAAGAGATGAAGGAGTGTGCGGAGATTATACATCAGACCGATATGCGGATGCAAGAAATCCAGAAGAAAATGATGGAAAGCAATCGACAATGAGGTGCGTTTTCGTCTGAAAAAGAAAAAATAAAAAAACTTAAAAAAAGGTGTTGACAAAACCAATTTCATCGTGTATATTAAGTCTTGCGTTCGGCAGAAAGCCAGCGTAACAGTTGAATATGCACGAGTGGCTCAGTGGTGGAGCATCGCCTTGCCAAGGCGAGGGCCGCGGGTTCGAATCCCGTCTCGTGCTCTTGAGAATTGTCCTGAAAACCTAGCAAATCCTAGGCTTTCAGGTCTTTTTGTTCTGCCAAAGATGAGTCCGCGTGAGTCCGTTAAGATTGGGACAGCATCTTTATGTGAGATGTTTTTTGAATTTCATGGGAAGTTGTCATTGACAAGAGGTTTCGGAAACGCTATATTTGAAATGCGGTGCATGGGCGACGAGCCATGCAAAACCAAAACTGCATTCGATAGAAGAAGGCAGAAAGGAGAGAATATGAGAAAATCGATTTTTATTTGGATCGTAATTTTTATTGTGGGTGGAGCAATCGGAGCAATGGTAAGCGAACGTTTCCGGATCAGTGCAGACGGCATTAGCGCGTATGATGTCGACAAATATACTGTAAGCGACACGGAGACAGAGAAGATTACGATGAGCGTGGAGCTTGGGGCGAAGATTATTGATCCTATTACCGTATGGGAGTCGGATAAGCTAAGCCTTGTTGTGAATTCTATCGAAAGTATTACGGAGGGCTACCGCTTAAGTGTGACGAGCAAGGGCTATGCCGAATTCGAAGAAGGAGCAATTGTTGTGTTCGATAAATTTCGGACGCCGTTGGTGCGTACTACGGTCGGAGACTTTCAATTTGTTCTTGTAAAGAGCGAGGAGCTGAAGGAAAGTGAACAAGAGCACATTTTCAAATTAGTTCCGCTTGGAAACGGGAGTATTACGAATGTCGGAAAGCAGACGGTTTCCATCGACCTTTCGGGTACGATGCTTCGTACATATAAGAGAAAATAGAGCCACAAAGCAAATGTCTTGACAATGGATGGAGGGTGCCCAAAAGGCACCCTCATTTTCGGTGAAAATGAGTGGAGAAGCCGGGAGTGAGAGCATATATATGTGAAGTGATGCGTGGATTCGTGTTTTTGCATAATTGCATTTGCAACGTTTTTTCCTTTTTTGTCGGAATCACGGATTGATTCTGAGTAGAAAATGTGCTATTATCTATAGTACTTGGGCGATTTTATCGGTTCGTATATTCGACAGCAATTTCGGAATGGCTCCAAGAGGTATTGACGATATTAGTGCGCAACGGCGCGGAAATGAGGTTAACAATGAAAGTTACTATTATTGGTGCAGGTAGTGTCGGCTCTACAATCGCATATACATTGGCAATCAACGGAACCGCATCTGAGATTGTTTTGATTGATGTCAACGAAGAGAAGGCAAAGGGGGAAGCAATGGATATCATGCAGGGAACGCCGTTCTTTTCCCCGATGACAATCATTGCGGGAGATTATTCGAAGGCCGCGGAATCCGATATTGTTATTATTACGTCCGGAATTCCGAGAAAGGCCGGACAATCCCGTCTTGAGCTAGCCCAGACGAACGTAAATGTTATGAAGGATATTGCGAAGAAGATTACAAAGTATGCAAAGCATGCGACGTATATCATTGTAAGCAATCCGGTTGATGTTATGACGTATGTATTCCATAAGGTTTCCGGTATTCCGGAGAACCGTATCATTGGTTCCGGTACAATTCTCGATACTGCGAGGCTTCGTAGCCGTTTGGCAGAGATTTATGACATCAGCCAGAACAACGTGCATGCGTACGTGTTCGGCGAGCATGGCGATTCTTCTTTCGTGACTTGGTCGCTGGCGAACATTTCGAATGTACCGATTGATGATTACAAGGAGCGCGTGCACAATACGATCAGACATTTCCCGAAGATTAATCGTGACGAAGTAGAGGAGTATGTAAAGAAGTCCGGCGGAATTATCATCGGACGCAAGGGGGCAACTTTCTATGCAATTGCAGTGGCGGTAGCTTACATTGTGAAGTGTATTGCGAAGGGAATGGACACGACGATGACGGTGTCCACGATGATGCATGGAGAGTACGGCATTTCCGATGTTTGCCTTAGCACGTTGGCGATTGTGGGAAGAGAGGGTATTGTAGGTAATGTAGAGACACCTCTTTCCGAGGAGGAGGTCATTCGTCTTCGTAAGAGTGCGGACAGCTTGAAGGAAGTTATCAATAGTTTGGATTTGGATTTAGAGTAATTCAGTACCGAAGATGCAGTACCTCTGTTTTGTGGGGGTGCTGCATTTGTTGCGAAATTCCCTCCTGGGAATCGGTGCGGGATTTGCGTATATGTAGAAGAAACTTAGAAGATGGAGGAAAGAATTATGGAATATCGTATAGAACATGATTCCATGGGTGAAGTGAAGGTGCCTGCAGACAAGTACTGGGGTGCACAGACTGAGAGAAGTCATGAGAACTTCCCCATTGGTGTAGGAATTGAGACAATGCCGAGAGAGATTACTCACGCATTTGGCATTTTGAAGAAGGCAGCGGCAATCGCAAATAACGGTTTGAAACCGGAGAAGATGACCGACGAGAAGTTGGCTGCAATTTCGCAGGCATGCGATGAAGTGATCAGTGGAAGCTTGAATGAGCATTTTCCTTTGGTTGTATGGCAGACGGGTAGCGGTACCCAGTCCAACATGAATGCAAATGAGGTAATTGCGAACCGCGGTAACGAGATTGCAGGTAAGAAGCTGTTGCATCCCAACGATGACATTAACATGTCCCAGTCTTCCAACGATACATTCCCTACGGCGATGCATATCGCTGCTGTATTGGGAATTGAGGATAAGCTATTCCCGGCAATGGATGAGTTGATTGCAACATTTGCACGTCTTGAGAAGGAGAACGAAGGAATTGTAAAGAGCGGACGTACCCATCTTCAGGATGCTACGCCCATTACCTTCAGCCAGGCGATTAGCGGTTGGAGATCCAGTCTTGAAAGAGACGTTGAGCTTATCAAGCACGCAGTTAAGCCTCTTTACGAGCTTG
>JAZRZZ010000038.1:0-5890 GCA_045601665.1 Lachnospiraceae bacterium
TACGCATACTGCTTGAAGCCATCTGCGGTAATCTCGTACTTCTTGTCCTCTTCCTTCTCAAGAGTCTCCTTATAGTAGGTCTCCACCCACTTGTCATCAAGAGAATCAACAATCGACTTCTCTTCTTCCTTCTTATCGTCGGAATCGGTCTTCGCCTCTTCCTTCGCGTCATTGGTCGTCGTTGTCTTCTCGGTCGAAGACTCCTTCTTGTCGTCTTCCTTCGCGTCCTTCTCCGCCGTCTCCATCAAGCTCTCCATATACTTCTTGAGATCCTCATCGGTCGGCTTATAGTCGTCAAGGGAAATGCTCATCTTACCGTACTCCGCGAGCGTAATATAATCCTTCGGATTCACGCCCACAATGTTCCCGTCGGCAGTCACGTACTTACTATAATCAATCTTCTTCGACTGAATGTGATATACGATACCAACAACAATACCAATCAAAGCACATGCCAGCACAACCAAGCTGACTACCTTTGCAATACTCACTGCTTTCGCTCTTCTTCTTGCCTGCTCGCTTCTCTTCTTCGCGGCAAGTCGATTCTCAATACTCATAATCTATGCTCCTCCTGCATGAACTTACCAAGTGATTTTACCACAAATGACGAAGAAAGAAAAGCACTTTTCGCTATTTCACGCAAAAAACACAATATTTCTCCGTAACTAGACGCCTTTTGCATCAAATGAAGGGATAAAACTCTCTTTTGCAGTCCCTTTTTCCTGCACAAACGCTCGTTCTACTCCTGTAGAAATTGCGTGTTTGATCACTTTTTCATACTCGTACGTCGTTAAGACCCGATTCAACTCCCGATACGGAAGCTCATGCGCAGGCGGTGTATACTGATTCATTATGCTGAAATAGACCGTATCCCCAAAGGCTTCATACAGATAACGAACCACCTCCGTCGACTCCGCAGCATGTCCGGGCAATACGAGGTGCCGCACAATAACGCCCCGTTGCATATACCCATCTTGATCAAACAACGGCTCGCCGGCATACCTTACCATCGCCGCTATGGCCTTCTTTGCAACCTCCGGATAGTCCGGCGCATGTGAAAATGCACTTGCAGTCTCTTGGCGTATATATTTCATATCCGGTAGCCAAATGTCCACATAGGGCGCAAAACTCGCAAGCGTCTCCTCGGTCTCATACCCACTGCTGTTAAACACAATCGGCAACACAAGCCCTTGTCCCTTTGCCATTCGCAACGCCTCACACACTTGCGGTGCGTAATGCCCCGCTGTGACGAGATTGATGTTCGCCGCTCCCTGCTCCTGCAATTCAAGAAAGATA
Organism: Lachnospiraceae bacterium; assembly: GCA_045601665.1. Lineage (GTDB taxonomy): Bacteria > Bacillota > Clostridia > Lachnospirales > Lachnospiraceae > ISDg. The sequence goes on from JAZRZZ010000038.1 coordinate 1,297, forward strand.
TTCGCTAAGCGCTCAGTCGAAATAGCCTTTCCTGCATTTCCTCCGGAGATTTCGGCATTTTGACAATAGATACAGTGCAACGGACAGCCACTGAAAAAAACCGCTCCGGAGCCCTTTCCTCCGCTAATGCATGGCTCCTCCCACATATGAAGTGCCGCACGCGCGACGCGAAGCGTGTTATCACAACCACACCTTCCCTTTTGTCCTTCCAAGCGTTTTGCACCACAGGCTCGCGGACACAGTTTGCAGCCGTCTTCTCTCTTCGTCATGATCGTTTCCTCGCCTTCGGCTTCTTCCTGCCGAACCCACCTCTACCGGACGTTCCGACCTTTTCTGTGTTTTTCTTCTTAGTGCTGTTCTGCACCTTGCGACTCCCCTTATCGCGCCCCTGCGCAATGGGCTTGCCGTTCTTCGCTGCTCCCTTACGCTCTCCCTTTCCCTCGCTCTTTCCACTCTGTCCGTAATTCTTTCTGGGATAGATAAGGCACTTCGGACCAAAGCCGATAAGGTCTTCCCTCCCTGCTTTGCGAAGCGCTTCCGCCACCAACTCGTAATTGGCCGGATTGCGATACTGAATGAGCGCGCGTTGCATGGCCTTCTCGTGAGGATTATGCGTTACGTACACCGGTTCCATCGTACGAGGGTCTACTCCCGTATAATACATGCACGTGGAAATGGTGGACGTCGTCGGATAAAAATCCTGCACCTGCTCCGGCATATAACCGATATCCCGCAAGTATTCTGCCAATTCAATAGCCTCCGTCAGCGTCGATCCCGGGTGGGAGGACATCAGATACGGCACCACGTACTGCTTCATCCCCAGCTTGTCATTGATTTTTTTATACTTATCGATAAATGCCCGATACACCGAGTTGTCCGGCTTACCCATAAGGCGAAGTACCTTGTCGGACACATGCTCCGGTGCCACCTTCAACTGTCCGCTGACATGGTGCTGACATAACTCACGAAGAAATGTATCCTCCTCATCCGCCATAACATAATCGAAACGAATGCCGGAGCGAACAAAAACCTTCTTAACCTTCGGAAGTTCTCTTAGCTTTCGCAACAACGTCAAGTAATCCTTGTGATCCACCTTCAAATTCTTGCAGGGCTTCGGAAACAGGCACTGCTTATTCGTACACACACCCTTTGTCAACTGCTTCTCGCAAGAAGGATGACGGAAATTCGCACTGGGTCCCCCCACGTCATGAATGTAACCCTTGAAGTCCGGTTCATGAGTCATTTGCTCCGCCTCTGCAAGGAGCGAAGCATGACTTCTGGACTGAATGATTCGCCCCTGATGGAACGTCAGCGCGCAGAAGCTACAACCACCGAAGCAACCGCGACAACTGGTCAAACTGAATCGGATCTCGGAAATGGCGGGAACACCGCCCATTGCTTCGTAGGAAGGATGATACGTCCGCATATAGGGCAGACTATACACACGGTCCATCTCCGCCGTTGTCAGAGGCTTTGCCGGAGGATTCTGCACCACATAACGATCGCCGTAGGGCTCCACCAGGCATTTGCCCGTAAATGGATCGGTATTGCAATACTGCGTATAGAAACTCTGCGCATATGCCAGCTTGTCCACCTTCAGCTCGTCGTAAGAAGGCAACATTACTGCATCATATACACTATCCAAAGCCTTGGTCTTGTACACAGTACCGGCAACAAACGTAATATCCTTAACGTCAAGGCCGCTCTCCAACGCCTCTGCAATCTCAACAATACTGTGCTCTCCCATGCCGTAAGAAATCAAGTCCGCCTGTGCATCCAACAAAATGGATCGTTTCAAGGAATCCGACCAATAATCATAGTGTGCCAGACGTCGCAGACTCGCTTCAATACCGCCGATAATAATCGGTACGTTGTGATAGGTTCTACGAATCAAGTTACAATACACCACCGTAGCATGGTCGGGTCGCTTGCCGATTACACCGCCCGGCGTATATGCATCCGTAGTACGACGCTTCTTCGACACAGAATAGTGATTCACCATAGAATCCATGTTGCCACCGCTGACAAGAAATCCGAGACGAGGCTTGCCAAACACATCAATGCTGTCATCCCTCTTCCAATCGGGCTGTGCAATGATGCCCACTGTAAACCCGTGAGCCTCCAACACGCGACTGATAATCGCAGGTCCAAAGGACGGATGGTCCACATACGCATCGCCAAGGACATAGACAAAGTCCACCTCTGTCCAGCCTCTATCAAGCATCTCCTGTTTGCTAATCGGCAAAAAATCTGACATCGTACCGTAACTCCTCTACTATTTCTCTTCCATGACAACCGATAGGGAATCGCCCTTTGCACGTATGGTCGCATAGCTTCCGCACACAAGCGGCATCATCGGAGGCAAATGCCCGATGTTCGCATCCATCACAACCGGCACGCCGAGATCCTTCACAACCTCCAGCACCGCACTGTACTGATCCAGGCCCATGTGTTCCTGACCGTTTGCCAAAGGTCGCCCGATGAGGAAGCCCTTGGCGTTCTCGAACCAGCCCGCATTCTTCAACTGCCACATGGCACGGCGTATGCTTACCACATGCAAATCACAGGCTTCGATAAACCAAATGATCCCGTCTTTTTCATATCGTTCTACAAAAGTAGAAACCTTGTCAAATCGGGTTCCTGCGAGATTGATGAGACAATCGAGACAGCCTCCGAGGAGGCGGCCCTCCATGGCTATGGAGTCCACCTCACGCAATGCATTTGCCCCGGTTGGCAGCTCGGCTGCACTCGCATTCGGCGCGAATAACCGCAGCTTTGTCGGCTCAGTACAATTATATGGTATCAAGGGATGCTCGACATCCTTCAGCGACTCCTTCTCCCACAACGGAAACTCATGGACCTCCTTGCGCGTACCTCTCATCAGTTCATAAGCATGGGTAAGCGAAGGATTCCAAGGCTCCATTCCAAATGCCGCCGCACACGGTCCGTAGATGCTCGCCACGTCGCATAGAGTCGCCAGTAGAAATGTCGCATTGGTATTATCCGAATAGCCCATGTACCACTTCGGTTCTGCCGCACGAATCGCCTCCCAGTCCACGTAAGGCAGTATCTCACACATTAGCTCACCGCCACCGCAGGAAATCAACGCATCGCTCTCACCACTGACATATGCCTCCGTTAGCTCCTTTGCACACAATTCCGGTGTGTTAGAGATGCCGATGCCTGCACTTTCGTAACAGTTGGGACCAAGCACAAGCCCATGCCCCATCTCCTTCAATCTCTTCTGCGCATTGTCAAATGCGCTCTTATACGGTTCAATGGAACAGCCAAAGGACGGTGCCACAAAACCGATCGTTCCATTCTCACTCAAATGCTTGGGATATCGCATTGTCCAGTCTCCTCTCTATTGTCATCGTATACAGGTTGCCGGGCTGTCCCACTCCCGAGACCAGCCTTGCCACTCTATCGAAAGGTTTTAATCTTCACATACCATTTCCCTTTTCTAGACTCTCTGGGCTCGCCCATGTAGATGAACTTGCCGTAACCTCTGGCATTTACCGTCTCTCCGGGCTTCAAGGCATGTGCATTGTTCTCACACAGGTGTCCGTCCACATATACCTTGCCCGCTCGAAACAACTCCACACAGTCACTTCTGGACATATTCCAAAGCTTCGCAATACATGCATCGATTCGTCCGGATGCCACAAGCAGTTCTTCCTCCACCGGCTCGCTCTTCGGAATGTCATCCACATGCTCCACAACCTTCCCTCGCACTCGGGTGTGCTTAATCTGCTCAAGGTTTTCGCAAATGTACTCGGCAATTCCCTCAAGACAGAACACATACGCCTGCTTATCACCTACCAGAATGTCGCCTACCTTGCTACGATCAATGCCGAGATTCATCAACGCCCCGAGATAATCCCGATGCGTCAGCACATCCGAAAATTTCTCCTGCAATGGATGGATGCGAAGACACACCACAGGAAACGCCTCCTCATATCCCAGCTCCTCGGGATTGCCGAAGCGAATCACCTTCCGATCCGCATGCTCATATCCACCATATGCACAGTAGCTTGTTGTCATCTCCTTGTGAACCATATGGAAAATGTCCTGCTCGCCCAGCCCAAGAAAGCTCGTGAAGGTATATACATTCTGTCGATTTGCCCGCTCCGCAAGGTCGCGAAAGCGATTCTTTATTTGGCGAATGTCTTCTTCCCTGTCCATGTGGTTCACCTCCTACTCCTCGTTGTATTCCCTTGCTAGAGCATAGCATAGATTATACATTTTCGCAAGTTAATCCGACTACTCCCATCGAATTGGAATCCTTTGGAAAATAAAAAATCGAACCGTCGTCGGGTTCGCTTCCATTGCTTGTTTCTCGTATATTTCCGCCGACGGTTCACGCGCCGTCGTCTCCGCCTCCGCCGCGGTTCCTCGGCTAGCTTACAGCGGCCTCCCGGCCAGCCAGCTTGCTCCGCGTGATCTTGTAGTACCCTCCCGCAACCTTCTCGTACACGCCGAACGTGATGCTGGAGAGCGGGTTGCCGAAGCTGTCTACTTTCTTCACGCCGATGCTGCCGTAGCCCTCTTCTGTGTTCGGTACAAGCACTGCCAGCACGTTCGGCTCGTTCAG
>JAZRZZ010000039.1:0-8208 GCA_045601665.1 Lachnospiraceae bacterium
ATCTTCGCGCTGATCTCGAAATCATCGTCGACATACAGCGTCACGTCATCGATGTATGCATTCTCCACGACGTGCTCAAGCTCAATCTCGATACGGTCAATATCGCCGTTGTCACGAATGTAGACGATGTCTACGGACTCATCGTGGAAAATAACTCTGCTGACGTCCTTCTCAAGCGTTTCCTTGAGCGCGAGATAAGCAAGATACCGATCCGCAAGCTCCTGATATTCCGCCATATCAAAGGAGAGGCACGCATAACGACGGTACACGCCGAAATAGAAGCGGCTCATGAATTCCTTAAAGCTCATCTCCTTGGCCTTCTCTCGCAGTTCCTTCACCTCGTCCGCAACATTATGATAGGATACGATGTAGAGAATTGCGAAGAACAGCAGTATCACCGCTGCTGCCACACCGAGCCACACATAGAGCATCTTTTGCTCCGACAGCTTCGAAAAGAGCGCCACGCCTCCTATCACAAGTGCCGCGGCAAGAATCTCAAAGCCAAGCACCATGCCGAGCTGAATGAACACGTCACGAATCAGTTTCTTCTTCTCGAGACGCTCCAGCATATCTTCCTTTACTTCCTTAATCAACTCCCCTTCGGGACGTTCCAATTGAATCTTCATTGAACTCTCTCCTTTCGTCCATTCGGGCAAATGCCCGTGACGCGTGTTCGATCCCCACGCAGCTTCATTATAGCATATTCACGGCAAAATGCCAACGGCATTTGCGTAACTTCTTTTTATTCGTTGCGCGCGTAGCGTTATGCGCAGAACACAACCGTTTCCACTCGCATACGTTGTCCAACAGTCACACAGTCCAAGCCGCACGCAAGGTCACACGCGGAAGATCGCGCGCAACAGATTATAAAAATGCGCCGTCACACTCACACCGTCGTGCCCACCTTCGGTCACACTATGCCGGATGTGCGCCACACCGTTCTCGGTCAATATCCGGTGATAATTCGCAGGGTGCTCGTTTACGACCGTATCCTGTTCTCCGGCGGTCAACAAAAGCACATACGGCGTTTCCCCTTCGCCAAATGCCAGCTCATTCTCCCCAAGCTGCCCCGGGTGCACTCCCATCACGCGGTCCTCACCGGGCGTCAGTCCGGGTGCGGGACATGCCGCTCCAACGTAACCAAAGCACTCGGGATGACGAACCGCAATGTAGAGCGACTCGCGTCCTCCCATCGAAAAGCCCGTAATTGCCGTGTTCTCTCGTCCCGTCTTCACTGCAAACGTACTCTCAATATACGGCATAAGATCCGTCCTCAGGTCGTTAATAAAGTTGTCATAATTCAGCGCATTTGCCTGATCCATATGCGTGCACATCGGCTGACTCTTGCTCGTGTAGATGTACGGAAATACAACGATCATCGGCTCTGCCTCGCCGGCGGCAATCAGATTGCCCAGCATATTCTGTGCCTTACTCATGCCCGGAAGGGAGTCCTCGTTGCCCCAAAAGCCATGCAACGCATAGAGCACAGGATACTTCCTGTCCTCGCGATACCCGGGCGGTAACAACACGTTCACATTGGTCTCCCGTTCTCTCGTTGTCGAGTAATAGGTCTTCTTCACAAGCGTTCCGTAGAGCACGTCGCCACGCGACGCCGCAATGCCTTCGGGTGCATACTCGGTAACGATGCGGCGCACTGCCTCTGTATAGGTCTTGCCGTCTGCTCCGCCGTCCTCGGCCTTCATGCCCGCAAACAGTCTCTGTGCTTCCTCCTTCGCAATTTGCTCCGGACATTTCTCCGGCTGCTTCGGTGTCGTCGTCTCCGCCGACGTCGCCTCTCCCTCTCCTCTATGCTTGTACTTATACCATGCGTATGCTCCGGCCGAGGCCGCAAGCGTCGTCATAATCACCGTTCTTCTTCTCATCGTCTACCTCCTTAGGGCTCTATGCTCCACCTTTGCATCGTCTGTGTCAATCGTACGATTCTGTATTGTATTGATTATACATCACCCCGCATTTGACACGCAACGAAAAAAACAGCTGTAAAAGAGATTCTTTTCTTTGTATCACTCCGAAACGTTTTTTTTCGTGAAAAAAGTAAAATTTGATTCCGTTTCCATCACAACCGACGCAGCTTCCGTACACAAAAGGATTCGGAGGTCACCGCTTGTGCGCCTCCGAACCGCTTATTTTTCGAACAATAGTGTGTCACTATAGAATTTTGAATGCTTTGTCAATTCCGCATTGAATTTTTTGTACCCAAGTTCTTCAAGAAGTGTCGACTCAGCGGAAAAAAGATTCGTTCCGAGTCCAAGTCGCTCCCCCTCGATTCTTGCACCCATCGCCGCAAGCGTCGTCGGATACATATCCATCAACGTAAACTCACGGGTTCTGTCGAGTTCATAGGGAATTGCAGAATTGACCACCGCCACATAGGTCTTTCGCACATAGCCCTCACGGTAAGCCGGCAAGGCCTTAACATAGGCAGAATGCATGACCGGATGGTCTCCCGCAATCACAATTGTCGTATTGTCGTAAAAGGACTGCTCCTTCACCCATGCGAGAAAGGCATCCAGCTGTCTGCAGGCGCAACGGATAACATTGGCGTATTGATCCTTTGCATACTCGTTCTCGCACAGATCACACACATATCCACCGGTACAGTGTGTATCAATCGTCATCAATGTAAATGCAAACGGCTCCTCGCCCTCTCCGAGCTCCGCAAGCTCATTTCTTGCGTACTCGTACAATTTCTTATCCTCATAGCCCCACCAGACAAAATAGTCCTCGGGAAGCGTTCCGTTCTCCGTGTAATAGCAATAGTCACGCAGCTCATACCCACCGTGCGTCGATAGATATACCTCGGTTCCGCCAAACGACACTTCAGAGCCGATCAGATACCGCTGGCGATACCCCTCGCGCGCAAGCACCTCCCCAAGCGTATAGACACCGGGAAGAAAGGTCGTATAACCGTCTCCCATGGCATTTCGTCCAATCGGGATCGTAAGCGGCACCCCGGAGGTCTGTGCTACCAAGGACGCCACCGTCCATGTCGTTCCCTCGATCGGTGTTGCACCGCCGAGTGTCATCTCCCCGGGCTTGACAAATCCGATGTTCTCCTGCTGAAGCGTCACCAGCTCCGGTATCAGGTTCTCTCCGTAGACACCCCCATGCGCTGCATCCGCGTAGGAATTTTCGACGGACTCGAGGTAGATATAGATCAGATTTCGCTTCTTCTCTGGGAAAACAATCTCTGCCGTCTCGGGCTCTACATAGTGTTCCTCGTAAATGGTCGAACGATCGAACTGTGCAACCGCATAAGGGAAAAAATCCACCTGTAACGCCAATATGACAAAGGCAATTGCAAAAACAATCCCTCCGTACAACACGCGGTGACGCCACCACGCGCCGAAGAAGGACGCCGCCCTTCGGTTCCTTTTCCCGAGCATCTCACGCAATCCCCACGCAAGAGCAAGCAGTCCGAGCTCCACCGCAAAAAAAGCCGGCAAACCGATCCCGATGCATTGCCATACGCCTCCGAGGTTTGTTGTTTCTACTCCGTCAATCGGGGAATTCAGCTGAAACAGCAATGCTGTCATATCCATGTCGTCAAAATCACGTGCCAGCCACCACGCCAAAATCAGCAGGGCATTTGCCACAAGCAAGATACATAACAATGCAAGATTCCTTCCGCACAGCATACGTCTCACAAGAGACTTCTTCTTTTCACCCATTGTGTCTCTCCATCTTTTTTCGTTTATGATTCCCATATAGTATACACGCAAAACATGGATAACGCAAGGACTACCCTTGATTCCAGAAAAAAGATGAGGCGGCTGTCTTCCTTACTCCCCGAATCAAATCAAAAGATACACCAAATACCCCGCATAGCACAGAAGCATTGCAATACTCCGGCCTCTCGTTAGCTTTTTCGTACGCACAGTCGCAATCCACAAGAAAATGCCTGCGATAATCGCAATGATCGCGTCAAGCCGGAAATTCGGTGCATAACCAACCGGGACAATCAATGCACTGGTTCCGATGACAAAAAGGATGTTGAAGATATTGCTGCCGACAATGTTGCCGATGGCAATGTCCGCATTTCCTTTGCGTGCCGCCGTCACCGAGGTAACAAGCTCCGGCAGAGACGTGCCGAGCGCTACGATCGTAAGACCGATGAAGCGTTCGCTGATTCCTACCGCCTTAGCAATCGCAGTTGCACTGTCCACCGTAAAGTCACTTCCGATTACGATGACCGCACCACCGACCAGTGCGTAGAGCAGCAAGCGCAATGTGCTTCTTGTCTCCTTCCGATTCTCCTCAGACTGTTTCCCTTTCTTTGCAAGAACAAACAAATACACAAGATAAGCAACAAACAGCACCCACAGGAGGATTCCTTCTACTCGGGATACCTTCCCGTTTAGACCCATGACAAGCAGGACTCCCGTGACAATGAGCATAAACGGAATCTCAATAAACAGCGTTGACTTCTGCACCGCAATCTTTGTAATCGTTCCTGCCAAGCCGAGGATAATCAGGATATTGAGGATATTACTGCCGAGCACATTTCCAATGGCAATATCGGCATTTCCCTTCAGTGCCGCGGCAACGCTGACCGCTGCTTCGGGTGCACTCGTGCCCATCGCTACAATCGTCAAGCCCACAACCAACTGCGGAATTCCAAACTTCTCGGCAATGCCCGCGGCTCCGTCCACAAAGAAGTCCGCTCCTTTTACCAGCATAAAAAATCCGAGCGCCAGCAACAAAATGTTCAAAAAAAGTTCCATAAGATTTTCCTTTCCGTGCAATTTCAGAGATCCTATGGAAATCAAAAAGAGACCTCTATTGCACTATAAAAATGCAATAAAAGTCTCGCTGTTAGTCCGATAATTCTCGACTAAGTACGATACCGGGTGATTTCTCACCGTACTGACGACATCGTACGCCGGAAGCCGCTACTCCCCTTTATCAAGGCAAAGTATAACAAATTCTTTTCGCATGTGCAAGCACAAATTTCGAAATAAATCAGCAATCTTCAAATCCAACCAAAACGCCGCCCGGCTCTGCATAATAGCAACATAGTCCGCGATTCTGTCCGATCGTAATATCCGCCTCCGGAAAGTCCGCACGAATCAATGCTTCCACCGCCTTCGCCCCCGCCGGATTGTAGCTGTGATAGATGCGTACCTTGCCGCCATTATAGCCCTCGCTCTTCATCTCGCGGTATAGCGTCTCAAGCGCACGCTTCTCCCCACGGCACTTGTGCATCGGCTCAAGGGTTCCTGCCGCACTTGCCTTGCCCATAATACGTATGCCAAGCACACCGACCACTGCCGCCACTGCCGGATTGACTCTTCCGTTCCGTGCAAAATTCGTCAGCGACTCCAGCGAAAACATCAGATGTGTATGCTTCGTATACTCCGTAATCTCCGCTACAATCTCCTCATAGCTCTTTTCTTCCCCCGCAAGCTGCGCCATGCGCTCCAAAATCAATACCATCTCCGGGCCGGTCGAAAGCGAATCACACAGGTACACTCTCTTCCCCGGGTGTGTCTCCTCATATTCTGTCTTCGCCGCCATTCCGGCCGCATAAGCACCGGACAAGCCGCTCGTAATCGCTACGCCAAGCACTACCTCCGCGTCTCCGAACGCTTGCAGCCACTCTGCCGTATTGGGACATGCCGTACTCGACTTTCCCTTATGTGCCTTTAGCTCCGTGACCATCTTCTCCACATCCAGCGATGCATTATCGACATATTCCTTCTCTCCCGCAACAATCTTCAACGGTACTGCCTCATACGCAAGCCCCGGCACTTCGAGAATATTTGACGAGGAATCCGCCACCAACCGATATTTCATATGTTCCACCATGCGATGCCGTTCGCACGCTCCTTTCCTTCTCCGAAAATGCTCTGTACCTGCACTTTCGTTTTTCAATATCACTATATCAGTTTCTCTTTTCCTTGTCAACGGTTTTTCAAAAACTCATGATAAAGTTTTCAAATCGTTGTTGACCTTTGTCGAACCATGCTTTACAATAAAGGCATGGATAATAAGATTACAAAAAGCACTCTTGCGGAGGTGGCTGCATTTCGCCTACCCTCGTTTCATGAGATTCCCGATGTCGGGTTGTATTTGGAGCAGACCACTGCTTATATCAATTCGTTCCTAACCGTCTTTCCGGAGCTGGAGATTACAAACTCAATGCTCAGCAACTATGTGAAGAAAGGCTTAGTTGCTCGCTCCGTCAAGAAATTGTACTACCGGGAACAGATTGCCTATTTCATTTACATTTCCGTCGCGAAGAACGTCCTTTCCATGGAGAACATTCGACGTCTGTTTACTATGCAACGAGAGACCTATGAAAGTCAGGTGGCATACGATTATTTTCGTTTGGAGTTTGAAAATGTATTGCAGCATGTCTTCGGTCTGAAAGACACCTTAGATCAAGTCGGTGTTTCCAAGACGCAGGAAAAGCAGATGCTCCGTTATACCATCATTGCGGTAGCTCATAAGCTCTATGTGGACAAATTTTTCGCAGATGTTGCGGTAAATGACGACATTACGACATAATCACCACAATTCCTCCTTGAAAATACCGCCGTGGAATGATAGAATAAAAGTATCATATTATTACCTATCAAGGAGGTACTTTTGTCATGGGCAAATTTGTTGTAAAAAAGACCAACACCGGTGTTAAATTCGACCTGAAGGCTACAAACGGTCAGGTGATCGCAACTTCCGAAGTATACACTACGGAGGCCGCTTGCAAGAAGGGAATCGCAAGCGTCCAAAAGAACGCTCCGATTGCTGCAATCGAAGATCAGACCGTAGATGGCTTTGCTACCGAGAAGAATCCGAAGTTTGAGCTTTACACTGACAAGAAGGGTGAGTTCCGTTTCCGTTTGAAGGCCTCGAACGGCCAGATTATCGCGGTGGGCGAAGGCTATACCACCAAGGCAAACTGCGAGAACGGAATCGCTTCCGTTAAGAAGAACGCCGCAGATGCTGCCATCGAAGAAGCCTAAGCTTCTTTTGTCCGTCAGACGGGTAACATACGTGAAAGGAGTACGACCATGGATATTGCAGATAAGATCAAGGATTTGATTGAGAAGATTACGAAGGACGACGATTTGATGGAGGATTTCAAGAAAGATCCGGCACAGGTTGTCGAGAAGCTTACCGGAAAGGATCTTCCTGATGACGCGGTAGACAAGGTAGTCGACGGCGTGAAGGCGAAGATGTCCGTAGACAAGGCAAGCGGTTTGCTTGGTTCTATCAAGAAGCTTTTTTAATCGTTTGACACGATGCAAGGCTCCGACGGGAGGTAATACCCCTCCTGTCGGAGCCTTTTTTTGCAGTAGCGCTACCCGAGAGCAACGTCAAGAGACATCATAAGCAGGAAGCCAACAGCAAACCATACCGTCCCACGATCAGAGCGATTATTCTCGGACATATCGGGAATCAGCTCCTCTACAACGACAACCAGCATTGCTCCGGCTGCAAAGCTCAACAGATACGGGAGCATCGGCACAATAAGATGTGCCGCCCATACCGTGACAATTGCGGCAATCGGCTCGACAACTCCCGACAAGACGCCATAGGAAAATGCTTTGCATTTTCCCATGCCCGCTTGATGCACCGGCATCGACACAATTGCACCCTCGGGAAAATTCTGCATTGCAATACCGAACGAGAGAATTGTTGCCGCCATTAGTGTAATTCCATCCTCCCCTGCAAGCCAACCGGCGTATACGGCACCGACCGCCATTCCTTCGGGGAGGTTGTGTATCGTGACCGCAAGCACAAGCTTTGCCGTGCGTCGAAATCCATTCTCTTCTTCTGCTGCCTCGCTTGGCTTTTTCTGCAAGTATGGAATTGCACGGTCAAGTACCAACAAAAATGCAACTCCGACCGCAAAGCCGACCACAGCCGGCACGAAGCGCAATTTTCCCATTGCTTCTGCTCGCGACAGTGCCGGCAGCAGCAAGCTCCACACTGAGGCCGCTACCATCACCCCTGCCGCAAAGCCGGTGAGGACGCTCTGCACGGTTCGATTGAGGGATTTGCGCATAACAAATACACATGCCGCACCGAGCGACGTTCCCAGAAAGGGTAGTAGGATACCGATCATGACCTACCGCCTTAATCCTTCTTTTTCTACAATATGCACTTTCTTTTTTCAATGTGCCTCGTGAGGCGTTAGCCTAGTGACTCGAGGCTCTCTCTAGGGAGCAGGGGGGAAGAGGG
>JAZRZZ010000040.1:0-20270 GCA_045601665.1 Lachnospiraceae bacterium
AGATAAGACCCCTTAAAGACGATAAGGTTGATAGGTTGGAGGTGGAAGCACGGTAACGTGTGTAGCTGACCAATACTAATAGGTCGAGGGCTTAACCTTAATTCTTACAGGAACATTCGGTATGATATTTTCAGGGTATCAGATGATATCTCGTTGGCCCGGTGGCTCAGCTGGTTAGAGCGCCGCCCTGTCACGGCGGAGGGCGTGGGGTCGAACCCCATCCGGGTCGTACTACTGGAATGTAGTATTGACATTGAAAAATGAATATGATAATATCCTAATTGTCTATGTGACATTGGTTATTATAACATGGGGTCTTAGCTCAGCTGGGAGAGCATCTGCCTTACAAGCAGAGGGTCATAGGTTCGAGCCCTATAGGCCCCATCTGGATGGGTTCCCGAGTGGCCAAAGGGGGCAGACTGTAAATCTGTTAGCGACGCTTTCGAAGGTTCGAATCCTTCCCCATCCATTCAATGCATTCCACCTATGATTGCATTTGATCATTTGATGTCGCGGGGTGGAGCAGTCTGGAAGCTCGTCGGGCTCATAACCCGAAGGTCGTTGGTTCAAATCCAGCCCCCGCAATTTTTTACTTTGATAACTCAAGATAATTACCATGCCCAGATAGCTCAGTTGGTAGAGCAGCGGACTGAAAATCCGCGTGTCACTGGTTCGATTCCGGTTCTGGGCATTTTTTCATACTTATTTTTGTATGAGAAATGGAGCATTAGCTCAGTCGGTAGAGCACTTGACTTTTAATCAAGGTGTCGCGGGTTCGAATCCCGCATGCTTCAGAACTGTTGAAACAGGCGAGAATCCTTTATTTTCAAGGGTTTACGCCTGTTTTTCGTTTGTTGAAAGTATGTACGAATATAGTAGAAACAGCACTTTTGATGGCGGAAAAAAGGCGGATTTTCGGCAGAAGCTATTTGTATGGCGAAAATGAGTAGCAGTGCTCCATGTAGCGGAAGCATGCGATGAAAAAGGACAAGAGTGTTGGATGTAGCAAGAGGTTTTTGTGATGTAGCGGGCTTGCAGACGTCGAGTATTCTCCGCAGCATGTATGCAAATTGAAATTTGCCGAAGAGGCGCAAAGCATCGGGGATTCGATGAGGGAGGAGAGAAAAGATGAGGCGAATAGATCGAGAAATGACACCGGAATGGGCGTATGCGTTGCTGGATCAAAGCGAATACGCCGTTCTTTCTATGGTAGATACGGAAGGAGTACCGTATGCGGTGCCTATGACAATTGCACGGGACGGTGAGGATGTAATTATTCACTGTGCAAATGCCGGCTATAAGCTGGAGTGCCTGAAAAATCAGCCGAAGGTAGCATTGGTGTGCGTCGGACGGACGAAGATGATTGGCGAGGAATATACAACCGCGTATGAGTCTGTGATAGTACGGGGTGAGGCGCATGAAGTGACGGAACCGGAGGAAAAGGAGCGGGCGCTTCGTTGCCTGTGCATGCGCCATGCGGAGGCATTTATGGATCGATTCGAGGCGGCGATTGCAAGGCATTTGCCCGTAACGTGTGTGTTTCGGATCCGAATTTGCGAGATTACCGGAAAGTGTAGACCGACAGCGCGTAGTTGAAAAAAGCGAGAGAGGAATACAGGGCAGGCCTGACGTTGTATTTTTATCATAGTTTTCAAGGAAACATGCAGCGGAAACGCCACACAAGGACTTTTTATAGAAAAATATATGTGCGTAAAAAAAATTAGTGTTTTTTTCGGAAAAGCGTGTTATAGTAATAAGCAGGTTGTGAAAAGAACATGCAAAAGGCATTGGAACGATCGCGGAGGCAGATAGAAAGATGAACAAGAAAGCAGAACATGGTCTAAAGATTATTATCGTTGGATGCGGTAAGGTTGGCACGACGCTCGTGGAGCAATTGACGAAGGAAGGCCATGATATCACGATGATTGATAAAAATGCTCAGAAGATTGAGATGATCACAAATCTATATGACATTATGGGTATGGCGGGAAACGGAGCAAGCTACAGCGTATTGATGGAGGCTGGGATTGAAAAGACCGACTTAATTATCGCGGTAACGGAGTCCGACGAGTTGAACCTACTGTGTTGCACGGTGGCGAAGCGTGTCGGTAACTGTGCGGCAATTGCGAGAGTACGTACGCCGGATTACAGCAAAGAAGTTAGTTATCTTCGCGAGAAGCTGGGGCTCGTAATGATCATTAATCCGGAGCTCGAGGCGGCAAAGGAGGTTGCAAGGATCCTCTATCTTCCCACGGCGCTTGAGGTGAATTCCTTTGCACACGGACAGGCGGAGCTTGTAAAGCTGAAGCTTCGCGAGGATAGCATTATTGCAGGGACGACCATTGCGGAGCTTGGAAAAAAGATTGATGTGAAGAATATCCTAATCTGTGCTGTAGAGCGAGAGGGGCAGGTCTATATTCCGAGTGGTGATTTTCGTTTGGAAAAGGGCGATGTTTTGTCCTTTGTTGCAGCGAGAAGAACTGTACGGGATTTCCTTAATAACATTGGTGTTCAGACGAAGCGTGTTCGCGATGCGATGATCGTCGGCGGAGGGACGGCGGCATATTACTTGGCTCTTCAATTGCTTGGCATGGGCATTTCCGTGAAAATTATCGAGCAGAATCGTGAGCGATGCGAGGAACTTAGTATGTTGCTTCCGCAGGCGGTAATTATCTGCGGTGACGGTACTGATGAGGAGCTGTTGAAGGAAGAGGGCTTGGAGACGGTAGAGTCCTTTGTGCCGCTGACTGGAATTGATGAGGAAAATGTCATGCTGACGTTGCATGCGAAAAATGTATCGAAGGCAAAGATCGTTACGAAGATTAACCGTATTTCGTTCAAAGAGGTTATTAATAGTCTAGACCTTGGAAGCGTAGTATATCCCAGGTTTATTACCTCCGAAGCAATTATTGCATACGTTCGGGCGAAGAAGAATTCCATGGGAAGTGATATTGAGACGTTGTACCACATGTACGATTCTCGCGTAGAGGCAATCGAGTTCCGCGTGGATGAGCCTTCCGGGGTAACCGATACGCCGTTGATGGATCTTTCGCTGAAGAAAAATCTTTTGATTAGCTTTATTAATCGAAATGGTGCGATTATTATTCCTCGCGGACAAGACTGCATCAAGGTGGGCGATACGGTAATGATTGTAACGACGCATACCGGTTTTAACGATATTCAAGACATTTTGCAGTAGCGGAGGCGAATATGAATCGCAAAGTAATTCGATATATTTTAGGGCAAGTGCTAAAGGTAGAGGCCGTGCTTCTGTTGATTCCTTGTTTGGTTGCGGTGATTTACCGTGAAGAGCAAGGCTGGTGTTATCTTGCGGTGGCCGGTGTAGCGGCCCTGTTCGGGGTCCTGATGACGTGGCGTAAGCCGGAGAGCTTCGTATTTTACCTTAAGGAAGGCTGTGTCATTACGGCACTGGCATGGATTGTCCTCAGTTTCTTCGGGGGTCTGCCGTTTTATATCAGCAGGGAGATTCCCGCGTTTATCGATGCAATGTTCGAGACGGTGTCCGGATTCACGACGACGGGTGCCAGTATTCTAAACGATGTAGAGGCATTGAGTCATTGCGCATTGATTTGGCGTAGCTTTACACATTGGGTCGGCGGTATGGGAGTGCTCGTATTTGTCTTGGCAATTATCCCATTGAGCGGAGGTTCGCATATCAATTTGATGCGTGCGGAGAGCCCCGGTCCTTCGGTAGGAAAGCTTGTTCCACGTATTAAAAATACCGCGAAGATCTTGTATCTTATCTACTTCGGAATGACGATATTGGAGTTCCTTTTTCTTGTTGCCGGAAGGATGCCGGTGTTTGATAGCATCTGTACGTCAGTAGGTACTGCGGGAACCGGTGGTTTCGGTATCAAAAATGATAGTATGATGAGCTACTCGCCGTACATTCAATGGGTGGTGACCATCTTCATGATTTTGTTTGGTGTCAATTTTAATGCATACTATTTTCTGTTGCTCGGAAAGTTCAAGAAAGCGGCGGTACTGGAAGAGGTTCGCTGGTATGTGCTCATCGTGCTCGGTTCTACGGGAATCATTTGCCTGAACATTATGGGACTGTTTGCAAATGCTGCGGAGGCTCTGCGACATGCGATGTTCCAAGTCGGAACGGTGATCACGACATCCGGTTTTGCGACGGCAGACTTTAACCTGTGGCCCTCGCTCTCAAAGACGATTCTTGTGATGCTGATGTTTGTCGGTGCATGCGCCGGAAGTACGGGAGGAGGAATCAAGGTTTCGCGTTTTCTTATCGGTTTCAAATCAATGATGAAGGAAATGTGGACATACATTCATCCGAAGGGTGTCCGTGAGGTGAAGATGGATGGCAAGCCGGTGGAGCATGAGACTGTGAGGGCAGTGAGTGTGTATTTTGTGACCTTTCTATTTATTTTCCTTGGATCGCTTTTGTTGATCTCGTTGGACGGAAAGGACATCGTGACGAACTTTACGGCGGTAACGGCGACAATCAATAACATCGGACCGGGACTTGCGGAGGTTGGTCCAACAGGGAACTTCAGCGGATTCGGTGTATTTTCCAAGGCCGTATTAATCTTTGATATGTTGGCAGGACGTCTGGAGCTGTTCCCGATGCTGGTGCTGTTCCATATCGGGGTGTGGAAGGGAACCTTTTCGAAAAAGAAAAAGGCGGAGGAATTGTAGAAGCACTTTATATGACAGAAGTGTATGAGAGGTACTGTGGTACGTAGAAGACAGCTGGCATAGTAGAATAGAAATGCAGAAACAGAGAACGGCTACGCGAATCATTCGCATAGCCGTTTTTGTAGTTTGACCAGTGTTGCTGGGCTAGGGTCGGTAATCAACAAGGATTAGGAAAGGGTCAAGGCCAAGATGGTAAACTTCCCACCGGCGGAATCTACCGCGGGCTGAAGACGAATCGTGTGTGTTCCCTCCTCGCCGAATTTGGCGAGTTCAATGTAGTCTGCATAACTGCCCCAGCGCCCTACGAAGTTCGCATCGATGGTCGTGACATGCTCATCGTCAACGAAGACATCGTAAGAACCGCTTTGACCGTCGGTAGTGCCATAGAAGACGATACCGACGTTTGTGCAGGTTACGTCAAAGGAAATGGTGCCACCGGTCGTTGTCTGCCAACCGTTCGGAAACTGTGCTGCGGAGATCTTCTTTGCTTCGAAGCCTTCCATGGAGGTTGGCTCTAGGCTTGTGTTGTCCTCCAAGTGCGCCGATTCGTAGCGAGAACGAGTATTGGTCGTAGTAGGCACGGTGTATGGATTGTATTCCATTGTCGGAATTTGCTCAAGGACAGAACAAAAGAAGTCGGTTAGGAAATGAGCAATGACCGTATGGCCTCCGTTGTTCGGGTGTGTCCCGTCGGGAGCACCGATTTCGGACCAAGCGAGCGTTCCGTTCTGCATTGCGGGAATGACAGCATTTCGATAACTGATCATAGGCACGGACAAATTAAATGCAATAACCTGGTGCTTGGTCTGATAGTCGCTTCCGTTCTCTTGCGTGAGGAAAAGGGAAACGACGGCCGGCTCGCTCTCGGAGAGAAGCAAGCGGCGCAGCAGACTCTCATAGCTTTCTTGATTTAATGCGCGGGAGTCGTTTACACTGAACTCGACAATGACAACGTCGGGTTTGTGAGCCAGGACATCGTCCTCTACGCGGTGTACGCCGAGGTAGGAGTCCGTTGCGCCGATTCCGGCATTGACGTAGTGAATCGTAGCATTCGGAAAGGTCTGACGCCACCACTCCGTTGTTAGATATGCATAGCAGTTCGTTGCTTTCGGACTGGCGGAATCTCCGTTTGTGATGGAGCCTCCGATGTAAGCGATAGTCACTTCTTCGCCACGTGCGGCCTTGACCATGGCATTTGCCAAACGGGTGACGTTGCCCGGATTGATGACGGAAGCCTTGCGCATCTCGTCGGTAATCGTTACGGTAGATGCTGTCGCATCGGCATGATTGGCGGTAAGGGAAGAGGGAATGTCCACAACATCCTTATATAGCGTAATGCCGGGGGAAGGTGTGGCTTCGGCTTCTTCCGTAGGCACGGGGGAAGGTGTGGCTTCTCCCGAGGGTGTTTCATCATTGCATGCGGTCAGAACGATGCAGGAGAGCACGATGACCAGTAAGAGTTTTAAAATGTGCTTCATTGCAAAAGCCTCCCCTAGTTGTTTCTATAGATTATACACGATGGAAGGAGAAAGTGCAATAAAGTTGTAACACCGGGAATTAAGAAATGGAATTGTACATTTGCCGTCCTTGCGTTATAATGTGCATGTGCCGAATCGTCGGTGTAAGGGGGTTGCTATGGTTTTCAGTAGTATCACGTTTCTTTTTTTGTTTTTGCCGGCAGTGCTACTTCTCTATCTGCTCTGCCCTGCGAGGCTACGCAATGGGCTTTTGCTTGTGGTTAGCCTATTTTTTTATGCGTGGGGAGAACGGTGGTACGTCGGTATTCTTTTGTTTTCAACGGTGTTTGACTACATGAATGGGATTGCCATCGGGCATTTTCGCGAAAAGGGACGCGAGGGTGCGGCAAAAGCAGTGCTTGCGGTCTCGGTTGTGGGGAATTTGGCGATTTTATGCTTGTTTAAGTATTCCGACTTCTTTATTACGAATATCAATCGTGTCGGGCTGAATCTGCCGACGCTCGGACTGGCGTTGCCGATCGGTATCAGCTTCTATACCTTTCAGACGATGTCATATACCATCGATGTGTATCGCGGGGCTGTGGGCGTACAGCGAAATATTGTTGCCTTCGGAACGTACGTGACGATGTTTCCACAGTTGATTGCAGGACCGATTGTACGTTACCAAAGTGTAGAGGCGGAGATGCTTCACCGGCGCGTGACGGTGGAGGAGTTTGCTTGCGGAGTGCAGCGCTTCGTTCTCGGTCTCGGGAAGAAGGTGCTCTTGGCAAATGCCGCGGGAGCGGTATGGGAGCTGGCACAGGGAGACACGAAGCGCACGGTGGTGCTGGCGTGGTTCGGCGCGGTGATGTATGCGTTTCAGATTTATTTTGATTTCTCCGGCTACTCCGACATGGCCATCGGTCTCGGTCGGATGTTTGGCTTTCATTTCCCGGAGAATTTCAATTATCCGTATCTGTCAAAAAGCATAACCGAGTTTTGGCGTCGTTGGCACATGACACTCGGCACATGGTTTCGTGAATATCTGTACATACCGCTCGGTGGCAATCGCTGCGGTAAGGCTAAGCAGCTGCGTAATTTCTTGGTCGTATGGGCGTTGACAGGGCTGTGGCATGGTGCGGAATGGAACTTTCTCCTGTGGGGGCTCTATTTCTTTCTTTTGCTGGCACTTGAAAAGTTTTGTTACGGACGTATTTTGGAGCGTGCGCCTGAGGGATTGAGAAGACTGTATGCGCTGGTGCTTGTGTTGATTGGCTGGGTACTCTTTGCAAATGAGTCCCTATCCGGTTTGCGAGACTACTTCGGCTCAATGTTTGTCGGCACGGCAACCGACGCACAGACGATTTATATTTTGTATACAAATGCTGTACTTCTGCTCGTTCTCATTCTCGGAAGCACGGGGCTTCCGAAACGGGTGGCAACGGCGCTTATGGGCCGATTGGAGAGGCATGTGCTTGTGACAACGCTCGTGCGTAATGCGTGTCTGATGGGCATTTTGCTGCTATGTGTGGCATGTCTGTTGAGGGAGAGCTACAATCCCTTTTTATATTTTCGGTTTTAGAGGGAGGGATGATGATGAAGAAGACGGACGGACTTGTGACAGTGGTATGGTTTCTCGGTGTGTTGTACGCGGGCGCAGCACTTTTGCTGCTGTTGCCAAAGCAGGCGTATTCGGAGCAGGAGCGACGTTATCTGGCGGAAGTACCGGAGGCAAGCGGGGAACGTATTTTGGACGGAACGTATATGACGGAGCTTGAGACGTGGCTGACGGACCATTTTCCAATGCGTGATGCGCTGGTGGGAGTACACGGAATGTACTCCTATGTGCTCGGGCGAAGAGACCTCGGCGGGATGTATTTCTGTGATGATGGCTATCGTATGACAAAGCTGACAGCGGCGGAGGTGTCACAAGCGCAGGTAACGACAAATGCATTGGCACTTCGCAAGCTCGGCGAATGTATGACGGAGCTCGGCCGGAGCTATCACGTTATGATTGTGCCCTCGTCAAGCCTGCAGCTGGCCGAAAAGCTTCCGTATGGTGCGGAGCTCTATGACCAAGACGCGGTGCTGAATCATTTGAAGGAAATGCTCGGCGAGAGGGCGATCGACCTGCGAGACGTTTTGACCGAAGACGCACATTATTATAAGACCGATCATCACTGGACGACGGAGGGCGCTTATGAGGCGTATCTTGCATACTGTGAGGTGGTGGGTCGAACGCCGACAAGGAAGGATTGCTATACGGAGCTAGCGGTAACGGAGCATTTTCGGGGAACGCTCTATGCAAAGGCGCCAATCGCACTATGCGAGTACGACACGGTGACGGTCTACAAGAAGGACGAGACGCTTACGGTGGTCGCGGACGGTAAGGCGTTGCCCGGTCTCTACGATGAGACGGCACTTGCCGGGGAGGATGCATATCGGTATTTTCTCGGCGGCAATTATGGAACGCTGACGATTCAAAGTGAGCTTGACGCCACTGCGGAGGGCGCGCAACGGTGTTTGCTGGTAATTAAGGATTCCTACGCGAATTGCTTTTTGCCGTTTCTAACCGGCGATTACGCCGAGATTCATGTGCTTGACATGCGTTATTACAATGGCTTCATAAAGGAGTACGCGGGGAAGAATCGCATTACCGATGTGTTGGTGCTTTACGGTGCCGACGGGTATGTTGTCGATGAAAATGTACCGAAGCTTGCGCTCGGTTTGACGGCACAGATAGACGAAAATGAGTGACATCGAACAAAAGGATATAGGAAAACGACGATTTGTTAAGAAGAGGGCAATCGGCCCTTTTCTTTTTTTGTCGGATTGAAAATGCATATTTCCGACGTGGTGTCGGATACTAAGGGAAGCGATAATTGCAAAAAAACGGAGGTCATTTCGATGAAGGATAAAATCTTCGGGGTGCTGCAGAGAGTCGGACGTTCCTTTATGTTGCCGATTGCTTTGCTGCCGGTTGCCGGCCTGTTGCTCGGAATCGGAAGCTCATTTACGAACCCCACAACCTTGGAGGCTTACGGCCTTACAAATATTATTAAAGAAGGCGGTCTGCTCTATACAATTCTTACGATTATGAGCAAGACCGGTAGTGTTGTATTTGACAATTTGGCGTTGCTGTTCGCGATGGGTGTCGCCATCGGTATGGCGAAGCGTGAAAAGGAGGTCGCTGCGCTGTCGGGAGCGATTGCCTATCTGATTATGAACACGGCCATCAGTGCTCTTATTGCCGCAAAAGGCGGTGTGGAAGCGATGCCGGCCAACTCTACGACAACGGTGCTCGGAATCACGACACTGCAAATGGGCGTGTTCGGCGGTATTCTCGTCGGACTCGGGGTAGCAGCGTTGCACAATCGGTTCTACAAGATTGAGCTGCCACAGGTGCTCTCCTTCTTCGGAGGAACGCGTTTTGTGCCGATTGTGTGTAGCCTCGTTTATCTCGTCGTGGGGATTGTGATGTTCTACGTGTGGCCGTTAGTACAGAGTGGAATCGCGCAGCTTGGACAGCTCGTGCTTCGGTCGGGCTATGTGGGCACCTGGATCTACGGAATTATCGAGCGCGCATTGATTCCGTTCGGCCTGCATCATGTGTTCTATATGCCGTTCTGGCAGACAGAGCTCGGTGGCTCCATGGTAATTGACGGTATGACGGTGCAGGGTGCGCAGAACATCTTCTTCGCCGAGCTGGCTTCAAAGGAGACGGTGCGATTTTCTGTGGAGGCGACAAGGTTTATGTCCGGAAAGTTCCCGTTTATGATCTTCGGTCTTCCGGCGGCAGCCTACGCAATGTATCGTGCGGCTCGCCCTGAAAAGCGGAAGCTTGTCGGTGGTCTTCTGTTGTCCGCGGCGTTGACGGCAATGTTGACCGGTATTACGGAGCCGATCGAGTTTACGTTCCTTTTCGTCGCTCCGATTATGTACGTGGTTCACTGCATTCTTGCCGGACTTTCGTATATGCTGACGCATATCTTCGGGGTCGGTGTGGGAATGACCTTCTCGGGAGGACTCATCGACCTGACGTTGTTCGGTGTTTTGCAGGGAAATGCAAAGACAAATTGGATATGGATCGTAGTCATTGGAGCGGTTTATGCGTTCATTTATTATTTTGTGTTTTATTTTATGATTACAAGGCGCGGCTACAAAACGCCGGGGCGCGAGGCAGATGATGAGGAGACGAAGCTCTATACAAGAAAGGACGTAAATGCAAGAAGAGAGGCGGCGCGCGGTGACGAGAAGGCATTTGACCGGCAGAGTGCGTTGATTCTTAAGGGTCTTGGGGGAAAAGCCAACCTGTCCGACGTGGACTGCTGTGCGACAAGACTTCGCGTGACCGTGCACGATTCGGCGATGGTGGATGACCGTTTGCTGAAGGAAAGCGGAGCTTCCGGCGTAATTCACAAAGGAAATGGTGTGCAGGTTATTTACGGACCGCAGGTATCTGTGGTAAAATCAAAATTAGAGGACTTTCTCGATACGCCGGAGGCGGACAGTGTGCTGCATTCATTTGCGGTGGAAGCAGAGGAAGCAACGGAGAGAGAGGAGAAACCGAATGTTCTTCGGGGGACGGTACTTTACGCGCATATGAACGGCATTGCGGTGCCGCTTGAGAAGGTCGCCGACGAGGCATTTGCCACAAAGGTTTTGGGTGACGGAGTTGCCGTAGAGCCGACGGAGGGCAAGCTGTTCGCGCCCTGTGACGGTAAGGTTGAGACGGTCTTCGAGACCAAACATGCCGTCAATCTGATCTCCGATTCCGGCTGTGAGCTATTGCTTCATATCGGAATCGACACCGTACAGCTGAACGGCCGTTATTTCGAGGCGCATGTCAAGGACGGACAGCGTGTGCAAAAGGGTGAGCTGCTAATCTCCTTTGATTTGCAAGGGATCAAGAAAGCAGGTTATAAGGTGACGACCCCGATGATTGTCTGCAATACCGAGGAATACGAAAGGATTCGGATTGTCGGGAGCGGAACGGTAGCTGCGGGCAGCAGACTTGTGGAAGCGGAGGTGTCCCGGTAGTAAATGCCGGAGAAAGGATAGAGGCATGAGAACATTTTCATACACGATAAAGGATGAGCTTGGGCTGCACGCGCGGCCGGCCGGATTGTTGGCAAAGGCGGCGAAGCGTTATGACAGTGAGATCACTCTGACGAAGGGTGAGAAGACCGTCGGCTGCACAAAGCTGATGGCGCTTATGGGACTGGGGATAAAATGTGGAGAAACGGTGACGATTACCGTGAGTGGCGACGATGAGGAGGCCGCGGAGCGAGGAATGCGAGAATTTTTTGAGACAAACCTGTAGCAAGAACTACGGGGAACGGAGGAGAGTATGACCAGGTTTACCGGAAAGGGAGTGTTCGGCGCGGTTGCGATCGGAAGAATCGAGGTGTTTCGGCGGCGCGATCTGCAGGTGACGCGTGTGCGAATCGAGGACACAGAGGCAGAGCTTGCACGCTTGGCTGTAGCACAGGAGGAGGCCGTTCGGCAGCTCGAGCACATCTACGAAAGGGCACTTGTGGAGGTCGGCGAGGCAAATGCCAAGGTATTTGAGGTGCACATGCTCATGGTCGAGGACGAGGATTATAACGATGCCGTGACGGAGATGATTCGTACGCAGAAGGTCAATGCGGAGTACGCGGTGGCGATGACAGCGGACAATTTTGCGAAAATGTTTGCGGCGATGGACGATGCGTATATGCAGGCGCGCGCGGCAGATGTGAAGGACATTTCCAATCGGATTATCGCGTGCCTACAGACCGTGGGAGCCGGACACCGGATAGGAACGGAAGCGCCGATGCCTGCGGAAGCTTCTTACGAAGCCGAGAAAAAGGTCATTCTCTGTGCGGACGATTTGGTGCCGAGTGAGACCGTGTCGCTTGACAAGAGCCGTGTGTTGGCATTTGTCACCGCACACGGTTCCGCCAATTCGCATACTGCGATTCTGGCGCGGACGATGAATATCCCGGCGATTATCGGACTGGGAGAGGCGTTTTTGCAGCAGATTAAGGACGGTGACATGGCGATCGCAGACGGAGATACCGGAGAGTTGATCGTGGATCCCGACGAGGAAACGATTGCGGAAGCGAGGGAGAAGCTAAACGAGGAAGCAAGGCGGCGTGAGCTGCTGCAGACCTTGAAGGGCAAAGAAAATGTAACACTCGACGGAACTAGGGTGAAGATCTATGCGAACATCGGTAGCGTGGAGGACCTCGGAGCAGTGCTACAGAACGACGCCGGTGGAATCGGATTGTTTCGAAGCGAGTTTCTGTACCTTGAGAAGACGGACTATCCCGGAGAAGAGGAGCAATTCGCGGTGTACAGACGAGTGCTTGAGAGCATGGCAAGCAAGCGGGTGATTATTCGGACACTGGATATCGGTGCGGATAAGCAAGCCGATTATTTCGCGCTTGCAAAGGAGGAGAATCCCGCTCTTGGGCTTCGCGCCGTGCGTTTGTGTCTGAGCCGACCGGAGATCTTCCGTACGCAGCTACGTGCGCTGTTTCGCGCTTCGGTTTTCGGCAGGTTGGGCATTATGTTTCCGATGATTACAAGTGAATGGGAGCTTCGTGAGGTTCTTGCACTTTGCGAATCGGTAAAGGGAGAGCTACGTGCGGAGGGCCTTGCGTATTCGGAAAATGTTCAGCTTGGAATCATGATCGAGACACCTGCGGCGGCGATTGTCAGCGATCGGTTGGCACCGCTCGTCGATTTCTTCAGTGTAGGAACCAACGACCTGACACAGTACACGCTGGCGTGCGACCGACAGAATCCGGAGGTAGAGCGCTTTGTCGATACCCACCATGAGGCGGTGCTTCGTCTCATAACGTATACCGCACAGCAGGCACACGCACACGGCGCATGGATCGGCATTTGCGGCGAGCTTGCCGCAGACACAACCTTGACAGAGACCTTTCTGCGCATGGGCATCGACGAATTGTCGGTATCGCCATCGCTTGTCCTGAAGCTACGCGAGGTCGTGCGGGGGCTGGATCTTAGCATGTGAAAGAGGAGAACTGCAAGGGGACGCGGAAGCCTCCGTTGTTCCTACAGAAGTCCTTTGGTGCATAAAGAAGGCTGCGGAGAACAGTGCTCCGCAGCTTTTTGGCAAGACCGGGCGTATCGTTCGCAACCCCGGTTGATTATATGAGATTTTGTTTTCAGGGATCGCTCCCGTCCCTATGTTGCTTCAGCGTAGCAAAACGAAGCAATTGCTTACGAGAGGAAAGCCCCAGCTTGCTATAAATATTTTTGTTATGATATTTGAGAGTGTTCTCGGTAATGTTAAGAATCTCTGCAATTTGCTTTGCGGTCTTTCCCGAAAGATACAGCTCATATATTCTGTACTCGGCAGGGGTAAGCTTGCTGAGGTTGGAAACAAAGAAATGGTATTCCTCCGGAACGATTTCCTCGTTATATTTTTTCGCAAGGTGGTCGATTTCACTCTTGGCAAGCTCGTATTTTTCCGTTGCCCGTTCATAGGCCTCCTTTGCCTTGCGTGCCTCCGCTTCAGCAAAATGCTTGGCATTTTCCAGATCGTCGAGCTGTTTCTCGTAATAGTTATCCCTTTCCTCGAGAAAAGCGAAAAGGTCGTCAATTTCGCGAATATGGAGCCGCTCTCCGGAAGCCTCCTTTGTCTTGAACTGCTCAATCTTCTTCAGAATCGGCGAAACATATTTCTTGCTCATGAAGACACAGCAGACGGCGGAAAGAATGGATATAATCATAAAAATCAATGCAACATTTCGCTGTCCCTTTCGCATAAAGCTCTCGTACTGTGTCTTGGGAAGCATAACAGCAACGTAGAAGGTCTCGTTACCAAGAACGATTTCATGCGTAAGCCCCACGCATTTTTCGTTGCCGAAATCAAAAAGCTTCGAACCGTTTCTGTCCGAGATCTTCAAATTACTTTCGGTGCGATTGTATCGACTGGAGCTGAACTGCCCGGAATAGGTCCCGTCATTTTTATCAAGCAGACCGTAGATTTCACCTCCCCAGCGTTCGTCTACGGCTTTATTCGAAAGCTGAAACAACAGGTCGTTGATTTCAAAACCGCAGACGCCGACGATGTTATCATCATAATCTTGGATAGGGACATAAATGTATCTTGCCCTTTCCCACGTATCGGGAATGTCAACGGCAGGGCTCAAAGCAAAGTGTGTTCCTTCAAAAAACGTATCATAGCAATGCTCGAAGAAATCCGTGCTGCTTTCATTTTTCCATCCGCTGTGAAATTGGATGTCTCTGATTTTTCCGGTAGAAAATGAGCCTCTGTAAATGGAGAAATCATTGTTTACGGTGTTCTCGGAATAAAGGTTGATATATTTGAGATAAATGCCGCTAAAAAGTGCTGTCTCCGAATTGCTGTTTGCAGTGGTGTTAAGAAGGTAAAATGCACCGCTTGCAGGGGCAACCTGCATATTGAGATAAAGGGAATCGTAAAGCCTGTTTTGTAAGGCGTCAAGGGCTTCCGAATGGTTCTTCAGCTCATCAAAGTCGAGGTTGTTCCCGGTCAGATAGTCCTGAATTGAGGCCTCAAGCTGACCGGAAAAGGAGATCGCACAGGCGGCAAGCTCGTCGCTGTCATGTGCAATCCGTTCCGAACAGGCAGAGAGTCGTACCGCAAGGTCATTCATGATCTGTCGATCGGCAGGATTAAGAATACCGAACAGATTCAGAAGAAGGACAATGACCGCGAGGAACAGGCAAATGACAGAAAAGATATAGAAAGCAAACCTTCTGCGCATGGAGAAGCCTTCGGATTTGAGCTGTTTTGTAATGCTTTGTATGTCAAGGGATTTGAGAGCTTTCATTGTACTACCCTCACATATCCTTGTCCGAAAGCCTCTTCAGCTCTTCCAAAGAGGCTCCGACAAGCTCATCGAGAACCGTTTCCTTATCCTCGCCGTTTGCGGTTCGCTCAACGTATTGATTATGCGCAGATTTCAGTACCAGCTTGACATTCTGCTCGAAGCTTCCCTGAATGTCCGAAGCATTGGGATAAAGAGGCAAGGAGCAAAGCCGATAGGTGTCATTCATTTGGTTGATCATATCATAAAGGCCACGGAAGCTTTCTTTTTCAATAATCCCCGTATTCGCAAACAGCAACGAAAATGCTTTGTCTGTAACGGGAAGATAGCCTGCCGCGGTAACAAAATTCAGATTGTTTTCTTTTTCGGTCAGCCATTTGGCGAAAAGATATGCACCGTAATTGACGCGCTCGTCCTCGCTTTTTATCGCAAATAGCCCTCCCCCTCTGTGGACAGCCATAGGTTTATCCGCTGTGAACACAGGGTACGGAAGGGAGACGGAGGATATCTTTTCGGTGGTATTATCGGGATAGAATACCATTTCCGGTTGGTAAAGGATATCCGCGGTTGAGCCTATATTGGAGATGATCTCGACGGTTTTCCAGCGGGAAGCGGCATACCCGTTATCAAGACATATTCCACCGTAGATTGCTGCCCTGCTTAAAGGGGACCATACCTTTTCAAAGGCTTCCTCATCTAGATTAAGCTTGCCGTCTTTGATAAATTCGCTGCCAAAGGCTTTCATCCCGATATATGCGTAATGATAAAAATCATTGATCTGCGTAAAATTCTGACCGTCCGACCAATCGTAATAGAGATTTGCCGCCTCAAAAAAACCGTCAAAGGACTGCAGCATATCGGTGGATACGCCCGTTTCGACGCTGAACCTGTCAAACAAGGTTTTGTTCAGAAACAAGCCCTCGGAGGATTTTGCGATCGGTAGCATAAGCAGGTTGTCGCCGAAATACCCTTCTGATAGAAAGTCTTCTCGGAACAGTGACAATTCCTGCGCGGAAAAATAATTGTTCCAGCATAGCAGCTTATCCTTCCCCACAATTTCCGCTACTCTCGGATATGCGGTAAAAAGGTCGGGCAGCGTTTCTGCCCCCGGTTCGCCGTTTGCCGAAGCAGAAAGCGCCTTGTCGATTGCCGAAGAGCTTGTCACCGACACAACATTTACGATAACGCCGTTTTCTCTGCCGACGGTATCGTTGAATTCGTCGATTGCATCATTCAGCGGAGACTTTGTCTGACTGCCGTAAACGTGCCACATGGTAAGTGTGATGGGGTTTTGGGCATTGGGCCTTGTGTTATCGGAACAGCCGGAAAAGCAGGCCGCTGCAAATGCAAAGATTAAGATAAAAACGATTCCTTTTTTCATATATATTCCCTTTCCGGAAGAGGTTTTTCTCTGATTTTCGTCTCGTTTCTGCGTGATTTTCTGCCTTCCTACCCTTTTTCGAGCATTGGGGTAGTGCAAAAAAGTCGATTTATCGTTATGAATATAACTGCAAGGGTAAAAGAGAGTATATATCCTGCCGTGTTCTGGGTACTCGGCTTGTTCCTGTGGATGCGCCAACAGTCACAGGAACCGCCCATCCATTTATTATAGCATAGAGCATTGTACCAGTCAAGGCTTCCAAAAACAGGAATGTTGAAAAACGATTGGCACGATGACTAAGATTTGGGAGGATTGATCAATGGGTTTTTTGGATTCAATTATGAAATCGGTAGGAAAAGCACTCAAGAGCGAAGCTGCAAAGGGGATAAGCAACGCGATATCCTCTGCAGAAGGGGGAAGAACACATACAGAAAGCTTTACGGTCTCTGCGCTTCCGAGCAGTCTTGCCGAGCTACGGGAAATGCCCGAGGCATCTCTCGACTCTGCGTTTAAGACAGCCGCGTTGACGATGGTAGCGCTTTGTGCGTATGAAAAGAACCCGGAGGCTTGCATCGAAATGCTCAACTTTCTCAAGGGTCCTGCGGAAGTGAGTACGTACGAGAAAGGGTTTATTAAGGAACGCTTGGACGGTAAATTCTACAAGGTATTCTCCTTTTTTGAAGGAGCAACCCCCGAAAACGGATACAAACCGAACCTCCCTTATGTGATAAGGGTAAGTGAAACGCCTTATTCCTTTGACGAAGAAAATTGGGCGACGCTCTATGTTACGAGCGGTGGTGCGGATGATCCCCGTCCGATTAAGCTTAGAAAGAAGCCGTCAACGGGACAGTGGTTTTTAAATGACATTCAGTGCCTTGCGGATATCCGCGTTCCCGCAGAGGAAGATCCCTGGGCCTAATAAGAGCCTGCATACAATCACAGGCATCGGTAGAAATTCAGATATCAAAAGGGCGGAGGGGAAATATGGATGTCCTTTAAAAACGACACTAATCGGCGGTTTTTGTTATTGCTCAAGCGGATGCTTTCGAGGCAGAATGGAGCTTACAATGAAACAAAAAAGAAGTGCAATATGGATATTGCTTATATTATTCGTAGTTCTTGCGGGGTGCGAGCCGGAGCTGAAAAACGGGATCGCATCTGTAGGAACGGAGGTGTCGCTTACGGAAGAGGATCAGGTGACGGTGGAGAGGTCGTATTACAGAGAAGGAGTCTTTATTGTAGAGATCACGGTGTCTTTTGAGACGCTTACGCTCGAAAGCTTTACAGAGATTGTTCTCAGCAAACAGGAATCCGGGACGCTCAATATCGGGTACGACGAAGCGAGGACGAAGCAAATGAACGAGGATGTGCAAGCAACGGTACCGTATAGAGGAACGATATATTTGGCATTTCGGCATGAGACGCTACATGCCGATGTGGACATGTGCGGATATCAGTTACAACTGCTGCTTGTCGCAGAGGACGGAGTCGGAAGTACCTACCGCCTGTATGTGCAATAAGGCAGACATGTGAAAGTGGAGAACTGCAAGGGGACGCGAGAAATTGTGTCCCCTTTTTGTACAAGAGCCCTTGCCGACGCACAAAATATTCCTTGCATATTCGAGCAGACTGACCTATAATGAAAAGTACCTGTGCGGAGGTGTGCCATTGGGGGAGATGCACGAGAGCCCACGGGAGGAAAAAGGAGAGGTGCGTAATGAAAGAAAACAAAGAACGGGCGGTGCTTTCGTCGGTACTGCTCATGTTTCAGATTAGTCTATTCGTATTTGCCGCGGATGCGGTAATTACGAAGGGTGTGAATATTATGAAGACGCTGTTGCCGATTGCGGTGCTGCAGATGATTTTGCTGGTACTGCTGTTCGTGGTGCTCTTGGTACAGTTCTTTGTTGCGGCAAGAGTCTCAAAGAAGCGAACCGTGGACGACACGCTGCTGACGTGCTTTGTTTGCGGATTTTCGGTAGTGCTGTGGGCACTTGCGGTGTATCAGATGGGAGTCTTTGAGCTGCTTGGAACGAAGGAGTTTATTTTCTTAGGATTGCAATTGGCGCTCCTGCTCGCATATGCGATTTTGCATCGCGTCATGCGCAAGGAGAAGTGGAAGCTGGCGACGTCCGGTATTGTAGTGGCGGAGATTGGGTATGCCTTGGCGATTTCCCTCGTATACCGAAATGAGCTTCTTCCGGCGGCGACCATTGTCGCAATGTACGTGACAATGGGTGCGCTTTTGCTCTTGTATGTGTGGGGCGAGGAGCTCTACAGCAATATTGTCGGCGGTGTTCTGCTTGTGAGTCAGGCGATTGTATCAGTCGTCGTATTTTACCGACTGAACCATTCAAAGCAGATTCTCGGAATTTTGGAGGAGCTGGTGGACAATCGTTCGTTATCGCAGCTGCTCTCGCTTGTGATGCTCGTTTTGGTGATTCTGTTGGCGATTACCTTGGTGCTTCAGCTGATCCGGCATTTTCAGGTAGCGGGCAAGCTCATATCGGTGGTATTTGTCTGTCTCATCGTCTCGCTGTTCCGCATCGTGAACGGCATCGAGTCTGAGGCGGAGGGATCGTTCGGTGTCGATCAGGGAGATGCGACAACGAAGGTCGATTATAGTCTGTATGTACTTAAGAGCGACCGTGCGACGAGTGCAAAGGATGTGTTGAATTACACCATCGGCGTGCATTATGAGCAAAATGAGGAGCAAGTACGCGAGGCGGCAACGATCTTAGAGAGTCAAGCCGGAGCGAAACTGAATTTTGTGGAGTACGAGACGCTTTCGGAGCTTGGAAATGCATTTTATAACGGGCAGATCCCCGCAGCCTTTCTCGACCGTGCGACGGCAGAGGACATCGACGCGGAGATCGAGATGATTGACGAGGACTGGATCTTCACGGAGCTGACGAAGGTTATTGCGTCGGTGAAGGTGGACTTTGTGGTTGAGCAGGAAGAGGAACCTCCGGTGAGTTCGGGCGGTAATGTATCCGAAAATGCAGACCTAACGATTGAGCCGTTCGTCGTATACCTGAGCGGTATCGACGTGTACGGCGACATTACGACAAAGAGCCGAAGCGACGTGAACGTGCTGATGACCGTCAACCCGATGACGAAGGAGATTGCGCTTGTTACGACGCCTCGTGACGCATATCTGCAGATTCCCGGGAAGACGAAGGAGGGCGGCTACAACGATAAGCTGACGCACGCCGGCAATTACGGTGTGGCATACTCCATTGCGACGTTAGAGAAGCTCTACGGAATTCATGTGGACTATTACATTCGTGTCAATTTTACCAGTATGGAGGACATTGTAGACCTCCTCGGCGGTGTTGATGTGTATTCGCATTATACCTTTACGGCACGCCACGGTAAGTATCGTTTCTTGCAGGGAATGAATCATATGAACGGTTCACAGGCGCTTTCGTTTGCGCGTGAACGAAAGACGGTAACCGGTGGGGATGTGACCCGCGGAAAGCATCACATCGAGCTTGTAAAGGGTCTGTTCCAAAAGGTGACGAGCACAGCGGTGCTGATGAACTATCAGAGCTTGATGTCTACGGTGGCGAACAACTTCCAAACCGATATCTCGACGGCACAGCTGGCGGCGCTTGCATCGATGCAGTTGAGAGATAACGCACAGTGGCATTTTACGTCTTATGCGGCAGCGGGAAGCTATAGCAATGAATACTGTAACTCGTATCGAGGCAATCGTTTGTCCGTATGCATTCTTACGGAGGAGTCCGTATACCGTGCAGCAGATCTAATGGCACGTGTGCTGAACGGTGATCGTATTGCCGACGGCGAGTACGATTACGAGCAGTAGAGACAGGGGAACCTGTTTGAAAAATAAAACAGAGAGCGAATAGAGAAAAACAGTGGTTGTGACGAAGGCACAGGCACTGTTTTTTTCGATGGCTT
>JAZRZZ010000041.1:0-42210 GCA_045601665.1 Lachnospiraceae bacterium
TTCCGGGTTATAATATAGTGCGAGAGGAGGCGAAAACTATGCTGTATCGTAAGATTTCCGCAGTGATTGAAGAGCATTTGCAGTCCGATTCCGAGAGGATTCTCTTAGTGGACGGGGCGAGACAGGTAGGAAAGACGTATATCATTCGCCACGTAGGAAGAAAGAGTTTCGAAAATTATATTGAGATTAATATGGTGGAGGATTCGCTGGGGGCGCGGTTGTTCGCGGACACGAAGACGGTGGAAGACTTCTATCTACAGGTCAGCATGTTGGCGGGAGATCGAATGAAGGAGAGAGAGAACACATTGATCTTTCTTGACGAGATTCAAGCATATCCGCATCTGCTTACGTTACTAAAATTTCTGCGACAGGACAATCGCTTCACGTACATTTGCAGCGGTTCGCTTCTGGGTGTTACTTTGTCTGAGACCACGTCGATTCCCATGGGAAGTATCCGCAAGATACGCATGTTCCCGCTGGACTTTGAAGAGTTCCTCTACGCCTGTGGCATGAACGAGCTGGCAATAACGGCTCTTCGGCGAAAATACGAGCGATTGGAGAGCTTGGATGAGGCACTCCATGGCAAAATGATGGACTTCTTGCGAAAGTACCTGCTGGTGGGTGGTTTGCCGGATGCGGTCAATGCGTATATAACAGAGAAGAATATTGTGAAGGTACGGGAGATTCAGCGGGAGATTCACGAGTATTATGGGGCGGATGCGTCCAAGTACGACGAGGTACGGAAGCTGAAGATTCGGCGCATTTTTGAGATGATTCCCTCCAACATGGAGAACAAGAAGAAGCGCGTCGTTGCGCAGAATATCGAACAGAAGAAGGGCAGCACCTTCGCAGATTACGAAGATGAGTTCGAGTATCTAATCAGTGCGGGGATTGCACTGAACGTGCAGGCAATCTCTACTCCCGTGTTTCCGCTAATCGAGTCCAGCGGTAAGAACCTGCTGAAGCTCTATCTAAATGACGTAGGCATTCTGTCCGGAATCCTCTACGGTACCAACATCCGAGCGATTTTGGACGACGAGAAGAGCGTCAACCTGGGTTCTGTCTATGAA
Source organism: Lachnospiraceae bacterium (assembly GCA_045601665.1). GTDB lineage: Bacteria > Bacillota > Clostridia > Lachnospirales > Lachnospiraceae > ISDg. Next base: position 1,071 of record JAZRZZ010000041.1, read on the forward strand.
AGCGTGGTGGCAAGTGAGTTGATTGCCCACGGGCACAAGTTATTTTACTACGACAACCGCACAAAAGGCGAGGTGGACTACTTGATTGACGATTACGATAGCTTGTCCGCGGTACCCATCGAAGTTAAATCCGGCAAGGATTACACGGTGCACAGCGCCCTGAACGCATTTGTGCAAAATGAGGACTACCGCGTGAAGAAAGCATACGTTCTGTCCAATGCACGGGAGGTTACGGCCAAGGGGAAGATTACGTATCTGCCGGTGTATTATGTGATGTTTGTGTAAGGGAAGGGGGCATTATGAAAAAGACACTTACGCAAAGACAAATTGCTGATTATGAACAGTTATGCTGGGATCGCAATAACGGTCGCCTGTTGACACCGGATGGACTGCGATTTATCTGCGAAGCCCTTAATTATGACGCGGAAGCTATAGGGCGGCATTTCCTTGAGGTGCTGGCTCGGATAAATTCAGAACGGAAATAGAGAATGCCTCATTGCGGTATGCTGACCGACAGTGGGGTATTTGCTCGTTTGGTGAGAGCCCTTTCCCCGCACATTTTTTCTCCCCTCATATAGATTTTCTCATGCATTTGTGCTATGATAGTTGCATAATGGGTGAATAGGATAACCGGGCCTCGCGATAAGCGAGGTAATCGTGCGTGCTTGCAATGGGATTGTGATATGCAAATGTGCGAGCGGGGGACTTCGTGAGTGAGCCCAAACGACGAGAAAAATGATGCACAGACGAATGTGCGACCCACAGGGAGGATACGATATGAAGCTTTCTGAGATTATGAAGAACGGTAGAACGGCATTTACCTTTGAGATATTCCCGCCGAAGAAGACCGGATCCATTGATACGATTTATAAGACGTTGGATGGATTGTACGATTTGGCGCCGGACTTTATCAGCGTTACCTACGGAGCAGGAGGAAATGCTGCGGATACGAAGACGGCGGACATTGCGGAGATTATTCAGAAGAAGTACGGCATTGAGTCGGCGGTGCATTTGACGTGTCTGTACAATGACAGGGGTGACGTGGATGCCATTGTGGAGCAGTTGAAGCAGCGGGGCATTCAGAACATTCTTGCGCTTCGTGGCGACCGCAATCCCGATGTTACGCCCAAGACGGACTTTACCCATGCCTCGGATTTGGTGGCGTACTTGAAGACAAAGGGCGATTTTCACATCATGGGTGCGTGCTATCCCGAGGTGCATCAAGAGGCGCGCAATATGGACGAAGACATTGAGAACTTAAAGCGCAAGGTGGACGCCGGTGCGTCGCATTTGCTCTCCCAGTTGTTCTTCGATAACGATGCTTTCTTCCGATACCTCGATAAGGTACGTGCGGCGGGCATCAATGTGCCTATAGAAGCGGGCATTATGCCGGTGGTGAACAAGAATCAGATTGAACGCATGGTGACGATGTGTGGCGCCAGTCTTCCGGCGAAGTTCTCCCGGATGATGGCACGGTACGAGGAGTATCCGGACGCCCTTCGTGATGCGGGTATCGCGTATGCCGTGGATCAGATTATTGATTTGGTGTCTCAGGGCGTGGACGGTATCCATCTCTACACCATGAACAATCCTTATGTGGCGCGTCGTATCAGTGAGGCGGTGCGTGGCATCATCAATCCCGATAGAAAATAGGTGAGCAGGTATGGCAAGATTACGTTCCGTTCCCATGAAGGAAGCGGCGAGATACTTGGGTTACGGCGATACGGAGCCCGATGAAGTAATTCGAAAAATGATGCAAGACTGCGAGGAGCCCTTGCAGGTGGCGTGCCATCCGGCATTTAGCTACGGAGTATTTGACATTCGGGCGGTTTCGGAGACGGAGTTGGCATTGTCGGAGTGTGCAATGCGGTTGACCGGGGGCGACATTGGGAAGCATTTGGCAGGCTGTGAGAAGGTCATTTTGCTGGCGGTGACTCTGGGAGCAGGTGTGGATGCGCTTTTGCGGCAGTTGCAGGTGACTAACATGCCTAAGGCGTTGCTAACGGACGCGATGGCAGGTGCGCTGTTGGAGCAGCTGTGTGATGATATTCAGGTGGAGTTGGCGGAGCAATTCTCCGGCTATCGGCAGACGTGGCGATTTTCTCCCGGGTACGGGGATCTGCCCCTGGGTATTCAGCCGGAATTTCTGGCGACTTTGGAGGCAGGGAAGCGTATGGGCTTGTCTGTGACAGACAGCGGCATGTTGACGCCCCTCAAGTCGGTGACGGCGATTATCGGTCTACGGGATGTGACGCAGACCACCGGAACGGTGACGATGGAGCTTCCGGAGAGTGGCTGTAAGACCGGAGCGGGCTGTGCGGGATGTGCGTATTCCGCATCGTGTGCGTCCAAGGGGAGCGACAGAAGAGAAGCATGAGCAGAAGGAGAGGCGGCAAGGGAGAACCATAGCCGCAAGGAGTAGAAAGGATAGGCAAATGGCAATAACGATATTAGACGGAGCAATGGGTACGCAGCTACAGGCACTGGGGCTTCCCCTTGGGGGCATTCCAGAGGTGTGGAATCTGACGGAGCCGGGGAAGGTGACGCAGGTACACCGCAGTTATGTGGAGGCCGGTACCCAGGTGGTGTATACCAATACCTTTGGCGCAAATCGCTACAAGATGAAGCGTGCCGGATATTCTGTGGAGGAGCTGATCTCCGCGGCGGTTCGCAATGCCCGAAATTCCGGAGCGCAGACTGTGGCACTGGACATCGGTCCCATCGGTAAGCTCATTGCACCCTTGGGAGATCTGAGCTTTGAAGAAGCCTATGACATCTTCGCAGAGCAGGTACGGGCCGGCGCAGATGCGGATGTAATTGTGATTGAGACCATGACGGACTTGTACGAAACCAAGGCGGCGGTGCTGGCGGCCAAGGAAAATAGCAACAAACCCGTGTACGTTACTATGAGTTTTGAGAAGGGTGGCAGAACCTTTACCGGTACCGGAATTGCCTCCATGGCGTTGACCTTGGAGGGGCTTGGTGTGGATGGCATCGGATTTAACTGTTCCTTGGGGCCGAAAGAATTGGTACCTATGGTAAAGGAACTGTACAGCCTTACGAAGCTTCCGTTGATTTTGAAGGCAAATGCAGGGCTTCCCGACCCTATCACCAACACTTATGACGTTACTCCGGAGGAGTACGCGGAGTGTGTGCGCCGTCTTCTTCCCTACGGAATCGCCATGGTGGGCGGTTGTTGCGGAACGTCGCCGGAGTACATTGGGGCGCTGACACAGGCCGTGCGAGAGTACGAGGCGGAGTGCGCCCAAGGCAAGGTAGTGTTGCCCGAGGACTATGAGGAATTGACCAGCAAGCGAAATTCCGGACGTACCGGCATCTGTTCGGCCAGTCGTGCGGTATTCTTCGGTGAGCCCAGAGTTATCGGGGAGCGCATCAATCCTACGGGCAAGAAGCGCTTCAAGGAAGCCCTGCTGAACAATGATATTGATTATATTCTCAATCAGGCCATTTCCCAAGTGGAGGCCGGCGCAGAGATTCTGGACGTCAATGTAGGTCTGCCCGGCGTGGACGAGAAGGACATGATGGTTCGTGTCATCAAAGAGCTGCAGGCCGTGGTGGACGTACCCTTGCAAATTGACTCTAACATTCCGGAGGTAATCGAGGCGGCGCTTCGCATTTACAACGGGAAGCCTCTTGTAAATAGCGTCAACGGTGAGGAGAAGAGTCTTGCGTCTATTTTGCCTCTTGTGAAGAAATACGGTGCGGCTGTGGTCGGTCTGACCTTGGATGAGAACGGCATTGCTAAGAAGGCAGAAGACCGTTTTGCGGTGGCAGAGCGTATCGTGGAGAGAGCGGAGGCGCTTGGAATCTCCCGCGAAAATGTGCAGATTGACTGTCTGACCCTGACCGCCAGTGCGGAGCAGGAGGCAGTGGCAGAGACGTTACGGGCGGTACAGATGGTACGAGATCGCTTGCATCTTGGTGCAGTTCTCGGCGTGTCCAACGTAAGCTTTGGTCTGCCCAATCGAGAGTTGGTGAACAGTACATTTCTAACGCTGGCGTTGCAGAGCGGACTGACGTTGCCCATTATGAATCCAAATGCGGAGTCTATGATGGGAGCTGTTCGTGCGTATCGTCTGCTTATGAATATTGATAAGAATTCCTTGGAGTACATGGAGGCGTACAAGGACTATGTGGTGCCTATGGCAGTGAAGGCCGGCGGTGGTGCCGCGGCAGTTTCGGGTGATCGAAAGGATGCTGCGGAGGCCACGGTTCGAGAGCTCTACGGTGATGAGGCGGCGTCTCTGTATCTGGCGGTAGTCCGCGGTCTTGTGGCGGAGGGCGAGAGCTTGACGGTGCAGCTGTTGCAGACCATGGACCCCATGGAATTGATTAACGGCATCTTGATTCCGGCACTGGATACGGTGGGCAGTGGATTTGAGAAGGGGCGTCTGTTCCTTCCTCAGTTGATTCTGTCCGCATCGGTCGTACAGGCGGCATCGGCGAAGATTAAGGAGGCCTTGGCAGGCAGTGCCGAAGCCTCGGTAAGCAAGGGGACGATTGTTCTTGCTACGGTGAAGGGCGACATTCACGATATCGGTAAGAACATTGTGAAGGTACTCCTTGAAAATTACGGTTATACGGTTATCGACCTTGGACGAGATGTGGAAGCATCCGCAGTGGTGGAAGCGGTTCGAAGCTCCGGTGCTCCGTTGGTGGGACTCAGTGCGCTGATGACCACTACACTCGGTAGCATGGAAGAGACTATTCGTGCTCTGCGTCAGGCGGGCTTGCCCTGCAAGGTTGTGGTTGGCGGTGCGGTGTTGACACCGGAGTATGCGAAGACCATCGGCGCGGATTATTACGCACGAGATGCCAAAGAATCTGTGGACGTGGCAAGAGAGGTATTTGCAAATGAACATTAAGTTGATTGTAGGTCTTGGGAACCCCGGTACGAAATATGCCGGTACCAGACATAACATCGGTTTCGATGCCATTACGGCCATTTCCGACCGGTTCGGGATTCGAATGGGAACGAAGGAAATGAAGGGCATCACCGGCAAGGGCATCATCGGCGGTTGCAAGGTACTGCTGGTGCAGCCTCAGACATTTATGAATAACAGCGGTGAGTGCGTAAGAGCCTTGATGGACTTTTACAAGGTTACGGCGGAGGATCTGATCGTATTGTACGATGATGTAGCACTGGCGGCCGGCAAGCTGCGAGTACGCGGCAAGGGTAGCGCGGGCGGACACAACGGCATTAAGAGCATCATTTCCCATATCGGCACGGACACCTTCGAGCGTGTGCGCATCGGTGTGGGAGAGAAGCCTGAAGGCTGGGATCTGGCGGACCATGTGTTGGCGCGTTTTCCGAAGGAGACGGAGGCAGACATGCGGGATGTGCTTGGCAGAACCGTGGATGCGGTGGAGATGCTGTTGACGGACGGGTTGGATGCTACCATGAATCGTTTCAACGGGAATTAGTGTAACGCCTGTGAACTTGTTTCGTATGAGATTGGAGATTAGAAAATGATATTTCGCAGAGCACGGGAGGAGGAGCTCCCGATTATTTGGGGCTTGTACCGCGGAGCAATCGGAAGCCCCGGAAATACATGGAGTGACGGGTACCCTACCGAGCAAATGATGCGAGAGGATTACGCGGCAGGCGACTTGTACGTTGTGGAGAGCAGCGGCAAGGTTGTAGCCGCCATTTCTCGTGACCGGGACGATTCGGTGGCGGCACTTTCCTGCTGGTCGCAGACGCTTGTTCCCTCGGCGGAGGTCGCGCGCATTGTCGTGTCCGAGGAGTGTCGTGGACAGGGAATTGGTCCATGGATGGTCGGTGAGATGGCAAAGGAGCTGAGAGGACGAGGCTATCGCAGTATGCATTTGCTTGTGAGCAAGGGGCATGAGCGTGCGCAGCGCTGTTATGCGAAGCAGGCATTTTCCTGTGTTGGTGAGACGACGCTGTACGACGGGAACTGGTGGTGCTATGAGAAAGCATTGGATGGATTGAGGTGAAGCTGTGAAGACATTTACGGAACCTTTGAAGGAATATCGCGAATTTCAGGCCGTGCGAGATGACCTGCTGATGCACCATACCCCGGTGCAGGTGTCCGGTTGTACGCAGGCGCAGAAAAGTCACTTTATGTACGCGATCGGTAAGGATTATCGCTATCGACTGATTGTAACTTACAACGACCTTCGCGCGAAGGAGATAGTGGAAGACTATCGGCTGTACGATCGAAACGTATATTTTTATCCGGCAAAGGACATCATTTTCTATAGTGCGGATGTGCGTGGAAATGCCATTGTGAAGGAGCGAATGGCGGTGCTTAAGCAATTACTTCGTGGAGAGCCCTGTACCGTGGTTATGAGTATTCAGGGGGGCCTCGAGCGCCTGCTGCCACCTTCCGAGCTTCATCGATTCGAGCTGCATATCTTCGATGGATGCGGCGAGACGATGGAGACGATTCGCGAGAAGCTGAGCGCGATGGGGTATCGGCTGTGTGAGCAGGTAGAGGCGGCGGGAGAGTATGCAGTGCGCGGAGGAATTCTCGACGTGTATCCGCTGACGGAGGAGACGCCGTTTCGTGTGGAGTTCTGGGGCGACGAGCTGGATTCCATCCGAAGCTTCGACATCGACAGTCAGCGGTCTATCGAAAATGTGGACCGCATCAGCATCTACCCGGCGACCGAATTGATTCTTACCGCCGATGAGCTTGCGGCAGGATTGTCGCGAATCGAACGTGAGGCGAAGACGGTGATACAGCGCTTCCGCGAGGAGATGAAGACCGAGGAGGGCGCGCGGTTGCGCCATAGTGTGGAGGAGCTGAAGGAAAATGTACAGTATCTGCAGGGAGAGGTGAATCTGGAGCCCTACATTGAATATTTTGCGAAGGAGACGGTCAGCTTCTTTTCGTATTTTCCTCCCGAGGAAACCGTGTATTTCCTTGAGGAGCCCGCGCGAATTGCGGAAAATGCGGAGGTGACGGCGACAGAGTTCTCCGAAAGCATGATCGGGAGACTCGAGAAGGGGTATCTTCTTCCCGGACAAATGGATGCCATTTTCGATTATAAGAAGCTTCTTGCCGAGTTCACGACACGCAACACGGTGCTAATTAGCACGCTGGCAGTGAAAAATGTGCTTCCCTCACCGCGCATCGGCTACGAGCTGGCGGTGAAGACGGTGGCTTCGTACAACAACAGCTTTGAGACGTTGGTGAAGGACATTGAAAATTATCGCAAGAAGCAGTACCGAATTCTTCTGGTCTCCGGTTCTCACACGAGAGCGGCACGTCTGGCGGAGGACATTCGCGATTACGACATCGGAGCATTTTTCTCCGAGGATGAGAATCGTGTGCCGGCGCCACGAGAGGTCATGGTGACCTACGGAAATCTACGGAACGGCTTTGAGTATCCGCATATCAAATTTGTAGTAATTGCGGAGAGCGATATCTTCGGACGCGAGAAGAAGAAAACAAAGAAAAAGAGCACTTATCAAGGGAATCGCATCCAGAGCTTTCAGGAGCTTTCCTACGGCGATTATGTGGTGCATGAGAATCATGGGCTCGGTATCTACCGAGGCATTGAAAAGATTGAGAGCAACCGTGTAGTCAAGGACTATATTAAGCTCGAATACGCCGGAAGCGGGGTGCTGTATGTGCCGGCGACCGGTCTTGACGTGTTGCAGAAATACGCCGATGCCGATGCGGCGAAGAAGCCGAAGCTGAACAAGCTTGGTAGTGTAGAATGGCGAAATACAAAGGCGAAGGTACACAAGGCCGTTAAGGAAATCGCCGGCGAATTGGTGAGGCTGTATGCATTGCGCCGAGAGAAGAACGGACACGCATTTTCCAAGGATACCGTATGGCAGAAAGAGTTCGAGGAGCTCTTTCCGTATGAGGAGACCGAGGATCAGCTGCGCGCGATTGAGGACACGAAGCAAGACATGGAGAGCCATAAGATTATGGATCGCCTGATTTGCGGAGATGTCGGATATGGAAAAACCGAGATTGCGATTCGTGCGGCATTTAAGGCCGTATCCGACGGGATGCAGGTGGCGATTCTCGTTCCGACGACGATTTTGGCACAGCAGCATTACAATACCTTCTCCCAGCGCTTGATGGACTTTCCGGTCAGCGTGGATGTGATGTCGCGCTTTCGCACGCCGACGCAGCAGAAGCACACGCTGGAACGTCTGCGTAAGGGGCAATTGGATATCGTAATCGGCACACATCGGATTCTCTCAAAGGATGTACAGTTCAAGAACCTCGGACTTCTGATTGTGGACGAGGAACAGCGCTTTGGCGTAACACACAAGGAGAAGATTAAGCAGATGCGCGAGGACATCGACGCGCTGACACTGACGGCGACACCGATTCCGCGAACACTCCACATGAGTTTGATTGGAATTCGGGATATGAGTGTGCTTGAAGAGCCGCCGGTGGATCGCCTGCCGATTCAGACCTTTGTGCTGGAACATAACGATGAGATGATCCGCGAGGCAATCAATCGCGAGCTGGCACGCGACGGTCAGGTGTTCTACGTGTTCAATCGTGTGAACGGCATTGACGAGGTAGCGAGCAAGGTGCAGCAGCTTTGCCCTGAGGCAAATGTGGCATTTGCACACGGGCAGATGAATGAGCGTACGCTGGAAAAGATTATGTACGAGTTCGTCAGCGGTGAAATCGACGTATTGGTATCCACGACAATCATCGAGACCGGAATGGATATCAGTAATGTCAATACGATTATTATCGACGATGCAGACCGGATGGGTCTATCGCAGCTTTATCAGCTTCGCGGACGCGTGGGGCGATCCAGTCGAACGGCATATGCATTTATTCTCTATCGACGGGGAAAAATGCTCAGTGAAGTGGCAGAGAAGCGCCTTTCGGCCATTCGTGAGTTCACCGAGCTTGGCTCCGGCTTTAAGATCTCGATGCGCGATTTGGAGATTCGAGGTGCGGGCAATTTGCTTGGCGCGGAGCAGAGCGGACACATGGAGGCGGTCGGGTACGATCTGTATTGCAAGATGCTGAACGAAGCGGTGCGCACGATGAAGGGCGAGATGACCGAGCAGGAGAGCTTTGAAACCGCCGTCGATGCGGACATGGACGCGTACATCCCCGCAACGTATATTAAGAACGAGATGCAGAAGCTCGACATGTATAAGCGCATTGCCTCTATTGAGACTGAGGAGGAGCTGACGGAGATGCAGGAGGAGCTGACGGACCGCTTCGGCGACATGCCGACGTGTGTGAACCTACTGTTGAACGTGGCGCTTTTGAAGGCGATGGCACATCGCGCTTACGTGGAGAAGCTGACGCTCAAAAGCGGGTTTTTGGTGCTGCAGATGTACGCGAAGGCGAAGCTTGCGGTAGAGCGCCTGCCGGAGTTTTTGGGAGCATTTCCGAAGAAGCTCTCAATGACACCGGGCAAATGCCCGACCTTTACGTATGCATTTGCTAAGAATGGCCGTGACAAGCTTGATTATTATTCAATGTTCGAGGAGATCAAGCAGGTGCTTGCGAAGCTCGGAGAACTTGCGGAATAAGTATTGTGATTGAAGGAGGAGATCCATGCTACGATTGAGACGATGGGCAGCGCTGCTGTTATGCGTGCTTATGGCAGTAAGCATGACCGGATGCAAGGACGATAACGGTAAGGGAAAGGAAGAGCTTCCGACAAGTGAGGGCTTTACCAACGATGTGGTGATGCGTGTCGGCGGACAGGAGGTCAGCTACGCAGAGGCCAACATTTATCTGCAGAGTATGCAGGAGGAAGTGGAAGCGTTGTATGGCGCAGACATTTGGGACTTTGTATTCACGAGCGAGGGCGAGACCTACAAGGAGATGATGAAGGACGAGCTTTTGAACAAAATCATCTACATCAAGCTAGTGTGCTACATGGCGGACGAGTTTGATGTTTCGCTCGAGGCAGATGACATCTTGAATGTCAATGACTACACGCAGGAATTCCTTTCGGGAATTACCGAAGAGACGGCGAAGACGTACGGAATTACCGAGGAGTTGATTCGTGGAATCTACACCGACAATGTGCTTGCCGAGAAGATCTATCGGACGATTACCCTGAATGCGGACACCTCGTACTCCGAGGAAGAGGTGCTGCACGCCGCGTTTTACTATGTAAAGCTGAACAAATTTTATGAGGACTTGGAGGGGAATCAGGTGCCCGTAACCGAAGAGGATCGCCAAAAGATTGCGCAAAATGCGAATACGATTCGCCAGGCGGGGCTTGAGGCAGAGGACTTCTATTCGTTTGCGAAGGAGAAGACCGAGGCGGCATCGGTTGAAATGATTGTAGGTCGAAGCGATCTTCCGGCGGCCAGCAGAGCAGCCGCATTTGCGCTGAAGGAAGGACAGATCAGTGCTGTGGTGGAAGAAGAGGATGGGTTCTATATCTTCTATTGCAAGAGTGAGAGGGACGACGTAGCGACGAGAGAGGCCGAGGAAGAGAAGATCGAGGAGCTGAGTCGGAAGTATTTCGATGGACTTTATGCGAAATGGGTAGAGAATGTCAAGGTCGAGGTCAACGAGGCGTTGTGGAACGCAATGGGAAAATAAACAATCCGTAGTTTACACCGGGGCGGTCAAATGCTCCGGTGTTTTTCCTTCTGCCCATAGAAGAAGATAGAGAAGGGAGCATTTGCGATAAAGAGAAAAACGCTTCTGTGCCGCAGCGACGTCCCCGTACACCTTCCAATAGCCGGAGCATTTGCAGCGATGTGCACCCTCCTCGATGAAGCCGCGAACGTCCTCGGGCGGATAACCGAGGAAGAGACCGATTTCGTGGGGAAATTCCCGACTGTCGCGAATGCGTGCGATGAGCTGTGCGACACAGCGTGCGGGGGATTGACAGTCGTAGCCGCGTTCGTGAAGAAGACGCCAAGCAATTCCATTTTGCAGATCACGAAATAACTGCGTCGGGCGAAAGACATAGATCAACGCCTTTGCCTCGGTCTGTTGAAGAGGAAGTACGCGAATGCCTTTCGGAGAAAGGACGTGGTTCCAGTGGCGAGCGAAAGCGCGAAGCTGCTCCTCGCCACCCAAGTCACAGGAAAAAAGACTGCCGGTTTTGATTCCCGCAAGGGTTGGTGCACAATAAAAAATCAAAAGCTCTTCTCGCATAGCAACCTCTCCGTCTGTGCGTATGCAAGGTCTTACCTCGCACTACATTTGAACACGAAACGTGCGCCCTTTTTGTGAGTTAGCACGCCCTAACCACAGGACAATACCATGTGTCGAGAAGCGTTGTTATCGACATCGACACGTTAGGCTACTCATAGTATGTCGCCTATTGCAGGTACTATGTGAGGGAAAAAATATAAACCGAACAAAGAACTGCATACGGACAGTTGTATGGAGTGTGGCTTTTTGTTTGTGAGCGAATGTCTTCGTTGAGTGATTTTTCGTGTGTCGGAAAGAGAGAAAGGCTTCCCACAAGGAGCATTTCTCAAAAAAATGATTCGCCGAAGCGAATCATTGGGGTGGTATGCATTTTTGTCATCGGCGAGAGCGACAGCGGTTCTGAATCGCCCCGAAGATCGCGGAGATGATCAGAAGCAGCACGGCGGTAACCAAGGTAATCAGCAAAATCGTCAGCAGCATGTGTGAAATGATAATCTGAGAACGCTCCAAGGGATCCAAAATGAAATAAATTACAAGAAAATAGATCAGCTCCAAAAGGAAGCCTCCGAGAAAGGTCATCCATAGGTTGTTCCACAGATAAGCACCAAGCGTGCGATAGGCTGCAAAGCGAAAATAGTTGATGCAGTTGAGAAGCATCAGTACTCCCGGAATTGCGAAAATCATCGGTGAAAGAAAGATATCCTTAGAATCAATGGCATCTTGAATGCCTGTGAACAAAAGGCTGAAGCCGAGAAAGGCGGTTAACAGCGTGAAAATGATGGGATTGATTCTCTTCTTAGTCATATCGTTACCTCACTGTCGGAATGTAGGGTCCTTCGGTGCTTCACCGTAGAGGTCGACAACACCGGGAATTAGGTTCTTTGGGAGCTCTTCGCCGGTTCCGCGAAGAAGGAGGGCATTTCCGCCGGGGGTCGGATCGTAGGCACATAGACCATAATCGGAAGCCGGTTGGAAGCCCAGGCGCTCGTAATAGGCAAGGAAGCCTTCGAGGAACGCGACCTGATAGCCACGCGCCGCTGCTTCGGCAAGCATATGCCGCACAAGCTTGCCCCCCAGTCCCTTCCCCTGTTTGTCGGGGTGAATGCACAAAGGGGCGATGACAACACCGATGCGCGGTCCGTCGATTGTTTCATAGGTGCATTTGCCGGTGAGAAGATGTCCGATCAAGCATCCGTCGTCTTCTGCGACAAAGGACAGCTCCGGAAGGTAGCGCTCACTTTCGCGTACCTCGTCAAGCCAAGCAACCTCGGTTCCGTCCGAGTAATGCGCCGTGGCAAATGCCTCGCGAACAAGATGGCACAGCGCTTCGTAATCACTCGGTTGTTCTCTTCGAATCTCCATAGAAGCCTCCGTCTATTCTGTCATTTCCGCAAGGTGATACAAAAGATACGGCGAGGACTCGCGCAGGTTGGTTTCCTCGTTGATCGGCGCGGCAACAACGATTTCATCGTTGTTTTCCAGAGAAAGGTCCGCTAAGAAAAGCTCTCGCTCCGAAACATAGACGGTCTGCTTGTAACGCTTTCCGTTGATATAGATGTCCATGTACGGGGTAAAATTCCTGCCGAAGACCTGTAGGTAGTAGGTGTCCTCCTCCGCATCGTATATGGTATGGACATCGGAAATGACAATGTCTCGAAATCCGAAGGTCAGGTTGCTCGGAGCGTACGGATTCACACCGTTCCAGCAGTACTGTTTTCCATAGAGCATGTCATAGGACAACAAATTGAGCTGGTTCAGATAATCCGGCTCATTGGCGTTCAGATGAGTCTGATGAAGCTTAGTAATCAACCCTTCGCTATAGCCGATACGATTCATTACATAGGCCGAAAGCTGATATGCGTATAGGTCGCGATGCTCCACCTTCATCTCGAAATTACTCCAAATGACGTACTCCGTCTGAAGAAGAGAGCCCTCATTTAGGTTCGCATCTTCAAAATCAAAGCCCGGCAAGTGATCTCCGTAGAGCACGAGCACCGTGGGCTCGTCACTCTTTTGAAAATACTCGATCAAGCGTGCGATGAGCGCGTCCATTTCGTTAAGCTGCATAATATAATATTTCAAGCCGTAGATGGTGTTGTCGTCATATGCGTCGTGAATGTCTTTCAGGTCAATGGCATCCGAAAGAATGTCCTCATCCGGGTATCCGCCGTGTCCCTGCACGGAGACGGTGAAAACAAGATCGGCGTGTGGGGTACTGTCGAGTGCGTAGCGAATCTGATCATACAAAACCGAATCCTTGGCCCAATCCAGCTCGGTCATCTCTACATCAGTCATCAATTCGATTGGCGCGAAGGTTTCAAAGCCCAAATTGCCGTATACGATGTGACGCGAATAGAAGGTGGCGGTGTTGTTGTGGATTGCATGTGCGCTATAACCGAGCTTTCGCAGGTTATAGGCAATGCTTTCGGTCGTCGTTTCCTTCAAAATGGTTTTGTAGGGATATTCGCCGGTACCGAAATCGGCCATGTTCATTCCGGTCAAAATCTCAAATTCGGTATTTGCGGTTCCGGCGCTGATGCTCGGAACGGTCAAAAGACCGGAGGTATAGTTCTTACGAAGCATGGAAAAGGTCGGAATCGGATCGGTTTCGAACTCCAAGCCGGAGATTCGCTTTGGATCGAAGAAGGACTCCAACTGAATAAAGACAATGTTAGGTGCGCTATCCGGAGTGGAAACCGGAAGGGTAACCGATGGCGTAGTGCTTCCCAGCGGACCGACGATGTTGTCGACCGAATCGGGAGAGTAATCGTCCGGCTTATCGATACCGGTGTCTACAATGCTGCTGACAAAGCAGTACGGGAGTCCGTAATCGTAATACCCCTGTGCCAGATTCGGAAAGCTCTTCGCCATAACACCGCCGAGGATGCTTACCTGAATCAACAGGAAACCACCGAGTATAACTGCAACGCAGGTGATTGTAGCCGAGAGGTAGTTTACCTTTTGCTCTCGCTTCGGAAATTTGATAAATGCATAGACAACCAAGCCGATGCCAAAGGCGATCAGCAGAATTAAACCGATGAGTTGGATCGGGGAATAGTAATGAATGGCTACATCTACCGCATCGCCGAGCATATGAAAGTCATTTGCGTTAAATGGTGTGACACGATGGTGAAGCAACACGAAGTCGATGACCCCGACGGTCAGCCACAGGATACACGTAAAGAAATAGAAAAAACCCCTGCGTCTGGAGAACACCGAAGGAGCGATCAGAATCGCCACAATCAGTGTGTTTGTTAGGAAGACCAACGGACTACCGAAGGTATATACGAGTGCTTTCCACACCGAAGAGCGTGAGAAGCATTCGATTACGAAATTCATAAGAAGCGCCAGTGCATAAATCTGCGCGATTGCGTAGCGAAAGATCCTTTGATGAAGAAGCTTGTCGCAGCCGCCGCGAACCGTTTTCGCACAGGAGCTTGCTTTTTCACGAATGGTTGACATGAAAACACCTCACAAAAAACAAAAAACAAGAGAGTATTCCACATAATTATTACCACATTAGGCATGAAAAATCAACCTTAGGACGCAAGTTTCGAGAAAGTTTCGAATTTGTATGAGGAATCGCGTCGACGATTTTTCCGGTACCAATACAGGAAGAGCGCCAAGTGGAAAACGGTGGTGGCAATCCAACTAATCGGGTAGGAGAGATACAAAACCTTTAACGTGCGGTGGCTCTGGAAATACGTAAAGATCCAGAGAATACGAAAGCCGCATACACCGACCAAGGAAACGATCATCGGTAAAATGGAATATCCGACGCCACGCAGACAGCCGACGACAACGTCCATCATGCCGCAGGTAAAGTACAATGTGCAGATCATTTTCATACGAATGGCTCCGTAGCGAATGGCTTCCGCGCCGTCGGTGTAGAGTCCGAGCAATGGCTCCTTGAGAGCGAGAGCAACAGCATCCAAAGCACATCCGACGAGGGTCACGTAAAGCAGACCCCAGGCGAGAATCTTGCCGATGCGCCGATAGTTTCCCGCACCGTAGTTCTGCCCGGTGAAGCTCAGTGCCGTTTGGTGAAAGGCGTTCATCGATACGTAGATGAAGCCCTCAATGCTGGAGGCAGCCGAATTGCCCGATACCGTTAGGTCTCCAAAGGAGTTGATGGACGACTGGATGACAACGTTGGACAGTGAGAAGACACAGCCCTGTAGACCGGCGGGAAGGCCGATTCGTGCGATGGAACGGAGTTTTCGTCCGTAGATGCGCAGTTTTCTCGGCTCGAAGCGGCAGGCGTTGTCGATGTGCATGAGGTTATGTAGAATTAGAATGGCGGCAATCAACTGCGAAAGCACAGTGGCAATGGCAACGCCATCCACACCGCGGTGGAGGACGAAGACAAAGAATAGGTTCATGCCGACATTCACAACACCACCGATCGTTAGGTAGTAGAGCGGGCGTTTGGTATCGCCGATGGCACGAAGGATTGAGCTACCGAAGTTATAGAGCAGCATAATGGGCATACCGAGAAAGTAAATGCGTATATACAGTACCGCCTCGTCGATAACCGTAGGTGGCGTAGCCATCTTCAACAAAATCGGTTTGGCAAATAGCCAGCCGACAATCGCAAGAAAAATGCCACACAAGACACTGATAAGGAGGGACGTGTGGACGGTTTCGTGTACGTCCTTGTCCTGTGCTGCACCGATGTAACGAGCGATCAGTACGTTTGTTCCGACCGAAAGACCGATGAATAGGTTGGTTAGCAGATTGATTAGCGAGCCGGTGGAACCGACCGCTGCAAGCGCGGTATCGCCGACGTAACGTCCGACAACAATCAAGTCTACGGCATTGAAGAGAAGCTGCAGTACACCGGAGAGAATCAAAGGTCCGGCGAAGAGAAGCATTTTCTTCGGAAGAGAACCGTTGCACATATCCATTTCATAATGTTTCATCAGGGTTACCTCCTAAGCAGGCGAAGGTCATTGGGAACTTCGTTCATACATTTCTTAATATAAGAGTGTATTATAGCACCAACCGAAAAAAAGTCCATAGTCTTTTTTTATTTCGTTGCAAAGTGCCGAGAGATTCGGTATAATGAGGAGCGAGTGGAAACGAAGAAGGAGAGGGACGTATGAGTAAGAAGGGGTCTGACACGAAGAAACCGTGGTCGTTACAAACGAAGATCATTGTTTTGCTGGCAGTGCTGTGTGCGGTGCTTGTGCTGGTGTTGTTGATTGTGGATGCTGTCGGTGCGAAGCCGCGAATCTTTCGCTCGACGAACTATGCGTATTCGATGCAATACGACGCCAATGCCTACGAATATCGGTGCATCCGTGTGGACAATCAGCCGACCTTTATGGATCGTTTCGATGCCATCGGAGCGAAAGAGGAGTTTTACATAAGTTTTATTAAGATTGACAAGACCGTTGACCTCGATGAAGTGCTGGAGGCGTTTCAGAAGGAAGGCGATTATTCGTTTGATATCGAAGAGAAGGTAGTGTTCGGAAGGGGCGGATATACCGCAACGAGAATCTCATATACGGACGATTCCGGACAGGTTCCCGTGAAGGTTTCCTATTATTATATGCTTGATCGAGAGCTCTTGATTACGACGTGTACGGATGCGTCGCACCGGGAGGATATTGAAGAGATGCTTTCGAATGTGGAGCTGTATTGAGATAACTAAGGAGAAAAAGTGGGCTGTTGCACGTACGACGTAACCGTCGTAGGCGCAACAGCCTATTGTTTACTGTCTTGTTTCTCGCAGGGCATCTTCTGCCGCTGCGGGTTGTGGGAAAGGGAACGAAACCTATCCCTCGAACAGGGGAGTGGAGAAATACCGTTCCGCTGTATCGGGAAGCACGGTCACCACGGTCTTGCCGGGACCGAGTTTCTTCGCTAGCGCAAGTGCGGCCGCAACGTTGGTGCCGCTGGAGATGCCGCAGAGGATTCCTTCCTTGCGTGCTAAGTCGCGAGAGGTTTGCAGAGCGACTTCGTCGGTGACGATGAAGATGTCGGAGTAAATGTTCTGATTCAGGTTGTCGGGAATCAATCCGTCACCGATGCCCATCTGAAGGTGCGTGCCAATGGAGCCACCGGAGAGAATCGCCGCATTTTCGGGCTCTACCGCCCAAATGGTGATGTCGGGGTTCTGTGCCTTTAGTACCTCGCCGATACCGGAGATGGTACCGCCTGTGCCGATACCGGAGCAGAAGCCGTGAATCGGCCCCGCCACCTGTTCGAGAATCTCTACGCCGGTGTGATGCTTGTGTACGAGTGGATTGTTCGGGTTCGTAAATTGTTGCGGAACGAATACGTTCGGGTCTTCCTCCTGCATACGCAGTGCAGTTGCAAGACATTCCGCGATGCAGGCACCGATATCGCCGTCGTCATGCACGAGAATCACCTCGGCACCGTAGTGGCGCACCAGCTTTCTGCGTTCCTCGCTGACGGAATCGGGCATAATGATTACGGTACGATATCCGCGAACTGCGCCGATCAACGCCAAGCCGATTCCTTGGTTGCCGCTGGTGGGCTCCACGATAATCGTATCCTTGTGAATGCGCCCCTCCTGCTCTGCGGCTAAAATCATATTGTAGGCGGTGCGCGTCTTAATGGAACCGCCCACATTCAGACCTTCGAATTTTACAAGAACCTCTGCACTGTCTGTAGCTACCATATGGTTCAAGCGAATGATGGGGGTATGCCCCATAGCCGCCAGAATATTATCATAAATCATAGTTTCTCTCCTTCTCCGCAGTTCTCTATGCGATGTACGTCGCATGCGAATCAAATAACACTCCGTTACAGTATATACGCTTCTCGGGAAAATGGCAACCGATTTGTGAAGAAAGTATTGGGTGTGAGAATGTCCCAACACATGAAAAAGGGGCATCAGCCCCTTCTCCGCTTCACCACCGCTTCGGTAACATCCGAAAGCACCAGCTCGTCGTGCTGGTTGCGGACGTTAATGGTAAGCTCTACGATACCGTTCTTCTCGTTGCGTACCGTAAGGCCGGTAATCTCGGCGGTGCCTGTAAGTATGTCATCTGCAAAGACGGGCTTGAACCATTCGATCTTAGTGGACTTGCCGGCAATGAGCTCTTCGCCGAAGAGGTCGGTTTCCAAGTATTTTGCCCAGACTGCCATGAAGGACATAACGCCGGGGGCAATCAGCTTGCCGAAGAAGGTGCCCCTCGCGTACTCCTCGTCGGTATGCAGAGGAATGTTGTCGTATCTTCGAGCAAATGCCACCATTTCCTCCTTGTCGATTACGACAGGGGCGATATTGAGAGTGGTATTCAGTGTAAAATCATCAAAGTACATAATTTATTCAATCTCCATATAAGTGTATCGGTGCGTCGGGAACGTTTCTTCGACGCATCGGTCATTTCGCATTATAGCACGGTTCTTTTCGAAAGAAAAGAAAAAGCTCCTTTTCATGCGCGCGAACATGTGATATAATGAGGATAGAAGCACCGATGTGTGGTGCGGATAAGCGCAAGGCTTGGAGGTTCGTATGAAGAAGATTATTACCATCAGTAGAGAGTGCGGTAGCGGCGGTAGAGCCATCGGAAGAAAGCTGGCGGAGAAGCTCGGCTATTCCTTTTATGACAAGGAGCTGATCGACCGCGTGGCGAAGGAAAGCGGCTTGGCGAAGGAATTTATCGAAGAGCAGGGGGAGCATATTACGGGAAGCTTGCTGTTTAATATCGCCAGCAACATGACCTATGCAGGGCAGGTGTTCGGCGGGAACATGCTTCCGCTACAGGATCAGTTGTTTATGGTGCAGGCCGACATTATTAAGGACATTGCCGCGAAGGAGAACTGTGTGATTGTAGGCCGCTGTGCCGATTATGTACTGAAGGACTATGCGGACTCGTTGCATGTCTTTGTCTGTGGCGATATGAAGCATAAGGCAGAGCGTGCGGTGAAGGAGTACGAATTTGACCCCGCCGATGTGGAGAAAGCACTTCGCAAGAGGGATAAGGCACGTGCGAATCATTACAAGTATTATACCGACAGTGAATGGGGGAAGACGCAGAATTACGACATTACGCTCAATAGCAGTAGCTTCGGAATCGACGAGTGTGTAGAGATTTTGTATCTACTTGCAACGAAATAAGGATCCGTAAGCGCATTTTGCGTAGGAAGATACGGCAAATGCGATGTTGCATAGAAGAGAATATGGGCTTTTGCCGAGGGCGCTCGGCAGAAGCTCTTTTCATGTGAAAGGAAGGGGAAAGATGAGTAAGGTAGGAATGATCTTTGATTTGGACGGAACTCTGTGGGATGCTACGGAGCAGATTATGCTGGCATGGAACGAGGCGATGGCGCGACATCCCGAGGCAAATGGAATACAAATGACACTGCCGGAGGTGCAGGGATACATGGGGACAACTCTACCGGAGATTGCAAGACGGGTGATGCCGCACTTGAAGCCGGAAGAGGCAACGGCCATTTTCGAGGAGGGGTGTGTGATGGAAGAGGCACTACTGAGAGCGCGTGGCGGTATCTTATATCCGGAGCTTAGGGAGACGCTTGCCAAGCTACAGAAGCATTTTGCATTGATGATTGTAAGCAACAGTCAAGATGGGTATATTGAGATATTCCTTGAAAAGCACGGACTTGCGGAGTATTTTTGCGATACAGAGACGGCAGGCCGAACCGGCAAGCCCAAATGCGACAACATCCGCCTGGTGATGGAGCGAAATGACCTGACCCACGCCTACTATGTGGGCGACACGCAAGGCGACCATGACTCTGCAGTGGCAGCAGGGGCAGAATTTATCCATGCTGCCTACGGTTTCGGACGGGTGGCACAGGAGTGTGAGAAGGTGGAACGGTTCGTTGAGCTGTTGCGGTATGTAGAGTGATGGTAGCTTGTATTGCGAAAGATACGAGCAGGAGAGTGGTTGGCGAAGCCGGGATATAAGCATAGACAAGCGGTCGCAGTCCATTTGAGCTAGAAAAAGGACGCCGGAAGAACCGACGTCCCGAGAATATTTCGAGTGTGTATCGAGGGGGCTTTCGAAGCTTACGCCGAGCACCGGTACGGCGGAGCGAGGTCTGAGCCTCAAACCGCTACTGTGTCAGCGGCTTACCGTTGGCAGTCACTAAGGCATCGGAACCGATGGACTGATCGGCGCACAGGAGTGGCTCGTCTCCGGCGGTGATGTCAATGCTTCCGCCGGAGAGGGAGATGCTTCCCTCGGTCTTGATGCCGGCATTTTTCGAATCGAGGACAACGTTACCACCCGAAATCGTGATGGCGGTCGGAGCATAGATGCCCTCGTCGCCTGCAGTAATGTTCACATTGCCTCCTGAGATATTGATATAGCCGAGATGGTCACTGTCGAGGTTCGTGGATTTCAGACCGTCGTTACTGGATACGACGTGGAGGTTGCCGCCTGAGATCAACACAAAATCGCGTCCCTTGATGCCGTGATGTGCGGCTTTGACGGTTATGTTGCCGGACTCGATGCTTAAGGTGTCGTTCGAGCAAATGCCGTTGTAGCAGTTGCCGCCAACCACAAGCTTACCCGCGCCTTCAATCATAAGCGGCGAACGAGAATAGATGGCGGAGTCCGGAGATTCGGTAAAAAGATCCCCGTCCTCGCCGCCGGTCGATTCGGAGCCGACCGCGTCGTAGGTGTGATTGTCGGTAACGAGATTTTGTGAATCCTTCGCCAGCTGCAATACGACAAGAGAAGCTTCTTCGATGAGAATCGGCGAGCTGGTCGAACAGGTAATGTCGATGCCCTCCAGCTTAAGATAGACCGCTTTGCCGTTGGTAACGTTTACGACGATCTGTCCGTCCGTTAACGTTCCTGTGAGCGTATAGGTGCCCGAGGCGTGAATGGTAACCCTGCTGCCGTTTACCACCGTACCGTCGCCGGTCGTAGTAATCCGGTCGCCGGAAAAGGTGATGGTGCGAGCATCGTCTTTGCCGCAGGAGCAGCAAGAAAAAATCAATAATGCGATAAGAATCAGATACATTCGTGTCTTCATAAGAATCAAACTCCCTTCTAAGCCTATTGTACTTGGCAAAGAGCATAGTGTCAAATGAAACACGACAAAGAAACAAAGAAATCATAAAAAGGAGAGGCGCGAGGGCGTCATGTGAGATTACCAATGGATGTTCGAAAGAGAAATGTAGGACTGTTATTTCTGGCGGCGCTGATATGGGGCTTTGCATTTTCCGCACAGAGTGTCGGAAATGCCATGGGAGCCTTTACGTTTAACGGAGCACGCTGTGTGCTCGGAGCACTTGTGCTGCTGCCGGTGCTCGCAATGCAGAAGCGACTTCGTAGAACAGAGGAAAGCAACGGTTCCCCGCGCGATACGGTTGTTGCGGGAATTGTCTGCGGTCTTCTGTTGATGCTGGCATCGAATCTCCAACAGGTTGGTCTTGCATATACGAGTGCCGGTAAAGCAGGCTTTATTACGGCGCTATACATCGTGTTCGTGCCGCTTGCGGGAATTCCGCTTCGGCGCGGCTGTGGCAAGGCAGCTTGGCTGGGAGTAATATTTTCTACGGTTGGGCTGTTTCTTCTGTGCGGACTGAACGGTGCGGAGTCCGTCGCGGGAGAGCTGAGGGGAAATGTGCTCGTGTTCCTGTGTGCAATAACGTTCACGGCGCATATTCTCGTGGTGGATCATTTTTCGGAACGTGTGAACGGCGTTATGGTGTCGTGTATTCAATTTGCGGTGTGCGGCATTGGAACTACGGTGCTTGCCTTTGTCTTTGAGGAGCCGACGCTTGAGGGGCTGCTGTCCGAGCCGGTAGCACTTCTGTACGCAGGCGTGCTGTCCTGCGGGGTTGCGTACACGTTGCAGATTGTCGGACAAAAGGGTGTGAATCCGACGGTGGCATCGCTTGTGCTATGCTTAGAGTCCGTGTTCTCCGTCATTGGCGGAATGCTCTTGCTTCACGAGCGTCTTCGCGTGTATGAAGTGGTCGGTTGTGTGTTGATGTTTGCAGGCATTTTGTTGGCGCAGCTACCGTCTCCTGCCGAAAAGAATCTTTCAAAAAAATAAAAAACGGGGATGCATTTTCCTTGGTTTTTGTTATAATAAAAATAGCGTGAGGAGATCTCTTGCGAAGCAAAGGGGAAGCGACGGGACGAGGTGTTGTCGTCGGGAAACGAACGTTGAGAGATTCGGAGGGTATATGCTTTTTTCAAAAGAGGGAAATCGATTGAAGATCGGGTTCGGACCACAGACGATGTGGATTGAGCCTTGGGGTGAGAATTCGTTGCGTGTACGCTTGTTTGGCGGAGCCCATTGCGATGAAAATGATTGGGCGTTGACGGATGTACCGAAGGAGACAAAGGTCGAGATTGCGATTACGGAGAGGGAATTCTGCGATGCGTGGTATCATACCGAGGAGGAGATTCGTGAGCATACGCAGCTTCTGACGGAGGCGTCGATTACGAACGGTGCGATTACCGCAAAGGTGAATTATGAGGGCTGGCTGGCATTTTACAACGATAAGGGAGAGGAGCTTCTGGCAGAGTGCTGGCGCAATCGGGAACGACTCGAACGGTATTGTGTGCCGACGCGTGTGCCGGGACGTGAACTGAAGCCGATTCCCGGAACGGGCGACTATAAGCTGACGGTGAATTTTGAGGCCTATGAGGGGGAGCGCATCTACGGTATGGGACAGTATCAGGATCCGTTGATGAACCGCAAGGGAGCGGTGCTGGAGCTTGCACAGCGCAATTCGCAGATGACGGTACCGTTTCTGATTTCGAACCGCGGCTATGGCTTTTTGTGGAACAATCCCGCCATCGGAACGGCGACGTTCGGCACGAATAAGACTGTGTGGGTGGCAGAGAGCACGAAAAAGCTCGACTATTATATCACTGCGGGAGAGACGCCCGCACAGCTGCTCCGGCAATATACAGAGGTGACGGGACGCGCGCCGATGATGCCGGAGTACGGAATGGGCTTTTGGCAATGCAAGCTACGCTACCGTACGCAGGAGGAGCTGTTGGCGGTGGCGAGAGAGCATAAGAGAAGAGGGCTGCCGATCGACGTTATTGTGGCGGACTTCTTCCATTGGACGAAGCAGGGAGACTTTAAGTTCGATCCGAAGGATTGGCCCGACCCGGACGCAATGGTACGAGAGCTGAAGGAAATGGGCATCGAGCTGATGGTATCGGTATGGCCGACGGTAGACTCGACCTCGGAGAACTTTAAGGCAATGAATGATGCCGGCTATCTCGTGACGTGTGACCGTGGAGTGCCGATTCATATGAACTGGATGGGCGAGACGGTGTTCTTCGATGCGACACATCCCGGCTCACGAGAGTACGTATGGAAGGTTTGCAAGAAGAATTATTACGATAAGGGGATTCGCATCTTTTGGCTGGATGAGGCGGAACCGGAATTCGGACCGTACGATTTCGACACGTATCGCTATTATGCGGGCTCTGCGCTACAGTGTAGCAATATCTATCCGGCAATGTATGCAAAGGCATTTTACGACGGCATGACTGCGGCAGGGCAGGATCGTGTCTTGAACCTTTTGCGTTGCTGCTGGGCCGGTTCGCAGCGCTACGGTGCGCTGGCATGGTCGGGTGACATTCACTCGTCATTTCGTGCGTTACAGATACAGCTACAGATCGGACTCAATATGGGAATTGCGGGCATACCTTGGTGGACGACCGACATCGGCGGATTCCTCGGCGGAGATATTCACGACAAGGCCTTTCAGGAGCTCTTGGTGCGCTGGTTCGAGTGGGGCGCCTTTTGTCCGGTGTTCCGACTGCACGGGGAACGACAGCCCTTTTATCCGCTTGAGGAGGAGTTTCGTAACGGAACGAGACAGTTTTCTTCGGGGCAGGATAACGAGGTGTGGAGCTTTGGAGAGGACAATTATGAGATTCTCAAGAAATATCTATTCCTACGCGAGGCATTGCGGCCCTACGTGCGTCAGCTGATGGAGGCGACGCACAAGACCGGTGAGCCGGTGATGCGTCCGATGTTCTTCGATTTCCCGCAGGACGAGACCTGCTGGGAGCTGGAGGCGACACAATATATGTTCGGCCCCGAGTTGCTGGTTGCACCGGTGATCGTAGCAGGAGAGGTAACCAAAAACGTGTATTTGCCAAAGGGCGTCGTTTGGATGGATGTGCGAAACGGAGCGCGCTACGAAGGGGGACAGACCGTGACGGTGAACGCCCCGCTGGCGGAGATTCCGGTGTTCGCAAAGGAAGGCAGCCCCGTGCTTACGTTGTTTGAAGGATAGAAGCCATAGGGCGGATAGGAGAGAAAAATGCTTGACTACAGAAACAAAACCGTATTGATCACCGGAGCCAGCTCCGGGATCGGACGCGATTTCGCAAAGGCATTTGCCGAGCTGTCGTGTCACTTGATTTTGGTGGCAAGAAGAGCGGAACGATTGCATGCGCTGGCGGGAGATTTGAATGTGCCGTGCGAGGTGCTTCCCGCAGATCTGACCGACGAGGAGGAGTGCAAGCGCATTCTTACGATTACGAAGGAGCAGGGAGTCGATGTTGTAATCAACTGTGCGGGCTTCGGCTTACTCGGAGCGACAATGGAGCAATCTACGGAAGAGGAGCTACGGATGATCGACCTGAACATTCGTTGCGTGCATATGCTGACAAAGGCATTTTTGGAGCAAATGCTCGAAAAGGGCAGCGGAACGATTCTAAACGTGGCGTCCAGTGCCGGTCTGCTTCCGGCGGGGCCGTATCTGAATACGTATTACGCAACGAAGGCCTATGTGGCAAGCTTTACGCAGGGACTTGCAGCCGAGCTGAAGGATGCAAAGAGTGACGTTTACGTCGGTGCATTGTGCCCGGGACCGGTATATACCGAATTTACGCAGGTGGCAAACGGGAAGGAATGGACCAGTGCAATTACGGCAGAGGAGTGCGTGGCTTACGCAATGAAGAAGATGCGTCGTCGTAAAGTGCTGATTGTGCCGGGTGTGATGATCCGGACGGGAATATTCCTGTCGCGATTCGTCAGCCGTAGCTTCGTGGCAAAGCTGGTGGGATGGTATCAGAAGAAAAGAGCAAAGAAGTAAGGGCATTTGGCTATAAGCACAAGGCGAGGAGAAGTCCTCGCCTTCGTGTCCCATAATGAGAAGATTGAGAAAGAGGGATGACTATGAAGAGCAGTGATGTGGAGATTATGAGATGCTTTCTCTGTACGTTGGACGAGAGCCTTCCGTTTCCGAACTATAACGAAATTAAGATTGACGAGGAGGATACGATCTACGGCTACATTCAGAAGCTGGTAGCAGGAACCTTCGGCAATACCGCAGCAAAGGTGGCGACCTTCGCAGAGGGAGATTATCTCGACAATATTGTGACGGACGATGCGAATGATTTGGAGCCGTTTGCCGCAGTTGTGGCGGATACAGTGTATGATTTGGTGAAGAACAATGCCGAGATGCATTCGGGAAGCGGAATCTTTGTGTTTTGTGTCGTGGAGGAGCAGCCTTATGTGGGCTTTTATAAGGTACCGTTTAGGGAGAGCTTTGTGTGCAGTGTGAGTGGCGAGGGAAGCGTGTCGTGGGTGCTGAATTCCAAGATGATTCCTTCGGCAAGCGTACGGTCGTGCGAGTATTTCCTTATCAATGTCATCGAACGAACGGTACGCTTATCGGACAGCCTATATTACATAGACGATCGCAAGGTGAATTATCTTGCGGAGTGTGTGTTGCGGCTGAAGGCGGGGAAATCCGAAAAGGAGAAGATCACAATCATCGAGGACACGACAATCGAAACCATTCGCGAGTGTTATCCGGAACGCGAGGTGCCGCAGAAGATCATGGACTACCGCACGGAGGTGGCGGAGCATGCACAGCAAACCGGACGTGTGAGCGTGGCAAAGATTGAAGAGGCGGTATTTGCCGACAACGAGCAGGCCTCGGAGGTATACCGTGAGAAGCTTTCACAGGAGCGCATCGAGCGTGAGCCGATGCCGGTAAGCAAGAAGACAGAGCGGAGCTTTTGTAAGAAGCAGAAGATCGTCACCGACAATGGAATCGAGCTTCTGGTCCCTGTGGAATATTTAAAAAATGCCGATTACGTCGAATACCTACAGGACGAAGAGGGCAATATAACAATTATTCTGAAAGATATTCACGCAATCAATGCGTAGAGGAGGGGCTTATGTATGATGTACAGGCGTTGAGCGAGTTTTTGAAGGAGTCGGTGAGTCCGTACCACTGTGTGGATGTGACAAGACGGCGACTGGAGGAAGAGGGCTTTGTAAGGCTGGATTTCGCGGAGGCATGGAAACTGACGGCGGGCGCCTATTATGTAACGCCTTCGGAAACGATGCTCTTTGCATTTGTAATCGGAGGAGATTATACACCCGGAGCTGCAATGCGTCTTGCGATCGCACATACCGATTGGCCGTGTTTGCATCTGAAGCCACGGGCGGAGTTCGCGGGACACTATAACCGTTTGGATGCGGAGGTATACGGCGGACCGATTCTGAACACGTGGCTTGATCGTCCTCTCGGTTTGGCGGGGCGTGTGTGTATTGAGAAAAACGGGAGTGTGGAAACGCAGCTGTTCGACAGTGAGACGCCGGTGATAACGATTCCGAATCTGCCGGTGCATTTTAACAGCGATGTGAATCGTGGCGTGGAGCTGAAGAAGCAGGTGGACATGTGCCCGATCGGCGGAGTCGGCAGAGAGGAAGGCTGGCTTGCGCGCTATGTGGCGGAGGGCTGTTATTGCGCGCCGGAGCATCTGCTGGATCTCGATCTGTATGTGTACAATGCAGATGCACCGACGGCAGTCGGTATCGACGGAGAGCTGCTGTTGTCGCCACGCTTGGACAATTTGACGTCGTGCTACGCGTTGCTGCAGGGCATTTTGGCGAGAAATGCAAGCGAGACCTCGGGAGGGCTGTCCATAATCGGACTTTATGACAATGAGGAGATCGGAAGCCAGACGAAGCAGGGAGCGGATTCGGTGCTGTTTTCGATGTTGCTTGAGAAGATCTACGAGGGACGCTTCGGCAGTGCTACACTGTACAAAGAGGCGATAGCAAAGAGTCGCTTGCTTTCCCTGGACGTGGCGCATGCGTTACATCCGAATCATCCGGAAAGGTACGATGTCGTGAATACAGGCAGCTTGGGCGATGGAATGATTATGAAGCTCAGCAGCAATCAGCGTTATGCATACGATGGAGAGATTGTCGCCGAGGCGGTTCTTCTGTGCCGTGAGCACGGCATAAGCTTCGCAAAGCACATGAACCATTCAGATCAAGGCGGAGGGTCGACAATGGGGCCGGCAGCATCTGCGTGGCTGCCGATGCCGACGCTGGATGCGGGAGTTCCGATTCTTGCGATGCATTCCGCATGCGAACTGATGTATGCGGAGGATCAGGCGGCGCTGGAGCGCTTCGCGGAAGTGTTTTTAGGAAAATGATGTGGGACGGGCGTGATGCCCGTCCTTTTTAAAATTTCCCTCTTGACAACATAGGATATATCCTATACAATAAACGCAAAAAGGAGGTGTTACATATGCCGGTTGTGGCAAGATTTGATGGTATTATCGTAAGAATGTACCTGCGGATGAAGGAACACAATCCGCAGGTACATTCATGCGAGCACGGGGGAACAGGTTGGTGTATTTTCTATTAATGATGGGGTTATGTACGAGGGAGATTTGTCTGTGAATCGTCAGCAGAAGATACGGCGGTTTATCAATTATTACAGGGAACAGCTGCTTGCCATGTGGGAGACAGAGAAGTACGAGCTGTTAACTCCCATCGAGTAGCACAGAGAGGAGGCATTGCTATGACACATCGGATTCAGAAGGTGACGGCACGAGAGAATCAGTGCGTGGAGGCTGTATTTTACGGAGGAGAGGTTGTTCGGTACGATTTGGAACGAGTATATGCGGAATGTCCGCAATTTGTGATGTTGCGTGAGGATCCGGTATTGTACGAAGGGGTTCGTGTGGATGCCGGTGGGTATGGCGTGTCTTGGAACGACGAGCTGGACTTGGATGCGGAGACCATTTGGGAGGATGGGATACTGATTGAAGTGCAGGAGGAGCCGGACATCAACCATTTGCTTGCGTATCAGTTGCTTATGGCGCGAGATAAGGTAGGGATGACGCAGAAGGAGCTGGCAGAGAAGACCGGCATCTATCAGGCGGACATCAGTAAGCTGGAGAGAGGCATTGGCAACCCGTCATTGTCTACGCTGAAGCGTTTGGCGGATGGTATGGGGATGCGTGTGAAGATTGATTTTGTGTATTGCGGGAAAGGCGTAGCGGGGGACGGTGGCGGGAAGGCACTGTGAGAGGTGCGGAGGCTCCTTGGTATGACGGAGAGGATTGATGCCTTCGGAAGGCGGCAAAATCGTCCGGAAGATACAAAGCGTCGAGGCCTGTTGCCCCGACGCTTTGCGTGTATTTATGAAAAAACAGATGGGTTATTGCAATGTAGCAAGTTGCTGATTCAGCTTCGGCATACGATTCATGGCAATGACATATTCGTGGTTGTATACCTGATTGATATAATCTCTGCCGTTGTCGGTCAGCCAGGTTGTATGCCAGGTGAGGAACCAGCTCCATTTTGCACCGTCCTCCTTGACCTTGGACGGATCGGGAATCAAGCCGTTCTCATGCAGGCAGATCGGCTTGCGGTCACCGACCAAGCCGTAGCAGATGTTATACAGACCGTGCTGCGAGGCGGTCGTCTTTGCATAGATGTCCGCACCGGCAATGTCTACATATTCGTCGCCGGGATACCAGTCGAGGTGAGAACCGATGACATGCGAGAAGCCGCACACCCAGATGAGGTTGTTCAGTTCGCATTCGTTTGTGTAGTAGTCGTACATCAGTCTCCAAAGCTTGATAAAGTTCTCCGAGCCGCTCTTGGACCACCAGAACCACCCGCCATCCAGCTCGTGAAACGGTCTCCACAGAACCGGAATGCCTGCATCCTGTAGCTCCCTCAAGTAAGGAACGGCCTTGTCGAACTCAGCCATAAGGTCTTTGTTTTCCTGTGTACCCTCGGTCAGTGCCTTTGCAAGGTCGAAGTTCCCCTTGCTGGACTCGTAGCCGGCATCGCCGTTGGGAGGGGTGCCCATATGCCAGCAGATCGAGATGAGACCGCCGGCATCCCACCAAAGCTTCGCACGACGAACAACGCCCTCGTAGTCGCCGTTGATAAAGTCCATGCCCTTGAGAACCGCAGTTGTTCCCGCCGTTGCAAAGATTTCGTTGAACTCCTGTCCGCCGGAACCGGGAGATTCCTGCTGACCGGAAATGATGTATCGGCCGTTCATATCTCGTATAAAGTTATAGACTGCTTTCGCAGAATCGGTTGCGTTCGGATTGGTCAGATGATTTTCCAAACTAATCTGGTAATTCTCCAAGGAGGTGTCGCGAGATTCCTCCGGAGTCGGTGTCGTACCGGCATCGTCCTTTGGCTTATCGTCCCCGCACGCCGTCAGACACGCGGTAAGCATTGCAATGCACAGTATAAGAGAAAGTAGTTTCTTCATGTGTAAACCCCGTCCTTTCCTTGATGATGGAAAAATAGATTTCTCTATAATAATACTATAGCATTGTTTGACGGGGGATGTCTAGCACGGAACTACGGAAGAATCGTACAAACCTCTTTTTTTAGAGACAGAGAGCAGTCAGCTGACGCCGTGTTCGGAGGATAACGGAAGGCTTTGCAGTTGACTTTTGTTTTGTGGAAGTGTATTGTGTAGGAAGAGCGAGTGAGGAGGAATGGATATGGTCAAGAGAAGTGATTTGCTGGCACTGAATTATTATAATTACAAGAAGTCGGTTTTTTCGGGAAGTCTCGGAACGATGCGATATCGAATTGAGAAGAAATCGGTGGAGGGAGAAGAGCCGGTGCTGGAGGTTGTTCTCTACCCGGGACCGTATTGCTTTGAAAAGACACCGGATGAGGTGAAGCAGACGGAACGATTCCCGTTTTCCGAGGAAGGACTCCAAGCGGTTGCGAACTATCTGAATGCGCAGTATGAGGAGCAGAAGGCGTTGTGGGATACCGTCGGAAATGGATATGGGGATTGACAGAGACGTGAAGAAAACAATTCGCCTCGGAGGATGTGTGCATCTTCCGAGGCGATTTTTTTGTGAAAACAAGGAGGATGGCTGAGTCTGCTACAACCGTGAAGATCAATGGATAGCCGACCGGTCGTGCATTTTACTCAAACTGAGCCTGGTACAATTGGTAGTAGCGCCCCTTTTTCGCCATCAGCTCGCCGTGCGTACCACGCTCTGCAATCGTTCCGTCGCCGATGACGAGAATCGTATCGGCATTTTGGATGGTCGAAAGGCGATGTGCGATAACAAAGCAGGTCTTGTCTGCCATGAGCGTTCGCATGGCCTTTTGTATCTGCCGTTCGGTACGTGTGTCGACGTTGCTGGTTGCCTCGTCGAGGATGAGCATATTTGAATCATAGAGCATTGCACGCGCAATGGTGAGCAGCTGCTTTTGTCCCTTGGAGATATTGCCGCCGTCCTCCGTGATGATGGTGTCATAGCCGTTTGGCAGGCACATAATGTACTTGTGAATGTGCGCGGCCTTAGCTGCGGCAACGACCTCGTCACGCGTTGCACCCGTGCGCCCATAGGCAATATTATCATAGATGCTTCCGTGGAATACCCAAGTATCCTGCAGAACGAGCGCGTAGGCACGACGCAGTGATTCCATGGTAAAATGCAAATGGTTTTCACCATCGATGCAAATGGTTCCGCTGTCGGGGTCGTAAAAGCGCATTAAGAGGTTGATAATGGTCGTCTTGCCGGAGCCGGTTGGCCCGACGATGGCAATCATCTGCCCGGCATTTGCATGGAGATTGACGTTTGTGAGGATCGGCTTCTCCTTGACGTAGGAAAATGCAATGTCTTCAAACGTAATATCTCCGCGGACATCGGTAAGCTCATGTGCCTGCGGCAGATCGGGAACCTCCTCGATTTCGTCCAGCAAGCGGAAGACACGTTCGGCGGCTGCCAATGCGGAGAGAATCTCATTTGCGATGTTCGCAACCTCGTTAATCGGGCCGGAGAACTTGCGCGAATAGAGCACAAAGGAAGAAATCTGGCCGAGGTTGATCGTTCCGTTCATGTAGAGAATCGAACCGAACATGGCGGTCAGCGACAGCGACAGGTTGTTGATAAAGCCTACGGATGGACCGATCTTTGTTGCGTAATATTCGGCGTCATAGTAAGCCTCACAGGTGCGCTTGTTGCAGTCGTCGAAATCCGCGATGGTCGTATCCTCGTGTGCATAAGCCTGAATCGTCTTCTGGCCGGAGAACATCTCCTCGGAGAAGCCGTTCAGCTCGCCGTACATAGCCGAGCGCTTGGAGAGAATCGGTCGTGTTTTCTTCATCATGTACCGAGTGTAATATACCGACATTGGGATGGTAATCAGCACGACAAATACGAGCGGCGGACAAGTCACGAGCATCATGACAAAGGCTCCGACAATCGTTACAACAGAAGACAGGATCTGGACGATGTCGGTGGAAAGGGAGTTGCCGATGACGTCGATGTCGTACGAAACACGGCTGATGATATCGCCGGTCTGGTGGGTGTCGAAGTAACCTACGGGTAGGCGCATCAGCTTCTCGAAAACTTCCCGGCGCATCCGCTTTCCGATGGTGCGTCCGATGCGCATCATTAGGATAGAGAGGAGATACGAGAAGACGGAGGATGTGATGTAGAGAACCAGCATCCACTTTGCGTAATGGTATACGGTTCCAAATGCAACGGAGCCTTTGCCGGCGGAAATTGCATTGATCGCATTTCCCGAGAGTTTCGGTCCGAGAAGAGCGAAGAGGTTGCCCGCAAGCGAAAGAAACAGGCAGAGGGCAATGGCAAGGCGAAAATGAGACAGATAAGAGAGCAGCCGACGAAGCGTTCCCTTGGTATCCTTCGGTTTTTCGGTTTTGGTACTAAGCGGTGGCATGGCTACCTCCCATCTGGGACTGATAGATGTCCCGGTATACTTCACAGGTTGCAAGGAGCTCGTCGTGCGTACCGTAGCCGAGCATTTCCCCGCTTTCCATGACGAGGATACGATCCATGCTCATGATGGAGCTGACACGCTGTGCAATTGTGATGGTTGTCGTGTCCGGATAGTGTTCGCGAAGTGCCTTACGGAGC
Source organism: Lachnospiraceae bacterium (assembly GCA_045601665.1). Taxonomy (GTDB): domain Bacteria; phylum Bacillota; class Clostridia; order Lachnospirales; family Lachnospiraceae; genus ISDg. The sequence continues at coordinate 33,313 of JAZRZZ010000041.1, forward strand.
GCAGCATCGGTCTTGTAGTCGAGTGCGCTTGAGGCATCGTCGAGAATCAGAAGCTCGGGCTTTCCCGCAAGTGCACGGGAGATAAGGATTCGTTGCTTTTCTCCGCCGCTAAGGTTCGCGCCTGCCTTGGTCGCTTTGTGTTCAAAGCGGTCCGGAAGCGAAAGGATCATATCGGCGATACTGCTGTCTCTTGTACTCTGCAGGATCTCTTCCTCGGTAATATCGCGACCGAAGCGAATGTTTTCTGCCAGAGTATCTGCGAAAATGGTGTCATTTTGAAACACCACACTCATGTTTTCGCGAAGCGACTGTAGGTCATAGGTGCGCACGTCTCTTCCGTCGTAGAAGATCTGTCCCTCAGATACGTCATAGAAGCGCATCAGTAGATTGATGAGGGTGGTCTTTCCGCAGCCGGTAGAGCCGATGATGCCGAGGGTTTCTCCGCGTTTCAGTTCGAAGGAAATATGCTCAATGCTGTGCTCGCGATCCTCTGCCTCTACAGTATCATGCAGATGTGGATACGAGAAGCTGACGTTATCAAAGCGCACGAGAATCTCGGAGTCGGTGTTCGGAGTGTGACCGGGGAGAAGTAGCTCCTCGGTTACGGGAAGAATCGGGGGGCGTTGTGCGCTGAGCGCGAGCACCTGCGCGATTCGTCCTGCGGAAGCACCGGCCTTGGTATACTGGATAAAGATTCGGTTGATACCCATAACTGCTTGCATAATCATGTTGAAATAGGTGAGGAAGGCGAGGATAACGCCGGGTTGCATCAATCCGTCATGCACGCGATGGGCGCCGACAATGACAACCAGTACCAAGCCGCAATTTAGGAAAAGGCTCAAAATCGGATTCGGCAACGCCATCGTGATGCCGGTGCGAAGATCGGTGTCGGTAAGTGCCTCGTTGGAGCTCTCGTAGCGCTCTCGCTCGTACGATTCCCGAGAAAGGGCCTTTACGACACGAATCCCGGTAATATTTTCGCGCAAAATGCGCGTCAGGTGGTCGATGCGCTCCTGTACGGCGTGATACATCGGAATGCCCTTGTAGGAAATGAACAGAATAATGCCACCCATAACCGGAACCATGCACAGCATGATAAGTGCAAGAAAAGGATCCAAAAAGGACGAGATGCAGATGCCGCCGATCAACATAATCGGAGCGCGAATCCCCATACGCTGTATCATGCCGATGAAGTTCTGAACATTGTAAGTGTCGGAGGTCATGCGGGAAATCAGCGAGGGAAGCGAAATGTAGTCGAACTGCGAGCCGGTCAAATGCACCGTTGTCGAGAAGAGGTCGTGTCGCATATCTCGGATGCTATCGCGCGCAACGGCCGCCGCATAGCGGTTGGCGGTTACATTTAGGGTACGTACGAGTATTGCGGTCACAATCATCAGTACACCGAACAGAAGCACCATGGATAGGCGCTTGGTTGGAACGATGTGGTCAATCATATATTCGAGAAGGAACGGTATCATCAATTCGGCAATGGTGCCGAGAAATTTGATATACACGCCTCCGGCAACGCGGAGGCGATAGGTCTTCATATACGTAAAGATACATTTCATGGCAGACGTACTCTTTTCTGTTAGTTTCGGAGAAGGCGGAGCTACTCAAAGGCGAGCAACTCTGTCTCGGTCATAGCAAAGCAGTCGCTCATGTGCTTGAGCATACTGCTTTTGCGATTCCTCGCAAAATCGCGAATCTTCTGTAGCGACTCCTGACGAAAATTCTCGCTGGGCCACCATTGGTTATTGATCTTCTTGCAGACATAAGGAATGTAGATGCCCAGCTCCTTTTTCTGCTGCCCGGTCATTGCATTCAATTCGCTGTTCACGGAGTTGTAGGACAGTGCTCCGTTTGCCAGCTCGAGTGTCTTCTTGATAAAATAGTCACGGCACTCCGAACGCTTCATTAGTTGTGCAAACAGTGGAGAATGGCGATCGTGCGAAGGATTCAAAATCTCCTTTAGCTTGTTTGCGGAATGTGCGGTCGCACCGTCATCGTAAATGTTATATGCGAAGTCCATGTCATGGAGAAGGAAGCGCCAACGGCCGTCGTAGATGCCGCTACCCGCCGATTCTCCCTTTGCGGGATAGTAGCGGTAGCACTTGTAATTGTTCTGCGGCCAATCGTGGTTCGCGATGTAGATGTTGAATGCAAAGTAGTCAAGATAGTCTTCCACATCCATAAAGGCCTGCAGCTGTTTGTAATTCTCGTCAACCGTCAAATCCATGCTGCGGAATTTGTCGTATGCGGCATTGAACTCGTTACATTCCTTCACGTCGTTCTCATCCTCGTCATGGTTTTTACGGGTGTCGGTACCGCCAATTACGACGAACTCACCTTTTTTTCCGTTTGCGGGGAACTTCTTTTTAAAATAATCGTCACAGTAGCTCTCGTGTAGCCAAACAAAATTGTAGTACTCGCCGTTTAGGTACACCACCGCGGGAGCAACCGCCTCGGTACAAGCATAGCCGGCCTTTGCCGCCAGACGCTGGTTCAGCTCATCGCGGACAAATCCGAAGCACCAGTCATTTCCGTAGCTGCGAAGCACGAGCTTGTCGTAGGATTGGATGATGTTGCCCTTGGAGTCCTTCGTGCCGAAGAGGTTGTATTTGAACTTCCCGAAGTCCGGGTCATAGGACTTACGCGCGAAGAGCTTTAGAGACTTTACTTCGTTTGCACGGGATGCACCGCCATATACGCGGACGCCGGCGTATTGGCTGAACATTACCTTGCCGGACGAGGTCAATGCTTCCACATAGATTGGGCGCTCGCTGGCATCCCCGCGTTTGTGATAATTCTTGCCGTACAGAATACCGTTCGGGCCTTTCGTCAGGTTCGCGGGATCGCCGGTAATGCTGAAGATGTAGGTCTGAAAGCGGGACGTGATATTTGCGCTGACAAAGTATGTGTGCACAACGGTCGGTGATTCCGAGCCGTCGTTGTAAAATGCCTTGGCGCGAAGTGTCGTCGCTTTCGGCATATCGCCGGAGGAGGCGGAGATGCTCAGTGCGCCGGAGTATTTCTTCGAAGCAGTGGTCGGCTCAGTCCCGTCTAACGTGTAATAGATGGTTCCGGCCTTCTCTGCGGTAATGGTCAGAGAAAATGCCGACGTATAGAAATGGCCGGTCTTCGAGAGCGTCGGTTCACTTCCCAAAACGGTACCCGGCTTGTATTTTGGCGTCGGTGTCGGCGTGGACGTCGGCTTCTTGGTTGGTGACGGAGTCGCCGTTGCCGGAGGGGAAGGTGTGGATGTGTGTGGGGGCGTGAGTGTCGCAGTCGGTGTCGGCGAATTGGTTGCCGTAGGCTCCGGAGTCGCGGTGACACGTTCGGTCGGAGTCACACTCAAGTCTTCTTCGGGGGTCGGGGTCTCGGCCGCAGGAGGAGTGGTCGGAGTCTCCTGTGGATGGTCGGGGGTGTTGCGATCCCCACATGCCGTAAGGAGAAAAGAAAGAATCAAAATATAAAAAATACGTTTCATAAGGCTCTCCGTTTCATAATATATGTACTCAAAATAATTCTATCGAATAGAATACCACAGCGGAGTGGGGCATTGCAATGACTTTCGCTACAGAAAGCAGGGTATCGACGAAAAAACACAAAAATTCTTTTCTATTTATTGACGAAACAACCATGACATGATATAGTCTAAAATAGAGTAGTTTGTTATTGTATGAGGAAGAGAGATGTCATACCCGAGAAGAAAGCTGGATCTGGATCTTCTGATATTGGAGGCCGCGTCCTGCGCAATTATAGAAAAGGAAGCGAAGCGTCGTTTCCCGCATTGGGATTTTAACCGCTTTGAGGCGGCGAATTACGGAAATGCGGAGATGGCCTCTGCGGAGCATATGTACGAACCGCACCGTGTGTTATCATGGGTGACAAGGGAGCTGAACGAATTGGATGAAGCGCGCCCCTTTTTGTTGCCGCTAGAAAGAGGAACACATTATGCGTGGGAGTTGTTTGTGGAGCTGCCCCGTGTCGGTGGGAGCTGTTCCACGCATCAGTTTTGGAATCGGCTGGCTCGTGTGATGTCTGAGCTGACGCTGCCGTTGACGGCGGAAGAGCTGGTGGACTATTACGAAAAGGCGTTGTTGTATTTGTTGCAGGGAGCAACGGATATGGGAGACCGATTCTATCTGTCGGATATTGATTTCGGCGGATGGAACGGTGGTATTGTATCGAAGGATTTCTTAGTGGAAGGACTAAAAATGCTTGTCACAAAATTGGACGGTCCGCTTTGTGAGCGTAGCATAGGAAAGAAGCGCGAAGCGGAGGAGCAAGGGGGAGAGAACGATGTATCCAAACAAGAAGACGGAGACAGCCTGTAAGGGCATTATGATCGGGACCGGTGTCGGTGCGTTGAGCTCGGTTTTACTGATTCTCGTAAGACTGTTCGGAAGAAAATTCGGTGCCGGCGAGATGTTCGCGATGATTCTTGCGAATCTCGTATCCATTGGGGCATTTGCTCTGTATGGATATGTGGCATGGTACGGAGTGCGAAGAAAGACGGGAGAATATTTTCGAAATGCCTGCTTTGTGAACGGCGCAGCACTCGTTCTGCACTTCTTTTCCTATGCGATGATTTTTATGAAATCGCAGGGAATGATGGTCATGATCTACATGGTGGAGGGGATGCTGTTGCATTTGCTCGGAGCGATATTCCTTGCCTATGTAGCAGTGGATGCGAAGGATGTTTTTTATAATCTGCGAAATGACCGCGTGATCTGCATCGTATGTATGGGGGCGGCAGTGCTTTTGGACATTCTGCTCTTGATTTCGGCGTTTAGTTCGACGAGACCGTATAACATCCTTGAGGTGCTTTTGTTGCTTCTCGTGATTCCGGTGCGATTCGGTGCGCCCGGAGTGTTTGTTGTATTCAGCGACCGTTTGAAGGATCCGTATCCGGATGAGGAGGCCGAGGTAGTGCTTGCGGAGCTTCGTAAGAAGCGTGAGGAAGCGCGTGCGGCGGAGAAAGCGGAGAAGGAAGCGGAGAAGCAGAGACGTAAGAATGCCGCTCTGGAGCGAAAGAAGGAATCGGAGGAGCGGAAGAAAGCTGACGAGCGTCGCAGAGAGCAGAAGGAGCTGGCGGAGAGAGAAGCGGCCGATGCGAAGCGTGCGGCGGAGAAGGATGCCGCGAGACGAGCGGCTGAGGAGAGGCAGCGAATCGAAGAGGAAAGGCGGAGGCTTGCCGAGGCGACAAAACGCAAAGCGATGGAAGAGCGGCGAGCTGCGGAGGAGCAGCGCATGGTGAAGGCGCTGGAGGCAAAGGCGCTTGAGCAAGCCATGAGGGAAGCAGAAGCATTGGTGGCAACGCAGAATGGAAGCGTAGCGACAGAGAGCGTTTCCGAGAAGATAACACCGGTGGGAGGAAAGCCAAAGGGCGCCGAACCTACCATTTTGACAGAAGAGGACACCTTGCCGTTTGATCCGGCGGAGATAGGAGAGCTTGATATGGAGAACATGAACATTCTTACCGTAACGGTGGCGGAGGCAGAAGAAATTATTGCGAAGAAGCGACGCCTTGCGGAGATGACAAGAACCGTGGCACAGAAGCAGGCCGCAGAAGCAAGGGCGGCAGGGGAGGAAGCGGACAGAGTTGCATTTGTCGCCTCCAGAAACCTGTCGATGCAGGAGGCAGCCGATGAAGCAAGAGCCGATGCCGAGCTTCAAAAGGCGAGAGCCGAGAAGGCGCTACAGGAAGCCGAGGAGGCGGAGAAGGCGTTGAAGGAGGCCGAGAAGGCGTTGCAGGAGGTGCGTATCGTAGAAGAGGCGCGCAAGGCATGGGAAGCCGAGAAGGCGCGCAAACAGTCCGAAATCGATGAGGCGGAGCGCAAGGCACGTGAAGCAAGAGAAGCTGAGGAGGCGAAGAGAGCGGCCGAAGCAGCAGAGAAGGCGCGGATTGAGCGCGAAGCGAGAGAGGCAGAGGAAGCGCGTAAGGCGGAAAACGCTAGAATTTTGGCGGTAGCGGAGCAGAAAGCCGCAGCGGCCGAGGTGGCAATTCGTCTTGCCGAGGAAGCGAAGAGGGCAGCAGAGAGGGCGATCTTAGAGGCGAAGGAAGCCGAGGAAGTCGCACGCAAGATCGTTGCCGAGACCAATCCGTAGATAGAAAAAAAGCAATGCACTTCACAAGAGGAAGGGCATTGCTTTTCTGTAATCATTTGAAAAGGCTCAAAACAAGCCAATGAGTAGGTTGATACCGACTGCGCCGACCGCATAGACGCCGATCGTCGCAAGAAGCTTCAAAAGGCTGATCGGCATGTCTTTGGCATCGGGGAGCTTGGTGCGTTTCTTCTTCCAAAGCGTCTGGTTCGCAACGTAGACAACAATGAAGAGGAAGAAGGCGTACTGCACGCCGAGAAAACGCCAAAACAGACCGGTCATCACCCATTTGCCAAGCATAAGGCGAACGGCCTGATACAGAAACCAACCGGTAACGACGCCGGTCAAGAGATTAAACAGCAGGATGGTCTGCAGCTTCAGTTCACGAAAAAATTTCATAGGTCCCTCCGTAGATATCGAGTCATCCGTTCCCATTCTATACGAGTTTCGGGGAAAATGCAAGGGCGGTTATTTTGGCAAAGGGGCGGATGAAGGTTACGATTACAGAGTATACCTATCGGTATCGAGAGCTTTTCGGAATCAAGCTGCGGTATAGGAATTGAGGTGCCCCGGTGATCGGAGGCTTTGAAAAAAGAAGGTGCATTTGCAAGGAAAATGTGCTATGATACTAGGAAAGCGGCGGAACGTCGTTCGAGGAATTGACTTTTGCGGCTCTATGTGCGTATAATAGGGGCGTTGAATCAAGAGGCTATGGAGGCGGTTATGGAAGAATTGAAGGCATTGGCGGCTCGTATTCGGGAGCTGCGTGAGGTCTGCGGATATACGCAGGAGGAGTTGGCGAGAGAGATTCATGTGGATCCGGAGACCTATAAGAAATATGAGGAGTGTGCGGCTGATGTTCCGATCAGTGTGATCTACTCCATCTCTAAGAAGTTTGGCGTGGATTTTTCCGAGATTATGACCGGCACCAGCGCGAAGCTGCGTACGTATCAAGTCGTACGCGCAGGGGAAGGACAAGTGGCGGATCGTTTTCCGGGATATACCTTTCACAATCTGGCGTACCGCTTTACAAAGAAGATTATGCAGCCGTTTTTGGTGACGCTCGACCCGTCGGATAAGCCTGCGGATCTGGTAAGTCATAACGGAGAGGAGTTCAACTTGGTACTTAAGGGGAGTGTCGTCGTCATTTTCGACGGTCAGGAGATCGTCTTACGGGAAGGTGACAGCATCTATTTTAACCCTACGTATCTGCACGGTCAGAAGTGTTACGGAGATGAGCCGGCAACTTTTTTGACCATGATTGCGGAGTAGGGAATCGATTGAACGGAAATGAGGACGCAACATGCTTGAGAAATATTTGCCTCGCACCGAGTTTGACTCGTACGAGGACTTTAAGAAGAACTATAAGGTAAATGCTCCGGAGAACTTTAACTTCGGATACGATATCGTAGACGGTTGGGCGCAGGAGAAGCCCGACCTTAGAGCACTTCTGTGGTGCAACGACGAGGGAGAGGAGAAGACCTTTACCTTCGCAGAGATGAGCGCGCTTTCGAATCGTGCCGCCAACTATCTGGAATCGCTTGGGCTGAAGAAGGGCGATGTGGTGATGCTGATTCTTCGTCGTCGATGGGAGTATTGGGTGTGTGCTACGGCTTGCATGAAGCTGGGGGTCATCATTATTCCCGGAACGCTTCAGCTGACGAAGAAGGACATTGCGTATCGTGCCAATGCGGCAGACGTGAAGATGTTTATTTGCGTGGATGACGACTATGTGATTCAGCAGATGGAGCTTGCGAAGCCGGAGATGCCGAGGGTGCGTGCCATTGCCCTTGTAGATAACGTAGCGCGTGAGGGTTGGGTAAACTTTAACGAAGAGTTTATGAAATATCCGGACACCCGTGTAAGACCGACCGGTGAGGCGGCGACGAAGGGCTCGGATGTGATGCAGATTTATTTTACCTCCGGAACGACCGGTATGCCGAAGATGGTAACGCATAACTATTGGCATCCGCTCGGACATATCGTGACCGCGAAGTATTGGCAGCAGGTGCAGGAGGGCAAGCTTCACATGAGTGTGTCCGACTCCGGCTGGGCAAAGTTCGGTTGGGGCAAGATCTACGGACAATGGATCTGCGGCGCGACAATTTTCGCCTATGATATGATGAAATTTGTGCCGACGAAGCTTCTTGAGAAGATGTCGCATTACAAATTGACGACGTTTTGCGCACCGCCGACGATGTACCGATTTATGCTACAGGAGGATGTGGCAAGCTACGACCTCAGCAGCATTGAGAACTTCGCTACGGCAGGAGAACCGCTGAATCCCGAGGTGTTCAACCGTTGGTTGGAGCTTACGGGCGGAAAGATTCATACCGGCTTCGGACAGACCGAGGGCACGGTACTCTTTGCGGATTTCCCGTGGTATGAGCCGATTCCCGGCGCAATGGGCAAGCCGTCGCCGATCTATGATATTCGTTTGATCGGAGAGGACGGGCTGGAGTGTGAGAGCGGAGAAGAAGGCGAGATTACTATTTGTGATGTGGTGAACCATCCACCTATCGGATTGTTTGTCGGGTATTATAAGGACAAGGAACAGACGGATGCTGCATTTGCCGAGGGCAATTACAACTTAAAGGACGTTGCATGGCGTGACAACAACGGGTACTGTTGGTTTGTCGGTCGTCACGACGACGTGATCAAATGTTCCGGCTACCGTATCGGGCCCTTTGAGGTTGAGAGTGCGCTGATTGAGCATCCGGCAGTTGTAGAGTGTGCCATTACCGCAGCACCGGATCCGATTCGTGGTCAGGTGGTTAAGGCAACGGTAGT
>JAZRZZ010000042.1:0-36702 GCA_045601665.1 Lachnospiraceae bacterium
CTTTTGCCGCTTTCAGGTAGTCACGCCAGCACAGGGAATACCAGCGGTCTTCCTTCGGCATCTGCTCGCTTACGATGCGAGGCGGAGGCGTCACGGTGGCGTAGCTCCAGCCGTTGCCGGGCTCTCCTGTCAGCGTTTCAAGGTGTGTCGTGGCGCCCGTCACGTACCGCTGATCTCTCATATTCAACGATTTCGAGGGCACCAGACCGTTCGCCACGATGACCCGTCCCCAAAAGTTGCTGCAATAGGCGAAATTACCATCATATTGATCGCCGGTGTCCCTTTTGGTGTAAAATTCGCCGCCCAACACGAACACAAAGGGATAATACACGCCGGAATAGTTACCAAGGCTCCTTGCCTCGATACAAGTGTGTTGGCTGTAGAACCGACCGCCGTAGATGGTACAGTTGGGCATATCGTAGGCAGGGTTATTATAATACATGTTCACTGCGTTGCCGTTACTTGCTTGGGTAGAGTCAAAGTAGCCGTCGTACACCGTAAACTCACCCGAAGTGCCGTATAATACGACGGCTTCGGCTGAGGGGTTGTCCATTTTGACGATGTAGTTGCCTCCGTTGATGATCACATTGCCGCCACTGTTATTGATCACGCTGCAGGTGCCCGAAACGTAGTCGTTGTCGTAGATGCAGGTGCCGGTACTGTCGGGCGAGGAGTCATAGATGTCCAGCGTTGAACCCTCTTGCACGATAAACATCGCCGAATCCAGCGACCTCGTTTCGCGGGACAGCACGTGACCGTTCAGATCCAGCGAAAAATAGGCGTAGCCCAAGACCCAGATCGCCAGATCGTTGGCGTTGTCCGTTTGATAAATATCCGTCGCCAGGCGATAGCGCTCACCTGACCCCGCGTTCTTTGCCACGCTGACAAGCTGCTCGTAGGACCAGATAAGGATATAGCCCTCGCTGTCCACACTCGGTTGCTCCTCCTCCGCCTCCTCCGCCGCAAAAGCGGGGATCGCCGCCGTGGGCAATAATCCTATGAGCATTACCGCCACCAATAGCACGCTCATAACCTGCTTTAAGACTTTGTGCTTCATCTGTTCTTCCTCCATTCTTTTCTCACCCTTCTGCTATCCGAACATCTGACAAAAAAACAAAATCCTACCGCCGCATGCAAGCTTGCTCTGCAGACGTTTCATCGTTCGTCCTCGATGTAATCGCCGAATGCATCAACATAGTGTTTGCATACCGACAATCTCACCCCTTGACTAGCATGTGAATGATACCAAAATATCGTACGAATTGTTGTTCCTTCTCACATCAAAGGATGCTTGGCTTTTCTTCTTTGCATATCCGTACATTTGCTATCTTACAGAGTTGACAGGTTTTTGTCCCCACACTTTTCGCGAAAAAAGTGTGGGAAGCCTAACTTTTTATTATTTATCCGTAGGTGTTCCCCCACAGCTTCGGTTCAATTGCTCCGTTGCAAGAATCATCATCACGGCAAACACCAACAAAAAAATCGGATAGTTCTCGATTCCGATCACCTCAGAAATTGCTCCGAACAACGGCGGTATCAGCGTCGTTCCGACATACGCAAATGCCATTTGTGCCCCGATAATCGCCTGCGAATTCGCCGCACCGAAATTCACAGGTGTTGCGTGAATTAGACTCGGGTAAATCGGTGCGCACCCCAGTCCAACGCCGATCAACCCGGCCACTGTTGCGGCATTTCCAAACGGAAGCAGTAGAAGCACGAGGCTTCCCAGTCCGATCCCCTGTCCGAGACGCACCATGCTTCGATCCCCAATCCGATCAGAAACAAATCCGCACAAAAAACGTCCGACAGTAATTCCGATGTAGAACAATGATGCCAGCTTTGCCGCTAAGCTCTCGTTCATTTCCTTGGCGAATACAAGATAACTGCTCGCCCATTGTCCCGTACATGCCTCCACGGAACAATAGCAGAAAAAAGCGAACAAGACGCTCTTCGTTCCGCGAATACGAAGAATCTCTCGGAGGCTTAGCGCATTTGTCTTCTTCTGCTCTTCCTGCTCCTCCTGTGCATGAAGCTTCCACAGAAAAAGAGTCGAAAAAAGAAGGACGGTCAACACGAGCTGCATCCCACCGAGAATCCCGTAACCGACATGCCAATGATACTGTCGCGACAGGCACGCACCCATCACAAGCGGACCGATCATCGCACCGACTCCCCAAAAGCAATGTAGCCAGCTCATATGCCTGGACTTATAGTGTAACGCCACATAATTGTTCAAAGCCGCATCTACACTTCCCGCGCCAAGACCATAGGGAATCCCAAGAAGACATAATACAACAAACGATTTTGTTGTTGTAAAGCCAAGCAATGCTCCGGCGGTCATCGCGACACTGACCGCAGTTACCCTCCCTGTTCCGAAACGGCGAATCACCCTCGCTGATTGCATGCTGGATACAATGGTTCCCGAAGAAATAATCATCGAAAGAATCCCCATTGCAGACACGGATACGCCGAGCTCCTCATACATTACCGGCCACGCAGAGCCGAGCACCGAATCCGGCAACCCAAGCGAAATAAACGCCATATAGATAATTGCAAGTAACAGCAGATACATTCCTCTTCTCCTTACGCACAAGCACCGGTGATCACATTCGTATCACCGGTGTCGCCTAACATTATTCCTCGTCGCCGATTTCATTCGGCATAATACTTTGCACATCCTCCGCAAGCAGGGTACACAATGCTTCTTTGTCCGGATTCTCTAACTGAATCACGCGACTCGCATGATTGGTAATGGCCTTCTCGAGGAAGTTGCGCACCTCACGAGCATTTGCAAAATTGTCGTTCTTCTCTTCCCTTGCACGTCTTGCGAAATATGTCATTGCAACCTTCCGTGCTCCGGGCGACAACACATAATCCTTTCCTTTGCACATACCCTCTAAGATACGAATTAACTGGTCGGGAGTGTAATCGTCGAACTGTATGTATTTGTTGAATCGGGACTTCAGACCGGGGTTCGAATTCAAGAACGCCTCCATCGGCTCCTCATATCCTGCAACGATGACAATCAAACGGTCACGATTATCCTCCATTGCTTTCAAGAGCGTATCTACCGCCTCTTGCCCGAAATCATTCTCTCCTTTGCCGACATTCAATGTATAAGCCTCGTCAATAAACAATACTCCGTCCATTGCCTTGTCGATGACTTCCTGCGTCTTAATCGCCGTCTGACCGACGTAGCCACATACCAGGCCGCCACGGTCCACCTCAACCAAATGCCCGCTCTTTAAGACTCCGAGTCCTTGGAATATCTTCGAAAGCATACGTGCCACCGTTGTCTTACCGGTACCGGGGTTACCGTAAAACACCATGTGCTTGCTGATATCCGCCGTCTTCATTCCCATCGTCTCACGCATCTTCTGCACACGAATGAGATTCACCAGATTCGCAATATCTTGCTTCACGCTGTCCAGTCCGACAAGTGCGTTCAATTCTTCAAGAATCTTCTCAACATTGTTGGCATCTTCAACGTCAACACTCTTCGTAGGCATTGCAAAGGGCTTCGGCTTAATCACCTTGAGATTACTCGTATAGAATACTCCATACTCCTTCAAGAATGCCTCGAGCATCGCCATGTATTGACTGAGACGGTTGGTCTCCTTCTCGTCCACCTGGGGCAAGACTGCAAGTAGCTGCTGCCCAAACATACGATAGGTATCCACGAGAATCTGCGCATTTTGATAACGATACGGATCGTTTCCGATCTTACGTCCCGCATCCGCAAGTATAAAATATTTCAATGTTCTCGGTCGCGTAGAGCCGAACTTCGGTCCCTGCAGGGCAACCCGCCCGCGAATATCGAGAATCTCATCAGTCTTAATCTTTGCGTCCAAATTGTCACGGATAAACTGGTGCTCTTCTTCGGAAATGGTTCCGTCGGAATCTGCAAGATACAATGCGAACTCCAGCAGCTCCCTGCGCAACAATTTTCTCACCGGCATCTCCAATGCCAGAATGCCACCGATATTCAATCTGCTGATTGTAATGCATATCGAATTACAGATGTCGAGCATTTCGGTTAATGTTTTCTCCACTGATTTCTCCTCCATTATCGGACTACGGTCACCGCTCAGAATCTGTGCGGCATTTTCTTGAATCGCAACAATGCCGGCAATAAATCACCGGCATTGTTGTATATAATTTAGGGCTGTCGCAATTTAAAGCACACGAACCTTCAAAACACCATCGATTGCTGCAAGATCCGCCGCCGTCGTCTCATGTACCTCGTCGCATACATCCAATACGCAATATGCGTAATCGCCACGACTCTTATTGTACATATTCTCAATATTGATATTGGACTTTGCAAATGCGGTTGTAAACTGGCTAAGCATATTCGGAATGTTCTTATGCAAGATACATACACGAGCAGCCGTGCGACATACACCTGCATCAACCATCGGGTAGTTCACGGAATTGATAATGTTACCGTTCTCTACATAGTTACGAAGCTCCTGAACGGCCATCTTCGCACAGTTGTCTTCAGACTCCTGTGTAGAAGCTCCCAAATGAGGAAGTGCGATAACACCTGCCATACCGGCGGTCTTCGCATTCGGGAAATCGGTTACATACTTCGCAACCTTGCCGGAAGCAAGTGCCTCCTCCATTGCCTCATCGTCTACCAAAAGATCGCGCGCGAAATTGAGAATCACCACACCGTCCTTCATCATAGCGATGGTATCCTTGTTAATCATCTTCTTCGTATCCTCAAGAAGCGGCACATGCACGGTAATGTAATCACACTCCTGGAAAATCTCCTCGCGTGTGTTCACATGCACAATGCCTCTGCTGAGCTTCCATGCATTCTCTACGGAAATGAACGGATCGCAACCGTACACAGTCATTCCAAGCGAATGTGCAGCATTTGCCACCAATACACCGATGGCACCAAGACCGATAACACCAAGCTTCTTACCCTGGATCTCGTTGCCGGCGAACTTGGACTTGCCTTTCTCTACAAGCTTCGCTACGTTCTCGTCATCCTTCACGGTCTGCACCCAGTTCACACCGCCTACGATGTCACGAGATGCCATCATAAGGCCTGCAATTACAAGCTCCTTCACACCGTTTGCATTTGCTCCGGGAGTGTTGAATACGACAACACCCTTCTCTGCCATCTTATCAAGCGGAATGTTATTGACACCGGCACCGGCTCTGGCAACTGCCAACAAACCATCCGGAATCTCCAAATCGTGCATGGCCGCACTACGAACAAGCGCAACGTCCGCATCCGCCAAATTATCTACTTTCTCATATGTAGCATCAAACACATCCAAACCGATCTGTGCAATCGGATTCAAGCAATTATATTTCATCGTAATCTACCTCCGAATTCCCTACTTACTGTGCATTCTCTTCTTCGAACTTCTTCATAAATGCTACCAAAGCCTCAACGCCCTCGATAGGCATAGCATTGTAGATAGAAGCACGCATACCACCAACGCTTCTGTGTCCCTTAAGGTTCACGAAGCCTGCTGCGGATGCCTCCTTAATGAACTTCGCATCAAGCTCTGCATCACCGGTAACGAAAGGAACGTTCATCAAAGAACGGGAATCCTTCTCAACGGTACCCTTGAAAAGCTTGCTGCTATCAAGGAAATCGTACAGAATTGCAGCCTTCTTCTCATTGTAAGCCTTCATAGCCTCAAGACCACCCTGCTTCTTCAACCACTTGAAGACCTTGCCGCACATGTAAATGCCATAGCAAGGAGGCGTATTGTAAAGGGAATCGTTGTCCGCGTGTGTCTTGTACTGAAGCATCGTAGGAGTGCCCGGAAGAACATCTTCGGTAATCAAATCCTCACGAATAATACAAATTACAACGCCTGCGGGTCCGATATTCTTCTGTGCGCCGCCGTAAATCACCGCATACTTGGAAACGTCCATAGGCTCGCTCAAGAAGCAAGAAGATACGTCCGCAATCAGATCCTTGCCCTTCGTGTTGGGAAGCTCCTTAAACTTCGTACCGTAAATGGTATTGTTCTCGCAAATATATACGTAGTCTGCATCCTCGGAAATCGGAAGGTCAGAGCAATCGGGAATATAGGAGAAAATCTTATCCTCACTGGAAGCGATGCATCTTGTATCACCGAACTTCTGTGCTTCCTTGAAGGCTCTCTTCGCCCACTGACCGGTCACGATGTAGTCTGCGACCTTGTTCTTCATAAGATTCATAGGTACCATAGCGAACTGCAAATGTGCGCCGCCCTGAAGGAACAGTACCTTGTAATTATCCGGGATGTTCATCAAATCACGGAGATCCTGCTCTGCATCCTTGATAATCTTGTCATACACCTTGGAGCGGTGACTCATCTCCATAACGGACATACCGCTTCCCTGGTAATCCAGCATCTCTGCTGCTGCCTCCTGCAATACTTCTTCCGGTAACACAGCCGGACCTGCAGAAAAATTGTACACTCTACTCATAGTAAGTGCCCTCCTTAAAAATAGAATATATCGTTCTTCCGTCCTACGGAAGAGAAAATAGGCTTCTTGGTTATGGTGAGAAACTATCTGCCACAACCGCCTGTTGGTATTATATGCTCGTGAAATGCGGAAGTCAAGACCCACTTTCCTTTGAAGTGTCCAAAAAGCGAAAGGCGACCGCTACACGGCCGCCCGACGTTTTCCTATTCTCCTACATACTTGATATGCTCTCCCCACAGGTCCTTCGCAAGCTCGTTGATAAAGCTATGGTTGAACGGCTTTCCTTCGGAAAAATTCACACAACCATGCTCAGCTGCCAGTGCTTCCGTGTAATCCTGCAATGCATACACCGTATAATTCACGCGCTTTCCGAACGCATTTGCATCGTACTCCCAATGGTTCACAAGCGGAATGACGGTACCTTCCTTCACATAGCATTCGTTCTCGTCCTTATAGAACTCAAGATACGCCATGCCCTCAAGCTCACATTTTGCATTCTTAAACATGGAGATAAAGTTTCCGAGCGAATAATATACGACCATACGGTGTCCATCCTCACGCTCCAGCCATTCCATCGGTTGGCAAATGTGTGGATGTGCGCCGATCACAACGTCCACTCCACATTCAAGAAACAGTTTCGTATAGTTCTTTTGATAGGAGTTTGCCGTCATCTGATATTCGGTTCCCCAGTGAGGAAATACAATGACGAAATCCGCTAATTCCTTCGCCTTTGCAACTTCACGCTTCACGCGTGCCTCCGACAGTAAATTGACACTGAAGGACTCCTCATCCAATGCACTTCGAATATTCAAGCCGTAGGTATAATTCAGAAGTGCGAGCTTGATGCCGTGCTTCTCCACTACGGTAATCTCCTGCTCCGCCTCGGCACTTTCATTGATCCCAAGCATCGTCACCTCGGGATACTGCTTCCAAAACTTAATCGTGTTGTGAAGTGCCTTGATACCGTAATCAGAGATGTGATTCGTCGCCGAGGTCACAATATTGAAGCCGGACCTCACAAGCTGATGCCCGATCTCGTCCGGGGAGTTAAATGTACTGTAGCCATGATACGATCCCCAGCGGTCTCTGCTCCCGATGTAGTCCAGCTCTACGCCCGAGCCTTTATAACCCTCGTCGCCACCTAGGGGCGTCTCTTGATTTACTACCGCAAAATCACCCATGGAAATGTATTGCTCGATATTTGTATAATATCCACTGAAATCGAAGCTTCCGTCCTCCTGATACGCGTCCTCAAGCATATACCAATCCAAGAGATTGTCTCCCACCGCCACCATCGATACTACATTGGGTGTCGGCGTCGGTGTCGGGGACGGGGACGGGGACGGACTCGGGCTCGGTGTAGCAGTCAAAGTGGGCGCATGCGTCGGTGTCGGTAGCGTTGTCCCTCCCTCTCCTTGTTCTCCTTTGCGAAGCTTCTGTATCAGCATCACGCCGAGAACAAGCACAATCGCCAGTACCGCCAACATGGCGACCAGTGCCAAAAAGCGACGCATTTTCCTGCGAAAACGCTTCTTTCTAAGATATTCTCTACGTCGTATTTCGTATTGATCCACCGCTGTTCCCCTTTCTCATAACAAGTCCCGTCCATCGTTCGGCAACTTCGATTCGATTCAGCCTCTTCGCACATCGAACCATCCTCATATAAGTCTTCTACAATCATACACGCTACCCTCGCATTCGTCAAGAACAAAGCATCCACCGATCAATGCAAGGGAACACAAAACGACACCCTGCTTTCACAAGGTGCCGTCCTGTTTTACGAATATCCAGCGCACATCTCACCAACGGATGCTCGCTATTTGATTTACTTAAAGTACTTCACACCGCTCTCGAAGATTCTCTGATTCTGCTCGCCGGTGAT
Organism: Lachnospiraceae bacterium; assembly: GCA_045601665.1. Taxonomy (GTDB): domain Bacteria; phylum Bacillota; class Clostridia; order Lachnospirales; family Lachnospiraceae; genus ISDg. The sequence continues at coordinate 8,327 of JAZRZZ010000042.1, forward strand.
GTTCATTGCTACACCGGTGCCGCGACGCTCGGAGTGCGCCATCTTACCAAGCACACGACCGTCGGGAGAGGTAATACCTTCGATTGCCCAGTAGGAACCGTTGGGATTGTAATCCTCGTTCATGGTCGGGTTCCCGTTAATATCTACGTACTGCGTTGCAATCTGACCGTTATCGTAGAGCTTCTTGAGCCAAGCATCATTTGCAACGAAACGACCTTCGCCGTGAGATGCGGGGATGGAGTATACGCCACCGAGGGTTGCTTCCATAAGCCAGGGGCTCTTGTTAGTTACGACCTTGGTGTATACGGACTTGCTGATATGACGACCGATGTTGTTCATAGCAAGGGTCGGGCTATCCTCGGTCTGAGGAACGATCTCACCGTAAGGTACAAGTCCCAACTTGATGAGTGCCTGGAAACCGTTACAGATACCAAGTGCCAGACCGTCTCTCTCCTTCAGGAGCTCATTTACCGCATCGCTGATGCGAGGATTACGGAATGCCGTTGCAATGAACTTACCGGAACCGTCGGGCTCGTCACCTGCGGAGAAACCGCCGGGGAACATGAGGATCTGTGCTTCCTTGATCGCCTTCTCGTAAGCCGCTACGGACTCCTTAATATCCTCTTCGTTACGATTACGGAATACCACGGTGTTCACGTCCGCACCTGCACGCCGGAATGCAAGCAGGGTGTCGTACTCACAGTTGGTACCCGGGAATACCGGAATGAATACCTTAGGTCTTGCTACCTTATTCTTAGCCACGAAAATGGTCTTCGCATCGTACAGAGCTGAGGGAACCTCGGTGCCCTCGATCTCTGCGGCCATACCGGACTTGGTGGGGAATACCTTCTCCAGAGTGTCGCTATATGCCTTCTTCGCTTCGCACAAGCAGATCTCCATGTACTCCTCAGAGCCCTTCGCCATTCTCCAAGCGATCTTGCCGGTGTCGGTTATGCGACCGACCTTGCGGTATGCAAGACCTGCCTCATCGAGAACTGCAAGCATAGCCTCGTCTACTTCTGCCAAGATGCTACCGTATGCCGGAGCAAATGCTTCCTTCATGGTTACGCAACCGCAGAGCTTCACGCCGAGACCGTTACCGAATGCCATCTTGCTGACAGCCTCTGCGATACCGTTCTTGCCAAGAGCGTACATGGCACGGAATGCGCCCTTGCCTGCAAGCTCATGAATCTTATCGTACATCGCCATTGCCTGCTCATAATCCGGAAGATCGTATGCATCGCGCTTCATATCAAATACAACCATACGGCTGCCTGCCTGCTTAAACTCGTTCGTCACCACATCGGAGAGCTTCGCAACATCCACAGCGAAGGAAACCAATGTCGGCGGTACATCGATGTCATTGAAGGAACCGGACATGGAGTCCTTACCGCCGATGGACGGAAGTCCCAGCTTCACCTGTGCCTGATATGCACCGAGAAGTGCTGCAAGAGGCTCACCCCAACGCTTCGGGTCATTGCCGAGTCTGCGGAAATACTCCTGGAAGGTGAAACGAATCTTGCGGAAATCACCGCCGGCTGCCACAATCTTAGCCACGGAGCTCATTACCGCATAAGCGGAACCGTGGAACGGGCTCCAAGAGGATAGGTACGGGTCAAATCCGTAACTCATCATCGTTACGGTGTCGCTTGTACCCTCCAGAACCGGAAGCTTTGCGATCATCGTCTGCGTAGGAGTCATCTGGTACTTACCGCCGTAAGGCATCGTAACGGTCGCTGCTCCGATGGAGGAGTCGAACATCTCTACAAGACCCTTCTTGGAACAAATGTTAAGGTCGGAAAGCATCGAAAGCCAAGCTGCCTTTCTGCCCTCCTTCGTATCTGCCACTTCACCATAGCCGCCTTTCTTATCTACGCTGTGAGCGGTGTAGGAATTGCATGCTTCAAAATAAGAATCAGCCTTAGACGGAATCCGTACTACAGCAGTAGTCTCCTGATGTGCGCCGTTTGTGTCAAGGAATGCACGGCTGATGTTTACGATTTCCTTGCCTCTCCATACGAGTACGAGACGAGGCTCCTCGGTAACCTCTGCTACCACTACTGCCTCCAAGTTCTCCTCAGCGGCAAATGCCAGCATCGCATCGACATCCTTCTTATCTACTACGATAGCCATACGCTCCTGAGACTCGGAGATGGCAAGTTCAGTACCGTCAAGACCTGCGTACTTCTTCGGTACGTTGTCGAGCTGAACGCGAAGACCTGCTGCCAACTCGCCGATTGCTACGGATACACCGCCGGCACCGAAGTCGTTACACTTCTTAATCAAGGAGCTAACCTCTGCGCGACGGAACAATCTCTGGAGCTTACGCTCGGTCGGAGCATTTCCCTTCTGAACCTCCGCACCACAGGTGTTGATCGACTCGGTCGTGTGCTTCTTAGAAGAACCGGTCGCACCACCGCAGCCGTCACGTCCGGTACGTCCACCCATCAAAATGATGATATCGCCGGGATCGCTGTTCTCACGAATGACGTTCTTGCGGGGAGCCGCGCCCATAACGGCACCGATCTCCATACGCTTTGCTACGTAGTTCGGATGATAAATCTCATCGACCAAACCGGTAGCAAGACCGATCTGGTTACCATAGGAGCTGTAGCCCTTAGCAGCACCGGTAGTCAGCTTACGCTGAGGAAGCTTACCTGCAAGGGTATCCTTAAGAGATGCGGTGGGGTCAGCTGCACCCGTTACACGCATTGCCTGATATACATAGCCACGGCCCGAAAGCGGATCACGGATTGCACCGCCGAGACACGTAGCCGCTCCACCGAAAGGCTCAATCTCCGTAGGATGGTTGTGGGTCTCATTCTTGAAGAACACAAGCCACTCTTCGGTTGCCGCGTTACCTTCGGCATCGGTAATCTCCACCGGTACAACGATGGAGCAAGCGTTAATCTCATCGGATACTTCCATATCCTCCAGCTTGCCCTCGGCACGTAGCTTCTTCATACCCAAAAGTGCAATGTCCATCAAGCTGATAAACTTATCGTCACGGCCCTTGTAGAGAATCTCTCTTGCTGCCTTATATTCGTCAAATGCCTGTGCAATCGGCTCCTTGTAATCGCCCTCTTCGAAGGTTACGTTCGTGAGCTCCGTCTGGAAGGTGGTATGACGGCAATGGTCAGACCAGTAAGTATCCAGTACACGAATCTCCGTCATGGAAGGATCGCGCTTCTCCTCCCCTGCGAAATACTCTTGGATAAAGAGGAAATCGCGGAAGGTCATAGCGAGATTCAAGGAATCGTACAACTCCTTAAGTTCTGCCTCCGGCATCGCCATAAAGCCTTCAAAAATCTTCACATCCTCGGGAACAGCGAACTGAGCCACCAAGGTCTCCGGCTTCGTCTCGTCGGTCTCTCTGGAATCTACGGGGTTGATGCAGTAGCTTTTAATGCCCGCGAACTCCTCCTCAGTGATGCTACCCTTCAAAATGTAGGTAGTCGCACTGCGGATGATGGGCTCCTCGGTTTCCTTTAACAACTTCACGCACTGCTCTGCGGAGTCTGCTCTCTGATCGAACTGTCCCGGCAAATATTCGACGGAAAATACATGGTCGCCGGCCTCGGCAGGCAGCTTCTCCTCAAACAAAACGTCCACCGGCGGCTCGGAAAACACCGTACCGAGTGCCTTCTTATAGGTGTCCTCGCTGATATTCTCGATATCGTAACGTACGAATACACGCACATCGGTAATCGTAAGCCCCAAATAATCGCGAATCTCCTCCTTAAGCTCCTTCGCACGGACAGCGAACGGTGCTTTCTTCTCTACATAAATTCTGCGAACCTGACTCATGTAACCTCCTAATTCTTCTGCAAATAACGCATGTTTTGTCGGCGATACGTGAAATCGCACATTTCCATGATTGCAGTATAACATAAATCGAGTAAAAAGTAGAAATTAATTAATGTCATAGCATCGATTAGTTTTTCTTATGCTTGCGGAAATGCCCGGAACGTAGTAGAATACTCTTGTACCATATTTTTATTACAATTACGATTTCTCGGAGGTCTCCACTTTATGCTTTTACGTTTGATTCCGAATGTTCCTTCACAGCTTATATCCTATGCTGTGCTTGCCTGTTTTGTCTTGAGCTTTCTGATTACAATTCTCTGCCTATGGAAGCTCCAGCCATTGCTCCCCACAGACGGCGGGCGGGCATTTGCCGTGAATGGAGAAAAGTCAAAAGGAAAGCCCAGAGGAGCCGGAATTATCTTCGTACTTGTTCACAGTATCGTCTGCTTCTTGTTTCTCGAAGTAAACCTTGAGCTGTGTATCTATCTCGTACTACTGATTGCCGCTATGCTCAGCGGTTATCTCGACGACGCCAGCGAAAAGCCTTGGGGCGAGCTCAAGAAAGGCATCATCGACTTTTTAATCGCGATTCTCGTTACCGTTACATACATTCGCTACAACGGCAGTACACTTCACCTTGCCGTCTTCGGCGGTTCGATTGAACTACACCCGGTTTTGTTCGGCATTTTGGCAGTGATTCTCATTTGGGCATCCATCAACGTCGTGAATTGTACCGACGGCGTGGACGGTCTCTGTGCCACACTCTCGCTTATCTCACTGCTATCCTTCTACTTGGTCTTTACCGAGCTTGCGAATAACACCTTGTACGGTGCTGTAATCCTCAGTTTCCTACTTTGCATCATGGGCTACCTCTGGTTCAATGCATCGCCCAGTAAGCTTCTGATGGGCGACGCCGGCTCCCGTGCCATCGGCTTGTTTTATGCCATCCTTGCTCTGAAGAGCGGATATGCACTGCTGTTCCTACCCTTCTGTGTTGTCTATATCGTAGACGGCGGTTTGGGACTACTCAAGGTATCGTTGATTCGTTTTCTCAAGATTCACATTATGAAGAACATACGCACGCCACTTCACGACCACGCCCGTAAGAACAAAGGTTGGTCCGACACGCAGACCGTTTTCCGCTTTACGATTCTGCAAACCGCAGTCAGCATCATCACGTTATATTTGATTTTCTTATAAACAAATGATCGAACTCCAAGGAGATTCCTATGGATATTAATTACGAACTGTACAAGGTATTCTATCACGTAGCAAAGTCACGTAGCTTTTCCGATGCGGGTGCCAAGCTTTATATCTCTCAATCGGCCGTCAGTCAGTCCATTCGAGCCCTCGAGAAGCAATTGGGCCAGACACTGTTCCTACGCAAGAGCAAGCGTGTCTCTCTGACGCAGGAAGGCGAAATGCTACTTAAGCATATTGAACCGGCCATTCAATTGATTACCCGCGGAGAAAGCCAGCTGTCGCGTGCATCCGCCGGAGGAATGGAATTGCGCATTGCCGCAAGCGACACAATCTGTCGCTATGTACTTGTACCGTATTTTAACGAACTTCACCGTGCCTATCCCGAGGTACACATCAACATTATCAACGGTACTTCCCTACAGTGCGCAGAGCTTCTTGAACGGGGGGAAGCGGATATCATCGTCACCAATTCCCCGAACGAAGCACTAACCGGCAATCGGAAGACCGTTGACATTCGAAGCTTTCGTGATACCTTCGTCGGCAATCCGACGCATTTTCCCGATTGCTTTTCGGATCCCACGAGCGGCGAGCCGCGTGCACTTTCCCTGCATGAGCTTCTCGGATATCCGATTCTCATGCTGAGCAAACGCTCCGCAACAAGCGCGTATCTGCACCAGCATTTTCAACGACACTCTCTCGACCTCGTTCCGTCCATTGAGATCAGTAGCAACGACCTCCTGCTGGATCTTGCTAAGATCGGTCTCGGAATTGCCTGTGTGCCCGATTTTTGCGTACCGGAGCAAGGGGATGAACTGAAGCAGCTCACCATTGAAGACCCGCTTCCCGAACGGAAGCTTTTGATTGCCTACCGCGAGGAGCTTCCACTGTCACTTCCCGCCAAGGCATTAATCCAAGGCCTAACCGGGCACCTGCCCGAAGAAGCCTAATGCAATTACGGAGGACATTATGAGACAAACAGTAAAAGAAAACGTACAGACAGTCATTGTCGGCAAAGACGTCGCCATCGACTGTCTCCTCACTGCCCTTTTGGTCGGCGGACATATTCTGCTTGAGGACGTACCCGGCACCGGAAAAACAACGCTTGCGAAGGCATTTGCCGCATCGCTTTCCTGCGACTTCTCTCGTATTCAGTTTACGCCGGATCTCCTTCCCTCGGATGTCACCGGCATCAACTACTACAATCGCAAAGAAGAGGAGTTTGTCCTGCGAAAAGGACCGGTCTTTACGAACGTCCTGTTAGCGGATGAAATTAACCGCGCCACACCGCGAACACAATCCGCGCTTCTTGAATGCATGGAGGAGCATCAGGTGACCATTGACGGTGTGACCCACCCGCTCCCCGCTCCGTTCCTTGTAATCGCAACAGAGAACCCCGTGGAGACCACCGGTACGTTTCCTCTCCCGGAAGCACAACTGGATCGCTTCTTGATGCGTATCCCTATGGCATATCCATCTCGTGAAGAAGAGCTGGCCATTATGGATCGCTTTGCAGCGGAAGACCCGCTTACAGCCCTCAAGCCAATTTGCACGGAGGCAGACATTCTCCGCATGCGCAAGGAGTATCGTAACGTATTTCTCCACGATTCTTTGAAAGAATACATTCTCGACATCGTTACCGCGACACGCTCCAATTCCAAGCTTCTCCTTGGTGTCAGTCCACGTGCCACGCTTGCTCTGCAGAACTGCGCAAAGGCCTATGCTTATCTGCAGGGTCGTAGCTACGTAACGCCCGAGGATATTCATTTTCTTGCAGTTCCCGTGCTTGCACATCGTTTGCGCCCCGACCGCGGCATCACCCCCGACGCCACTCGTGCAAATGCTCTGATGAGCTCCATTCTCGAGACAGTACCGGTGCCAACGGAGGAATATCGGAGATAACAAATTGATAAAATACAAAATCAGGGTGTCCCGCACGGGACACCCTGTCGCTTTCTATTCGTCACTTTTCTTTTTTCTCCATGATGTAGTTGCCGAACTTCACTGCATCCCACGCTTCGGATGTCGAAATATCGTACTCCTTCTCCAACTCGGTGTATACCTTCGAGATGTCCAGATTCTTCGCATCCTCAATGGCCGCCTTCACCGCCTCATCATATCCGGCGTACTGTGTATTATCAATCAGCTTAATCACGTAATATCCGGACTTTGTCTCAAGAAGGGCATTCTCGCCGACCTCCATCGCCACTGCCTTTTCAATATACTCCTCTTCGTAGGTCGCATTCGTCCGGTAGAAATCACGCGTTGCATACGTCATAAACTTATCGTAGATCGCACGAACCGCCAGCATTTCTTGACCCTTTTCTACTTTTGTCAAAGCATCTTCAATGGCCGCCTTTCGTTCCGCCAATTCATTCTCCGTCAATTCAATCTGCTTGAGATCATCGTCATAGTCCGCCTTCGGAACATACAAATAATCGGTCACATAGACGAGATAATCCTCCTTATCCACGGTTGCCGTCACGGCCTCTTCGTCTACCACATGCTCCGCCGTCAATTTTTCCATATATGCGTCCGCAAGAAAGATTCGCTCGTAGGTTGCGCGAATGCCTTCCGCCGTCATACCGCAACGCGCACGTTGTGCCGGCGTGTATTTTGCAAGAAAGTTCTCCGTTGCTGCATCCAACTGTGCTGTTCTCTGTGCATCGAGCTTCATGCCTTCCTCAACCGCCTCGTAATAGAACACATACGTATATGCGATCGTGGAAAATGCCATGCCCTTGTATACATCCCCCATCGTACCGTCTGCTCCCTGCGTCTCCCAGAAGTCATACCCCTCACCGAACACAGCCTCATACTCTTCCTTCTTCTCCGCATATGCTTGATAGCCCTGAAGCTCATTGTACGCAAGGAAATACACCACATCATTCATTGTAATCTCATATGTGTTGCTTCCCTTCGTCGCATACAGTGCCACGACCTTCTTGTCGTTCTGCGCCTTTTGCTCGGCGATCTCGGCATATTCTTCGTCGCTGAGCTCCTTGTCTCCACAGCCCGTAAGAAGTCCGATTCCCATCATAAGCATCAACATACCGCATAATACTCGTTTCATAACACCCTCCAAAATGCATTTTAGATCAATGCCACTGCAATTCCGCCCAAGACTACGGCGGCACACAACAGCTTATAGCCGATGTTCTTCTCCCCAAACACCAGGCGTCCTCCCACAATCGTCACCAAACAACCGCATTGCTTCAAAAGCGTCATTACGGTCACTCGACTGTTCGGCATTGCATTTGCCTCAAACAAGGCTCGGTCCGCAATGACAAACAAGATGCTCAATAGCCAGATCCAAGGGTTGCGTAGCATCCGGCCAATGCGCATCGGAACCCTCCGAACCAACACGTAAGCTACATAAAACAACAACAAGAACAGCATGTACCAAAACTGCAACTGCCCACCGGTCATGTTCTTCATCAGCAGCTTGTCCATCGTCCCACTTAAGCCGTTCAGCAGACAAGACAGCAATGCTATCATCACATAAAAAGAAGCTTTTCCCTCGGTTTTTCTGTATTCTACCCCTGTAGAATCTCTTTCGGCCGTTTCTTTTTTTTGCTTTTTTAGCATCAACAGTCCGGCACATACCAGCAACAAACCGATAATCTGCGGAATACGCATTCGCTCTCCGAGAACAAATACACCGAGTAATGTTGCAAATACAACCCGAGATAAATCAAGGATTCCGTAGAGACTAATCGGCATCTTCTTAATCGCATGAAAGCTACACATCCAAGCAACAAAGATGACAAACGATTTGCATGCAATCCCCAGGTATTGCGGCACTGACAACCCGGTAGCCTCGGGAGCCTCCGGTAGCACGATGACAAAGGACAGGAATGTGTACATAACAAGCACTTCCATGACCGTACTACTCTGCAATGCCTTTTTCTTTAGAATCTCCCTTACACCCTTCAGAAAACCGTAGAGGAGAACCAACCATATCCACGCCATAGACTATCGATAGAAACGACGCAGGACTTCCTCTGCCTTCTTTCCGTGAATCGCAAATCCAAGCTCCTGCTCCCCTTCCTTCGGAAGACGAATGGACCAATCCCACCAGAAGAAACCGAGGAACCAAGGAGTGTCTCGGAATGTCTCAAGACAAGACTCGTAGAAATTTGCCTGTTCATCCTCATCGTAAGGCAATTCTCTGTGCATAAAGTCCCAAGGCATCGTCGCACAGCCTCTCGCGCTTCGACAACCGATCTCCATGAACAAAATCGGCTTACCGATCCTCTCATAAATGCCCTGCATGCGCTCCTTGACCTGATGCCAAGCCTTGCACATCTCCTCCTTCGATGCACCGCCCTGCTTTGCCACCGGAAAATACGCGCTCGTTCCGACATAATCGAGTGCGTCATACCACTGCGCCACATCTTCCTTTCCATGATTCGTATTGTAAGTCAACGGTCCGTGATACACCTCTCTCGTCTTCGCAATGAGGTCTCTCCAATGCGCTTCCTGACGCTCCATTCCGAGCATCTCACAGCCGAGACAAAGCATCTCACAACCGGTGTACTCCGCAATCTCTGCCATATGAAGAAGGTATCCCTTGTATTCGTAGAACCATTTGTCCCAATTGCCCTGGTCGTAACCGAAATCCACCCGTGCGCGCCACTCATGATCATCGCAGTTGATCATCGGCTTAAGGCATACCTTCATTCCCAACTCATGCGCAAGCGAAATCATATGAATCAATTCCAAATCACTTACGTTAAAATTATAGTCGTAACGAATATTCAACGACCGGTGCGTCTCGATTCGTTGATCCACACACAGTGCAATCCACTCCGTCCCGGTCTCTCGAAGCAAGCGCAACGATTCTTCCGCCTGCTCCGTCATCAAATCTCCTTTATGCGTGCCATACGCAAAGCTAAACCCTTTTACCTGAAAACTCATAGCAATCCTCTCCTTTGTCTTCGACATAGTTTCGTAATTCCTCTTTTTCTGCACTCAACGTTTTCTACGTAACGAAAGCACCCGTGCGCGATACTTCTCCGGCAACAGCCTCGCCACCCGCTCCCTTCGGTACCTACCAAGCAAATGCCGCATATACGAGAAGGTCTTCTCCTCCCCATATTCCTGCAACATCAGAAGAAGGCGTCCGAGCAGTGCATTCGTCTCCTCGTGTATAATATAACGATCCTTGGAGCGCAAATAATATTGATACGCATCCCCATCCTCGTAAAGCTCTCCGCGATAAATCTTACTGGCAGCGATTCGATCACACACCATCTCAAGTACATACGGGAGCGGCATCTTCATACCGCAAATCGTGTCTATCGGCATCGGTGAATAATCGATCCAATATTCAAAATGATGCTTGTTTCTCCCCTTGTGGTGTAGCCATGCACGACTCATCCCCGTCTTGTCTCGCTCCTCCGCATTTGGACTTCTCGTCCCTTGATAGTATATCGCACCGGAAACAAACTCCGCAAGTGAATATTTCGACATATCGTGCATCAGTCCCTGCCAATACAAGCCCACACGAAAGCAATTCCTCATTACCTCCAGCTTATGCTGCGTTATCGTTCGAAAATGTCCGATTGGATGCATAGGATTCTCCTTTATTTCTCCACGCTCGTGGGCATCTTTGTTGTGGTCGCATAATATTTCCCTTCCGAATGGATGACCACCGAATAGCTTCCATCCGGAGCACAGATGTCTCCGGGCAGATATACAGAATACCCATTATCTCCGAGCATTTCCTTTCCCATCAGCTCCTGCTCATAGATTGGAAATGCCTCATATGCCGTAACACCGTCTGCACCGTGATGTAGTACATATACCTCGTATTCCGTCCCGAGATATGTCTCATCCACTTCACCGAACAGATGTGTGTATGAGCCGTTCTTTTCATGCAGCAGTGTATACGCATCGCCCATGCTCGATGCAGACACATCGAGGATTGCTTGTGCCGCAGGCATCAACGGTGCCTTCGCCGCAAGGTTCGCAATGTTGCGCTCTACAATTTCCAAAACACACGCATCTGCATCATAGCGTGTAATATACTCCGCGCGGAACGGATACGCACGCGAGAACACCGCCTTCTCGTAGTTCTCCGCAACATATACCTGCATCGTATTGCAGAAGGAATCGCGATACATTACCACGCTTCCTCTACCTCCTTCATGCTCCGTGCGCAATGTAATTGCATCGGGATTCTTCTCCTTCGAAACAATTTCATAGCCGAAGGAATAGTTCGGGTACAACTGCTCCACCTTCGCCGTCTCACCGGCATACAGCATGCCTGCAAGATCGCCGTCCCAGTCCTTTCTTGCCTCAAAGGTAATTCCGTCAAATGGTTCGTACTCTCCTCCCAAGCTCTTCATAATCGTTTCGTAGCCAAGAAGTGCTCCCTCATACGTCCAATGACTATCCAAGGGCTGATATAACACACGTGCATCTGCGTCAAAGGCTGCCTTTATATCGGCATAGTTCACACCGTAACGCTTCATCGCCTCTGTCACAAGCTCCAGATTCCCCGCTCCCTCTGTCGGACGATAATAATACGGCATGTGCTCTCCATACAGTGTATTCTTGTTTGGAACCAGCGCCACGGAAAATGCCGCGCCCTGTTCCTTTGCATATTTCTGCAACATCAACATCGCCTTTGCCGCGTTATTCGCATTTCGCTCCGTCAGCGTCGGTACATTCATATAATCGTACTTCGTATCTGCGTAATACAGCCATCCATCCTTACCGAAGATAATGCTTTCCTCGGGCGAATGACCAAACAATATCGTCTGCCAAGCGCCGTTCGCGTCAACCAGCCACCTACGAAAACCGATGTGCTCCTGAATCCACGTATCCAGCTCCGAGGTGTACTCTCGATTCCACGCGCCGTCTTCCCCTCGCAATTCCGGAAACTCGCTCAACTCACGGTTCTCCGTAGATACCTCCCCTTTAAAAAGAGGCATTGTCACGGCAGGAAGCGCCAACAATATAACATATATAATGATAAATCCAACGGTCAGTTTCTTCATTGTCCTATCCCTTCCGCACAGTCCTTAAAACCGGAAATAAATAAACGGGTTATAGCTGTTCGAGGCAAGCGCCATGTAACTGAGCAACAACACTCCAACGGAAAGCACCATCGCAATTACCTCGGTCACATTTTTGCCCCTTGCAGACTGTGCAGCCCTGCGCCAAAGCAGATTCGGAAGCGGTGTTGCTCCGACAAAGGCTATCAAAGACAAACACAGGTAATACGGCGAAAGCATCGGAAGTGCCGTTGCATAACCGATCCCTCCCGTTGCACCGAAGCCGAATAGCGCTTTCACCATATATCCTGCTTGCGTCAGCGTATCCGCACGGAAGATTACAAAACCGATCAATACTACAAGGAGCGTATAGACATGCCACAGTGGCTTAAATCGGCGTTTTTTCGTTGGAATGATACCGAACTGCTCCGCTACGAGAAATGTGCCATGATAAAGTCCCCATACCAAGAACGTCCAGTTTGCGCCATGCCAAATGCCCGTTGCAAAAAAAACCACGTATTTGTTCAGCATCGTACGCACCTTCCCCTTACGATTTCCGCCGAGAGGAATATAGAGATATTCTTTGAACCACGTCGAAAGTGAAATGTGCCAACGACGCCAAAACTCTTGAATACTCCCCGAAATGTACGGGTAGTTAAAGTTCTCGAGAAAACGAAAACCGAAAAGCTGTCCGAGACCAATGGCCATATCAGAGTAGCCCGAAAAATCAAAATAGATCTGAATGCAATAGGCGATTGCTCCGACCCAAGCAGATAACGCACCAACCTGTGCATTCGGAAGCGCAAAGACGGTGTCCGCAACATAGGCCATTGCATTAGAGATCAGAATCTTCTTCCCGAGACCACAGGAAAACCGAAAGATTCCTTGCTTCATACCCTCTGCGGTTACTACGCGGTGCTCGATCTGTTCCTCGATGTCATGATACTTTACAATCGGTCCGGCAATCAATTGCGGGAAAAACACAATATACAATAGCAGGTTCGGGAAGCTCTTCTGCGCCCTTACATTTCCTCGATACACATCCACAACATAGGACAAGGCCTGGAATGTATAGAACGAGATCCCGATTGGAAGACGCAGTGCGGGAATCGGAAGTTCCATTGCCTTCGGTAAAAACAGATTGATGCTTTCCGCCAAGAAGCCCGCGTATTTGAATACGACCAAAAAACCCAAGTTCACAAGAACCACAAAGGCCAAAATCAGTGGCTTCTTTTTTCTTCCCAGAATCCTTCCCCCCGCATAATTGAGTCCTGCGGCAACGAACAAAAGGAGAATATAAATCGGCTCACCGTACGTATAGAACAGTACGCTTGCCAACAAAAGAAGTGCATTTCTCACTCGTGTGTTCGTCGTAATGCTATGTAACAGTAACACCACGGGTAAGAAGAAACACAAAAATACAAAGGAACTGAATACCATACTCTGCTCTCCGTTGTTTGCTTATGATTTATTTACCGTATTATTCCGCCTTCGGATATGCATCATAATCCCATTCATAACGCACATTTTTCGTGATCCAGTTCTTTGCCTTTAACTGCTCGTCTGTCCAAAGGAATACGCGTAACGACTTCCGTTCGGTATCCAAATGCCTCCACACGCCCGGCTCCACCTCGATCAATATCCAATTGTGTTCGGAATAAACCGCACCCTTTCCGATGACAATCTGACAGTTGTAGCCCGCCGCTGTCAACATCTTATAGGTCAGTGCCGCATAGTCCCAACACGCACCGTTGCCGTAGTTCAGCATACGGCATGCCATCGTTGTCAAATCGGCCTTATCGCGGTATCGATATGGATAATTGTCACGCACATAATTGTAAATATCCAAAATGCTGTCACCGTGCTTGTCTAGCAAATGCTCGATATACGCATCCAAATTATCTGCCGTAATCGTCTCGAACAGGTCGGTTGCCACACCGTTCTCGTCTACAAAATAATTGTCGACCTTCACGTTACGTGCAAGTGTCCCATCCGCGTAAAAATAGTACTTCTTACCACCGATCTTTGTGATTCCGGTTGCCATGCGACCCTTTGCATCAAAGTAATACGTCTTGCTCTCAAGTGTCAGAAAGCCCGTTGCCAGTTCTCCGTTCTTCACAACGTAATACTTACGACCACCGACCGTACTAAACCCGTTTGACGCAAGTGTTCCATCCGTCCGAAAGAGATAAAGCTTCTTATCAATCGTCACCACACCATTCGCTTTATAGCCGTTGACATAGTATACCTTGTCTTCCCAACCGTTCCTTAGGTGTCCGTCATCCGCAAAGCAATATTTCACTCCTTCTATGGTATGCTCACCGACAGCCATTTGACCATCGCCGCGAAAATAGTAATACACATCATCAATCACCATCCAGCCGGTCCAGGCAACACCTTCGTCATCAAAGTAGTATTTCTTCGAAGCAATCTCCCTCCAGCCGGTCACAAGAAGGCCCTCGTCGTCCATGAAATAGCGCTTGCCGTCCAGCCCAAGCCAACCACGGTGCATCGTGCCTTCGTTTCCGAAAAAGCGCGTCCCGTCTTCCATGGTTTGAAATCCCGTCTGCATCTTCCCGGTCTCGTCCATAAAGTAAACTGCTTGCCCAAGCGTCAGCAGGCCTGTCCGCATCGATGCATCCACTTCATCAAAATAATACTTCTCGTAATCGTACTCCAACCAACCGGTACGTACTTTGCCGTCAGCGCCACAAAAGTATGTCTTATCACTGACTTCTACAAAACCAAGCTCTGTCGTTCCGTACGCATTGTAGCAATACTTCACGCCATCCTCTTCGACCAAGCCGGTCAAAAAACTTCCGTCCTCTTGAAAATAATACACCTCGCCGTCAATGGTCTGCTTGTCACACACGATTCCTTCCGACGTCTGATAGTAGGTCTTTCCTTGATACTCCACCCAGCCGAGAGGCAACGTTCCATCCTCTCCGTAAAGGTATCTCTCCCCTTCGATTTCTTGCCATCCGGTAAGTACCGTTTCTTGCTTCGGTGTCGCGGTCGGTATGATATATTCTTCTCCACCCAACCTATCACAGGCCGAAAGCATAAGAAGCATAACAAACAACACACTGCACAGACACCATGTTTTCTTCTTCATATGTATAAGCTCCGATAATTTTTTATATTTCATAATCCGCATAGACATAGCTGTCTAAGAACGGGAAAATGCGCACGTCCTCCGCCAATTCAAAATGCCACCACTCTTGTTTCTTTCGTAAGCAGACCAAATCCGTATCCGTCGTCATTATCTTATACAACAAATTGGAACATTCGTTGTTGTAATTCATATGGCTTCGATAGTCAAGCGTGTGCATCTTTGTCTGCATCACCAGCTCCTTGCCGAGTTCTTCAAAAGAGCTGTACGCTTGTAGCGTGAGATCCACCGCGATGCCCATGTTGTGCTTGGAAGTATTCGCAATATAGTTGCCTTCATACAGCTGTACATTCAAGAAGCCGTTCGCAAGATTACGGTTGCTCACACTCTTACTAAGATATTTATGCGAGGTCACCGTCTTATTCACGAACTTCGAGGTCTCCGCCGGACGATAGCCCTCATAAATCAGTAGTGTACACCCGCTCTGCAATGCATTTTCCTGACACTGAATCAATTCCAGTGCCACACTCCATATCACCGGCATCTGCTCCTTCGCACCATAATTGGGCAGCTTTTCTCCGGTTACCTTTTCAATCACATTTCGTCCTTCGGTCGCAAAGATTGTATTCTTATCCTTCAAGGAAGCAAAGCGACTGTCTTCATTTCCCTCCGAAGTTACAGCCATCGGATTTCCCCCAACCGTAAACAACGAAGAATACGCATTGGCTCGGTCGCAACGAATGGAGTATATATTTTCCTGCGGGAACAAATCACATAGATCAATCAGTAGCGCCTCCGCTGCAATCCATCCGCACTGCTTCTCGTCCGCACTCAGTACATACACGCTCCACGCTCCGTTTGCAAGACATCGGCAATAGCGTCCTTCTGCATCACACGCAATCTGCACCTGCGTTCCTCCGGTAACCTTCTCCGCTTCTTCCTTCAGCGCATCGTCCTTATACAATTTTGTCGTAAACTCCACCCATGCCGTCGCACCGA
The DNA here is from genome assembly GCA_045601665.1 of Lachnospiraceae bacterium. Classification (GTDB taxonomy): domain Bacteria; phylum Bacillota; class Clostridia; order Lachnospirales; family Lachnospiraceae; genus ISDg. The sequence goes on from JAZRZZ010000042.1 coordinate 24,449, forward strand.
GACATCCGTTCTCCGAAGAAACCATCACACGCTGTTCCTTACCATCCAGCTTGAGATTCATCCCAATCGCACGAAACGGATCCCCATAGCCCTGTGTCTCGGTCTCCACTCCAAAAGAGGAGATATACTCTCGGATTGCCTCATTTTTCACATACTGCATTCGCACCTCATAAGATGTACCGGGCTTCAATCCGGTCAAGTCAACCGAACTTTTTTCCACCTCATGTGTCATCCAATAGGAGCCTTTCGCACGGTATTCCACATAGTAGCTGTCAGCACCGTTATCAATCCACTCAAAATGCAACGTTGTCACACCGGTCTCGGCCGCCAAAATCTCCGGTCGCTCCGTCGGTTTCGGCAGAGGTGTCTCTGTCGGAATCGGGCTCGGAGTCGTACTCAAGTCATTCACTGCGAGATCGCTCGGTTGCTCCTCTCCACCGATATCATACTGTGGAGACGAGAATATGTTCACGGCCATAAACGCAAGCAATGCAACAGCAACCAGCACAATTACAATCACATCAATTTTGCGAATAATCCCGTTTATCTTCATCTTCGTTCGTCGGTTCATCATGACTCCTTACTGTCGGAAGAATATACTCAGTGCACACCCGTGTCGGTAATATCGAAACCGGCTAACACGCCTTCCTCGAACATAAATGCAACCTCTACCGTGTCACCGTCCAAAGAATATCGATCCGTAGCAAGTACACTTTGCGTCGGTTCTCCATAATACTCTACAAGCTCTTCACGCGTTGTAACACCGACCGTTGCCCCCTTGTCCGTAGGATACGCTTCGCTCGTTACCGAGATATTATAGATGATCTGCTTTCCATCCTTCGCATACGTATATACAGAAAGCGCTTCATCCTCGTAGTAATAGTTCGTATCGTAACCACCCTCAAGACAAGCCTGTCCTTCCAAAATATCCGGATTCTCTCCGATTTCCTCTACATACGGCAGAAAGTCCATTCCGGTCGTCAAAAATACACCGTTTACGGTAATTCCGAGATCCTTCTCTTCAAATACACCATCCTTCTCATCAACTGCTCCACCGGGAGCTCCGCTCGGACGCTCTGCCTGTGGCTTCTCCGTCGGTGTCGCCGTCGGTGTCGGAGTCGCAGTCGTCTTGTCCGTTTGAATCACCAGTTCGCCGCCGTCATCCGGCTTCTTCGCCTCTTCCTCACTACATGCGGTCAGTGCCACCATCATCATAATCATCAATACCGAAAATAACTTCTTCATATTAGGTCTCCTTTACAGCCGATAATCGGCAAATACATATTTGTTAATCAACGGGAACTTCTCCTCGTTGTTCTCTAATTCAAAATGCCACCACTCTTGCTTTCCGCTCAGCGCTACCAAAGAGGTCTTGGTTGTCATCACCGAATACAACAAGGCCGCTGCAGCATTGTTATAGCTCATGTGCGCTCGGAAGTCCAACGTATGCATCTTCGTCTGCATGCGCATCTCATCCCCGATTGTGTGTATCGATTCGTACTTCATCATGGATAGGTCTACGGCAATCGCTTTGTTATGCTTCGATGTGTTCGCAATAAAATTGCCCTCCGAAAAATGCGTATTTAAGAAACCGTTGGCTAAGCTTCGTCCGTATTCTACCCTCGAAAGCAACTGCTCGGAACGAACGATGTTGTTGACCGTCTTCGACGTCGATCCGGGACGGTACCCATCATAGATGATTAAGCAACACCCGTTATTCAATGCATTTTTCTGACATTGAATCAGTTCCGTACCAAGACACCATATCACCGGCATCTGCTCCCGACTTCCGTAATTCGGAAGACCGTTTCCGGTGACTCCGGGAATGACATTATAGCCACCCGAGGAAAAGATATTGTCTTTGTCCTTGATCGGCCAATAACGTGATTCCTGTGCTGAGGTCTTATCCACTCCCGCTACACTTCCGCCAACCGTGAAGATTGAGGAATACGCATTGGTTCGATCGTACTGTATGCTATAGATATTTCCTTTTGCCGAAAAAATGTCCTGCAGGTCGATAATCAACGCGTCAGCATCGATCCATCCAACCTTGCCGTTGCCATCGCTGACATAAACACTCCACCGTCCGGTGTTACGCAGATATGCATAATGTCCCTCAATATCCGCCGAAATATTTACGTGATTTCCTCCCCCCAGCTCCCCGATCTTACTTGTCAACGTCGGATCACCGTATATGTTGGACTTAATCTGCGGCCATGCGTCCGCTTCCAGACACCCTGTCGCCTTCGTCATTATGACGCTTTTCTTTTCACCACCGACATAAAGGTTTGCACCGATTCCCTCAAACGGGTCTCCATAACCTCCCGAGTACGTCTTCTCCGAAAAACTCGCCACATACTCCTTCTCCTCGTAACCGTCCGAATAGTCCACTCGAATCTCATACATCGTATCCGGCAACAGACCGGTGATATCCATATGCGTTTCTTTTGTCTGCTTTCGTACCCAATCGTCCTGTCCGGTTCGATACTCAACAAAATACAGTGTTGCACTGTTCGTCTTCCACTCAATATGTATCGAGGTCGCATCACTCTTCACCGCAACAATTTCGGGTCGCTCAGCGGCACTTGGTGGCATCGTCACCGTCGGCTCCTTCGTTCCTCCGTCTGCAACCAGCGTTTCTTCCTTTGGCCAAAATCCCGCTTTTTTCGCTTCTCTGACAATAAACATTCCCATAACGGCAATCAAACCGGCAAAGAAGAGGCATATATCAATTACGATCATTGTCTTCAGTATACTTTTTAACGTCCTTTTGCTCATGATTTCTCCTTTCCGAAAAATGCACAAACCAATTCAGGATAACTATATCTCTTTTCGTGTCCACTGTCAATAGTTTTGCCCCAAACATCACTGCTTCTCCCCGTACTTTTTGCACATATATGCTCTATTCTTGACGTATTTGCATACGTAATAACAAAAAAAGCAAGCGTATTGTCATCTTGCTTTTTCATATCCCCATATAGAAACTCTCCGTGTTTTTTAATTGTCTCCGCCGTAACCTATAATCAGGAAGCACTCGCTCCACCAAGCTCCAAAAAGCGGTACTGTGATTCATCTCAACGCGATGGCACAGCTCGTGTACGATCACATAATCGGACAGCGGCTTCGGTAGAAGCACGAGCCTCCAATGCAGATTCAAATTGCCTGCCGAACTGCAGCTCCCCCAACGCGTCTTCGTATCTCGCACAGCAAGTCGTCCATATGGGATTCCAAGCGCACTCGAAAGCACATCCGCACGTTCCTTAAGATATTGTTTTGCGTACTTCCTGACGCAAGCATGCACACATTCACGCACCGCCTCGACTTCCTCCGTAGGTCCCACAACTTTCAGTGACGGCAGTTCCTTCCCGTCGGCAAGCAAAGTCGCACAATATCCCTTCCTATCTCGACGCACCTCGACATGAAGCAAAATGCTTTGTCCATGCAGCGGATATGCACCGCCGTCTCGAAAAGTACTCGCACGCTCCTGGCTCCTCCGCTCTCGCTGCGCAAGACTTTGCACTCTGCGCTCAACAATCCACGCCTCATTCGCTGCAACAAAGCTTTGGACAACTGCATCGGATACTCCATACGGTGCTCTTACTTCCACATCACCGTTTTCAAGAATTCGCAAGGACACACTGCGACGGTTGCTGCGAACAATATGCACTTTGCATGCGTCTCCATCCCCTCGCATTTTCATTTTTCCTCCTTGACAAAAAGGATGCCGCACACCCAAGGTCTGCGGCATCTCGCTTGTTCCTATTCTTGAATTAGCATACGCCCTGTGCAAGAAGTGCGTCTACAACCTTCTCGAAGCCGGCGATATTAGCGCCTACTACATAGTTGCCTTCCATGCCGTACTTCTTTGCAGCAGCATCGGTATTGTGGAAAATGTTAATCATGATGGACTGAAGCTTGGAATCCACCTCTTCAAAGGACCAGCTAAGTCTCTCGCTGTTCTGAGACATCTCAAGTGCGGAGGTAGCAACACCACCTGCGTTGGAAGCCTTTCCGGGTGCGAAGAGAACCTTGCTATCCTGGAAGTACTTCGTAGCGTCAAGCGTGGTAGGCATGTTCGCGCCCTCTGCAACTGCGATAACGCCGTTAGCAACCAACGTCTTAGCGTCGTCGAGGTTCAGCTCGTTCTGGGTTGCACAAGGAAGTGCGATATCAACCTTTGCGGTCCATACGCCCTTACCCTCATGGTACTCAGCACTCGGTCTTGCTGCCGCATACTCGGTAAGACGTGCTCTCTTAACTTCCTTAACCTCCTTAAGAAGCGCTACATCAATGCCATCCTTATCATAAATCCAGCCGGTGGAGTCAGAGCAGGTAACAACCTTAGCACCCATCTCCTGTGCCTTCTGGATAGCGTAGATTGCTACGTTACCTGCACCGGAAACAGCGATAGTCTTGCCGGCGATATCAATGCCGTTGCAAGCAAGCATCTCCTTCGTGAAGTAAAGAAGACCGAAACCGGTAGCTTCCTTTCTTGCAAGGGAACCACCGTAGGAAAGACCCTTACCGGTAAGAACACCTTCGTATACGCCGCGAATTCTCTTGTACTGACCGAACATGTACCCGATCTCTCTTGCACCGGTTCCGATGTCACCTGCGGGAACGTCGGTATCAGCGCCGATGTACTTGCAAAGCTCGGTCATAAAGCTCTGGCAAAATGCCATAACCTCACGGTCGCTCTTGCCCTTAGGATCGAAGTCGGAACCACCCTTACCACCGCCGATCGGAAGACTGGTAAGAGAGTTCTTAAAGATCTGCTCAAAGCCAAGGAACTTAATGATACCGATATTTACGGAAGGATGAAGGCGAATTCCGCCCTTATACGGTCCGATTGCGGAATTGAACTGCACACGGTAACCGGTGTTCACCTGAACCTGTCCCTTATCATCTACCCACGGAACGCGGAACTTAAACTGACGCTCCGGCTCAACCAAGCGTTCAAGAACCGCTTCTCTTCTATACAACTCCTCATTTGCATCAATTACCGGCTTCAAAGACTCCAAAACCTCGGTAACTGCTTGAATAAACTCGGGCTCGCTTGCATTTTTCTTCTTTACAAGCTCCAACACCTCTTCAACATAAGACATGGTGCATATCCTCCTTTAATTTCATCATAATCGCCTTGCGCACTTTCCTAAAAATGTATCTTCAAAGCTCTGCGCACATTATACCTCATGTGAAACGCAGATGCAATAGAAAAATAAAATTATGTATACATTTTTTATTGTATACAATGATACTCATCGCAAGCAATCCATTTGCTTCCCTGTTCCCCAATATCCAAAGCAAAGCGGTGAGAACCGAAATTCTCACCGCAAGATACCCCTTACTTATTGCTTAAATAATTGTGAATGCCCTGTGCTGCTGCCTTTCCCGCACCCATGGCAAGAATCACGGTTGCCGCGCCGGTTACGGCATCTCCGCCGGCAAATACCCCTTCCTTGGTCGTCTGTCCGAACTGCTCATCTGCCACAAGACATCCGCGTTTGTTCGTCTCGAGACCCTTTGTCGTAGACGAAATCATCGGATTCGGCGATGTTCCGAGTGCCATAATTACCATATCGACATCAATAACGAACTGGGAATCCGGAACTTCCACCGGACGTCTTCTACCGGACGCATCCGGTTCTCCAAGCTCCATGCGAACACAGCGAATACCGTTTACCCATCCATTTTCATCGGTGGTAATCTCCTCGGGATTCGTAAGAATATCAAAGATAATCCCTTCCTCCTTCGCATGGTGTACTTCCTCTACTCTCGCCGGAAGCTCTGCCTCACTTCGACGATATACAATGTGCGTCTCCGCACCAAGACGAAGCGCCGTTCTTGCGGCATCCATAGCAACGTTTCCACCTCCGATTACCGCCACCTTCTTCGCACGCATAATCGGCGTCGAGGAATCCTCGCGAAATGCCTTCATCAGGTTGCTTCTGGTCAGATATTCATTTGCCGAAAATACACCGTTCGCCTGCTCACCCGGAATACCCATAAACTTCGGAAGTCCTGCGCCCGAACCAATAAACACAGCCTCAAAGCCTTCCTCTTCCATCAATTCATCGATAGTTACGGACTTTCCGACAATTACGTTTGTCTCAATCTTTACACCGAGAGCCTTTACATTCTCGATTTCTTTCTTTACTACATCTTCTTTCGGAAGACGGAACTCCGGAATACCATAGACAAGCACTCCGCCCGCCTCATGTAGTGCCTCGAATATCGTCACGTCATAACCGAGCTTCGCAAGATCTCCAGCACAAGTCAGCCCTGCGGGACCGGAACCGATCACCGCCACCTTCTTTCCGAGCTTCTCCACATCACATGTCGGTTTGATGTCGTTCTTCTGCGCCCAATCACCGACAAAACGCTCCAACTTACCGATGGATACTGCCTCTCCCTTGATTCCTCGGATACATTTGCCCTCGCACTGGTTCTCCTGCGGACACACACGTCCGCAGATCGACGGTAAGGAGCTTGCTTTCCCGATTACCTGATAGGCTTCGGCAAAATTACCTGCCTTTACCTCGGAGATAAACCCTGGAATATCAATCGATACGGGACAACCCTTTACACACTGCGCATTCTTACAACCGAGACAACGATTCGCCTCTTCCATTGCCTCATTCTCATTATACCCGAGACATACCTCATCAAAATTCGTCGCACGAACACTCGCATCCTGCTCGCGTACCGGTATCTTCTTCATTACATCCATTATTTATCACCTCCGCAATTGCCGCAGCCGCCATGGTGTGTCGCACCCTCCTGCTCTTTGAGGAACGCTCTTCCTTCTACGGTCTTATACAACGTCTGACGCTTCATCGCCTGATCAAAATCAACCAAATGCCCATCAAACTCCGGACCGTCCACACATGCGAACTTTACCTCGCCGCCCACGGTCACACGACATGCACCACACATTCCGGTTCCGTCAACCATGATCGGATTCAAGGAGACAATCGTGGGAATACCGAGTTTCTTCGTCGTCAAGCAGCAAAATTTCATCATAATCATAGGACCAATAGCGACGCAGACATCATACTGCTTCCCCTCTGCAACCAGATCCTCTATGCACTTCGTCACCATACCGCTACGTCCATAGGAACCATCGTCCGTTGTGATGTAAAGGTTACCGGCAACCGCCTTCATCTCCTCTTCGAGGATCAACAAGCTCTGTGTCTTCGCTCCCACGATTACGTCAGCCGCTACGCCCTGTTCCTTCAGCCACTTCACCTGCGGATATACCGGTGCCGTACCGACGCCACCGGCAATAAACACAATGCGCTTCTTACGAAGCTCCTCGATGGGAGTCTCACAGAACTCGGAAGGACGCCCGAGCGGTCCTACAAAGTCCTGCATATAGTCACCCGCTTTCAAACGTGACAAGCACAGACTTCCCGCACCGACAATCTGAAACACGATCGTTACCGTTCCTTCCTCACGGTCATAATCACAAATCGTAAGTGGGATTCTCTCTCCCTCGGAATCCGCACGTACAATGACAAATTGTCCGGGCAAGCAATTCTTTGCCACTCGCTCTGCCTTGACAACCATGCGGAAAATGTTCGTCGTAAGTTCATTTGCTTCTACAATCTTATACATACTACTCCTCCTGGTATTCGACAAAAAACGTCTCCATAGTGTATTATTATAACACAGCTCCTTCCGTTGCACAAGTCACAATCGAAAGGAGCTGTATTTTTTTAATAAATGTCGTTGTTATCTTTCTCGCGTTTGTACTTCTCATCCTCTTCACGAAGAAGTCGGTCAAGGTCGTCGTCACCGGATGTATTGTAAAACCCCTGTTTGTCAGCAGTGCCCATACCGTTTGCATAGACATTTTGTGCCGCACCTGCCGACATCGTATGATACTTCTCCTGCATCACCAGACGATTTTCCTCCTTCTTGATCTTATTCGCATAAATCAAGAAATAAATCACTCCGAAAATCAGTAGAACCACTCCGCCAACAATGTAGGACACTCCGGCCTTGCTCGTTGTCAAATCAATATAATACTCCACAAACATATCCGAACAGTCTTCGCCGACCGCCTCGGAATAATTGTCTGCATACTCAAGCAGGAACTTCTTCACATCTCCTGAGCATCGCCGTATCTTTCCTTGTACAACCAAGTCATACCCCGGCTCCTCAATCTCGTAATTGAGGTATGCCCAAGTATCCGCCATCACTTGATCGTACTTTTCGAAGTTCGTCGCTCCACCGACCTTAACGCCAATGTAACGATCCATTTCCTTACCGTAAGGAATCAAATACCAACGGAATGTCTCCTTATCGAACACTCCCAGGGTTGTCTCCGTCTCCGTACAGTATTGATCCAGTACGAAATTCGTCACGCCCTTCACATACATTCCCTTCTCCACATCGCCGCTGTCCATCTCCAAAAAATCCTTCGGATTGCGCAAGCCACTGTAGTCCTTAATCCCTATAACAATAAGCACTACGCCCATAATCGCAAACATGATTGTTGAAATAATTACTTTCACTTTACTCATCGTTCCATCTCCCTCGTATTTTATTGCTTCACTTGCCGATCAAACGATTGGCACGCATTAAGCTCTCATCTATGTTGGCGCAAAAATTCTCTTCGCCCACCATCTCCACAAAGCCGGCCTTTCGCATCGTTCTCATCGGCTGTTCGTTTACATGCGACAGAATCATTGTCATATCGGCATCCTTGCACGCTTGATATACCTTCTTCAACGATTGCATCGCCGATGCGTCCAATGCAGGTACATTACGCATTCGCAGAATCAGTACCGAGTCCTTCTCCTGAATCGGAATCTCCACCAGCTTCTCCGCCATTGCAAAGAACATCGGACCGTTCACCTCGTATACGGTAATCTCTTTAGAAACATCCTTCAACGCATGAATCTCATCCGTCTCCGCCTCTTCATCGCTCGCATAGACCCACGCGCGGATCTCCGTCACATCGGCCATACGTTTCATGAACAGGAACGCCGTCAACACCAAACCAACCTCAATCGCAATGACCAAATCAAAGATAACGGTTAGTGCGAATGTAATCACAAGCACGAAAATATCACTTTTCGGTGCCGTCCTGCAAATCTCTACGAAATGTCGCCATTCGCTCATATTATATGCCACCACAAACAGGATTGCCGCAATTACCGGCATCGGAATCCATGCCGCATACGGCATCAATAGCACTAAAATCAGTAAAAGCGTTATTGCATGCACCATTCCGGAGATCGGACTGCGTCCACCGTTTTTCACATTTGCCGCAGTTCTTGCAATGGCTCCCGTAGCGGGAATCCCTCCGAACAACGCCGAACAGATGTTGCCGGTTCCTTGTGCAATCAACTCCGTATTGGAATTGTGACGATCTCCGATCATTCCGTCTGACACCACACAAGACAGAAGCGATTCGATTCCCGCAAGAATCGCAATCGTAAATGCACCGGGAAGTAGCTCCTTCACCATCCCAAAGGAGAACTCCGGCAGCCGGAATGACGGCAAGGCTCTTGAAATCTGATACAAATCGCCGATGGTATTCACCTCCGGCTTTCCGAGCTTCACAATCAAAACCCCGACGAGAACCGCAATGAGCGAGCCGGGAACGGTCTTATTCAGCTTCGGCCACACAATCAAAATCACAAGCGCGATTCCACCGACCAAGATCGCCATTCCATTCACGGTCGTGATATTACGAATCACATTTTCCAGTTTTTCCATCGTCTCCACATTTTTCGCATCGACGGGATACGTCAAGCCCAAAAAATCCTTCAGTTGTCCGATTGCAATTGTTACGGCAATTCCCGCGGTAAAACCGGTCGTAATCGTTGCCGGAATATACTTAATCAAGGCACCGAAGTGGAAAATGCCCATCAAAATAAGCAAAATTCCCGCCATTACCGTTGCAAGTGCCAATCCGGACATTCCGTGCTGTGCCACAATTCCCGCCACAATCGTGGCAAATGCGGCAGTCGGACCGGAAATGTTTACACGGCTACCGCCCATAGCCGCAATTACAAAGCCGGCCACAATCGCGGTATATAATCCTTGCTCCGGCGCTACTCCGGAAGCAATGGCAAGTGCAATCGACAGCGGCAATGCAATAATTGCCACGATAACTCCCGCCACAACATCCTTTACGACCATTTGTCCGGAATACCCCTTCCACATGGTTATAAACTTCGGTTGAAACACCTTCATCATTCGTACTCCTATTTTTGTATAGTCCTCTCACTGTCGAGTTTACACTTTTTTTCGTGCTTTTTCAAGGTGGCAAATACCGAATAAACATACTTTTTCACATATGCACAACAAACCAAAGGTTCTATTTGCTTTTTTCGATTAATATGCTATAATATCGTCAAAGAAACCTTACGAAAGGATGACGCATATGAAGAAATCAACTGCTTTTTTGGTATGCCTCAGCGCCGCTGCTGTGGGAGGTCTTGTGGCCGCAAAGATTTATAACGCAAAGAAATTCGCTGAGCCCGAGGAGGATTTTGACGAAGATATCTTTGAAGACGATCCTCTTGTTGTCGGAGACGACGGCATGCTGTTGGCCGACGGCGACGGTGATGGTACCATCGACACTGTAATGATTGACACTGACGGTGATGGCACCATTGATACCATCTTAATGGACACCGACGGTAACGGAGATTTCGACACCGTTCTTGCCGATACGACCGGTGACGGAAAGTTCGACTCCGTAATTTCCGAAATGGGCAAGTAAACATATCTCTGAAAATCAAGTGGGCCCGGTCATTCCGGTGCCTACTTTTTTCATATCCGTTCACATTTCATCGATACGCGGTCACATGACCGAGACAGCCTCGATTTTCTGTTTTTTCTTAATACACCCAAGCCCAAAGGACCAAAAAGCAAGGGTTGAACGTTCAAAACCGAACCTTCAACCCCACACTTATCAAAGAAAATTAATCACAAAACAGATTTTTTCTCATCATATGTTTTCTTTCATTCCGAACTTGTCACTTTCGGCCTAGAATTTCGAACCGCTTTTATAACTCATCCTCAGCGAATAATAATAACATCTTCTTCAAGATCCTTAAATTCGTCTCTCGCCTGCTTCATCTCTTGATTGCGACGATAGAGTTGATTCAGCTTCTCCTGAAGCTTTCTTCTTCGCTCATCTTCTTGACTCACCGGAACCGACTGTTCTGCGATCTCTTCCTCCTCACCCATGCTCGGAAGTTCCGGCTCATGGTCCACCGGCTCTGCACTCAAAGCTTCCGGTACCTCTCCCGCTTCCTGTGGAAGCTCGTACTCTTCGTCCAATACGTCCGGCAATGCCTCGGCAACGTCTTCGTGTGCACCAAAGAACTCATCTATGCTCACATTCGGCTCCTCTTGCAAGGCCGAATCAAACATCTCTTCATCATAGAGTCCTTTTTTCATTTCCTCGGGTACAACAACATCGGGCATATCGTCCTCTTCCTCTTCCGTAGTCTCGTAATATGCGGTGTTGCGTCTCATGGAAAGTGGCTTCATCTTATAACTGCTGTTTCCAAAGTAGTCCTCTTCTTCGGGCATATCGTCGGATTCCTCTTGATCATAGCCGAAGCCTCGGAAAGTCGGCAAAACAAAACCTTCGATAATTCCATTGTCTTCTTCAACCGATTCTGCCGGCTCATCCGCAGGTATAGTCGCGGGCGCAGTCTCCGGAACTGCATTGGTATCCTCATAAATCGATTTTGTATAATACTCGATTTCCTCATCTTCTGCCACAAGCTCTTCATACGTCGGCTCATCATCTGCAGGTGCCTCGTTCTCCGTCACTTCGGTGAACACACTGTTGAGCAAAGCATCGAACTCGTCATCCTTCGTAGGCAACACATCCGTCACCACAACTTCTTCCGCCTCCGCATACGATTCGGCAATCTCCTCCGGCTGCTCGCAGGTAGACGTTTCCTCTGCCTCCGGCTCCTCAGCGATAGCCTCCTCCCACGGTGCCACATTTATTTTGCTTCCGAACATTGCGGAAATCAACATGTCGTTATTACGAAGAGGTCTTTCCGGCTCTTTCACCAAATCTTCCTCTACACTCGGCAACTCCCCTGCAGCAACCTCTTCCTCAATCGTGCTGATCTCTTCGGTGAACGCTTCCTCTTCGGTAGCCTCTTCCTCTATCGCGCTGATTTCTTCGGTGAATGCTTCCTCTTCGGTAGCCTCTTCCTCTATCGCGCTGATTTCTTCGGTGAACGCTTCCTCTTCGGTAGCCTCTTCCT
>JAZRZZ010000043.1:0-59010 GCA_045601665.1 Lachnospiraceae bacterium
ACGCCGGTCGTATTTTGCGCTGTAAGTGCTGTGACGGCACTCATCGTATAAACTCCGTTCATCGTCATTGTTTTAATGTCCGCTTGAATTCCGGCGCCTCCGCTGGAATCACTTCCCGCGATTGACAATGCTGTTCTCATCTCTCTTGCTCCTTTTCCCGTAACGAAACTTGTCCCTCATCGTACAAGCCCAGTTCCGTTGCCTTGTCTTTTAACTGTCTAGCGGCCTGTTTCGGGTCGTTCGCCTTCATAATGGCAGACACTACGCAAATGCCGGCAATGGGGATTCCGACAAGGACGTCGATATTGTCCTTGTTGAGTCCGCCGATTGCATTTACCGGAATGGGCACAGAGTTGCAGATGTCTCGGAGCGTGCTTGTTGAAGTCAACACGGTTTTCACCTTTGTCGTAGTAGGATAAATCGCACCCACACCGAGATAGTCCGCACCCTGCTCGTAGGCGTCCCTCGCCCAAGGAACCGTTTTTGCGGTAGCGCCGACGATTTTGTCTCTTCCCATCAGCCTGCGCGCTGTCGCAACCGGCATATCAGAGGCTCCCACATGCACACCCTCGGCATCGACTGCCATGGCTACATCGACGCGGTCATCGATAATCAGTGGTACGTCGTAGCGTTTTGCGATTTCGTGAACCTTTTCTGCGAGCTCAATATATTCTCTCGTAGACCTTTCCTTCTCGCGAAGCTGTAAAAGGGTTACGCCCCCCTGCAGTGCCTGCTCTACGCGGAATAAGAATTCCTCTTCCCCGTAGTTCGAGCTGTCGGTAATAAAATATAAACTCGGATCAAACATCTTTCTCTTCTTATCCTTACACATACAGATAGTCGTTCAGAACCGGCTGCAGTCCTTCGTCCGAAATGTCTTGATACATCTTTCCCAAACTACGATTATCGTCGATTTCAAACTGTTCATCGCCCTGCGCACCGTCTGCCTCCTTTCCGCTGTACTTACTTTCATGGTCTCCGATTCCGGTGGAAACGCCGGCCGAAACCTTAGTTGCCGCAATCTTAACAATACCATTTCGGAATTCCGCGCTCTCACGTGAGGACACCGTAATTCCCACGTACGGCAAGAAAATGCGATATGCACAAAGCACCTGACACAACTGCTTCTCGTGAACATCCAAGGGGTTGATCTTGTCGTTGTTGATAATCGGTCGAAGTCTGGGACAGGATAACGACATTTCCGCATGGGGGTATTTTCGTTGCAAATAATAGACGTGCAAAGCGCTTGCCAAAGCATCCTTACGAAAATCCGATAGTCCCAGCAATGCCGAAAACGCAACGCCCCGCATACCTCCGCGAAGTGCTCTTTCCTGCGCATCGAAACGATATGGCCACACACGCTTATGTCCGAGCAAATGCAGCTGCTCATACTTGTCGGCATCGTAGGTTTCTTGGAACACCGTCACATAATCCGCACCACACTCGTGAAGATACCTGTACTCGTCGGTGTTGACGGGATAGACCTCCAGACCGACCATGCGAAAATATTTTCGCGCCAGCTTGCATGCTTCGCCGATGTATTCCACATCGCTCTGTCCTCTGCTCTCACCGGTAAGAATCAATATCTCCTCCATACCGCTGTCGGCGATTATCTTCATCTCTTTTTCTACCTGCTCCATGGTAAGCTTCATACGGTTGATATGGTTGTAACAGTTAAAGCCGCAATATACGCAGTAATTCTCACAATAGTTTGCAATGTAAAGCGGCGTGAACAAATAAACCGTGTTGCCGAAATGTTTACCGGTTTCAATCCTTGCCTTCTGCGCCATCTGCTCAAGAAAAGGCTCCGCAGCGGGAGAAAGAAGGGCCTTAAAATCTTCCATTGTACAAGTGTCGTGTTCCAAAGCCGACTTCACATCGGATGCCGTATACTTCGAATACTCATAGGAATTCATCTGTTCCAATACATTTGCGCAGACATCGGATTCGATAATTTCCATCCCCGGCAGGTATTCCATATGGTTCTTGCGGGAACTCGGATCCGCTTCCAGTCGATGCTTCTTCGCAAGTGCTTCCGGCGACAGATGCTCCGAATCGATTAAAAATTGATTTTCCATGCCGTTCTCCTTAATCTCTTAGAAAGCCGGTCAACGGATCCGAAGCGGATGCGCCACGAGTCAGTACTCTTCCCAAACCGGCAAGGTATGCCTTACGTCCGGCCTCAATTGCATTTTTAAATGCCGAAGCCATCATCGGAAGATTGCCCGCCGTTGCCAGCGCCGTGTTAGCCATAATGGCTGCCGCTCCCATCTCCATCGCTTCGCAAGCCTGAGAGGGTCTTCCGATGCCAGCGTCTACAATGATCGGCACATCAATTTCGTCGATGAGAATCTGTATAAATTCTTTTGTAGCCAGCCCCTTATTGGAACCGATCGGCGAAGCCAGCGGCATAACGCTTGCCGCTCCCGCGTTTACGAGGTCTCGTGCGACATTGAGATCCGGATACATATAAGCCATGACCACAAATCCCTCCTTAGCGAGTGTCTCGGTGGCCTTAATCGTTTCTTGATTGTCGGGAAGCAGATACTTGGAATCTCTCATAATCTCAATCTTCACAAAGTCACCGCAACCGAGCTCGCGAGCAAGACGAGCTATGCGCACTGCTTCCTCTGCATTTCTGGCACCACTTGTATTCGGAAGCAACGTCACGCTTTCGGGGATATAGTCCAAAATGCTCTCCTGCTCCTTGGTGTTTGCACGGCGAACGGCAAGCGTGATGATCTCTGCCCCGGCATCCTTCACCGCCGCTTCAATGAGCTTCATTGAGTATTTTCCCGAACCGAGAATAAAACGAGAGTTAAATTCGTGTCCGCCGATAATCAGTTTGTCCTTGTCCATCTTTCTTTCCTTCTTTCTTTATGTTTCGTACTGTCCTGCCAATATGCGTAATACCGTATGTGCTTGATGTGCGGCGCAGAGCATAACACGAGAAGCAACCAAGCTTCCCACCTCATCCACATCGCTTGTTTCGTCGCCGCATAGATAAAAGTGCTGTGTTACCCGGCGCGTTCGAATGCTATTCGCACTGCCTAACCCCGCCATACCGGATGCGGCAACAAGGTATTTCTCAGGCATTGCCTCAAGCACTGTATGAACCAACATCGATTTGCATTCCGCATCGTCAAATGCTTCGCAGATAATATCGGCACCTTGCAGCAGTTTTCGCACATTTTCCTCGCAAATGCGAGCCTCGCGTGTCTCGATTTCAATGTACGGGGCAATTGCTTTCACATTTTCACATAAGGCCTCGGTCTTAGCCATTCCTATCTGATGCGCCTTGTATTGCTGGCGATGCAGGTTGGAAATGTCCACGACATCAAAATCAATCAAAAGCAGTTTGCCGATCCCTGCTCTGGCAAGAGCGATGGCAATGTTGGAGCCCAAACCACCAAGTCCACAGACTGCCACCGTTGCGCCGGCAAACTTCCTCTGCAGTTCCTCCCCATGGCGAGTCACTAACGCTTTGTTCCATTCTTCTTTTGTCGGAATCAGTTCAACCACCTCCTACAAAGCTGACGACCTCCACATTGTCGCCATCTTGCAGCACGGTCTCATCGTACAGCGCTTTCGGCACAATATTCCCGTTGCGTTCGACTGCTATGCGCTTCGCATCATAGTTTGTAGTCGTGAGATATTCCGCAACTGTTTTTCCGGCCAGATTCCACTCAACACCATTGATTTTTACCATATGCATCCCTCCGAAAAGAAATAAAAAAGGAAGTTACCGATTTGGCAACTTCCATGATGTACTTCTTCCTTCCTAATATCCCGGTATCAGGCATCCCTACGTTGGCATTATCCAAATCAGGTTCTCGGTCGAGGGTCGCACCCTCCTCTCAGCCCGTCATACGAGCTCCCGTATGTTCAATTGTCGAGCAAATTATATACCCATTCTCGCAGAATTGCAAGTGGGATTTAAGAATAATGCAAAAGTCTTTTCGAATATTTTTTGTCATTCAGGTAATTCTCCAGCAGAAACAGAAATCGCAGCACAAAAAATAAGAAAAAGACGGATCGATTGTTCCTTGACTTTTCTCGCGCCCCATACTATAATCAATAAAGATTATGAGGATGTTTCAGTAGTGTATAACACCTTTCTCACAGAGAATTGCACCTAGGCTGGAAGTGCATAGAGAGCTTATAGACGAAGTTCGGCATCGGAGTCGCAGATGAATATTAAGTGCAGACGTTCTGCGTCTGAATATGGGTGGTACCGCGGGTAAACTCGTCCCATAATGATTCTCATGGAGTCATTGTGAGGGCGGCTTTTTTATTTTATCGCATAGATTTCCGCCGGTTCCACATGACGACACAGAACCAATACATATTTGCAGAAAAGGAGATCAACATGCAGTCACTGAATGAATTAAGAGAACAGCTCGCTGTCATCAAGCAAGAGATTCTGGATGGCATGAGCACATTGGACAGTTCCAAAGCCGTGTACGAATTCAAAAAGACGTACTTGGATTCCAAGAACGGCAAGATCGGCCAGTTAATGAAGGGTATGCGCGACGTCGCTCCCGAAGACCGTGCCGAGTATGGTAAGACCATTAACGAGACGAAGGAATGGGCAATGGCAAGCTTCGAGACATTGGATGCCGAGATGAAGCAGCGCGAGCTACTTGCACGCTATGAAAGTGAGAAGATCGACATTACCATGCCGGCGGAGAAGACCTACTCCGGTAACCTTCACCCCAACACACTGATTCGCAATCAGCTCATCGACATTTTCGCATCCATGGGCTTTGAGGTATTTGAAGGCACTGAGATTGAAAATGACTATTATAACTTCACGGCACTGAACACGCCGCAGGATCACCCCGCAAGAGATATGCAGGATACCTTCTATCTCTCTCCGGAATTCCTGCTTCGTACGCAGACCTCCGCGGGTCAGATTCACGTTATGGAGAACACCAAGCCTCCGATTAAGATTCTGTCCCCCGGTAAGGTATTCCGTTCCGACGACGACGCAACCCACTCCCCGATGTTTAGCCAGATGGAAGGCCTTGTAGTCGATAAGGGAATTACCCTCTGCGACCTGAAGGGTATGTTGGACGTATTCGTGCAGAAGATTTTCGGCGAGGGTACGGTTACCCGTCTTCGTCCGTCTTATTTCCCGTTTACTGAGCCTTCCGTTGAAGTAGACTGTAGCTGCTTCGCCTGCGGGGGTAAGGGCTGTAAGCTCTGTAAGGGAACCGGCTGGATTGAAATTCTCGGCGCCGGAATCGTGAACAAGAAGGTTCTCGAAAACTGCGGTATTGATTCCGAAGAATACAGCGGTCTTGCATTCGGTATGGGTATCGAGCGAATTGCCATGCTGAAGTACGGCATTAATAACATTAAGCTCTTGTTTGAGTCTGACTTGCGCGTATTGCGCCAGTTAAATGATGACTAAGACGTTGCTACAAAATAGACAATTACGGAGGTTTCGAATATGTTAGTACCTTTGAGTTGGCTGAAGGACTATGTGGATATCGATATTCAGCCCAAAGAATTAGAAGAAAAATTATTCTCCTGCGGCTTCGAAGTGGAAGAGCTTATTGAAGTCGGCAAGGATATCAGCGGTGTCGTTGTCGGTTTGGTGACCGAATGCGAGCCGATTCCCGAAACACATTTGCATGTATGCAAGGTAGACGCCGGCCAGGGCGAGTTGTTGCAGATTTGCTGTGGTGCAGACAACGTATGCGTAGGTGGCAAATTTCCCGTTGCCCTTGTGGATGCATCGGTATATGCAACTGCCAAAGACCACAAGACCATTGAAGGCGTTATGAAGATTAAGAAGGGCAAGCTTCGCGGCTACGATTCCTATGGTATGCTCTGCTCCGGCGTAGAGCTGGGGCTAAACGGAGACCTGTATCCCGGTGCGGACTACAATGGACTGTTAGTGCTCCCCGCAGATGCTGAGATCGGTGCGGATGTAAAGCCGATGCTTGGTTTGGATGACTGGCTATTTGATGTGTCCATTACGGCAAATCGTCCGGACTGCCAGAGTATCTACGGTATTGCAAGAGAGGTTGCCGCAGTGCTGAATAAGGAATGCCGCATGCCCGCTCTCGATTACACCGAGACCGAGGTTGAGAAGGAAGGCTTCACCGTAACCGTGGATGCTCCGGATCTCTGCCCTCGCTACATTGCGCATTACGTTCACGACATTACGATCGGGGAGTCTCCCGCTTGGATGAAGCGTCGCCTTGCCCTTGTAGGACTCTCTTCCATCTCCAATGTCGTAGACATCACCAACTATATTCTCAAGGAGCTTGGACAGCCTATGCACGCATTTGACTGCTCCTACCTTGAAGGAAATGCCATCAACGTGCGCCGTGCCGATGATGGTGAGAAGATTGTCACCCTAGACGAGAAGGAATTCAAGTTGAATTCTTCGAACTTGGTTATCTGCGACGGTGTGAAGCCGGTAGCACTTGCCGGAATCATGGGTGGTCTCAATTCCGAGATTCGTGACACCACTACGGAAGTACTCTTCGAGTGTGCGAAGTTCGCACGCGACAACATCCGCAAGAGCTCTCGTGCTCTCGGTCAGGTGTCCGACTCCAGCTCCCGATACTCCAAGGGTGTTGACGAGTACGCAACAGTAATGGCTGCACAGAGAGCCCTGCATTTGATCGAAGAACTGGGTTGCGGTAAGATATCTCGTACACACATTGATGTCAATACCGGCAACTCCGTAGAGCCTCACGAGATGAAGGTGAGCATTGCTAAGGTAAATGGTGTGCTCGGCATTACCGTTCCCACCGAAGACATCGTTCGCATTCTTACGAACCTGTGCTTTGCTCCGGTTGTAAATGGTGATGAGCTGACATTGCAGATTCCGGCCTATCGTGAGGACATGGACTCCTATCCCGACGTAGCAGAAGAAGTGATTCGTATGTACGGATATGATCACGTGATTCCCTCCTTCATGCCTTCGGCGAAGGTAACCACCGGTGGATGCAACCTTGCACAGAAGACTGACATGAAGCTCAAGAGAGCCCTCTGTGGCGTAGGAGCTTACGAGTGTATCCACTACTCCTTCTTCTCTCCCGATGACTTAAACCTTCTAGGCTTCGCTGAAGATGCACCGGAGAGAAATGCGATTCCGCTGATTAACCCTATCAATGAGGGTCTCTCCATTATGCGTACTACTTTGGCGGCAAGTATGATTCAGGCAATTGCCCACAACCAGAAGAACGGTACCTTTGACGGACGTCTCTTCGAGATGGGAAGTATCTTTGTACCGAAGGCACTCCCGCTTACCGAGTATCCGGAAGAGCAGGAAGTTCTCTGCGTAGGCGTATTCGGACAGATGGAAAGCTTCTATACCTTGAAGGGAATCGCAGAGACCGTTGCCGATACCCTTTGCATCAAGTTCTCTTACGAAAGAACCGAGAAGCCTTTCTTGCATCCGTATCAATCTGCTACAATTCTGTGTGACGGTGTGGAAGTAGGTTATCTTGGCAAGATAAACTACGAGATCATGGACGCTAAGGATATGCGTGTTCCCGCATATATTATGGAGATTAATCTTCAGAAGCTCTCTGCTTACTACGGCAGACGCCCCATGTTCACTCCTCTTCCGAAGTTCGCTGAGGAAAAGCGCGACCTTGCACTTGTTATGAACAAGGACATTACCTGCGGTGCCGTAGAGAATGTTATCTATGAATCCTGTGCATACGTAAAGGACGTAGTACTCTTCGACGTATACGAAGGCAAGCAGATCGGCGAGGACAAGAAGAGCATGGCATTTACCGTCCTCTTCTCTCCCAAGAAAGAAGAATTTGCAAATGGCGCTGTAGATGCATTTGTTGATACAATTCTCAAGAAGTTGCAAAAGAAGCTGGACATTCAGTTACGCGCATAACAAGCTTCAACCGGCATAAAATCGAAAATGACATAACGAAGGACATCGTACCCGATTCGGTGCGATGTCCTCCTTTATTGGCTCTTTGACAAACATACCCCATGCTTGACAAAGAGCCAATAAAAATCCCCTTCCGGACTACGTCCGAAAGGGGAAATGATTACTGTATCAAAGCAATTACAGCTGAGGACCGGCACTAACAAGTGCCTTACCAGCCTCGTTGCCTTCGTACTTAGCAAAGTTCTTCTGGAAACGAGAAGCAAGATCAACCGCCTTCTTCTCCCACTCAGCTACGTCAGCGTAGGTGTTGCGAGGATCAAGAATGTTGGTATCAACGCCCGGAAGCTCGGTAGGAACCTCGAAGTTGAAGAACGGGATGGACTTGGTAGCTGCCTTCTCGATAGAACCATCAAGAATCGCATCAATGATACCACGAGTATCCTTAATGGAGATACGCTTGCCGGTACCATTCCAACCGGTGTTCACAAGGTATGCCTTGGAACCGTTTGCTTCCATCTTCTTAACAAGCTCTTCTGCGTACTTGGTCGGATGAAGCTCAAGGAAAGCCTGACCGAAGCAAGCGGAGAAGGTAGGAGTAGGCTCGGTAATACCACGCTCGGTACCTGCAAGTTTAGCAGTGAAACCGGAGAGGAAGTAGTACTTCGTCTGCTCAGGAGTCAAGATAGAAACCGGAGGAAGTACGCCGAATGCATCTGCGGAAAGGAAGATTACGTTCTTCGCTGCAGGTGCGGTGGAAACCGGACGTACAATGTTCTCAATATGATCGATCGGATAAGATACACGAGTGTTCTCGGTTACACTCTTATCAGCGAAGTCAATCTTGCCGTTCTCATCAAGAGTAACATTCTCAAGAAGAGCATTTCTCTTAATCGCATTGTAGATATCCGGCTCGGAATCCTTATCAAGGTTAATAACCTTAGCGTAGCAACCACCCTCGAAGTTAAATACACCCTTGTCATCCCAACCATGCTCGTCATCACCGATGAGGAGTCTCTTAGGATCGGTAGAAAGGGTAGTCTTACCGGTACCGGAAAGACCAAAGAAAATTGCAGTGTTCTCACCGTTCATATCGGTGTTAGCGGAGCAGTGCATGGAAGCAATGCCCTTAAGAGGGAGGTAATAGTTCATCATAGAGAACATACCCTTCTTCATCTCGCCGCCATACCAGGTATTAAGGATAACCTGCTCCTTGCTGGTGATGTTGAATGCTACAGCAGTCTCGGAATTAAGACCAAGCTCCTTGTAGTTCTCAACCTTAGCCTTGGATGCATTGTAAATGATGAAATCAGGCTCAAAGTTCTCAAGCTCCTCTGCGGAAGGCTGAATGAACATGTTCTTAATGAAGTGTGCCTGCCAAGCTACTTCTACGATACAACGAATCGCCATTCTGGTATCTTCGTTAGCGCCGCAGAATGCGTCTACTACGAACAATCTCTTGTTGGAAAGCTCAGCGAGAGCCTTTTTCTTAAGCTCTGCCCATACTTCTTCGGAAATCGGATGATTGTCGTTCTTATACTCATCGCTGGTCCACCATACCGTGTCCTTGGAGTTCTCATCCATAACGATGTACTTGTCCTTAGGGGAACGTCCGGTGTAGATACCGGTCATAACGTTAACAGCGCCCAGTTCACTTTCCTGTCCCTGCTCGTACCCTACCAAACCGGCCTTGGTCTCTTCTTCAAACAAAGTCTCGTAAGAAGGATTCCAAACGATTTCGGAAGTGCCGAAGATTCCATACTTCTCTAAATTGCCTTGTGCCATTTTACTCACTAACCTCGTGCTTTCTATAGTATTGTCTACTGAAAAAAATTCAATCGGTTGTATTATACAGGATACCGTTTTACTTTGTCAACAGATAATATGCAAAGAAGAGAAACTTTGTTGCATATGCTTTATCGACATACGCAAAACACTCCGTTTTTACAAGAAATTTACGCCACTCCTTGCCGGCGCTTAGCTTCTGTGAAACAGCACAAACCTCCGAATATTCGGCACATCAATGAAACCTCGTCCTAATGTTCTCCTCATTTGCTTACCAATCACAATCCTCCATTGCATCATCCACACCATCTGCATAATCGGGATCCTTATAATATCTATCCCAATCATAGTCGTCGTCTTCATACACATCCTCATAGCCTTCGTCGTAGGATGCATGCGGATTTCCGTGTGAGCTATGTTTGTTCGAGGTCTTACCGGAATATCGTTCTGCTTTCGTGGGGGTCGGGGTGGCAGTGGGTTTTCTTGTAACAGTCTCATATTCGTACCCTGTATCATACATATCCAACTCATACATATGCTCTACACAATAGGGCTCCTCGTAATATGTTCTCTCGTTACACCCTTCGATTCCACATCTGTTATCATTAAAAAACAACATAAGAATCGCCGCAAATACAAAGGAACCGACTCCAACCACAACGATACCCAACGCTATCCAATCGCGCATATTTCTCATATTCGACATCTCCTTTTCTTTATGTACCTTCGCATGCTTAGGTTATTCATCTTCGGGTTACAATTGAATCATAACATCTTTACTGTCCAATACTCCGGACTTATGTAAAACCATTTTCATCCATTTTCACAACAACGAATTGTATCGTATACACAAAAAGGCAAGCCTTTTCACATGCTTGCCTTTTACTTACCAAATATTTCGTCTAACATCCACGAATCTAACAGGACCGAAACAATTCCCGCAGCTGCGCCGGTTCCGCCGATACACTTCCCTGAATCATAGCAACGTTCCCACCGCATCTGGCCGATAATTCCATACGCAACCGCTCCGCCACCACACGACAATCCTGTGTTTTACTGCCCAAAACAAACTGATAGTTGCCTTCTGCTCCAAAAAAAATGCCACAATAACCGGTGTATGCCTTAGTCAGCTCATTTACAATGCTACGCACGGCAATAGTGTCCATCGCCCCCACAAAGAGAATCGCATCCGCAGCCTCCACCGGCGACGGCAACGTAGATACCATAAGGCGCAGATACTCCGCCTGCAAATGATTTGCCCGCTCCTTCTGCTTCTGCACCTCTTCCCGAAGGCGCTGTACTCCTTCGACAAGCCGATCCCCGGGAAGGGACAACGCCACTGATAGTGCCGATACATGGTCCTGTTTTGCCGCATAATCGGCATGCGCTCGCATACCACATAGAATCGTTACCCGAACACCTCCTCGCAAGCTCTGCACATCAGTGATCTTTATCATTCCGATACGCCCGGTGCTCTCTACATGTGGTGCACAGCATGCGCATACGTCAATTCCCGGAATGGTAACAATACGTACCTGTCCTTCAATCTCGATCTTACTGCGATACGAAAGCGAGGCAAGCTCCTCCTTATCCGGATACGTAATCTGTATCGGCAAATTCGCCTGCACGACCTCATTTGCCTCTCGCTCAATCTCCCGCAACTGCTCCATGGTAAGCGGTGCGTCAAAGTCCAATGTCACTTCCCGTACACTTAGATGAAAGCCCACATTGCGTAATCCGTAACGAGCATGCACCAATCCGGAAATGATATGCTCGCCGGAATGCTGCTGCATAAAATCAAAGCGCTGCGCATAGTCCACCTGCCCGCGAACCGTAGTCCCTACCGCAAAAGGCTGTCCCACATAGTGATAGATGTTTTCTCCTACAATCTGCACAGCTATGACTTCCACGCCATCTAACGTACCCTTGTCTGCCGTCTGACCACCCGCCTCCGGAAAAAAGGCCGTAGCCTCCAACAGAACGCGGTACCGTCCACTTTTCTCTTCCACACATTCCAACACGGTGCTCTCAAATGCCGTCCTATAAATATCTTCGTAATACAATTGTTTTGTCATCGGTCTCACCGCCTTTGTCTCTATCTCATGATGTTGCCGAAAAATCGTTCGCCATACCCCACCGCAACAGACCCTTTCTCTATACTTCCAAACATTGTCCGCATGCATAACCGAATGTACTGGCTGATGTGATCCTGCTGCTTTACGTTCCTAATATCAACGAACACAATCCCCTCGGGAAACTTACCAAGGGGACTTTCTTATCTCTTTACTCAGCAAGCAATGACTTTCCGTTCGCATCGCAAAGGCTCCAAAGCTTACTGCTTCAGTGCGGGCGTCCAATAATGCTGATTATATATGTCCGTAAAACGATAGGTAACCCTCACCGCTCCTTCCCCGACATCAACATTACTGATCCTCATATCCGATGTAACTGTCATTTGTTCTCCAAGATAATAACTGTCTTCATAGGTTCCATCGTAAGAATAATAATCGCAAAGGAAATCCAATTTGTCTCCGACCTCCGGCATACTCATGCCTTTTGCTACGGTTTGGGTCTCTCCTTCCGCGTAATCATAGCGTGCTCCGGCAATATAGCCTTGCGGATTCGCATTATCGAATACAAGAATTAAATTTACCCGTTCCCCATTCAGCATTGCCGGCACACGCCCGGTAATGGTATATGCATCGCCGTCTTCTACCGTATCCATATGATAATAGGCTACCGGCTGCCCGTTAATTGCAAGCCACGTGCGATCCGTTTCAGCAATCAGATTGCCTTTATCGTCAATTTCGAAGGTTGTGTCCAGTCCAAGATCGATATAGCCCTCGCCGTCATCGTAGAACATGTTCAACTCAAGGTTCTGAACAAGCCCCCACTGTGCCTCGTTCAAGTTCAACAAACTCTGTCCCTTGTCATTGGTCTTCCAAACAAGCTTCGAAGCATCAAAATAGTGACCGGCGAGATAGTCCGTCATCGAATTTTTATCAATTAGGCCTTCGGATAAAAACTCCGTATTCGAACGATCCAGTCCGGCTATCCCATTTGTACGACCGGAAAGCAGGCTTCCGAGCAGTTCGGAAATCACTTCGGAATTTCCTCCGCTTGCAGTGCCGCCACCCATCAACGACCCAAGCAATGACGGAAGCGGTGAACCGGTCCCTCCCGCCGAAGCCTGTCCGCCGATTTCTAGGCTGGCGAACTCCTGAATGCATCTTGCGTACTCCTCATCCATTCCGATGGCTTCATAGGTGTCCACCACCTCATCCACAGAGGATACCTTGTTATAAGGAAAATAAATTGATAAACCATACGCATTGGTCATATTATCGGAGGTACGATTGTATTTGACAGAGCTAAGCAGCGCATCCGCTAACTCTTTGCCCTCCTCCGTCCCCATATTGCTCGCCAAGTGAACCAAATCCACTTGGTCAATTGCGGATGCAAATTCTCTTGTGCTGTTGCGTGCGTCGGACACCGTCTCATATTCTTTGTCCTGAATCAATTCGCTAGCCGCCTTGGAAAATGCCTTTAACTCATCGGGCACCGTCTTTTCAAGCTCCGCAAGATCCACTACGGAAAGCGTTGTCTTCTGTCCACGACATTTGGTCGCACAGGTTTCCACAAAATCGTCGACAATGTTCTTTCCGATCTCAATGGTCGACATGGATGTATTCTTTGAAAGATTCGTTAGCCAATTTGTATAATACCACCCAACCCCTGGTTCGGTCTCCTCAGACGCAATCAAATAATCCGAATAGGGTGCAAGCATCAAGGCCGTCTCTAAGGTTGCCATCAAACATGCATCAAAGCCAATAAAATCAAATGTCATGTCCGTCTTCTTCAACGCCTGATTGATTTCCGCAAGATTCATAGAACCACTACTCTGATATTTCTCATCGTAGCCGTAACCGCTAATCGAACCTCCGCCGTGATCCCAAAAAATCAACTGATTTCGATTGGCGGGAAAATTCTTTTTACAGTATGTAATGAAATCAACCAACGTATCGGGTTTTGTCATTGAAACCGATCCGGCATTTTCCTCCAAAAGCCGAAGTTTCCCGTTCTTCACTTGATAGATTTGATTGACCTGGTTGCTGATTACGTTATTCTTCCATCTGGAACAACCACCGGTATAGACAATAAGGTTCACATGGTCACTAATCTCGGCCGCAAGCATCTCTTGAAGATCCGCAGTACCCATTCCGGAACGCGATTCCAAATCGGTTCCGCACATATAAACCATGATTGTCACCTCATCCTTGCCGTTCCCACGAATCTGTGTTCTCTTCGCCCTAGCTTCCGAAGCAACCTTGGTATTGAGCCTTCCGGTATTGCTTTCAAGTTCCCAACCACTACTCACCGATCCGGCATTCAACATTCCACTAAGTCCGGCTAGACTTCCAAGACCGGAATTGTTATTCGAATCGGAGCCACCGCCAAACAAACCACCTAACACACCTGCCAAACCACCACCGCCACCGAGCAGTGCGAGAACGACAACAAGAATGGTCCGCAATGAGCTCTTTTTTTCCTTTGTCGCGCGTGTCACCGATTTCGCAGACTCCTTGCTCTCCTTACCAGTAAGTACTGTATCGGAGACCGGTTTCGAATCGAGCGATTCTCCTACGGGTCCGGTTCCGAGTCCTTTGCCTCTCTTTTTTACGCCCTTACTATCTTCGGTAACGTACTTTTCTCTTGATCTCGGCTTATTCTTTGCCATAGTTCCTTCCTCCGTTCTCATTTTCCAGATCAATTCCTATTTCTCGTTCGCTTCACCCGATGCCTTTTGTGTGGCAGTGGAAACGTAATATTCTCTGAAACGCTCCGTTTTTATCTCGAACTGCTCCATCGGAAGTTCCTTTGGATTACGGAAAATGCCTCCGCCCAAACATTTAGCAACACTTTCTTTTCGCGTCCACAGACGAATCAATTCTTCGTCTTTTTCTTCCTCTGTTTTTTCGTCAAACGCTCGATATTCGTCCTCGTTCAGTATCCGTTCTGCCACTCTACGATTGACCGGCTGTATCTTCTCAATGTCAATACCGACCTCTTGACAATCGACCACACACGCCACATATTCGCCGGAGTGCGAAAGACTGAAATATCTTGCTTGATCCACAAGATAAGGTTTCCCGTAACACTGATATTCAAGTTCTATCGGCCCCTGTAACTCATAACCGTCTGCGGCAAGCGTTTCGCGTAGCAATGCTCCTGCAGCACGAAGCTCCTCCTTCTTTGCTTCAACCTTACAAGCTGCAATCTTACTCCTCCGTACCGGCTCTAACAATTCTTCCGGATAATCACGATACTCTGCAATCGGTCGTATACATATTGTACTCATGCCTCTCCAAGCGCCTCCTGACGGATATGCTCAAGCAGAGCCGGATCGAAGACACCGTCTCGGATCATCTGCAATTCCCGACGATACGGTGCGAATTCACGTACCTTACTTCCTTCACGGGGAACATACGGCGTCTCCAATATCAACGGAATCCTTGAAAACTCCGGACGATTTGCAATTTGTACCAATGCTTCAAATCCGATTTCACCAAATCCTACATTTGCATGCCGATCCTTTGCCGCCCCGGACACGTTGACACTATCATTCAGGTGAATACATGCCACTTGATTGACCGGAAAATAGCGCTCCATTGCCGTAAGCACCGCATCAAAATCATCGCGCACAGGATACCCTGCATCGTGCAAATGGCATGTATCCAGACACAGACGCAGCTTACTGTTATGCGTTACCCCATCATAGATTCTCGCCATTTCCTCAAAGGAACGACCGACTTCACTTCCTTTGCCTGCCATGGTCTCTAATGCAATCGTAACAGGAGTGTCCGGTGTAAGGACCTCATTCAATCCTTTGACAATCTGCGCAATACCGGCATCTATGCCTTCTCCGACATGAGAACCCGGATGAAGCACAAGCGTTGCTCCGTGCATTGCCGCAGTACGTTCCAACTCAACACGGAGAAATTCTACTGCCAAACCAAACGTATCGGCATTTGTCGAATTTCCAAGGTTAATAATATACGGAGCATGCACGACGAAAGTCTCTAGACCATGCTCCTTCATCAAAGCCAAGCCTTCCTCAATATGCAATTCTTCAATGGGTTTCCGTCGTGTATTCTGCGGCGCACCGGTATATACCATGAAGGTATCCGCACCATAAGAAAGTGCCTCCTTCACCGAGCCGAGAAACATCTCCCTTCCATTCATTCCGACATGGGAACCAATGATCATCTCTTTTCTCCTCCATGCTTTCTAAGCAATACCTCTTCTTCGAATCAAAAAGGCCTCCATCGGCACCTTTTCACGAAGTGCACAGTGTGATGCGATTTCAAATTCCGCGGTAAGATACCTTCTTACCAATTGCGGATTGTGTGACACCATAAGAATCACACCGTCGCGTTTCAAATGCTCCTCTGCTTTTTCAAAGAAGCGCTTGTATATATTGCAGATCTTTTCGTCCTCCTCGCCTTTGCGAAAGGGCATATTCGTCACAATCTCATCAAACAGCGTCTCATGACGAAAATCAAAAAAGTCACGATGAATGTAATGTATCGGCAAACCAAGCCCCCACATATTCTTCTTTGCTTTCTCGATAGCTTCTCCGAAAGTATCCACACCAAATGCAATCTTCACCTTCTTTGCAAGCGATCGCTCCGCAAGCATAGTTCCGACGCCACAAAAGGGATCGAGAATCTGCGCATCCTCACGCAGGTACGATGCAAAGCGTGCAAAGCAAAAAGCAGCATCACTCGGTTGAATGCTCGTAGCCACACATTCTCTCCGATACCGAAAGCGCTCATCTGCAAGCGTCAAAAGCTTGACAAGTAAGCGATAGCCTCCGGTTGCCCTTTGTATCAAGCGAAACTCAATTTCATGGTTTCCTTCGACGTTTTGCAATCGTTGCTCGGACAAACGAAAAACCTCGCCACATAAACGCTTCATAAAGAGACTCTTCTTGCGCTCCTCCATTGTACCGCGAAGTTCAATTCGATATGTAAATACCTCTCCACCGTCATGTCGCTCTCTGAGAAATGCACGCATCTCCGACGATGCAAGATGAGCAGCAATCTCATACGGGTCGTCTTCAACGAAATAAAGCTCAGGTACCAAAAACAGAAGTTCACGATAACAACGTAACTTACAAAGCTCTGCAAGATGTTCGGTATGAACAATCACACCGCCATTAACCGCCTTCTTCTTCGTATCCCCAATGAAACGCATTGCCTCATCCGTATACAAAGGATTCAGAATCAACATCACTTCGTTTTTGAGCTTCATCCCCGTAAATGTATGCTTTTCCTCTCTTTCTGTCCCGATGCAGGAATTAATTGCGCGAATCTCCTCATTTGCATGTTTCCGCAATTCCTCTGACTCCGCTTCTGCAAAAAGCATCTCTCTTCGCTCGGCCAATTCCTCGCGAAACTGTGACATATCATACTTCGTAAGTGACATCAAATATTGACTGCGAACATAACGAACCGTTTCCCTTCGATATGCTTCCATTAACGGTACGATAAGCGATGGTTCATAAAAATGCCCCAGCACCTTTGCAGCATTCTTGCGAACCTTCGCATCGGTATGCCCAAGCAAATCACGTACCAACACAATACATTGTTCTCTGTGTCGCACCTTCCACGCTTCGGGGCATTTTCGCAAATGCTCCGCAAGGAGAATCAGGTTCTCGCGCTCATTCTGTTTTTTTTGTAATGCATCTAAAATCTGTTCCATTGTAGACCCCTTAGCCGTAAACATTTTAGCTCATCGCATGTATGTCAAGCAAGCGATACGGCTTACGTTCCCGTATCATTGCAATGTATTGTTCAATGCAAGTTATCTTCTCAGACGTCAGCATACCACCCAGTATACCGTTCACATGATGAATGTCCGAGCCTGCGGTTACCGGAAATCCAAATTCCTTTGCAAACCAAGCAGCGCGATCGTTCATCACCTTCGGTTGAGAAGAGTTGATTGCTTCCACCGCATCAATATGATTCGGGTACAGCGAAATGCCTTCCAAATAGCCTCTTTGGCGAAATGGATGTGCCTGCACCACATAACCTCCGGACTCATGTACCTTCGCATATTCCTCACTCGGTGACCAGTGAATCATCTCCGGATGCGCAAGCAACCACTCCTTGGTGATTCCGTAAATCAAAAACTCCGCCCCATGAAAATTGTCTTCGATTCCAAACAACACCTCAAGCCCGATTTCATCCCCGATCTTCTTGGCATTTTCGTATCCGCTACAGAACTCCTCCACAAAATCCTCCCATGGGAGACTCCGATCCGGTCTCGTATTCCCTCGATAGAAATGATCGGTAACGATAATTGTATCGTATCCGTCTTTTTTTCGCTGAATTGCATGCTCCGCACCGGTAGCTGAGCCACATAAGCTTCCCTCTTTTGTATGAAGATGTGTTTCGATTTTGTAAGGAAATTGCTCGTCAAAATGATTCATAAATCCGTCTCCGTTTTTCTTGTTCTTTGAACAAACGGAAAGCCCGAAAGCTTTCCGTTCGAAAAAATCTCTTATTCGCCCATACGATATCCGACATGAAAGGCCTGCTTGTTCAATTCGATCGTCTTCGGAGGTACGGTACGTTCAATTACTCGCAACCAATCCTCCAAGGAAAAGTCCATATGCTGTGCGGCTATGCCGAGCACAATCGTATTAAAGGCCTTCACATTTCCCAGCTTCTTCGCCTCCGTCATTGCATCGATGCGAAGCACCTTGTATGACTGCGATAACGTCTCAATAATGTTCTCGGGATATTCCGCAGCACCAATCACTACGGGCATCGGATCGATTCTTTGATCGTTGACAATCAATACACCATTCTTCTTCAAATAATGTGCATAACGCATTGCTTCCAAGCGTTCAAAGGCAATCAACAAATCGGCCTGTCCCTCTTCCACAATCGGCTCACATACATTCGATCCATAACGGACAAACGTTACCACACTACCACCGCGCTGTGCCATTCCGTGTACTTCGGACAATTTCACATCGTATCCGGCCTCCAACGTGATGCCACCCAAAATGCGGCTGGTAAGAAGCGTTCCCTGCCCACCGACACCTACAATCATAATATTCTTCGTTTCCATGGCATCATACCTCTACTTTCTCGATTGCACCAAAAGGACAAATTTGCGCGCAAAGACTGCAGCCGTTGCACATCGTATCGTTAATCACAACCGTTTTGTCCGCATTTCGCGTAATCGCGGGACATCCGGGTTTCATGCACATGCCACACTTCTTGCATTTGTCCGGATTCACACGGTATTGCGTCATAACACGCTTCTTGTTCAACAATGCACACGGTGCTTTTACGATTACTACACTGAGCTCCTCTCTTGCGGTCTCCTCTTTGATAACCTTCTCCAGCTTCTTAACCTCAAAAGGATTCACAACCGTCACATTCGAAATTCCCATGGACTTGCAAAGCGCTACAATATCGATAGCATTTACAATATCGCCCTTCAAAGTCTTTCCGGTGCCTGCGTGATCCTGATGTCCGGTCATTCCGGTAGTAGAGTTATCGAGAATCAACACCGTTCCGGTGGACTGATTATATACCATATTCACAAGCGAATTGATTCCGGTATGCATAAAGGTGGAGTCACCGATTACCGCTACCCAATTGCGTACATAATCCTTTCCCTTTGCCTTCTCCATACCATGCAAGGTGCTGATGCTTGCACCCATACATACCGTCGTATCAACAACCTCAAGAGGTGCAACCGCACCGAGGGTATAGCAGCCGATATCTCCGGCAGCGTGGATTCCAAGCTTTTGCAAAGTATAAAAGGTGGAACGATGAGGGCATCCGGGACATAGGATCGGAGGACGTACCGGAACCTTTGCCGGCGTTGCCGTATCTACAGACTCCCCGAAGATTGCCCGTCGGATCATATTCGTGCTATATTCTCCTTGTACTGTGAAAATCTCCTTGCCGATACAAGGAATCCCCATCGCACGTACCTGCTCCTCAATAATCGGATCGAGTTCCTCAACGATATAGAGTGTGTCGACCTTCGAAGCAAATTCACGAATCAGATCCTTCGGCAACGGATTCACAATGCCGAGCTTCAATACCGAAGCATTCGGAAGTCCTTCCTTCACATACTGGTATGGAATGCCGGAGGTAATCACACCCATGCCCGGAGAATTGTATTCCACACGATTGATCAAAGAAGAACAACCATCCTTAGCCATACGATTCTCGCGCTCCTCCACGTACAAATGACGCAGCTTCGCATTTGCCGGCATCATAACATTCTTGCGAACGTTCTTTTCATACGGCTTATCCTCAATCTCTTCACGCTCATTTAACGTAACAATCCCCTGTGAATGAGACAAACGCGTTGTCGTACGAAGCATTACAGGAGTATCATACGTTTCACTCAAATCAAAAGCAAGCTTCATAAACTCCTTTGCCTCATTGCTATCCGAAGGCTCCAAAACCGGAATCTTCGCAGCACGTGCAACAGCTCTGCTGTCCTGCTCATTCTGACTACTGTACAATCCGGGGTCATCGGCTGCCACAAGCACCAGCCCCCCATTCACTCCAATATAAGAAGCGGTGTACAAAGGATCTGCTGCAACATTCACGCCTACATGTTTCATCGACGCCATTGCACGCACACCGGACATCGACGCACCGATTGCAACCTCCATTGCAACCTTCTCGTTCGGTGACCACTCCGCATAAATCTCATCGTATTTTACTATGTTCTCGCTAATTTCAGTGCTTGGAGTCCCCGGATAAGCCGCGCTCACCTTCACTCCGGCTTCCCACGCACCACGAGCGATTGCTTCATTTCCAAGCATTATCGTCTTTTTCGCCACACTTTTGTCCTCCTTCGTTGACAATCGAATCATAACATATTAATTATAGCATTGATTCGTTTTAAATGCAAGAAAATACGCTCCGCTTGACAAAAAAACAATTGTGTCGTAAAAAAAACATGGTACACACCATGAAACAATCCCCAGCTACACATTTCACTGTTTTTTCTACGGTTTATTTTCTTCAAAAACAGTAAAATAATTTAGCAGGAGATATTGTTATCCTTTTCAAGTACCCAATTCACTGCCCACTACGGAGGTAACCATGATTATTGATTTTCACACCCACTGTTTTCCGCCTTTGCTCGCCGAAAGGGCTCTCTCCATGATGTCAAAGGTCAGCGGAATTGTTCCGTCTCTTGACGGTACCCGCGCTGACTTGCTCCGCTCCATGAAAAACGAAGGGATTGATTATACGGTCTTACTTCCTGTTGCGACCAAAACAACGCAGGTGCCGAAGATGAACAACGTTGCACTTGCTTCAAACGGAGTAGATAACCTATACTCCTTCGGCGCAATGCATGTACATTACGAAGATATTCCCGGAGAATTGCGGCGTCTTGCAAACGGCGGCATTCGAGGTATTAAGTTGCACTTTGATTATATGAACGTATTTATCGACTCTGACGAAGGGATTTCCACAATCAACCATGCATTTGACTGCGGACTTTCAGTACTCGTGCATGCCGGCTTCGACCCCATATCTCCCGATATTTCTTATTCGCATGTAGAACGAATTGCGGCCATGCTTCCCAAGTTGACCAAAGGAACCCTTATTCTCGCTCATTATGGCGGTCTAAAGCAATTGGATTATGTTGAGAAGCTACTGGTAGGCAAGGACGTCTATTTGGATTGCAGTATGGCCCACAACTACGCTTCTCTTGCACAATGCCGACGCATTCTCTTGAACCATGATCCCGACAAGCTTCTGTACGGTTCCGATTCCCCTTGGGCATCACAGCACTCCGTATACGAAGTGTTGGAGAAGATGCAACTCGGAGACGAATTGATGGAGAAGATCTGTTTCCGAAACGGAGCAAGGCTGTTGGGGATAACTCCTTGACGTTTCGTTCACTGATTTTTAAATCAATATAACGATAGGGGCTGTTTTTCACAGCCCTTTTTCTTACGTATTCGAATATGTTTCGGCATTACACCGCTTTCGCTCTTCCAACGGCATCTAGGCCTAGATTACAAACAAATATATTGAAAAGAAATGCAATATCGTCCCCCCTAGCACAAAAAAATGCCAGATGGAATGCATGTAACGCACCTTTTCTCCTATTGCGTATACAATCGCCCCGACCGTAAATACAACACCGCCCGCCACCAGTAAGCCGATGCAGGCTTTCGGAACCGCGCGCACCAATTGCGGAAATGTCACAACGACAGCCCACCCCATTAAAAGATAGCAAACAACCGCCAATTTTTCGAAGCGATCCAGATTGATCGAGTCAAACACAATCCCGACAATGGCCACTGCCCAAATAACACCGAACAAAACCCATCCCGTGATTCCCCTCATCGCAACAAGAGTAAACGGCGTATAGGTGCCCGCAATCAACAAAAAAATGCTGCAGTGATCAAACACACGAAATACCTTTTTCGCACGGTTCTTCGCAAGTGCATGGTACAACGTGGACATCATGTACATCAGAACCATTGTCGATCCGTAGATGCAGCTGCTCACAACCTCCCAAGGTCCGTGAAATGCCGCGCGTACAACACAAAGCACAAGTGCCGCAATCGCAAGTCCGGCACCGACTCCATGACTGATAGAGCTAATCAACTCCTCACTAAGTCGATAATCGGGAATGTGTATCTTCGTTTTCTTTTCCATTTTAATTCTCCATTTCAATTATTACCTCATGTATAACTTATAACAGGAATCGCTTCCGGTCTTGAATTCATACTTTTCTTAGTGTATAATAAACCCGTTGAAAATGCAAGTAAAGGAATAAAACAGATACAAACTTTTCACAAGAATACAAAGTACAGAAAGGAAACCAACCTATGAAGCTTTGGGGCGGACGCTTTACGAAAGAAACCAATCAACTTGTACATAACTTTAATGCATCCATTGGATTTGACCAAAAATTTTATCATCAGGATATTCGAGGTAGCATTGCACACGTTACCATGCTGGCGAAGCAGCAGATTCTATCCGATGAGGAACGAAACACAATCATTGCCGGACTTAAGAGCATTGAAGCCGACATTGACAGCGGTGCTCTCGTTATCGACAATTCTCAGGAGGATATTCACAGCTTCGTGGAAGCCAACCTCATAGAACGTATCGGCAATGTAGGTAAGAAGCTTCACACCGGCAGAAGTCGCAACGATCAAGTTGCTCTTGATATGAAGCTCTACACGCGGGATGAAATTACGGAATTAAAGCAGCTTCTTGTAACCCTTATGAATACCGTACATACGTTGATGGAGGAGCATATCGACACAATCATACCGGGCTTTACGCATCTTCAGAAAGCACAGCCCGTAACGTTGGCGCATCATTTGGGTGCTTATATGGAGATGTTCAAGCGCGATTATTTGCGTCTGTGCGATATTTATAAGCGTATGAATACCTGCCCTCTTGGTGCAGGTGCATTGGCAGGTACCACATACCCTCTGGATAGAGAGTACTCCGCGGAACTTCTTGACTTCGACGGACCGACATTGAACAGCATGGATTCCGTATCCGACAGAGATTATATTATCGAGCTTCTGTCCGCGTTGTCCACCATTATGATGCACCTAAGTCGTTTCTCCGAGGAATTCATCATTTGGAACTCCAATGAGTATCGATTCATTGAATTAGACGATGCATTTTCCACCGGCTCTTCCATTATGCCGCAAAAGAAGAACCCGGACATTGCCGAGTTAATTCGCGGTAAGACCGGTCGTGTCTACGGTGCATTGATTTCCATCTTAACGACCATGAAGGGGCTTCCGCTTGCATACAACAAAGATATGCAGGAGGATAAAGAATTGACCTTCGATGCCATCGATACCGTGAAGGGGTGCATTACTCTCTTCCACGACATGCTGGCCACCACCACCTTCAACAAGGAGGCTATGCGTACCAGTGCTTCCGGCGGATTTACCAATGCCACGGATGCCGCTGACTATCTTGTTAATAACGGCGTTCCCTTCCGTGACGCTCACGGAATCATCGGTCAGCTGGTGCTTCTATGCATTGAAAAGAATTGCGGTTTGGACGATTTGACGCTAGCAGACTATCAGAGCATCAGCCCAGTGTTTAAGGAAGACATCTACGAGGCAATTGCTTTGACTACCTGTGTGGATAAGAGAAATACCATCGGGGCTCCGGGTGCCGATGCCATGGAATATACGTTAGAGAAGAACCGTGAATTTTTGGCGATGCTCTCCTAGCATCTTCGCTTTCATTCCATAGATACAAAATCGCTTGCCCCATTCCACTGAGGCAAGCGATTATTTTCTTGTGTTCTAGATAAACAAGCTGGCATCTCCGAAACTGAAGAATCGATACTTCTCTCGCACCGCTTCCTCGTAAGCGTTCATTACCTGTTCCTTGCCTGCAAATGCCGACACCAACATAATAAGGGTAGACTCCGGCAGATGGAAGTTGGTAATCAAACCATCCATGCATTTAAAGTGATACCCCGGATAGATGAAGATGGACGTGTCTCCGGCACAGGCACGCACATGACCACTCTCATCCGCCACCGACTCAATGGTTCGACAACTGGTGGTCCCCACGCAAATGACCCGATGGCCACTGTCTTTAGCCTCGTTAATGATGCGAGCATCCTCTTCTCTGATCTGATAACTCTCCGTATGCATCTCGTGATCCAAAATATTTTCTTCCTTTACAGGACGAAACGTTCCGAGTCCGACATGCAAGGTTACATGAGCAATTCGCACACCCTTTTCCTCAATCTCATGCAACAGCTCCGGCGTAAAATGAAGTCCCGCCGTAGGTGCCGCCGCAGATCCCTCGTACTTCGCGTATACCGTCTGGTAACGATTCTTATCTTCTAGCTTGTGTGTAATGTACGGTGGCAAAGGCATCTGTCCAAGCTCGTCCAAAATCTCTTCAAAGATTCCCTCGTAAGAAAATGAAATGATACGATTGCCATCCGGCTTCACCTCATCAATATGTGCCACAAGCTTGCCGTCACCAAAAGAAATCCGGTCTCCTTCCTTGGCACGCTTTCCGGGCTTCACAAGTGTCTCCCACGCTCCGTTCTCCATACGTTTGAGAAGTAACACCTCAATACGTGCCCCGGGAGTATCCGGTTCCTTATAGCCTCGGTCGGTTCGATGCATACGTTCTCCGTAGAGCCGCGCCGGAATAACCTTCGTATCGTTAATCACCAAGCAATCCCCGGGCTCCAGGTAGGATACCACATCGGAAAATGTCTTGTGACTCACCTCGCCGGTCTCTCTGCTCATCACCAAAAGTCGCGACGATGCACGATCCCGAAGCGGATCCTGTGCAATCAGTTCCGGAGGTAAATCATAATAAAAATCACTGGTTTTCAGCATCTTATCGTACTCCGTACTGCTCGTAATATGCATCAATGGATGCCTTCATAGCATCGTCAATCAACACCTTACCGTTAATCTCGCGGTTGTACAGATACGCAACAACCTCACCCATACTCACGATGGCATTTGTCTCGAAGCCATAAAGCTCCCTAATCTCATCAAGTGCGCCCTTATCGCCCTTACCACGTTCGCAACGATTCAAAGAAACCATCAGACCGATAATCTCCACATTTCCCTGGGCACGAACAATCGGAATCGTCTCCTCCATAGACTTGCCGGACGTGGTTACGTCCTCGATCACTACCACACGATCCCCGTCCTTGATCTTACTCCCCAGCAAAATGCCCGCATCACCATGATCCTTCTCCTCCTTACGATTGGAGCAATACCGAATCTCCTTACCATACAGTTTGGAAAATGCAATAACCGTAGCAACGGAAAGCGGAATCCCTTTATATGCGGGTCCGAACAACACGTCAAAATCCGCACCGTATTTATCGTAAATGGCCTTGGCATAATACTCGCCCAGCTTCATCAGCTGAGAACCGGTAACATAAGCGCCCGCATTCATAAAGAAGGGGGACTTTCTTCCGCTCTTCAAGGTGAAGTCGCCAAACTTCAACACGTTACAATCCACCATAAATTCAATAAATTCCTGCTTGTACTGTTCCATGACTTATCCTCCGTCAATTTATTATCGTACGCAACCGATGAGGTCCGTAAGATTCTCAATATGATTCTTCTGCATATAATTACGGATACCCTCCGCAATCTCCACCGTTACATAAGGGTTATGGAAATTAGCAGTGCCGACACTGACTGCCGTAGCACCTGCCATGATGAACTCCAGTGCATCCTCCGCAGACGCAATACCTCCCATGCCGATGATTGGAATCTTTACCGCATTTGCCACCTGGTACACCATACGTACTGCCACAGGCTTGATGGCGGGACCGGACAGACCACCGGTCTTATTTGCCAATGCAAAGGTACGACGATTAATATCAATCTTCATACCGGTCAAGGTATTAATCAACGACACACCATCCGCACCACCGGCTTCCGCCGCCTTGGCCGTAGCGGTAATATCCGTAACATTAGGACTCAGCTTCATGAACACAGGTTGCTTCGCCACCTTCTTAAGCTCCTTCGTTACCTTCTCTACCATTACGGGGTCCTGACCGAAAGCAATGCCGCCTGCTTTTACGTTGGGACAAGAAATATTAATCTCCAAAATGTCCACATCGGTTTCTGCAAGACGCTCCACTGCCTTCACATATTCCTCTGCCGTCTTACCGCACACATTGACAACAATCTTTGTATTCTGCTTCTTAAGAAAGGGAAGATCTCTCTTTATGAACACGTCAAGCCCCGGATTCTGCAAGCCGATGGCATTCAACATGCCGCTGGCAGTCTCCGCAAGTCTCGGTGTAGGATTGCCCTCCCAAGGCGTAATCGCCACTCCCTTCGTTACTACCGCTCCAAGGCGGGAAAGGTCTACAAATTGGCCGTACTCCATACCGGACCCAAAGGTTCCGGAGGCGGTCATCACCGGATTTTTCAGCACAACACCGGCAAGATTTACTTCCGTATTTATCATAGTTCCTCACATTCTGTCGCTATCGCGACGTCGGATTCTGCGAACATCTTGTCCTCTTCCCGACACTAATTATTTATTGAAATCCAAATCATTTACGTTAAATACAGGTCCTTCAGTGCAGATTCTTGTATTCTTCACCTGAGAGTGCTGATTCACCTCACGCGTCTTTGTGATACAACCGAGACAAGCTCCGATGCCGCACGCCATACGCTCCTCAAGCGACACATAAGCCGGTATTCCGCTTTCTTCGCTATATGCTGCCAAACCTCTCAACATAGGCATAGGACCGCAGGCAGCAATCTGATCGCCGGTCACTCCGTTCTCACGAATGGCGTCCAATACCGTTCCTTTGGTTCCGACACTTCCGTCATCCGAAGCCAGAAAAACTTCACCGTATGCAGCAAACTCTTCGACCAAAAATGTGTCATTGCTACGATAACCGAGCACGGTTGTCACTTTCTTATTCTGATCTGCGAGACATTTTGCCAGATACAGCATCGGAGGAATTCCGATTCCGCCACCGACTAAGATGCAATTTTGTCCGTTCAGGTCACGATATCCGTTGCCGAGCGGTCCCATTAACGTTATGCTCTCAAACACCTTTTTAGAAGCAAGTTCCTTCGTACCATCTCCGACAATGCGGAAAACCAATCGTAACTTGTGTCCATCATCATCTACATCGCAAATGCTGATTGGACGCGGCAACAGTCGTGCTCCATCGGTACAATAATATGCGACAAACTGTCCGGGAATTGCTTCTGACGCAATCTCCGGAATGGCAATCCACATATCAATGATTCCTTCCGCAAGCTCGTTCTTTTCTACAATGATTCCACCGGTATATGCCTTACTCATGCCAAACCTCATTCCTATCATTTTCTCTTTCGTCGCGCACCGTGTGCGGACATACTATTTGCAGTATATCCGAAATCCCGTCGTAATACAATTCTTTTTTTTGAATCTTAGTCGAAATCTTCCCATTCGTCACGTGGTTGCGGTCTTAAAACCGGCGAATTCATTCCGTTTCCACAGTTGCATGCCGCCGGAATACACA
Organism: Lachnospiraceae bacterium; assembly: GCA_045601665.1. GTDB lineage: Bacteria > Bacillota > Clostridia > Lachnospirales > Lachnospiraceae > ISDg. The sequence continues at coordinate 27,731 of JAZRZZ010000043.1, forward strand.
GTTTGGCACCGATTCTTAAGTTGTACACATCGACACCCGAATTCGCACGAAGTATTGCCCACACCGGTACGCGAAATTTCCTGCTAATCGCATATACAGTATCTCCGGGCTGAATCGTATACACCATTCCATTACATTGACTGAAATACATTTCGAACCTCATTGTCTTCTTTTGTTTCTATCATATGTACAAACCCCAAAAAAGTTCCGCAATACATACATTTCCCAGTATGAGTTTGATAATTTTTCAGAGATTCTTTATTGAATAATTGAAAAAAGTATCGTATAATTACCCTGATTTGTATTTTCACAAGTACATAAATGCATTTCTCCAATGCATAACATACATAAGGATAGAAAATATGAGGTACCACATGAACGAAATACTTACCCTCGGAATTGATATCGGTTCAACAACCGTTAAGGTTGCCATTCTTAACAGTGCAAACGATATTCTTTTTTCCGATTACGAAAGACACTATGCTAACATTCAGTCCACACTGGCAGAATTAATTCATCGCGGAATGCAATGCATCGGCGATGCTTTGGTTTGCCCTGTTATCACCGGTTCGGGTGGTTTGACGATCGCAAAGCATTTGAACATCCCCTTTATTCAGGAAGTGGTTGCAGTTTCCGAAGCACTTACCATGTACTCCCCGCAGACTGATGTTGCAATTGAGTTGGGCGGCGAGGATGCTAAAATCATATATTTCACCGGCGGAATTGATCAAAGAATGAACGGCATTTGTGCCGGAGGAACCGGTTCTTTTATCGACCAGATGGCCAGCCTTTTGAAGACCGATGCCGCCGGCCTAAACGAATATGCCAAGTCCTATCAGGCACTGTATCCCATTGCAGCAAGATGTGGTGTTTTTGCCAAGTCCGATATTCAACCGCTGATCAACGAAGGTGCAACCAAACCCGATTTGTCTGCATCAATTTTTCAGGCGGTTGTTAATCAAACCATCAGTGGTCTTGCCTGGGGCAAGCCGATTCGCGGAAATGTCGCCTTTCTCGGAGGTCCCCTGCATTTCCTCACCGAGCTTCGTGCCGCATTTATTCGTACACTAAAGCTAACTCCGGAACAGGTTTACGCACCGGAGCACTCGCATCTATTTGCGGCTATCGGCTCCGCTCTTTCTTCCGAAAAAACCTCTCCGATTCCTCTGTCCGACATGCACAAGCGTCTTGCAGACGGAATCACCATGGAGTTTGAGGTCAGCCGCATGGAGCCTCTGTTTGCAAGCGAAGAGGCTTATGCTGCATTTACCGAACGCCACAGCCGTCACAAAGTTATAAAGGGAGATTTGGAGAATTACGAGGGGGATTGCTTTCTTGGAATCGATGCCGGTTCCACTACAACCAAGTTGGCACTTGTCGGCGAGGACGGTTCCCTTTTGTATTCCTTCTACAGTAATAACAACGGTAGTCTTCTGAAGACAACCGTCAAGGCACTCAAAGAGGTCTACGCTCTTCTTCCCGACAGTGCTCGAATCGTTCGTACGTGCTCGACCGGTTATGGCGAAGCTTTGGTCAAGGCTGCACTTATGCTGGATGAAGGTGAGGTTGAGACCGTTGCGCATTATCATGCTGCCGCTTTCTTCAATCCCGAGGTGGACTGTATCTTAGACATCGGCGGGCAGGACATGAAATGCATTCAAATTAAGAACGGTACCGTAGACAAGGTGCAGCTGAACGAGGCATGTTCCTCCGGCTGTGGCTCCTTTATTGAGACATTTGCCAAAAGTCTCGGTTACGAAGTAGCAGACTTTGCAAAAATCGCATTGTTTGCCGAGAACCCGATTGATTTGGGCTCTCGCTGTACGGTGTTCATGAATTCTAAAGTAAAGCAGGCACAAAAAGAAGGAGCCACCGTTGCCGATATTTCCGCAGGACTTGCCTACTCCGTAATCAAAAATGCACTTTATAAGGTGATTAAGGTTACTGATGCATCCGATCTTGGAAAAAACATTGTAGTGCAAGGCGGTACATTTTATAACGATGCCGTACTCCGGAGTTTGGAACACATTGCGCAATGTCAGGTCATTCGTCCGGACATTACGGGAATCATGGGTGCCTTCGGTGCCGCGCTGATTGCCCGCGAACATTATGAAGGAACCGCTTCGACCATACTGTCACTCGAAGATATCAACGAATTACGTTTTGAAACCTCAATGGCACGCTGTAAAGGGTGTACGAATGCTTGTCTTCTGACCATCAACCGTTTCTCCGGTGGGCGCCAGTTTATTTCCGGAAATCGTTGTGAACGCGGCATCGGCAAGGAGAAAAATAAAGAGGGTATTCCGAACCTTTTCGATTACAAGCTCCGAAAGACCTTCGGTTACGAACCATTAACCGAACCCGAAGCCACACGCGGAAAGGTCGGTATTCCCCGTGTTCTAAACATGTACGAAAACTATCCGTTTTGGTTTACTTTCTTTACGAAGCTCGGTTACCAAGTTATTTTGTCTCCCGCTTCCACAAGAAAAATCTACGAGCTTGGAATCGAATCCATTCCCAGCGAATCCGAATGTTATCCTGCCAAGTTGGTACACGGACATATCAGCTGGTTGCTTCATCAGAAGGTGCCTTATATCTTCTATCCTTGTGTTCCTTATGAGCACCGTGAGGATGCGGGGGCGGGAAACCACTTCAACTGCCCGATCGTTACGTCCTACGGCGAAAACATCAAGAATAATGTTGACGAGCTGAAGACAACAGAGATACGCTACGAGAATCCTTTCCTTTCCTTCGAAAGCGAAGAAATCATTACTAATGGTTTGCTCCGCCATTTTTCAAGCCAGGGCATTTCCTCCGAAGAAATTCGTTCGGCTGCGCACTGTGCTTGGGAAGAACAATTAAAAATCAAGGCCGATATTCGCAAAAAAGGGGAAGAAACCCTTGCTTACTTGAAGGAGACCGGACGAACGGGTATTGTATTGGCCGGACGTCCCTACCATATCGATCCGGAGATTCATCACGGCATTCCCGACATGATATGCTCTTATGGCGTCGCGGTTCTTACCGAAGACAGCATCAGTCATCTCGGACAGGTGGATCGTCCTATGATTGTTATGGATCAATGGATGTACCATACGCGTTTGTATAATGCCGCTGCCTATGTTCGTACACAGAGCAATCTCGAGCTGATTCAGCTAAACTCGTTTGGTTGCGGTCTAGATGCTGTTACTACAGATGGCGTCAACGACATCCTTTCCTCTGCCGGAAAGATCTACACGGTATTGAAAATTGACGAAGTGAACAACCTCGGAGCAGCACGCATTCGTGTGCGTTCTCTACTGTCCGCAATCAAAGAGCGCAAGCGTAAAAATGTTTCCGCACCGATCGTTTCCTCCGCACATGAGCGCGTCATCTTCACCGAAGAAATGCGTGCGAATTATACCTTGCTCGCACCTCAAATGTCTCCGTTGCATTTTCGATTGCTGGAGCCTGCATTGCGCGCACACGGCTATCAATTGGATGTCTTAGATATCGACGGAAAAACCTCGGTGGATACCGGATTAAAATACGTAAATAACGATGCCTGCTACCCTTCCTTGATCGTTGTCGGTCAGATTATGGCCACTCTTCTCTCGGGAAAATATGACCTCAACAAGGTTGCTATCTGCATTACACAGACCGGCGGCGGTTGTCGTGCCACCAATTATATCGGTTTCATCCGACGTGCCTTAAGGAAGGCAAACCTCGGACACATCCCTGTTGTTTCCTTGAACGCAAGCGGTCTTGAGAAGAATCCCGGACTCAAATATACACCAAAGCTTATGAGCAGTGTATTGCAAGCATTGATCTACGGAGATATTTTCATGCGGGTTCTCTATCGCACTCGTCCATATGAGTTGGAGCCCGGTTCGGCAAATGCACTTTACGAGAAGTGGAATGCCATCTGTGCCGATTCGGTCGGAAAAGGCAAGCTCTCCACCTTCAAAAAGAACTGCCGCGGTATTGTTGCCGATTTCGATGCGCTTCCGTTAGACGAAACGATACGCAAACCGCGCGTCGGTATTGTCGGCGAGATTTTGGTTAAGTTTCATCCGGCAGCCAATAATTATCTTGTTGACCTTCTGGAACATGAGGGAGCGGAAGCAGTTTGTCCTGATCTGATCGATTTCTTCTTATACTGCTGTTATAATAAGAATTTTGAAAGCAAATTGCTCGGGAAAAGTAAAAAAATCGCACGATACAATAACCTTGCGATCTCTATCATCGAGTGGATGCGGAAGCCGGCGAGAATCGCCCTACAAAACAGCAAGCGTTTCTCTCCTCCCTCTCACATTCAGGACATGGCCAAGTATGCGGAACCGATTGTTTCTACAGGGAACCAAACCGGTGAAGGCTGGTTTTTGACTGCGGAAATGGTGGAGCTGATACATAGCGGAGCTCCGAATATCGTCTGTACACAGCCCTTCGCATGTCTGCCAAACCACATCGTAGGCAAGGGTGTCATCAAAGAATTGCGTCTACGCTATCCGGAATCCAACATTGTTGCAGTCGATTATGATCCCGGTGCAAGCGAAGTGAATCAGCTGAACCGAATTAAGCTGATGCTTGCAACTGCACACAAACGCATTCGCGAACACAATGCGTCCACCTCCGATATTTCTTCGGAAGATAATTGATATCAAAAATTTTCAAAAAGGCTTGTCTTAAATGGAGTAATCATAAAGAATTAAATCCAGAGAAGATTTCATTTCTTCTCTGGATTTTGTTTGTCGCCTCACTAAAAATAGGTGTTTGAACGATAGTATACGTCAGAATTCTTCTACAATACTCTCTTTACTCTTAAGTTGTATCTATCTATCGAATCTACTAACTCACACAAATCCTCATATCTATCTTCATAATGATACATGTATAGCAATCCAAACACGCACATCTGTACCGGCCATAAGTTTCTAACAGCTGCACTTTTTCACCAAAACATTCTCTCATTAAATCATCCACACGCTGTAACCTATTATCCATATAACTCTGCTCCGGATTCTCATTTATCACTAATTTGATTATATTAAACGCTATCAAAAATCAATAGTTTCTTGATACCTTTTTAAAAAATGGAGTTCATAAGAATTACGAGCGGCAGGGACACAATGCAAAACAAGGTACTAAGCAGAAACAGAGACGAAGCGACGTCCACATTTCGACCATACAATTTTGAAAACAGCATTGTATTAGTGGCTGTTGGGCAAGATGCTACAATCAAAATTGCAAGCTTAATGTGATCCTCTCCCGGCAAAAAACGAAAGGCAAAAATCAGCAAAGCCGGAATTAGCAACAATTTCAAAAAAGTAACATAATAATTCCGAAGACGTGTTATGGTTTTACGAAGATTAATTCTCGCTATACATATCCCCGAAACAAGCATCGCCAATGGAGTATTCATACTTGCGAGATAATCCAAGGTAGTTCCGATCGTCTTCGGAAGACGTATTTGTAAGAAAAACAAAGCAATCCCAACAACAACACACAGCACGGTAGGATTTAGCAAAAGCTTCGCCAGTTCCCTTCCTGTAAACTTCTCTCCGGCGCACTTTTTCATGATATAAACCCCAAACGTAAAGCAGCTGAATTGAAATACCATCATATACGTATTGCTATAGAACACACCGGCAGTACCCATAATTGCTGTCACAAGCGGAACTCCCATAAACCCTGTATTGGAAAAACAGGCTCCAAACTGCTCTACATCTCTTGTCTGTGTGTCACTTCCGAGATATACCGCGTACGATACCGCTATGCCGATCAACATCGCGATGACTGACAAAAAGAGCGCAAGCAAAAGCTCTCGCCCTTTCTCCTCTGTGTATGTCACTTGATACGTCTGAATAATCAATGCAGGAACAACAACATAAAACAAAACCTTCGTCATCTGCTCCGATGTCTGTTCTCCGACAATTCGAAGTCGATATAATACATATCCAATACCGATCATAAGAAACATGATAAATACTTGATTTGCCAACAGTACTGCATTGTCCATAATAATCCCGTCCTTACAAAAAGCTCATTCCGGAATCGGTTCAAGTAATCCGTAGTACCAACCGGTAATTCCGTTTTTCTTGACCAAATACCCTCTGCTAGTGCTTTCTACTACGGACACAATATCTTCGTAAGTCACCTTAATCTGATAGTCCGTAATGTCTTCCGTTCGCCACACTTCGTTCTTCACCGAAAGATAATGCTTTGGAATCCAATAATTCTTTCCCGTACTTTCATGGCGGCAATATGCAAAATCCCCAGAATAACGAAGTGGTTTCACAATGTTGTCCGGCTGCAAAATCGTATTACGAAATTCTCCCGCCGCCTGACTGTTCAGTACCTTCGCCTTCGGCAAGGCATCCGCATATGCTGTGCGAAAATCCGCGGAATCCACACTCGGAATGATCAAGGCATTTAACTGCCCATCTCTCTTTCTGCTAATGCCACCGTTAATACTGATTATCTTTCGTGTCTTATTGATAATCGGATTGGCATCACGCTTGCTCTTATCGTACATAAGAACCGGCCAATGACCAACCACAACGTACTTATCAAAGGAAAATCCTTTGTCCAAAAAGGCATCGCCGCGAATTACCTCCGCAGGATGTAAATCTTCCAGCGATCCCGGCAATATCTGACCATGTGCAAAAATAAAATTCGGCACCTCGATCAAATGCGGAAGGTTTGCGAGAAAAGCAATCTCTTCTTGAAATATGACACGCAACGATTGCTTCACCGCCAACATGTTTGTATTTAACCTTAGCGGTATACCCGCCTCCTTACACATGTCTGCAACCAAAGACTGCGGATTGCTCATCACGTAATGCAACAGCTCACGATTCCGGTCATTTCGTATGATTTCTTTGCATATCGGATCCGCATCTCCCATTACTGTGTACACTGGATTCGTTGAACTGAGTTCCATTACAAACCGTAACGTTCGAAGACTTTCCGGACCGCGTTCCACAATATTCCCAAGCAGAATCAATATGTCGTTTCTGGAATAACGAAGCTGCGAAAGCAGACTGCGAAACACTGTATAATTACCGTGAATATCACTGATAACAATAATTCGGCGGAAATCCTCGAACCTCGGTCGTATAATTCGAATTCCCATAGATGTCTTAACCTCTTGCTATTTAATACGCTTTGCAACAATAATCAAACGTCCCTCTTCCGTATATCGATTGCAAGTAGAAAGCGTAATCAATTCATCGCCCCACGTTGCACTGACACCGGTATTGTACTCGGACATTTTCTTCACTTCACGAATATACGTATTAAACTGCGTCTTTGTTAATTCACCGCCGTATTTGTAATACTTAAAGCAATCATCATTTGCGGTATAGATTTTCGTCTTGCATACCGCCATGATTTCATAGACACCCTCGCTAAAGGGAGTATTAAAATAAATATATTTGTGCTTGTTGTAATAACTCTTCTTCAGATACTCATCCAAAGTTCCGAAAGAAGTCCCATCCTTCATATTATGTCCGTGAATAATATAATTCTGACTCACACCAAGCTTTGTTGCACCGTCTAGGAAAGGCAATCCGCGATACTCTTTCTCACCACTGAAATTCCGATAAAGATACTTATCGGAATCCTCGGGAGTAAACATAACGGGAAGAGAAATCGGTGTGTCCGGAATCTCGATGACACCAATACAATCCGGATTCATTGCGGCAAGCTTCTGATACTTTTCTCCCCAGCTGTCGCTAACCTCCTTGTCAAACTTTCCGATGCTTCCGATCACATCATACTGCACCTCATCAGGGAAAATAAGCACGTCCCCATTGTCCTGCGTCATATTCTGAATCAATTCATTGGTATCTCCCGCAATTCCTCCGTCGATTCCGTTGAAAATGTTCTCCATATCCTTCTTGTATTGAAAGCTCTTCATGTAATACCAACCGATTTCGAGCACACAAATCATAAAAACCACCATCGATATCGCGGTAACTGCATTCAAGCACATATTACGAAGCTTACGTTTTTTAAAAAGTGCCGACGCTTCTTCTTCGGAAGAAATTAGCATCCGCTGAAACTTCGCTTCCTTCTCCTCCTGCTCCGCAAGAATCTCTTCCTGCGTCTTCTTCGGAGGCTTCTCCTTCTTCATCTTCTTTTCTTTCTTCGGCTTCTTTTCCTTCTTCGACTTCGACGTTTTTTCTGTCTCCGCGTTCAATATCTCAGCAACAAGCACGCCGTCATTCATTGTCTTATCATCTACCGACAACGAAGTGCCTTCCCTCTCGCTTTGTTGCAAGGACTGCGCCACTTCCGGCGAATTATCCGACGACGAGGAGCTGGTCGTACTTACCGCTTGTAACGTATCGTCAGACGTTCCCTCGCAAAGCACATCGGACTTCTCCGACACTCCCACACATGACGATGCTGCTTCTTTCACGGATCTCTTCTCGGTATGGCGAAACAATGCATCCACCTGTCCCAGAAATCCTTCCGTCTCGCTGTTCTGTGCGATTCGTAAGATCTCATCGGCCAATTCTTCTTCCTTTGACACCGGCGCAGGCTCCTCCATATCTTCATATGCGATCTGTTGCTCCGCTGCCCCGTTTTCTTCCGTTACATTGTTCGCTTCCTCACCCTCGTGCAAACCATCCTCTTCCACAGACATCATAAAACTGCTCGGCGAGATGATTTCTTCGCTCTCCCTCTGTTCTTCTACGATCTTCTTAGCCTGTTCCTCCGGTGCGGCTGTTTTTCGTCTCGGTCCAATAGCAAATGCTTCCGAATGAATGTCATCACCAATATATTGTCTCATATGTCCGAAATCGATTTCTTCGAATTCCGCTTGCTTTTCTCGATTATCGTTCATAACATCCCTCTTTTCTACACTTCTTTCGTGTTCTGTCCCCCGACAACACGACCTACCAATTTATATTTTATCATAGAAACAATAAAATATCTACTTCCAAATCAAAAATTTCATTCAAAAGTCTACATTTTTGTATAGTATTTTTAAATTCGATATGTTAAAATAAATGCGATGTATTCTTATCAGATGAAAGGAGTATTACTCGTATGATTTATTCTCATGAAGTAGAAAAAATGTGTACTGTAGCTCAGGGTGTGCGTCATGGCGCAGCTCCTATCCCCGAAGAAGCAAAGTGGGTTAAGGCTACACAGGTAAGCGACATCTCCGGTCTTACTCACGGTATTGGCTGGTGTGCTCCTCAGCAGGGTGCCTGCAAATTGACCCTGAACATTAAGGAAGGTATTATTCAGGAAGCTCTCGTTGAGACGATCGGTTGCTCCGGTATGACTCATTCCGCTGCTATGGCATCCGAGATTCTTCCCGGCAGAACGGTTCTTGAGGCATTGAACACAGACCTTGTTTGTGACGCTATCAACACCGCTATGAGAGAGCTCTTCCTCCAGATCGTATACGGTCGTTCTCAGAGTGCATTTTCCGAAGACGGTCTTCCGATCGGTGCAGGTCTTGAGGACCTTGGTAAGGGTCTCCGCAGCCAGGTAGGTACGATGTACGGTACTCTCAAGAAGGGTCCTCGTTACCTTGAGATGGCGGAAGGTTATGTTACCGGTATCGCTCTTGATGCCGACAACGAGATTATCGGTTACAAGTTCGTATCTCTCGGCAAGATGACCGACTTCATTAAGAAGGGCGACGATCCTAACACCGCTTACGAGAAGGCTTGCGGTCAGTACGGTCGTGTTGCTGATGCTGTGAAGATCATCGATCCCAGAACTGACGAAGAGATTAAGTAATAGGAGGAAACGACAATGGCATTATTTGAATCATATGAAAGAAGAATTGACAAGATCAATTCCGTATTGAACAGCTATGGCATCTCCTCCATCGAAGAGGCAGAAAAGATTACGAAGGATGCAGGCCTTAACGTTTATGATCAGGTTAAGAAGATTCAGCCGATCTGTTTCGAGAACGCTTGCTGGGCTTACATCGTAGGTGCTGCTATCGCTATTAAGAAAAATTGCAGAATGGCTGCTGACGCTGCCGCTGCAATCGGGGAAGGTCTTCAGGCTTTCTGTATCCCGGGTTCCGTTGCTGATCAGCGTAAGCTTGGACTTGGACATGGTAACCTCGGCAAGATGCTTCTTGAGGAAGAGACCGAGTGTTTCGCATTCCTTGCAGGTCACGAGTCTTTCGCTGCTGCTGAGGGTGCTATCGGTATCGCTGAGAAGGCTAACAAGGTACGTAAGAAGCCCCTTCGAGTTATCTTGAACGGTCTTGGCAAGGACGCAGCTCAGATTATTTCCCGTATCAACGGCTTCACGTTCGTTGAGACCGAGATGGACTACTCCACCGGTGAGGTTAAGGAAGTATTCCGTAAGTCTTACTCCGAAGGTCTTCGTTCCAAGGTTAACTGCTACGGCGCTAACGACGTAACCGAGGGTGTTGCTATCATGTGGAAGGAGAACGTTGATATCTCCATCACCGGTAACTCCACCAACCCGACTCGTTTCCAGCATCCCGTTGCAGGTACCTACAAAAAGGAGCGTATGGAGGCTGGTAAGAAGTACTTCTCCGTTGCTTCCGGTGGTGGTACCGGTCGTACCCTTCATCCGGATAACATGGCAGCAGGTCCCGCTTCCTACGGTATGACCGATACGATGGGTCGTATGCATAGCGATGCTCAGTTCGCAGGTTCCTCTTCCGTTCCGGCTCACGTTGAGATGATGGGTCTGATCGGTGCAGGTAACAACCCGATGGTTGGTATGACCGTTGCTGTTGCAGTTGCTATTCAGGAGGCTGCTGAGGCTGGCAAGTTCTAATTCAAGCATTTAGTAGAGGAGGGTGACTTCGGTCATCCTCTTTTTTAGGCTGTATTACACACCGACATAAAAGGCTCTTTGTCATACATGTCCCCCATGCTTGACAAAGAGCCCAAATTCTATAAAATCTACTATGATACGAGATTTATCTCTTCTCCACAACCTCGCCTTGCTTCTTGTAGATGCTACCTGCCGGAACGACACCGCGAACACTGCTCAACGGATAAATGTTACTGTTCGCCCCTACTACCGTTCCCGGATTCAAAATCGAACCACATCCGACCTCTACATAATCTCCGACCATCGCACCGAACTTCTTCAAGCCGGTTTCGATGCGTTCCTCCTCACATTTTACAACAACCAACGTCTTATCGGACTTCACATTGGACGTAATGGAACCAGCCCCCATGTGTGCACGATAGCCAAGAATGGAATCTCCCACGTAATTGTAGTGCGGAACCTGAACCTTGTCAAAGAGGATAACGTTCTTAAGCTCTGTAGAGTTACCTACTACTGCACCATTACCAACCAGTGCATTTCCACGGATAAATGCACAATGACGAACCTCTGTCTCATGACCGATAATACACGGTCCGTTAATGTATGCCGTAGGCGCCACCTTCGCATCCTTAGCAATCCATACATTTTCCGCAGGATGGTCGTATTCCTCCTCGGAAAGATTTGCTCCTATTGTCAGGATCGTATCCTTTATCTTCGGCAAAGCCTCCCACGGATACGTACAGCTCGCGAGCAAATCCTTCGCCAAGGTCTTATCCAAATCCTCGTACAATGTACCAATCAATGCATCTTTCATATTTCCTACCTCCACTTGTTTTGTTGGACTATATACAATAAGACAAGAGCACCGAAATAGTGCTCTTATCCTCTGTAACAATATTATCGAATCTCGGTCTGCCCGCCCATATAAGGACGCAAAGCCTCCGGAATGCGCACAGAACCGTCTGCCTGTAGATTGTTCTCGAGAAACGCAATCAACATACGAGGCGGTGCTACTACAGTATTATTCAAGGTGTGAGCAAAATATTTGCCGTTCTCACCTACAACACGAATCTTCAAGCGTCTTGCCTGTGCATCACCAAGGTTCGAACAACTACCAACCTCAAAATACTTCTTCTGTCTGGGAGACCAAGCCTCTACGTCACAGCTCTTCACCTTCAGGTCCGCAAGATCACCGGAACAGCACTCAAGCGTACGCACGGGAATGTCCAAGGAACGGAACAAGTCAACGGTGTTCTTCCACAACTTCTCGTACCAATCCATGCTCTCCTCGGGTTTACAGATAACAACCATCTCCTGCTTTTCGAACTGGTGAATACGATAGACACCACGCTCTTCAATGCCGTGCGCCCCCTTCTCCTTACGGAAGCAAGGAGAATAGCTGGTCAGTGTGTAAGGCAAATTCTCTTCCTTGTTGATGGTGTCAATGAACTTACCGATCATCGAATGCTCACTAGTACCGATGAGGTACAGATCCTCACCCTCAATCTTGTACATCATAGACTCCATCTCCGCGAAGCTCATAACGCCGGTAACGACCTCGCTACGAATCATGAAGGGTGGAACACAATACGTGAAGCCGCGACCAATCATGAAATCACGAGCATAACTGATCACCGCGGAATGCAGACGCGCAATATCTCCCATCAAGTAATAGAAACCGTTACCGGCAACCTTACGTGCACTGTCAAGGTCAATGCCTGCGAACTTCTCCATGATCTCCGTGTGATAAGGAATCTCAAAGTCCGGAACTACCGGCTCGCCGAAACGCTCCAGTTCTACATTCTCAGAATCGTCCTTGCCGATGGGTACACTAGGGTCAATAATATTCGGAATCGTCATCATAATGGTCTTAATCTTCTCGGACAATTCGGCTTCCTTCACTTCTAGCTCTGCAAGACGTGCAGAGGACTCGGCAACCTGTGCCTTCATCTTCTCTGCTTCTTCCTTCTGTCCCTTTGCCATCAAACCACCGATAGACTTGGAGATACGATTACGATCTGCACGAAGCTGATCTGCCTCCTGCTGGGTCTGGCGACTCTCCTTGTCAAGAGCAATCACTTCATCTACCAAAGGAAGCTTCTGCTCCTGAAATTTATTGCGAATATTCTGCTTCACAACCTCGGGATTTTCTCTCAAAAACTTCAAATCTAACATGTGTCTACCTCACCTTTCTTCGCATCCGCGAAAATAATTCTTCACTTTCCACGGCAACTGCCGGATTCATACCCGTATAATCAAAAAGAGCCCATCCATCCACAATCATGGGACGAATAAGCTCCGCGTTGCCACCCAAATTGTCTGCCCATTGCAGACCACCTTGTTCGCACGATAAAGGGTGCGACCCTTCGGCTTTCACCGACGGCTCCGAAAGTGGAGGGATCTCTTCTCATACCGATTCGCACCAACCATCGGCTCTCTGTAAAGGTTCCGAAATCGTAGCTTTCCTCACTGCCATGTCCTTATTATACACAAAACACGCCGAATTTCAAGTCCGTTTTTCGAAGAAAAACAATTCGCATTTCACAAAACCCCCGCTATTTCGCTCAAAAATCGTTTAAAAATAAATTGATGATTGCAACCTCCCATTGTTTGTTGTATAATAAGTGTGTATGCGGTATAGGAGGATATATTTGTGGGTAGCGTTATCGGTTTCGTCTTTATTTTTTTATGTATCAAATCATTACACACGATTTTACGAGCACTAAGAAACGAGGGAGCAAAAGGCATGAAGAACAATTCCAACGGACTATTGATTGGTAGTATTATCTGCTTTGCGTGTGGGCTATGGCCCCTCGGAATCGCCGGAATTATTATGCACACTTCCGCAAAGAAGCATTCTTCCGAAAAACGCAATACCTCCAACTCCACGTCCCCTTACTACACAAAAAATCCCTACATGAATCTAAATGCAACCCAAAATCCTTATCAGTCTGCGAATGGCATCTTTACATCCGCAACACCCCAGGCACGGACCGTACAACGACAGGGAAACGCCTATTATACTGGGTACGCTTCCACAAACACGAAGTCTTCTGCAAGCTACAGTCCGCAATCGTTCGGTCTTCCTTCTTCCACAAGAAAGCGACGCCGCATCGTCGAGAAATTCAACGAGCGTTATGAGCTTTCCCTTTCCAGGGTAGATATTGATCGTATTGTCGATGCTTCCTACCTATCCACCGATTGGGCTCGCGAGATTTGTTACATGAATCAGAAGTACGAAACCATATATTCTTGGTATGCAACCGTCAACCCTTGGCTGAAGGTGTACCTTTATGTATTTCAGGTGCAGAACATTTCCTCGGACTTTGCGATGCAGGAACGCATTGCTTTCGATGCATTCGATCAAGTATTTTCGGATGCCTGTGCAGATCCCAACGTCCCTTTGGATGTTGTAATTCAGCGAATCAACGAGAAATACTTTACGAATTTCGATGAAACCACCTTTATGATTGCATATCGTTACATGGAATCCAAGGGGAAACGCTATACGATTTCGTTCAATCCGGTCATCAACGGGCAAGCAGATATTGACGACCTATTGAAGAAATACGAGCAGTTGAATCAACCCACACCGAGTCAATAATTTTGATATGAGAAAAGCGAAACCGCAACCGGTAATAAACTTGCTCCCCATAGAGCAGACAATCGAAATAACAAAAATTTCGAGACTACACTATGGGGAGCATATCAAATAGGATTGTTGTTTCGCTTTTTTAGAATTTGTCATACAAAATCAAAAATATCTTATTGGGCGAACTTGTTTCCCCTTTTATTCTTCTCTTCCAACCAGCCGCCTATAGGAAATTGTCCCTCCGAACAAATCCAAGGCACTTCCGACTGTATAGTCCATGGTTCCTTCGGTCAAACGCGCAATCGTATCGATTGCATCATAAGAATGAATTCCTCCGGCATAAGTCAGCACATTTCCGCGATATTCCGCAAGCAATGAAATTAACTCCTCCTCAATTCCATTTGCCATTCCTTCAACATCCACCGCGTGAATCAAGTATTCATCACAGTATTGCTCCAATTCGCATAGTAGCTCCACATTGACACAAAGCTGTGTAAAGGTTTGCCACCGATTCGTCACAATATAATAACGTCCGTCTTTCTTCCTGCAGCTGAGATCAAGAACAACGTGCTCCCTTCCTACGGTATCGACAAGTCGCTTAAGATTCTCAAGTGAAAATGCTCCGTCACAAAACACATAGGAAGTAACAATGACATGGGAGGCTCCCGCATCTAAAAACTCCTGTGCATTCTCGGCAGTTATTCCGCCACCGATCTGCAATCCACCGGGATATGTAGCAAGTGCCTCCATTGCCTGTGCCTTAGTTGCTTCGTAATACGGGCTTTCCTTGCCATTCAACAAAATAATATGGCCGCCGACGATGCCATCCGCGCGATACATAGCCGCATAATTTGCAGCTGTCAATTGCGAAACGAAATTCTCCAATGCGCAATCTCCATCATCCGTCAGACTTCCGCCGACAATCTGCTTCACTTTTCCATTATGTATGTCAATGCAGGGTCGAAATTTCATAATTACCTCCCGTCTATTTGTGATATGGCTCATTGTTTCGAATTCGAAATGCTCGATAAATCTGTTCCAAGAGCACAACTCGCATCAACTGATGCGGAAATGTAAGCTTCGAAAAGCTCAACCTCCAGTTGGCCTTTTGCTGTACCTCGGACGAAAGGCCAAGGGATCCGCCGATAATAAATTGAATATGTCCATTTCCCGAGACTGCGATTTTCTCGAGTTTCTCAGAAAGCTGTACGGAGTCCACCGCTTCACCGTCGATGGCCAAAACAATGCGATATGCATCGTTTTGCATATGCTTCATCAACCGCCCGCCTTCCGTTCGAAGAATCTGTGCTTCCTCAGCCGCAGATGCACCATCCGGTGTCTTCTCGTCCGGAACCTCTACGATTTGTATCGTAGCATAACGCGACAGACGCTTCGTGTACTCCGCAACAGCAGCGGCAAAATAGTTTTCTTTTATCTTTCCGACACAAAGCACGGTAATCTTCATTGCGTAAGCCTCTTCTCTTTCTTATGATTTCTTTCATAATTTCTTTTGAAACGAAACACATTTTCGTCACATTTCAAACGTATCATTACAGGTGAAAGTTGAAACACTTTCTACTCCCACCTGATTATACAGACTGTAGTATAATCAAATCATATGCAAGAGAAGCAAGCTCCCCCGCTTGCTTCTTTTGCGTTATTTTAAAGGTTCCTCAACGGTCCCTAATGTCTCGATTCGCACCTCACTGATTAAGCGATTTTCGCAATTCAATATTTCAAACCGATAGCCTTCATATTCCAATACCGCTTGCTCTCCGTCACAAGGAATATGACCAAGCAACGAAATCAAAAGTCCGTTTAAAGTTTCGAAATTCTCTTCATCCTTCGCCAGATACACAATTTCCAACTTATCCGCCAGTTCTTCAAGCGATATCATCCCCGAAACAATCAATGCCGTTCCGGCTTCTCTTGCCTCCACCTCTTCCTTGTCGTATTCATCCAAAATGTCCCCTACAATCTCCTCAAGCAAATCTTCCATGGCGACAACACCGGCGGTCTGACCATATTCATCAATTACAATCGCCATATGTATCTTCTTGCTTTGCATTTCATCGAATAATGCATCGAGCGGCAGGGTCTCCGGTACACAAAACGGTGTACGAGCCACATGTGACAGGGACACATTCCGATCCCCTTCCATATATGCACGCATTACATCCTTCAAATACAAGATACCGATAATGTTGTCAAGCGTATCCTCATAAAGTGGATACCTAGTATAAATGCCGTGCAACATATGTTGAAGTGCATTTTCCAAGGTTTCTTCCGTAGATATCGCATCAATTCGACTTCGATGTGTCATAACATCTTGTGCTTGTGTTTCGGAGAATTCCATGATATTTGAAATCATCTCGGCCTCTTCTTCCTCCAAAGCACCCTGGTCCTTGTAGTCATTCACAAGCTCCAGTATTTCCTCATCCGGTCTCTTCCTCATAAGTCTGCGTAAACGTTGTCCAAGGCTTCCCTTGTCCGATGCATCCATCTTTTCTCTCCTTTTCTCTTTGGTGCCCGGATTATGTATCCAAGGCAAGACTTACTTTTAATGCACGGTCGATCAGCTCCATCGTGTCTTTGTTCAAATGACAAACCTTATCCGATAAGCGCGACTTGTCAATCGTTCGAATTTGCTCCAAAAGGATTACTGAATCACGTACAATGTCATATTCCTTTGCCGATATTGCAATATGCGTAGGAAGCTTTGTTTTGTTCAGCTTCGATGTAATCGCCGCACAAATCACCGTCGGACTGTATCGGTTCCCCAGATCATTTTGTATAATTAACACCGGCCGAATCCCCCCTTGTTCGGAGCCTACCACCGGACGCAAATCCGCATAATAAATATCGCCTCTGACTATATTCAAGTTACTCACACTCCATAATGATTTTTCTGTATTATTCCCTCATTTTGCGTGAGTATTCTTTTCTTAATTCATTACTTTTGCAATCGCATCGATCACATCACTTGCCATCGTTCCATAGGCTCCGATTTCTCTGCGGCAAAGATCTCCCGCAGCCCCGTGCACATATACCGCCTTGCATGCCGCCTCAAAAGCAGAGGGACATACTGCGGCAAATGCTCCGCAGACTCCTGCAAGCACATCCCCGCTCCCTGCTGTCGCCAATGCGTCATTTCCTGTAGAATTGACGAAGACACACTTATGCGGCCCACCGTACACAGTTGTACAAGCATCCTTCCATACCAATACAAAATGTAAACGCTCCCGCAATATTGTCTCATACGTCATCCTGTTCGTCAGAAGTTCTTTTTCCGGTATCGCAAGCAACCGCGACAGTTCTCGCAAATGTGGCGTCAAAATTGTTTGTTCGGGCAACCATCGATTCAGTACCTCGATTCGTTTTCTACAATCCAAATCCACTTCATTCAAACGCTTCGCCAAAAGATTCACACCATCCGCATCAATTACCAACTTCTTTCCGCTCTTGATGGCTGACCAAAGCAATCCTTCCGCACTTTCCTTATTACCAAGCCCAGGTCCGACAACAATCACCGAATATCCATCCGCTGTGTTCGGGTTATAATGTGCCCTTTCTTCTCCAATAGCTTCCGGAACAAGCACATGCATTGTTCTGAGGGCTTCCGGCTCACTGACAACCTTCACAAGTCCTACACCACTTCGATAACATGCCTTTGCACATAAGGACGCTGCCCCCGGCATCTCCTCACAGCCTGCGTAGATCATTGCCTTTCCGAACGTTCCTTTATGACCGGCGGGATTTCGTTTCGGAAATGCACACATCCCTTTTTCAAACGATACATACCGCTCCGGCTTCGGCGCCTCATCGGGAATTCCAACCGGTTCCACTAGAATCGTTCCCGCATATGCTCTTCCTGGATATCGAAGCAATCCAACCTTGTTGTACGAAAACGTCACCGTAGTATCGGCATACAAAGCTTCCCCCAACACCTCTCCTGTCGTACCGTGTATCCCAGAGGGGGTATCAATTGCAATAACCTTAGGGCGTTTGGTTGATGAATTGATCCTTTGAAACAGTGCTGCAAGTTCCGGTCCGACCGAGCGATTCAGTCCAATACCGAACACTCCGTCTACAATTACAGTATATGATTCCGGCAAAAAGGCGGTTCCTTCCTCCCGAAAAGAAAACGTCACTATTTCTCGATTTCGGCATGTCAAGCGTTCCCACTGTTCTTCAAACGCCGCACAAGAAGTTCCATACATGTCAACAACGAAATCACAGGTAATCCCCCGTGCCATCAAAATTCTTCCGCATGCAACCGCGTCTGCGCCGTTACAGCCACTTCCACATAACACGAGCACCCGCTCTCCGTCCCCAATCTGTTGAGCCACGGCCTCTGCCGCACGCTCTATCAGCTCCGACTGCGGAATCCTTTTCACATCCATCGCATATCTCTCTGCCGCAACAAGTTCTTCTACAGTAGCTATCGGCACCCAGTCCTTAGGCATCATTCACCCCTCCACCACAACACTCCGATTCTCTTATTCAAAAAATATTATAGCATACCATTGATAAAAGTCAATGAAACCGTTATAATTACTGCGTATGGCTACCCATGCAACAAAATACATTGCATTAGAACAGGAGAATTCTATGATTCTGTCCGTAAACAATATAAGCAAATCCTTTTCCGGCACACCGGTTCTCGAGCATGTTTCCTTTCACATGAACGAGCACGAAAAAACCGCCTTGATTGGTCGCAACGGTACCGGCAAGTCCACTCTTTTAAAAATTATTATGGGCGAACTATCTGCCGATTCCGGCGAGACTGTCATTGCCAAGACCACTTCTGTCGGTTATCTTTCACAGCACCAAGCTTTGGACAGCAACCGAAGTATCTACGAGGAAGTCCTCTCGATGAAGGCACATGTCTTTGCCATGGAAGAACGCATGCGAGCCCTTGAAGAGGAAATGAAGCATCATACCGGCGAAGCGTTGGAAGAACGTTATCGCGAATATCACCACGTCCTACATTCTTTTGAATCCGAGAACGGATATGCCTGTCGCTCGGAGGTCGTTGGTGTCATCAAAGGTCTCGGCTTTACCGAGGATCAATTCGGCAAGCCCGTATCTCACCTCTCCGGCGGACAGAAGACTCGTGTTGCATTGGCCAAGCTTCTTCTCTCCTCCCCTGATTTGATTCTTCTCGATGAACCGACCAATCATTTGGACCTGACAAGCATCTCCTGGTTGGAGACATTCTTAATGAACTACAAGGGAAGCGTGTTGATTGTCTCCCATGATCGCTACTTTCTCAACCGAATTGTCAACCGTGTCGTAGAACTAGAACATGGTCATGCACAAATGTTTCTCGGAAACTACGACGCATTTGCGGAAAAAAAGGCAATGATACGTGAAGCAATGCGCCGACAATATGAAAATCAGCAGCGAGAAATCAAGCATCAAGAAGAAGTCATTGAACGGCTTCGCTCTTTCAATCGTGAAAAATCCATCAAACGTGCTGAAAGCCGTGTGAAAATGTTAGACAAGCTAGAGCTGGTCGAAGCCCCGACAGAAGAGCAACGTAGCATGACACTTCACCTAACCCCTTGCACCCTCAGCGGCAACGATGTATTGACCGTAGAACATCTTTCCAAGTCCTTCGGTACACAGACACTCTTCAAAGACATTTCGTTTTTGATTCGTCGCGGGGAACGTGTTGCGATCCTCGGAGAAAACGGAACAGGAAAAACCACACTGTTAAAGATTGTCCGAGGCCTTCTCCCCGCAGACAGCGGCATCGTACGCGAAGGAGCCAAGGTCGAGATCGGTTATTATGATCAGGAACAACAGAACCTTTCCGAAGAGAAGACGGTTTTCGAAGAGTTACAAGACACATATCCTACCATGAACAATACCGAGATTCGCTCCACCCTTGCCGCATTTCTATTTTACGGTGACGATGTATTCAAGCGAATCTGTGACTTGAGCGGCGGTGAACGCGGGCGGGTTTCTCTTGCCAAACTGATGCTTTCTCGTTCAAACTTTCTTCTTTTGGATGAACCGACAAACCACCTGGACATCGCCGGAAAGGAGGTTTTGGAAGAAGCCTTACGTGCATACAAAGGAACACTCTTGTATGTATCCCATGACCGATATTTCGTCAATCGCACAGCAACGCGCATTCTCGACCTGACACACGAAACACTTCTCTCTTACGAAGGCAATTACGATGAATATTTGGAGGCCAGAGAACGAAGAGAGGCTGTCGCCGGAATTGCAAGTGCTTCCGATGCGCCTCCTTCCTCCACAGAAACCGAGTCCAAACAAAACTGGAAAAACCAAAAGGAAGCGCAGGCACAGAAACGAAAACATCAAAATCGCGTTTCACGATTGGAAAAGGACATTGCGGTAACGGAAGAACGTATCGCACAAATCGAAACCGAAATGTCTCTTCCCGACAACTGCACCAATTCCCTCTTACTGAACACACTAACAAAGGAAAAGGACGCGCTTGAAGAGCATTTGCTTGCGCTCATGACGGAGTGGGACGAGTTACAATAGCATTTCTAATATTTCAGGCACTTTCGCATATACTAAACCAAAAAGCGAGGTGCCTATGCATATGAAAAAAAAATTGATACGCTTCCTCTTTGTCGCATTATGGGGAACGTTATTTCATTTTGTTTACCGTTGGTCCGGTGAAAATACGTTTGTCGGCTTTATTTCACTGGTAAACGAATCCGTGTGGGAACATTTAAAGCTACTATTCTATCCGTTCCTCCTGCTTACGATATACGATTATTTTCGCTTCCCCGAGAAGCGCAACCAACTCGTACCGGCACGTACGGTCGCTTTGCTTACCGCCATGCTTTTTCTGGTTACCTGTTTTTATACCGTATGGGGTGTGTTCGGCTCCCTAATAAAATGGTTCAACATTGCGCTCTACTATATTACAGTCTTGGTATGTATGTTCCTAGAACATCGCCTAACTCGCTGCGAAAAGCTTCCTCACCTTCCCGCGTGTCTAATTGCACTTGGAATGTTGCTCGTGCTGTTTGTCACAATGACCTACAATGCACCAGACAGAGGAATTTTTTATGATGTTTCAAAACACCCGAAGTGATTCTTCGTAGCCTCGACATATAATAAAGCTGTCGAAGGCAACCGCCCCCAATTGTCAGATCAAAAATCTAACGATTGGGGGCAGCTCAAGCATTCGATGGCTTTTCTTTATAGTTCATTCTTTTTATTGTACAAGATTATGACTGTTAATATTATAAATGGTCTGTATAATATGCTCGTGTGCCAATTTTTCCGCACGGTCGGCATCGTGGTTACGAATGGCCTCCAGAATTGCGCTATGCTCCTTATTGGCATTGGCGGCACGTTCCGGTTCCGCTAGCGTCACCTTACGCACACTATGCACATACTGGTGGTAGTCACGCAACAGATGCCCGAGAATCTTACTTCCCGATGCCGTATACAAAAGCTCGTGAAATTTCGAATCCAGTTCTACAATCTGGTCGTAGTGTTGCTTCCTCACATGAAAATCTGTAAGATAAATGAGCTCTTCAATATCGTCAATCTGTTCCTGCGTAATATTCTCACATGCCCACCGAGCACACAAGCCCTCCAAATACGAACGAATCACATAGATGTCATGAATGTCTTTATTCGAGATTCCCGCAACGTATGCACCCTTGTTCGGGATGATCTTCACCAAGCCCTCCAGTTCCAACTGACGAAGCGCCTCACGTACCGGCGTGCGGCTGACCCCAAGCTCCTGTCCAATCGAGATCTCCTTCAATTCTTCGTTCTTAACATATTTTCCGGACAAAATATCCTCACGAATCTTAGAAAATACCATTCCTCGCAACGAATACTTGTCCGAATTTTCATTATTGAATACCTTATCGTCCAATTGTATACCTCCGGAAAACCACAACGCCTTTTCATTGCTTGTATTATTGTATACATCTTATCCTCTGTTGTCAACTGTTTTATCACTCTGCCGGTATCTCCACCATATATTTCTTCTCCAACTGTAGTGGATAAAAAGACTGCTTCGATCGCCTTAACCCTTCATCTCCCAAGTCTTCCTCTCGATTAATATACCGCACCTCTGCCGCAAATCGCTCAGCAAAGCTTCGCACCAGTGTCGCATATGCTCCTTTGTATGCAATGTCTGCCTTCTCAATATGAACATACAGCGTATCTCCCTTTCGTTCGCCGATGGAAAAACCGATCATGACACCATTTACAGAAAGATAACCTCCGACAACCGGCAACTCAAAATAATGCTCAAATGTATACTGAATAGACGCCACATCATACTCTGCCATCGCATCCCTACCCGCATATCGCTCGATGTATTCCTTATAAAATTCGTACACTCTCGAGAGATTTTCCCTGTCGATGGTGTGAAATTCCGGCATTCCGTAGTTACGAATAAATTGGCTGATATGATTTCTCTTGCCCGAATAGCGACGCCCCGCAAAGTTGCGCATCTGCTCAGCATCATAAATATAATCGTACCAATCGGGATTCGCCCACGTAGGGATCTCTCCATAGACATCCTGCACTTCACAAACCTCTGCTTCGTCTAACAAAGCCATTGCAAAAGACTTTCCACCGCAATGCTCCTGTAAATACCGAAGTTCGCGTTCCCCGGCTTGTCCGTCCAGCCGCATCGGATACCAGTAGGCATAGTCGTCCGATGCTTCCTCATGTAGATGCTCCCTCGTACGCAAATATAAGGTCTCCTCCAAAATGCAAAACTCGGTTTTGTAATACTCTCTCCATGTAAGAAAGGTAACAACGGAATAATCGCACATTCGTTTCTTACTCTTCTCCAAATATGGCAAGATCAATGCTTCTTCTTCCTTACCCATTCTGCGAAACTCCATACTTGTCTCCTCTTTCCATCAAGCTTCAGTTATTATAGCGCATTTCCTTTGAAAAGAAAATGTATTTTCTTCAGTAACAAATCTTTTTTTTCATCATAAGATACACCATAGAATCCTTGGAGGAACATCCTATGAGTGATTGTTTGTCTAACTCCTGCGGCTGCGGCAACGGCTGTGGCAACTCCTTGTTTAACGGCGGAGGCAATAACTGCTGCTGGTTGATCCTACTGCTTCTCTTCTGCGGTGGCAACAATGGCTGCGGTGGTGGCGATGACTGCTGCTCCATCATCTGGATCATCATTCTTCTCAGCTTCTGCGGTGGCAACAACGGCTTCGGAAATTCTTGCGGTTGTGGCAACAGCTGCGGTTGCTAAGCTTTCCGGCGCAAAGGGGACTTCGGTCCCCTTTCATTTTGCGAAAATCTTCTCCGAATATGCATATAATTGCTCACTTTTTTAAGCACTCGGAATATATTAAAACTTGATCCCACCACAAAAACATAATATAGGATCCGAAAATTTATCATTTAACTTCAAGCTTACTGTCACTAATTGACCTTCGGCACATCACAAAATTCTACGACAGAACAATGGTTTTGGATGACTTTTTTGGCATTCGAATTTAAAAAAAAGCGGAAAAAAAGCGACTCGCGTCGCCTTCTTTCCTTGATGTGATTGTGTGTATGTGAAACGAAAATCAGCTAATATATCTTGAAGGCCGGAGCGCCGGCCCTCACTCTTATCACGCGCAGAAGACAATTTCTTCTGTCCTTTAACTAACACTAGTATATCTCTTGCCAAACGAATTTTCTTGTGTTATAATCACTCGTAGTAGCACAAAGTTCACTTTTTTATCAAAAATTGCGCTACTGTTCATTTTTTGACATGTTATTGTGCGATATATCCACCGGAGGCTTCCTATGAAATTTATAGACTATAAAGAAAATATCCCGAGAGGACGCGAGGATTTCCCTTTCGAATTCTACCACATCTCACATATGCATACCCAATATCATATGCCCTATCATTGGCACGATGAACTGGAAATGCTCCATGTGCTTGAAGGCGAGCTACATCTCAATCTAGACGGAGAAGAATTTACCGGAACCGCCGGAGATATCTTTATCGTCAATACCGGTGTGTTTCACGGCGGCGAGGCCCTTGATTGCGTATATGACTGTATTGTATTTGACTTCCACAAGTTTTTCAAGTCTTCGAAGATCATGCAAAAATATCTCACCTCCTACCTAAACAACGAGGTTCGCTTTCATATTCGCATTCCCAAGGAGGACTCCGTCGGACAAGGACTACTGCTTCGTTTCTTTTCCGCATTTACTTCCGGTATTCCGACCTTCGAATTGGATGTCACGGGAATTCTGTACTTGATTGTATCGCATTTTGTACATATGGGCTATTATCACAGCACGACTCCCGGCGAAATCATCAGTCATCAAAAAAGCGGTACACTCAAACAGGTTATCCAATTCATCGAGCACAATTACGATCAGCAGTTGACTCTTTCGGATCTTGCAAGCGAAGCAGGTATGTCACCGAAATACTTCTGTCGATATTTTCACGCCATGACAAATCGTACACCGATGAATTATCTAAACTACTATCGAATCGAAATGGCCTGCGTTCTCTTAACAACTACGACGCATTCCATTACGGAAATTGCGTTCGACTGTGGCTTCAATGACCTAAACTATTTCATTCGTTGCTTCAAAAAGTACAAGGGAATTTCTCCAAAAAAATATGCAAAAGAATACTTCCGAATCGAACAACACGGACCGATTGTACACTAACTTCGGACAAGATTCCGCTCCTCTCCGTTTACAAAGGCACAAATATTTCGATATACCTCATCCGCACAGCGTTGTCTGGCCTCCACGGTTGCCCATGCAATGTGCGGTGTGATAAGAAGCCTCCGGCTGTCCTGTATCGAGCGTAACGGACTGTCCGCCGCCATCGGCTCTATGCAAAGCACATCCAGTCCCGCACCTCCGATACGTCCCTCTTTCAGTGCCTGCGCGAGTGCATTTTCATCAACAATCGGGCCTCTTCCGAGGTTCAACAGGATTGCGTCCTTCTTCATGTAAGAGAGCTCTTCCTCTCCGATTAAGCGTTCGGTTTGTGCATTTAGCGGAGCATGAATCGACACTACATCCGAGGTCGCTAACAATTCCTTGAGTTCCATTCGCGGATACTCTTTACAATCATTTGCTCCCGAGGTGCTATAATAGGCTACGCTACAACCAAAACACTTTGCCACTTCAGCTACACGTCTTCCGATTGCTCCAAGACCGATAATTCCCCACTGTTTTCCCGCAAGTTCATAGAATGGAACGGTAAAATGACTGAAAATATCGTTCCTCACATAATCTCCACACTTAACAAAGGCATCATAATATGCCAGCTTTTCAAACAAATAAAAAAACATCGCAAAGGTATGCTGCACTACACTTTCCGTCGAATACCCTTTTACGTTTGCAACCGCGATTCCTCTTTGATTGGTATATGCGAAGTCCACATTGTTCGTTCCGGTCGCGGTTAAACAAATCAATTTTAGTTTCTTCGCATGGCACAGCAATGCCTCGTTCATTGGAATCTTATTCACAATAAGCACGTCCGCATCCTCAATACGTGCGGCGTTTTCCTCCGGGTTCGACAATCCATATAAAACGACCTCTCCAAGTGCCTCAAAAGGCTTCAAGGATACATCCTCACCCAGCGTATTTCTCTCCATAAATACAATTTTCATTCTACTCAGCCACCCTTCCAATCTATGAATCTTTTCCAAGCTATTTTATCGTTTTCCCGATTCGGTTGCAACAACTTTTTCTCCTACTTGAAAAAACGTTGCCACTTGCATATAATAATTTTCGTAGGCAAACGCCTTATATGATAACAAACCAGAAACGAGGATTCCTATGAAACCAATTGCCAGCTTTACGATTGATCACACTCGCTTGCTTCCCGGACTCTACGTCTCCCGCAAGGACAGCGTTGGCGATTCAATTATCACAACCTTTGATATCCGCATCACTCGTCCCAACGAGGAGCCGGTTATGAACACTGCGGAGATTCACACGATTGAACATCTCGGCGCAACCTTCTTAAGAAACCATCCGTTGTACAGCAACAGAATCGTCTATTTCGGGCCTATGGGCTGCCGTACGGGTTTTTATTTGCTTTTGGCAGGGGATGTTACCCCTTTGGACATTTTCCCTTTGATTCGCGAAATGTTTTCCTTCATCCGTACATATGACGGTGAGATTCCGGGAGCTGACCCGATATGCTGTGGGAACTCTCTCGACATGAATCTTCCGATGGCGCGATATATGGCCAATCGGTATCTGACACAGGTTCTCGATTGCTTTACCGAGGAAAAATATCATTATCCTGACAAATAATCAATTGTACATGCATTATCTCCCCTGTCCAACATATGATAAACAAGACGATGTTGAACAGGGGTTTTTATGTCACCGCACGATTTTGCTATTTTAAGAGCCGCTGTTCCCTATCTTCATCCGGGAATTCAACCGATGCTTCGCCTTCTTCTCATGTTTCAAGATGTGTCAAGATGTATGCACTCCGTCCGTGATACTACGCCTCCGCGTCCCGGAGAGCCGTGGATATCCGATCGCAATTGCCTAATGCAAAGTCTCGAACACATTTGTAGTCCTAAGGAACGCTCCTTGCTTGAACAACTTCAAATGATGGAGAATATGATGCAGCTTTTTTCTTATTTTCAAAAGGTGAGCGATTCCGACAATCCAATGGATCGAATGATGGAGATGCTTTCCCCCGAGCAACGCTCAAATTTTGAGATGCTACGGATGATGATGGAGATGAATTCGGAATTCGGCAGTGCCGACTCATAAACATCGTTCTTTTGAAAGGAAGGTGATTTCATGAACAGTGATTGGTTGAATGATCCACGATTGAACGACATTTCTCCCGAGAAAAAAACTCTTCTGATTACCTTTGCCGAACAGGCGAGTACTTGCAAGGGAAAGGCTCAGCTTATGGAGGCATTTATGAAAATGCAAAAAAAGATGAAAGAACAACAACTTACACTCACTCCCGAAGAATCGGGACTGATGATTCGTATTTTAAAGGAAAGCATGTCGGAAGCAGAACAAAAGAAGCTATCCTCTCTACTAAGCAAAATGCCCAAGGGATAAAAATTCACAAGCGGCCGCTGACACAATGTCAGAAGCCGCTTGATTCGTCTTCATTGTACGGACCAAGGTCCGCAAGCTTTTGTCTCTGTCGATTATTTCACAACAATATTCACGATACGTCCCTTAACATAAATTTCTTTCACAATGGTTTTGCCCTCAAGGAATTTCACTACGCTCGGTACTTCCTTTGCCTTCGCAATCGCGCTGGCGCTATCCTCGTCGGCGGCAATCATCACCGTACCCTTTACCTTACCATTGACCTGAATACCGATCTCGATGGTATCTTCCTTAATGGCTTCCTCATCGTAGGTCGGCCAAGGCTCGTAAGCAAGCGTCTTATCATGACCGAGAATCTCCCAAAGCTCTTCACCGATGTGCGGACAGATACAGCTGAGCATCTTCACAAAGCCCTCTGCATATTCCTTCGGACAGGTTCCGATCTTATATACTGCATTTACAAAGATCATCATCTGGCTGATGGCGGTGTTGAAGCCAAGCTGCTCAAAGTCACTCGTTACCTTCTTCACCGTCTGATGATATACCTTCGTCAGCTCATCCTTATTGGCATCCGTAAGATTTGCAGGCTCGGAGAAGAAATTCCATACACGAATGAGGAATCGCTTTGCACCTTCTACGCCCTGTGCATTCCACGGCTTCGATGCCTCCAAGGGTCCCATAAACATCTCATAGAGACGCAGGGTGTCTGCACCGTAATCGCGTACGATATCGCTGGGATTTACCACAAATTCGGGGAAACGCTTCCCCATCTTAATACCGTTAGCACCGAGAATCATACCCTGATGTACCAACTTCTTGAAAGGCTCCTTCACCGGAGACAAGCCCTTATCGAACAGATAACGATTCCAGATTCTCGAATACATCAAATGTCCTACCGCATGCTCCGGTCCTCCGATGTAAAGGTCTACCGGCATCCAGTGCTTCAGAAGCTCTTGATTCGCAAATTCATTCTCGTTGTCGGGATCGATGTAACGCAGGAAATACCAGCTAGAGCCTGCACTGCCGGGCATAGTAGAGGTCTCTCTCTTACCCTTCAAGCCGTTCTTATCATACTGTTTCCACTCGGTAGCATTCTCAAGCGGCGCCTGTCCGTTCTTGCCCTTGTAATCTTCAAGTTCAGGAAGTACAAGCGGAAGTTCCTCGTCCGGAAGCGTATGAATCTCGCCGTCCTCGCCGTATACGACCGGCACGGGCTCGCCCCAGTATCTCTGTCTTGCGAAGATCCACTCGCGGAAATGATAGTTGGTCTTCTTTCTTGCAATGCCCATTCCCACAACCTTATCGGTAATAGCAACCTTAGCTTCTTCTACAGTAAGACCGGTGAACTCTTCAGAATTGATGAGCTTACAACCCTTACCGAGATATTCCCCCTTCTCAAATGCCTTCTCGCTAACATCCGCACCTTCGATTACCTGAATCATCGGAATGTCATGAACGATGGCGTACTCAAAGTCTCTCTGATCATGAGACGGTACTGCCATAACCGCACCGGTACCATAGCTCGCAAGAACGAAATCACCGATAAACACCGGCACTTCCTTGCCATTCACGGGGTTGATCGCATAGATACCCTCCAGCTTACAACCGGACTTGGTCTTGTTCAACTCGGTACGATCCATGTCATTTTTCTTAAGAGTCTCTGCGATATAGGCATTGACTTCGTCCTGATTCTGAATACGAGGCATCAAATCCTTCACCAGCTGTCCGTCGGGAGCAAGTACCATGAAGGTAATACCGTAAATGGTCTCAATACAGGTGGTGTAGATGGAGAACTTACCTCCGCCTACAATTTCAAAATCAACCTCTACACCTTCCGACTTGCCGATCCAGTGACGCTGCATGTCCTTGGTGGATTCCGGCCAATCAATCTCATTTAATCCTTCAAGAAGCTTCTCCGCAAATGCCGGCTGGTCGATAACCCATTGCTTCATATTCTTACGAACTACCGGATATCCGCCACGCTCAGACTTGCCGTCAATCACCTCGTCGTTGGACAATACCGTACCAAGCTCCTCACACCAATTTACCGGCATATCAATGTTCTTCGCATATCCGTCCAGGTACAGCTGCTTGAAGATCCACTGCGTCCACTTATAGAACTTCGGATCACTCGTTGCCACCATCTTGGACCAGTCGTAGTCAAAGCCCAATTCTTTCAGCTGCTTTGAAAATGTCTCAATGTTTTCCTCTGTGAATCCATTGGGATGGTTTCCTGTAGATACCGCATACTGCTCCGCAGGCAAACCAAAGGAATCGTAGCCCATGGGATGCAATACGTTGTAGCCCTGCATTCTCTTCATTCTCGACATAATATCCGTTGCCGTATAGCCTTCCGGATGACCTGCGTGCAAGCCTACACCGGAGGGATACGGGAACATATCCAAAGCATAATACTTAGGCTTACTGAAATCCCACACATCGGTATGGAACGTATCGTTCTTCTCCCAGTACTTCTGCCACTTCTTCTCAATCTTACTCGGATCATAAATGCTCATAATAAATATGATACCTCCTATTTCGCTCATTCCTCCCTATTGTAGCGAATGTGTTCTCATTTTTCAAGCCTTTTTGCGCCGTAGAATCGCAATAAAATACATAAAGCCGTACCTGCACGCATAAACTATCCAAAACTGTGGGGCGAAGGTCATGGAATTCCTCGAAACGCTTCTAAACGAATATGGCATCTGGGCAATGCTTGCGCTCATTTTCTTAGAATATGCTTGCTTTCCGGTATCCAGTGAAATTGTACTGCCCCTATCGGGCGCTTTGTCTGCCACCAAGGGGTATCCGTTCTTGCTGGTTGTGCCGCTAAGTATTATGGCAGGACTCCTGGGCACCTATGTCTGCTACGGTATCGGACATTTCGGCGGAGAAGCCCTACTGACACGTCTGTGCAAGCGTTTTCCTTCCACCGAAAAGGGACTGATACGTTCCCAAAACTATTTTGAACGTTACGGCTCGCTTACGGTTGCTCTACTCCGGGTGGTTCCACTCTGCCGCACCTACATTGCATTTGTTGCCGGGGCATTCCGCATGGACACGACGGTTTATCTCTTCTCCTCTCTACTTGGGATTACGCTTTGGAATACTCTGCTGATCGGTGCCGGGTATATGCTCGGCAGCCATTGGGATATCGTCCGGCGATGGTACGCCTCCTACAAAGGAATTCTACTGCCTGTTATTGCCTTGCTCATTCTGGCTGTGATAAGTTTCAAGCTGATAAAACAACCAACAAAGAATGCATAGAGATTCTTGTATACTCGTCCTTAGAAATTCAAAATGGGGGGTGAAACAATTCTCCCCCCGCAATATGCTATTAAGTTCCTCCACAAAAGAAAAACCCACGCATAAGCATGAACCTTTCTTACATACTGTAATCGTACCGGCCATTACCTCTTTGCCAACTTCAAAGGAATACTCCACCTCTTCAACTGCTTTCGCATCTTCATCATATCGATGAAGATATGTATGCAGTGCTATTATCACTGTAACCACAATACCAATGATTGTAACTACCAAAGTGATTACATCCAATGCTCTTGCTCTATCTGTTCTCATGATTATTTCTCCTTTCATAAAATGCACAATACGGAAGGCACATCCTTATTTTACCCCCCCGCGAAAATGTCAAGTATTTTTTACAAAATATTGCATTTTATTCATTGCGTATTGTATGCTGAAAAAAGATATTTAATCACGTTCAAAACAATACAATGCAAGCAGGGTTTCCATTTAAATGTATCTCCTGCTTGCATAACCACCGATTTCAATTTACATCTTCACTACACTTCCAATATCCTCAATCATATCCACAACCGCCTGACGAGATGCGTCCGCATAATTC
>JAZRZZ010000044.1:0-2595 GCA_045601665.1 Lachnospiraceae bacterium
GTGGAGAATGTTCCCGCAAGTGGCACAGGGGCATTGTCAGATGCGGTTCGGTTTAAGTCGAATGTTCCGAATCATATATTCCATGTGAATTTGTCAAGCGGAGTTTACAAGATTACAGTTACAACAGGTGATGTTCAGTCAACTACAATCAGTGCAGAGGGTGTGTCGCAGCTTTTCTTTTTGACAGGCAGTAATGCGGTGGACTCCTTTACGATTCCGGTGACAGATGGGCAGCTGAATATCTATGCAGGTTCCGGTGTGGGAACCGAATTTTCCATCAGTGCGCTTGAAATTGAGCGGACGTCCACAGGAACGACTACAAAACCGACGATCTGGACCTGTGGTGATTCTACGGTTGCAAGCTACTACAATGTGCCGGAGGATGCAAAGCGGGGCTGGGGACAGTATCTATGCAATTATGTTGATATGGACAAGTATGAGATACGAAACATATCGGCAAGTGGCATCAGATCGGCAGATTTGCTCAGGTCATTGTTTCCTACTGTCGAGTATTACGGCAAAAGCGGAGATGTTTTACTGTTGGCTGTAGGAATTAATGATTATTCGGATGAGTATAAAAATCATCCGAATGCAATTGACCCAACCAATTATATTACCAATATGACAGAAATGGTTCGGCGTGCAAAAGCAAAGGGGATGACGGTTTATCTTGTGAAACAACAAGGTGAATTGAACGACTGTGGAGTATATCCTCTCGTTGAAAAAAAGTGGTTTAGTGATGAAATCGATGCAATCGCAGCGGCAGAGAATGTCGGTGTCATCGATATGTTTCAGCCGTGGCTCGAATTTGGTTTGGAAAAAACGAAAATAACAGCAAATGAATACTATAGCGACAATCTTCATCCGAATGCACTTGGTGCAGACAAGCTGGCACAGATAGTAAGTGAACAGCTTTTTCCCTATGCAGAACCGGGTGACAGTACCGTTGAAGATACTTACAAAGATTTTGATAAACCATCCACAGTATATTATCAGACGGAAGTATCAGGAGGACCTATTGCGAATCCTCACAAGGGATTTGTTATGACATTATATAACCCTGACATGTTGTATAAATCGAAGCACCCTTATGGTATCGACGGTTCTATGAATAATCATGCTTGGGATGTAGTAACGATTTGCAGCGGCGTGATGTTTTGGGAAGATATCAATCCAAAGGAAGGCGAATACAACTGGGAAGCAATTGATGAAGCGCTTGAAGCCTGCGAACAAGCCGGAATGACATACGGAATTCGAATCATCCCGTATACGACCTCTACGGGTTCGGATGATAATTACGGAATAGAACACGATTTTGTTCCGCAGTGGGTTTATGATAAAGGCGCAAAGCAAAAGGTTGTAACCTACAAATACGGTGACCCTTCGGTTCAGATAAAAGTACCTGATTGGTCGGACCCGATTTATATTCAGGCGTACAAGGATTTTGCCAAAGCCTTAGCTGACAAATACGATGGGGATCCGCGTGTGGAATATGTTGAAATCCGTGCGTTTGGTAACATGGGAGAGTGGCATGCATCCGAATTTGAGGGGATTGATATGCCTTCTGTGGAGATCCAAAAGGATATGCTTGCCTATGTTGCATCTGTATTTAAGGAAACAATGTGTTGCGTTTTGTCGGATGCAAGAGGAGAGGTATATGACTATGCACTTTCTCTGGGGATTACGAAGCGTAACAACGGTTTGATTATGTCTCCTAATGCGGAGTGGGATTTGAGACCTGCTTACAAGGCGAATCTACCGACCATGGCAGATAATCACAATACGTATGAAACTATGCTGGATAAGGAAGACAAGCTTTCCGATGAATATTTGAAATGGACACCGGAGCATTTTCGTGAATGTATTGAAATTGCGCATTTGTCAATCTTTGCACTTGATCAAGACGGTTATGCCAGTTATAACTTCTATAGAGAGCAGAAGGATGTTATAGATGAGATGGCGAATCGTTTGGGCTATAACTTCACGGTGACCTCTGCAAAGAGAAATGAAAAGCAGCTTCTGGTTACGATAAAAAACACCGGTCTTGCACCTGCATTTTTCAATATTGAGCTTTGTGCGGAGCTTACAGACGCAGACGGAAACAAGCTAGAATCATTCGGTGAACCTGTCAGAATAGAAAAAGGTTCTTTCCACGATGAAGAAGAAAAAACATTTTTGTTCGAATATGACGGTACCCTTGACGAGGATGCAATCCTCTGCCTTGCAATGTATGATTGTGATAACTACCTTGCTGAGGGGAAAGATCCCACCATAAAATTCGATAACAAGAATACGTTATCTACGAACAGATTGCTGTTGGTGGAAAAGGAAGGAACGCATACGAACGCAGGCACCATTACCGACACGGGACGTTCTCTTTCCCTTGATGGAGTCATCTACATTAATCAGTATGTCAAGGTGGAAGGCTTTGAAGGTGTGGATATCTCTAAGAACGGCGGTCTCTTGATCTGGAATAGTGCAGTAACCGAGGACGGTGCTACGTACGATACTGCCGATATAATTAAGGCGGGGTTGATCAAGAGTGGCGATGAATACGGTCAGCAGACGGATGGCATTGCAGCCAAGGAATATGCG
>JAZRZZ010000045.1:0-11985 GCA_045601665.1 Lachnospiraceae bacterium
CAGCTCGGAGATCGTTGTGACCTCGGAGCTGTTTTCATCTGTATATAAAGAAAAATCCGACCATCTTTTCGATGATCGGATTTTCTCTTGTCCCGTACCGGCTTTCACCCATTGGTCAATTTTTGTCCCTTTGAGCGAAAACCCTTGATATTACTGAGTTTTTGCTTAATTCCTGCTGTCTTTAATTGCAGCCTGTGCTGCCGCAAGTCTTGCAATCGGTACACGGAACGGCGAGCAGGATACATAGTCAAGTCCGATCTTGTGGCAGAACTCTACGGAGGTCGGATCACCACCGTGCTCACCGCAGATACCTACGTGAAGCTCGGGACGTACCGGCTTACCAAGGGCAATTGCCATCTCCATCAGCTTACCGACACCGGTCTGGTCCAGCTTAGCAAACGGATCATTTTCAAAGATCTTCGCATCGTAGTAAGCATCCAAGAACTTGCCTGCATCGTCACGGGAGAAGCCGTACGTCATCTGAGTAAGGTCATTGGTACCGAAGCAGAAGAACTCCGCTTCCTTCGCGATTGCATCAGCGGTCAGAGCGGCACGAGGAATCTCGATCATGGTACCAACCTCGTATGCAAGCTCTACGCCTGCTGCAGCGATTTCTTCGTCAGCAGTCTTAACTACGATGTCCTTAACGTACTTCAACTCCTTCACTTCACAAGCGAGAGGAATCATGATTTCGGGATGAACGTTCCATTCCGGATGTGCCTTCTTTACGTTGATGGCCGCACGGATTACGGCACGAGTGTGCATCTTAGCGATCTCCGGATAGGTTACGGCGAGACGACAGCCTCTGTGACCCATCATCGGGTTGAACTCATGGAGAGACTCGATGATTGCCTTAATATCAGCAACGGTCTTGCCCTTCTTAGCTGCGAGTGCTGCAATGTCGGCCTCATCGGTCGGAACGAACTCATGAAGCGGCGGGTCAAGGAAACGGATGGTTACCGGATTCCCCTCAAGTGCCTCATAGAGCTTCTCAAAGTCACCCTGCTGCATCGGAAGAATCTTCGCAAGAGCTTCTTCTCTCTCTTCTAAAGTGTCGGAGCAAATCATCTCACGGAATGCACCGATACGATCACCCTCGAAGAACATATGCTCGGTACGGCAGAGACCGATACCCTCAGCACCAAGCTCGCGAGCCTTCGCTGCATCCTTAGGGGTATCCGCATTGGTACGAACCTTCAAGCGACGGAACTTGTCTGCCCAGCTCATGATGCGACCGAACTCACCTGCGATGGTAGCGTCAACGGTAGGAATAATACCATCGTAAATGCAACCGGTGGAACCATCGATGGAGATCCAATCTCCCTCATGGTACTCCTTGCCTGCAAGAACGAACTTCTTGTTCTCTTCATCCATGTTAATCTCGGAGCAACCGGATACACAGCAGGTACCCATACCACGAGCAACTACGGCTGCGTGAGAGGTCATACCACCACGTACGGTCAAGATACCCTGAGCAGCCTTCATACCCTCAATATCCTCGGGAGAGGTCTCAAGACGAACGAGAACAACCTTCTCGCCATTTGCCTTCCATGCCTTCGCATCATTTGCCGTAAATACAATCTTACCGCAAGCAGCACCCGGAGATGCAGCAAGAGCTCTTGCCACCGGAGTAGCAGCCTTCAATGCCTTCGCATCGAACTGGGGATGAAGCAAGGTGTCAAGGTTTCTCGGGTCGATCATAAGAACGGCCTTCTCCTCGGTAATCATACCTTCATCAACAAGGTCACAAGCGATCTTCAATGCCGCCTGAGCAGTTCTCTTACCATTACGGGTCTGAAGCATGTACAACTTCTTATCCTCAATGGTGAACTCCATGTCCTGCATGTCTCTATAGTGATTCTCAAGAATATTGCAAATGTCTGTGAACTGCTCGTATACCTCAGGCATCACCTCCTGAAGCTGAGCAATCTTCTGCGGTGTACGTACACCTGCTACTACGTCCTCACCCTGTGCATTCATCAAGAACTCGCCCATGAGCTTCTTCTCGCCGGTAGCGGGATCACGCGTAAATGCAACGCCGGTTCCGGAGGTCTCACCCATGTTACCGAATGCCATCATCTGTACGTTAACTGCAGTACCCCAAGAATACGGGATATCATTGTCACGACGATAAATGTTCGCACGAGGGTTGTCCCAAGAACGGAATACAGCCTTGATAGCAGCCATCAGCTGCTCCTTCGGATCGCTCGGGAAGTCCGCACCGATCTTTGCCTTGTACTCAGCCTTGAACTGGTTCGCAAGCTCCTTCAGATCCTCTGCGGTAAGCTCTACGTCCTGTGTTACCCCCTTCGCTTCCTTCATCTCATCGATGAGCTCCTCAAAGTACTTCTTACCAACCTCCATAACAACGTCGGAGAACATCTGAATAAATCTACGGTAGCAGTCATATGCCCAACGAGCATTTCCGGACTTCTTAGCAAGTACCTCTACTACTTCCTCGTTCAAACCAAGGTTCAAAATCGTATCCATCATACCCGGCATGGATGCTCTCGCACCGGAACGAACAGACACGAGGAGCGGATTCTCCTTATCACCGAACTTCTTGCCTGCGGTCTCTTCCAGCTTAACGATATACTCCATGATCTGAGCCTGAATCTCGTCGTTAATCTTTTCGCCATCTTCATAATACTGCGTACATGCCTCGGTGGTAATCGTAAAGCCCTGCGGAACCGGCAAACCGAGTCCGGTCATCTCTGCAAGGTTGGCACCCTTACCGCCAAGAAGATTACGCATACTTGCATCACCTTCGGTAAATGCGTATACCCACTTTTTTGCCATAACGAAATGGACCTCCTATGATATATATTCCGCCATCCACGTCTTACCCCTGCTTCACAACGAAGCCTGTTTTTTTCAACGAGAAAAAAACGTCTGTGGACAGCCGCTGAATGTATTCTAGCACATGTCGCGAAACAATACAAATACTTTTCGTTGTCAAAGCCTTAGAATTTTTGTGCTTTCGCGGGCGTTTGTATGGTATTTTGTCACAAAACTTCGGGAAAGCATGCGGTGAACCGTCTATTGCAGCCACTCCGGCCGGCAAGCTCGACACCGGTGCAAGGGAAGGAACCCTTCGATTCTTCCCTCAAACCATAGCTCCCATGTTGACACAGAGCCCAAAAAGGTCCGCTTCACTTTCGCAAAGCGGACACCTTCTTTTCTTCTTACCACTCGAATTTCTTCTCAAAGTAGCTCTTCAGGTCTTCGATCTTAATACGCTCCTGTGCCATCGTGTCACGGTCACGTACCGTTACGCAGCCATCGGTCTCGGACTCGAAATCGTAGGTTACGCAGAACGGTGTGCCGATCTCGTCCTGACGACGATAACGCTTGCCGATGTTACCACGGTCATCGTACTCACAGTTGTAATACTTGGAGAGCTCCGCGTAAATCTTCTCGCCACCCTCGGCAAGCTTCTTGGAAAGGGGAAGCACGCCGATCTTTACAGGTGCAAGTGCGGGGTGGAAATGCAATACGGTACGTACATCGCCCTCTGCAATCTCTTCCTCGTCGTATGCCGCGCAAAGGAATGCAAGAACCACACGATCTGCTCCAAGGGAAGGCTCCACAACGTAAGGAGTGTATCTCCACTTCTTCTCGTCATCGTAATACGTCATATCCTCCTTGGATACGTTCATATGCTGCGTAAGGTCATAATCCGTACGGTCTGCAATACCCCAAAGCTCACCCCAGCCGAACGGGAACAAGAACTCAATATCGGTCGTTGCCTTAGAATAGAAGGACAGCTCTTCCGGATCGTGGTCACGTACACGCATCTCGTCTTCCTTAATACCGAGGGTCTGCAACCAATCGATACAGAACTGCTTCCAATATGCGAACCACTCAAGGTCGGTATCCGGCTCACAGAAGAACTCCAGCTCCATCTGCTCAAACTCTCTCGTACGGAAAGTGAAATTGCCCGGCGTAATCTCATTACGGAAAGACTTACCGATCTGACCGATTCCGAACGGAATCTTCTTGCGGCTCGTTCTCTGTACATTTTTAAAGTTAACGAAGATACCCTGCGCCGTCTCGGGACGAAGGTATACGGTATTCTTTGCATCCTCAGTAACACCCTGAAATGTCTTGAACATCAGGTTGAACTGACGAATGTCGGTGAAATTGTGCTTTCCGCAGGTAGGACAGGGTACGTTGTTGTCCTCGATGAACTTTGCCATCTGTTCTTGACTCCAGCCGTCAATAGAGCTCTCTAGCGTAATCCCGTTCTCTGCCGCGTAGTCCTCGATCAGCTTGTCCGCACGGAAACGTTCATGGCACTCCTTACAATCCATCAGAGGATCGGAGAAGCTTCCGAGATGTCCGGATGCCACCCATGTCTGAGGATTCATAAGGATCGCGCAGTCCACACCTACATTATAAGGGTTCTGCTGGATGAATTTGCTCCACCAGGCCTTCTTTACATTATTCTTAAGCTCTACACCAAGGTTACCGTAGTCCCATGTATTCGCCAAACCGCCGTAGATTTCAGAGCCCGGATACACAAAGCCTCTTGCCTTAGCCAGTGCTACAATTTTGTCCATTGTCTTTTCCATATGTACCTCCCGTGAAAAATAAATACTGTGCTTATCATATGCCGTCTTTTGTTTTCTGTCAAATCTTTTTTCGCATTTGTGCCGAAAAAACGGCATTTTACTCCTCTCTCAGATCGAATCCCCCCGCACACCTGCCCCTTCGAACTCGCGTACGAGTGGCAAGCTGTGAAATTCGTGCCGCAAATACGTGCCTCGGTACCCCTCCGACAACGCACATAGCTCCGCAAGAACCTCGTCATTTACCGTAAAGGTATATAATCGTTCGGGTGGCGTTGCCGCAATAAAACGAAGTGCATACCACGTCGAGTCCAACAAAGCAAAGGTATCTGTGCGTCCCGGTCGCATGGTACTTCCCACGCTCATTGCCCTTGCGTAATCGTCTCCCGCACAGTCCTCACACAGACAACCTCCGGCACTGATTCGAAAGACAAACGGCACCTCTTTTTTGCGACAACGCAGACATTCCGATACCTGCGGCCCCTCTCCGTTCAGATAAAAGCTCTTCAGCTCAAATACCGCCCTCGTCAAACGTCGACCGATACGAGCATTGGAAAGTGCCCGCAATGATTGGTACAGAAGCGTTAATATCGCTCGCTCATCATTTCCCTCACGCGTAATATATTCGGTAAGCTCACAAAAGTAGAAACCGTAGTAGGTCAGTTCCGGATCGCCACGGAGCTCCGGAAAGTAGTTCAACACCTCGACTTGGGAAACGGTATAAGAGCTACGTCCCTCGTACAATAAAAAGCGCGCAAAAACAAAGGGTTGCGAGGAGCCCACAAGCATACTGTTAGGTCTTCGCGCGCCCTTTGCAAATGCACTGATCTTACCGCGCTCCTTTGTCAGAATCGTCAGTCTTCTGTCGTACTCGCCCATCGGCTGCATCGACAGCACCAGACCCGTTACCGTAATCCTTTCCGTCACTCTCGTGTTCCCCTTCCAATGCACAGGCCGTATACTCAAGATAATCGTACACACTGCCTGTCTGCACGAATCGTTTCCACTTATCGTCGTTCATAAAACCTTCCCCCGTTTCACCATAACTCTCTGTCGTTATTTTCCCCCGTGTAAAAGGTTTTATCCTGTAGTTACCGATGTGTAAAAACTACCATGCCGACGAATCCTCGTCATCACGATATCCATAATTTTTGATCAAAAGTTCACTGTCGCGCCAGTCCTTCTTCACCTTTACCCAAAGCTTCAGATTGACCTTGCAACCGACCATCATCTCGATTTCACGGCGCGCCTCTTGACCGATCTTCTTAAGCATTATCCCCTGCTTTCCTATGATAATTCCCTTGTGAGAATCGCGCTCGCACACAATCGTTGCGTCGATGTCAATCAGTGCTCCTCCCGGACGCTCCTTCATTCGATCAATCATCACTGCAATCCCGTGTGGTATCTCATCCGAAAGATTGCGAAGCGCCTTTTCACGAATCATCTCCGCGGCAATCTGACGCTCCGGCTGGTCCGTAATCGTATCCTCGTCGTAGTACATCGGACCTTCCGGAAGGTACGAAAACAGCACCTCCGTCAAATGCTCCGTATTCTCTCCTTTGAGTGCCGATACCGGAATAATCTCCGCAAAATCCAACTCCTTACGATACGTATCGATGAATTCAAGAATCTCTTCCTTCTTCACCTTGTCAATCTTATTGATTACGAGAATCACGGGCACGTTCCCCTGCTTCAGCTTTTCAATGATGTGCTGCTCCCCCGCCCCGATGTAATTCGTAGGCTCCACAAGCCACAAAATCACGTCCACCTCGGTTAGCGTACGCTCCGCAACCTCCACCATATACTCGCCTAACTTATTCTTCGCCTTGTGAATTCCCGGTGTGTCAAGGAAAATAATCTGCCCGCGTTCATCGGTATACACTGTCTGAATACGATTTCTCGTCGTCTGTGGCTTATTGGACGTAATCGCAATCTTTTGCCCGATTAAGCGATTCATCAACGTGGACTTTCCCACGTTCGGCCGTCCAATCAATGTCACAAAACCCGATTTGTATGTCTTCATATCTTTCCTCCGTTTCTTATCGTAAAGGCTTCACTTCCGCAAAAAGCTCCTTGTTCTTCTTCAACATACGCTCTCCGCCAAATGCACAGATGCATCCCTGCTTCAAAAACGCCCGGATCACTTCTGCCGAATCATGCAGATTCTCCAGCGTCGCACCAAGGACTCCGTCACGCTCCTTTTGAAGCTCCTCCATAGGATACCCAATGAAGTACAGATTCATTGCGCGATCACCTCGCATCTTCGGCGTCAGCGGTGTGTCCATGCCACTAATCGTTCCGATAATATATTTCGTTAACTCTCTGTCGGTCAGCTCGAGCTTCTCCATGTATCCCGCCGCCTGCTCATACACCGCATTTGTCTTCTCAAGCTGCGGGTCACGGTAGGAAACAAAATACGCATTACCGTTGACCGGTGAGAAATCGCACATACATCCGTATGCACCACCCTTTACTCGTACGTTGTTCCACAAATAATCCAGTGCCAGTATCGTACGTGCCACACGCATGCTTCCATGATACTGAAGTCCCGCCGCCTTGTAATTGCCGGCGCGGGCGAGATATTGCACTTGACCTCCGTAGGTAAATGCCTCATTTTTCTTCATAAGCGGATAGCCGCCGTCCCAAGGTGTCTTCTTCGCGGGAGCAATCATGTAGGGGGACGCCTCCTTTGCAAAGCGTTCCATAGCCTCAATCAGCTCAGGCAACGTCTCGGCCAGCTTCTCATAGCCCTCCTCCTCGGCAGCAATTCCGACAATCAGTCGCTCCTTGCGAAGCACATAGTGCAATACACCCTGCAAATGCTCGACAACCTCATCCTCATGTGCCGAAAAATCAGCCTGCAAATCCTTTAAGAAATCATAAAACGTAAGTTTCTGCACACATTGTATAAAATAGTCCTGTACGTTGTAATACGATGCACAACGACATGCCGCGGACGAATGCCCTCCGCTTTCCATCGAACTACGCATGCGAGAGCACGCCTCAAATACAATCTCGCGAATGCGTTTCTTATCCGTCAGCTTCGAGGACAAAAGCATCTCGCGAACCAACGCCAGTGCATTTGCCATCTCGTCATAACGGAGCTTTGTCATCACCGCCAGCTTCCCGGAAAATCGTTCGTAGTGTTCATAATTACTAAAGGTATCCGAAACAACCGAAAGACCACCGGTGTGCAGAAGGAACTCGTCGCTCAGCTCGGAATAGGTATGACCATCCGTATCGACGTAGCCGAGAACGTTGATGAGCAAGCCGAGGTACGGAAGCTCCTCGACCGGGAGATCCGTCACGTCAAAGAACATTCGCAGATAAGCGATGCCATTCGTAAAACCCTCGTGCATCACAATCGGCACTCCGGCAATCTCCCTTTCCATGTTGGAAAATGGCGTGACTTCCTTTCGAATATCCGCTATCTCAAGCATCGGCAGACAATCGATTACCTCCTCCGAATCCGGTGTCTCTTGGTATCTACGAAGTGCGTGCGTCTCCTCTACAAGTCGCTCAAGCTCTTCCGGCAACAGGCCTGCCTTGTAGGCGGAAAGACGTTCGCTCAGTGCCTCCTCCTTTCGCCTTGCAAGACCCTGCACCGGCTTCACAGTTACAATCGACTTATGCATATTTTCCAGCAAATCCTCTTGAATCAAGCTCTCGAAATAGCCCGTGCCAATCGACGCGCGCAGCTCGGTGTAGACATCATTGAGCGAGAAGTAGGAAAATGCGGCGTTATCGTCGTATAGCCACGATGCCAGCATATTCAAGCCATACAAAAGCCCCTTCGGATACGAGCCGAAGTCCGCCTCGCGATAGCGGAATTCCATCTGGTTCAGGATCGCAAGCAAACTCGTCTCCTTGATCCCTTCACGAACCAAGCGACGAAGTTCGCTCTCGAGAACCTCAACAAAGCGATCCAGATGCTCCGCCTCGGCACCCTTTGCCGATACCGAAAGCATAGGCTGCAGGATGTCATCCTCGTACATACTGGTGATGTCACTTCCGATACCCGCTTCAATCAACGCCTGCTTTACGGGTGCACCGGGCGCGGAAAATAAAACCGCCTCCAGCACACTCCACGCAACGCAACGCTTCACATCAAGTGTAGAGCCAAGCACTGTATTGTAGGTCAGATACGTCTTATTCTCCGTCGTCTCATCCTCACCGACGGAATACTCGGTCTCGAGTCTGCGAACACCGGTAGGTGCCTGTAGCGCAACCGCCGAATCCACAGGGCGATACTCATAGCGACTCAGATATTCCTCGTCCAAATACGTCAGCTGTTCCTCCATGTCCATATCTCCATAGAGATAAATGTAGCTGTTTGATGGATGATAATATCGACTGTGGAAATCAAGGTAATTCTCATACGTCAGCCCCGGAATCTCCTCCGGATCACCACCGGACTGCTGTCCGTAC
The DNA here is from genome assembly GCA_045601665.1 of Lachnospiraceae bacterium. Classification (GTDB taxonomy): domain Bacteria; phylum Bacillota; class Clostridia; order Lachnospirales; family Lachnospiraceae; genus ISDg. The sequence continues at coordinate 9,000 of JAZRZZ010000045.1, forward strand.
GTCGTGTCGGGATAGAGCGATTTTTGCACCTCCCACTCAACCACTTCCTCGGCCGATGAAAATGCTCCCTTCATCTCACTATACACAACGCCGTTGATCGTCAGCTCATCCTCTACCGACTCAAGCTCATAGTGCCAACCCTCTTGGCGGAAGATCTCCTTTTTCTTATAAATGTTCGGGTGAAATACCGCATCCAAATAAACGTCCATCAAATTCCGAAAGTCCTTGTCATTGCAACTCGCAATCGGATATACCGTCTTATCCGGATACGTCATCGCATTCAGAAATGTCTGCAAAGACCCCTTTTCCAATTCGATGAACGGGTCCTTCAACGGATATTTTTCCGAGCCGCACAGCACCGTATGCTCTACAATGTGAGGTACTCCGGTCCCGTCCGTCGGAGGGGTACGAAAACCGATACTGAACACCTTGTTGTTATCTTCATTTGACACAAGGCAAATGCGCGCACCGGTCTTCTTATGGCGAAGCACCAGTCCGTAACTCCGGATGTCGGACAACTCCTGTCCATACAAACGCTCATATGCATTATGCTGTAACTCTTTCAATTTCTCCATTTCAAACCTCCGTACACCCCTCTTCTTTAGAAGCGCCATTGCATAGATTATACCATGCTTTTTTTGCTTTGTCATGGTCTATGAGGCATTTTTCGCAAATTCTTTTTCGACACGTTTCTTGACACCCCACACGTTCTGTGCTACATTGAAAGGCACCGAGGCAACGTATCTTCACTGCAACTCGGAACATACATTTTTCCGGAGGTGGCGCATGAAGAAAGGCACTGTAAAATGGTTCAATGCAAAAAAAGGCTTTGGCTTTCTTGTCGACGAGGAAGGTAACGAAGTGTACGTGCACCATTCCGCACTGAACATGAAAGGATTTCGCGTACTTAATGAGGGCGATTCCGTAGAGTTTGAGATTATAGCCGGCGGCAAGGGACCGCAGGCGGTAAATGTAACAAAGATATAATCACTCATGCTGTACTTGCAGATGCAACCTCCGCGCAGACGTTATAAAAAAACCGAGCAAACCCACGAACAGAAAGTTGTTCGTACGAAAGCCCGGTTTTACTGCTGCTCTACCATATTAAATTGATTCATAGGATGTTGCATCTTCTTCACTTCATAGCTACATTCCTATGCCTTTCGCCCCAGAGGTTTTTTCGAATCATCCCTACAAGCTACCTCAAGTTAACTCAAACTCTTCACAATATTTCTCGAAATTCTGCGCAACCAAAGGAAGTTCTTCTGTACGGTTCTCGGCAATCAAGCATTGAATAATACGCTCAACCAACTCGCGCGCCTGTGCCAAGCCTTCTGCTCGTCCTTCTGCTCGTCCTTCTGCTCGTCCTTCTTCCAGTCCAATCTCCATGCCTTCTTCGCGACCCACTTCTATTCCCAAACGGCGTCCGTCACTAAAATAGTCGTGAAATTTCTCTTGTAATGTCATATACTCTCGCCTCCATCTCACGTTACTTCTAACAGTGCGAATCTCGCCATCCAATCCCCGGGTATAAGCCGTCGTTGCCTCACCGGTGTTCATATAATGGACTAGTGCTCGTAGCTCTTCCTTCACACCTGCAAGACGCCCGTGTAGATTCAGAAACACCTTCAATGTGCCGTCTGCAAGCGGCACCTCCGGCTCCTCAATCATACGATTCTCATAAGAATACAACGTCCGGTTCTTATCAAAGGGATCAAAATCACATACGAAAATGACTATATTGTTAGGCAACTCCGAATAATCGTGTCCCTTATCCAGCAGATTCAAGTCGATAATGTCTTGATAGTACCTTGCCCGCTTTGGCAAATTCGTCCGAGGTTGCACCTGCATCTCGATGTTGTACACCGTCCCCGCTTCATCTCCCGCAAATACATCCAACCGAATACTCTTAGCATCCGACGCAATGTCCATGGTCATCTGCTTCTCAGCGTATCGAAGCTCTCGAATCGGTATCTTCAAAACCATTTCGAGAAATGGCTTGCAGTACTCTGCCTTCCGCATCACCGTGCAAAACATAAAGTCATCTTTCAGGTCAATTGTGTCAAATGAAAATTCGCGTCTGTCTCTCTTCATAGTTACTCCTTCAGTATAGAATATTTCAGAACGCTTGTCAACAGTTTCTTCCGCTTTTGACATCTTGTTCGTGTCCGTCATTTTACAGCAACGGAACCTCGAAAATGCCACCCGAAGCCTATCCACAGCGTATATAGATGCGCTTACGCGCAAGAAATTTTGTTCCTCTATCGTACCTCAGAAAATGCGGAAAATCCATTGACGAAAGGGCAGAAAAATAAGAGGCAAATTCACATGGTTGCACAAAAGAAATGAGGGATAATGACGGGATGGTTCGTGATGTTGTACAGTTTGAAGGGTAGGAAATTGTGCAAGATGGCGGGGAGAAAAAGATAGGAGGTTCAAGACGAACCTCCTACCGGGTGTTATTGATGGTTTTTGTATTTGCAGAAAAACTTTCACAGGCTCGAAATCCAACGGGCTTAAAATCAACCGCCGAATCACAAAGATTAAGTTTGCTTTTATCTTCGCTCCTGTAATATCAAAAAACAAACTGACCACAAACATTATAAAAAAGATACCAAGAAAACAGCCGTTAATTTCTCATAGACCGTTATCTTCTCCCATACTTCATAGCATTTGTTTTTTACGTCCCACGACAGATTTCTTATCTCCCTTTTCAGTACAGATTCACTTCTATCGATTATTGCTACAGTTCCACAACACGGACAAAATTCTTCTCTATCGCTCATGGTCGAACCGCACTTTCTACACCTCTTCATACGTTTTCTCCTTTCAAACGTTCCGACACTCTCCATCCACCTCTATCATACCATTTTCCTACTATCCCAGTCAATTCCAACGCACAGACTGCCTCGGTTTTTAAAAGGCAGGCCATCAGAAATGACAACCTGCCTTGCAATTTTTCTTCATTTTTTACAACTGAGTTCGC
>JAZRZZ010000046.1:0-15791 GCA_045601665.1 Lachnospiraceae bacterium
ACTTCCGCATAGAGATTATTTTTTCCTTCAAACATCTGATCGGTAATTGTAATCGTATACCGATCCGGTTCCTCTTCTGTCCCGCCGAAGGTCCATGTGCCGATTGCGTCACAATGCATTCCGACAATCACAGAATCTCTCGCACCACGGTAGCACCATCCCTCTTCTTCATCGAAGCGATAGTTGACAGTGAACTCAGCATCGATCGTCATGATTCCGTCGCTCATCGTACAGCTCACCGGAATCTGTCGATTTCTTTCGTCTGTTGTACATTCACCGAGCTTCATGTCACTTACACTGATTTCTTCTTTCCCAAAGTGATACATCTTGTTGCAGTAAATATAAACTTCATTGTCGGCCAATGCCTTCTCGATTTCCTCAAGTGTGATTTCTCTCTGGTACTCTTCGGTAAAACCAATCTTTCCTCCACTAACCGTATACTCCGGATACATCCACCCAAGAGAATATTCCGAGTACTCATATTCCAAAAACATCGTAAACTCAGCTGTGTGATAATCCCGCACCGCAGAGGCTTCTATAGTCACGACATCCTTCAATTCTTCTGCGGACACTTTGTGAGATTTAATTGTGTATTTGCTATTCTCATCAAAGGAAAAATACTTATCCTCGACCTTTACCGACATCTCTTTCAAGTGTCCTTTGATCACATCCTCCGGAACCTCTCCGACAAGCTTCTTCGTACTCTCCTTTGCCTCGATAGCCTTGCAACGCCAGGTATCGTCATCACGTACTCGAAAATCAATTTCGTATTCCTGCGTTAACTGAAGCAGCTCCTTGCTCTGTGTCAAGAAGCACTGTACCTTCGTACGTTCCTTGTCATCATCCATATCCACTTCTTCGATATACAGATGATACTCGCCCTCTGCTTTGTCGTCCTTGTCATGTGTAACCGTCACATCGTCAAGCTCCACCTCTTCGGGAATTATCCCTTCCTTTTGCAACGCCTTCACAATGTCATTATCTGTCGGTTCTTCCGCACCACATGCAGTAAAAAAGCAAAGACAGCAAACCATAACAAACAGCATCATTAGTTTCTTCATCTTATGTTCCTCCCTATAAAGAAATATCTTATGCATAGACTATAACACGCCAAAAGGCATTTGTCAATAATTTTTACCTTCTTATTGGTTGAAGTATTTTAGCCAAGCACATCCTGATACACACGAAGTGCATTTTTATAGAAAATACCATCTATGACACTGTGTGGGAAGCCCGCGCGACGAAGTGCATCATACAACTGTGGCATTGACGCACAATCAGGCAGTGCCTTATTGGTTGTGATTCCGTCAAAATCCGAGCCTAATGCCACACACTCCGTTCCGCCGACTCCGACCAAATGCTTCGCATGTCTTACAACCGCATCGACAATCTGCTCTCGCGTATACAAAAAAGAAAGCTCTCCCTCCGTACCTTTCCTGCGTCTCCAAGGAATTCCGGGAAGCAAAAACGGAAGATAGAAGTTCAAACCGATGACACCGCCCCGCTCCGCTAACCGTCGAATCAATTCATCCGGCAGATTTCTTGCAATATTGCAGATACTCCTCGCATTCGAGTGACTTGCTACCATCGGCGTTCTCGTAATCGCAAGCGCATCGGAGATTCCTCGATCCGAGAGGTGAGAAACATCCAGCATCATATGTAACGCCTCCATCCGATGCACACATTCCTTTCCGAGTCGTGTCAGCCCTTCATCCGAACCGGCGATATCGGATGTCATCCCGCCCTTATTCAAAGGACGCGGCATTGCCGCGGACGCAAGCTCGTTGTTATAATTCCACGTTAGCGTCATCATGCGGACACCGTCACGGTATAACTCCTCCAGACGCTCCGGCTTCCCTTCCAAAACACCGCCTTCCTCGACCGTCAGCATTGCACCGATTTTGCCCGAACGTTCTACCAACCGAAGCTCCTCATAATTTCGAACAGGTTTCAGATACTCCGAGGCTTCCGACAGATGTCGCCGATAGCACTCTCGCATCTCCGCGTATGCCTCATACGGAGATGCTACTTTTCCCATATCCACGAAAATCGCAAAGTTCTGAAGCAAATATCCGGATTCCTTCATTCGCTTTGCGTCCACATGCAACGCATTTTCCACAAGACTCGTTGTGCCACCCGCCTTTTCCTGTGTCCATAGCTTCTCTATGGTATCACAATGCATATCCAATACCTTCATGCTTCTCCTCTCGATTCCGCTTTGCAAATGCTCCTTTTCATGATACAATACATACAATCATCCTTTGATCGGAGTATCCTATGCGAAAATATTCTTTCCTTCTTTTCATTATATTCCTCGGTGCAAGTCTTATGTCCGGTTGCGATTCCGCCGAAGAGCTTCTTCTCTCGCCGACGCCGACCGTTACCGAGGTTCCCTTACCGAACTATGATTCTACTCTTGTAGATTCTTTCGTCTCCATCGTGGACAATACCTATCTTGGCATTCGATGCGACCAACTGCGTGCTGCCGAATATGCCGATGCCTGCTTTGCCCTTTTTGAGACTGTGAAACGGGAACTGGACTCTTCCTGCGAAACCAGCGGCATCTTTTCGAAAAACAATTCCGGCGAACTCAGCTACGAGCTTACGAGCGAAGAAGCCGCCTTAGTTCGTCTCGGCCTTACCTACAGTCACATGACCGATGGTGCCTTTGACATCACCTCCGAGCCGCTTCGTCTTCTTTGGGATCTTTCTCCCGAATATTATGAACTGCCGACGGAAGAGCTTGTTTCCATCGCACTGTCACTGATTGATTATGAGAACATCACTTTGGGCGGCACTCTTCTCTCCCTCGGACAGAGCGGCATGATGCTGAATACCGCCGACTTGATCGAGGGCTATGCATTGGATCGTATTCTTGCCGTTACCAAAGACTATGACATCAATAGCGGTTCTGTTCGCATCGGCAATCTGACACACCATCTCGGACAAAGCAGCCTCCCGATCGCGCTCTCCATCCCCGATGGCGAGGCATCACGAACCATCGCCGAAGTAACGCTAACGGACTATACCGTCGGTGCATTTCACATTTTTGATATGTATTACGAATCGGACGGTGCTCTTTATCATCCTTATGCGGATCTTCACACCGGATATCCTTCTGACCGCGGCTTTTCTTCGGTTTTTGTCTTCGGTGCCACCCCCTCTTTGGTGCAAGCCGCCGGTCATGCCTGCTTCTCCCTTTCCTTTGAGGAAGGAAACGCTATGCTCTCAAATCTTCCCGATGTCTACGCACTCTATGTCATGAACGATGGGAGCATACGTTATAGCGACGGTTTGGAACAGTGCGGAAACCTCGACGATTTCACCGTTTTTTCGACACAATAACGCATAAGAATGCCCCTAAAAGCCGGATAGGCATAAAGGGGTTAGAATTATCTCTACAATTTTTTGCGCTTATCTGCTCTCTCCGATGGTATTCGGCAATGCTTGCTATAAAAAACCGACACCACCGTATCTTGTCTGATGCGGTGGTGTTGTCATATCCGCTGTGATCAGTCTTTGTTTTTTAACTTCTATATAACTATCGGACGAAATGCATAGGCTTATTTTATGCTGTTATAATATTCTGACAGAACATAAAATGCAGGCTTTTTATAGCTCTTATCCTGATTGAGCAGACCTTTTCTGTTGTAATAGTTCTGAATGTGGCTTGTTCTTCTCGGACATCTGAAATCATATAAGATCCACGGTGTCATACCTTTAATATACGGGATACATCGAAGCGTTTCAATCTGTTTTTTATATACATACTCCTGACATTCCTCTGTTCCTTTATCAGTAATGTTGCCATGATAACCCTGCATAGCATCTGCGCCAAACTCAGTTATTATAACCGGCTTATCGGGATTGCTGTTATTTAGCAGCTCCGGAAGCTTTTCAAAATCAGGAGTATACCAGCCGCAATATTCATTTATGCCTATTACATCAAGCGCTTCCGCCAATCTATCGCATATGACATTTCTCTGACTATCTACAAGACAAGCCGCTGAAACGAGCCTTGTTCTATCGGCCTTGCGGGCACTTTGCGCAAGCTTTTTCATAAAACGCAAGCGTTCGTCGGAATCTGCATTTTCATTTCCGACCGACCATATAATAACACTTGCTCTGTTGTAATCGCGGTTTATAAGCTCCAAAAGCTGGTTGTGGGCATCTTCATACGTTTTTTCTCTGTCAAACCGAATCGCCCAGTATACAGGTATTTCTTCCCACAAAAGTATTCCCAACTCATCGGCGAGTTTTGCTGTGTTCTCATGGTGAGGATAATGCGCAATTCTCATAAAATTACAGCCAAGCTCTTTTGCAAGCAGCAAGTTTTCTTTCCGCTCTTTTTCACTCAGCGCTTTGCCGTTTTTCACACTATCCTCATGGCAACTGATGCCTTTCAGGAACAGCGGTTTTCCATTCAGAAGGATCTCATTGTCAACTACCTTAATCTCTCGAAAGCCTACTCTGTCCGAAACGCTGTCATCCCCGCAACTAAGAGAAACATCATATAACTTGGGCGACTCAGGCGACCATAATTCAAGCGTATCTGCGCTGATTGTAATTTCGCCGCCACCGTCGGTTATCGGTATTTCACAACTTATCCCAAGCTCTTCAATCTTAAGAAATGCAGTTATGGTTATCGGTGCAGACAGCGTTACCGACGCGGAAATCTTCTTCTTTGTACAATCGTCGGTAAGTGAAATTTTGAAATCCTTTATATAAATACTCGGAACTCTGAACAGTTCGATTTCTCTGTAAATTCCGCCATAATTGAACCAGTCTGTATTCTCTGTGGGCACCTGTTCATGACGCCTAGTATTATCTACCGCAAAAATAATGCGGTTTTTTCTTTGAATGCTTTTTGTAACGTTGATGAAAAACGGGGTCGAACCGCCACGGTGCATACCGATATATTCTCCATTCAAGAACACTCTGCAAATATAGTTTGCCGCTCCTATTCTCAGAAAGACCTCATCATCGCTTATATCATCATACGCAAAGGTTTTTGTATAAACCATAGTTCCCTCATATAAAAGGTATTCGGGTGCCTCAACATTCCAGCAGCAAGGCAGAGTGCTCAAAGGCCATGTATCAAAGGAATAATCGACCGGCAGACTGAAGCCCTTATCATCGAAATATCTTTCCTCATACCATTTTTGCCTGATACATGTTTCATACTGATCCACCGCATAACCGTACTCACCACATAACGACAAACTCTTTCTTCCGCCGATAAACAGCATATCGTTGTAGGTTGCCTGCTTTGACTCATACTGCTGCGTATGGTCTTCCAAATGAATATCCGACATATAAATCTTTGGTTTCGACATTTGCATACTACTCCTCCGTTCATAGCCTGCCTTATTCGCTTTGTTATCTGCGAGATTTCTTCTCCTTGCATCATTCGATGCTTTATGCATCTTTCTTGCGAGCAAAATAGCTCGGATTTGATGTAAGCTTCTTCACCAATGCCTTCGGTAACATGCGATAATGCTTCCCGAGGAAGAAGCCGATATACTTCGCACCGCTTTGGAATACGAAACGTACCATTGCAGGATAAGCATTTTTCGCCGAAAGATCACGCAATACCTTCTTTACGTAACGCATCCCCTCGGACTCGGACGACAGTCCCGCAAATACCTTCGGATGATCGGCTTGATTGACTGCTACATCAAAGTTTCGCCGCATCTGCTGCCACATCGTATACGAATGCGCATGCTCCACCTTCGCCGCAGCCTCATACACAATCTGATAGCCTGCATCCAATGCCTTTCTCGCATACAACATATCCTCGGCAAACAAGAGATCTTCCTCGAAGCCTCCAAGACGTTCAAAAATCTGCTTCCGATACAAACAGCACACATCCGAACAAAATAGTGTCTTAATTCCAAGCGTTTTATACTGCAGACGACTCTTTACGCACCCCTGCTCCGGGTAGTTAAAATTCTGCGTCATGCGAACCAAAATATCTGCGTTCTTCCCTGCCACCTGTCTCGCATATACAGCCGCCGCACGTTCGTTGCTCTCCATTGCCGTCAACAGATTCTGCAGAAGCGAATGATTACAAGGCACCGCATCCTGCGTCATGCAAAGCACATACGGCGCATTGCATCTTGACATCCCGATGTTTCGCGTTCCACCATGATCAAAGGCAGCCTTTTCAAGCTCCTCAACGCAAATGTCCACCGATTCGGCACCTTTGCACTGCATTCGAACCTGATTCAATGCATGTAGCAAACGCTCTCCCTCACATTCTTCTCCGGAGGTCGTCAGCATAATCTGAATTCGCCCGGGAAGAGGATTTTGACTACATAATCCTTTGATCAGCGCATACAATTTCTCATCCGGCCGATATACCGGTATCACTACATCAACCATAATTTCCTCCCTTTCCGTACTTACCTCGTGTACACATACACTACAATATCTTGTGTCCCCACTTTTTTATGATACACCAAATCTTCCGCTTCGTCAAGAACTCTCCACCTCACACCAATTGATATTTTCGGTGCTCTTCGACGTCTTCCGGCCCATGCTGACACTTGCCCCACATACAAAAAAGCCCTGTGTATTTTTCTACACAGAGCCTTTCCTCTTCTACGGTGTGTAACCCTACAGTGCTACCTTTCCGGTAACCTCTCCGTTTGCCACATAGTATGCGGCCCCGTCCTCGGGCTTTATATACAGCGTAAGCTCCTTTAATGCTGCGGTATTGTTCTCGGCGTAATCCTTCTTAGCCGCCGCAAGGACCTCTTCCATGTTCACTTCACGCCCTGCGAACTGAACCAACACCGTTGTCTTCGCTACCTTTGCCGCCGCCTTCTTTGCAACCTTTGCTGTTGTCTCCACGGTCTTCTCGGCAACCTTTTCTACAGTCTTTGCCGTCTTCTTCGCGGTCGCCTTCACCGTCTTTGCCGCTTTGCTCTCAGCCGCCTTCTTCGCCTTCTTCGCAACACCTTCCATTGCTGTTTTTACTGCGGAATCGTCTGCCTTAATCTCTGCCACATCGGTAATCTTCTTTGCCATCTGTCTTGTCCTCCTAACTTTACTATCGTTCTCAAGGATACCAATATCCCTCACACCATATGATGATACACGCATTTCACGTTTCACGCAAGAGGGCCCAGGCAAATTCTCTTTTTTTACCGAAAGCATCTACGGTAACCATCTTTGCCATTGTGCTTTTCCCCGAGAATCCCAACCCCAAAGCCATGCCTTATGTGAATTTCTCCTATACTCTATACTCCGGTCTTTTTTCGCTTATCCGTACGCACACGAAAACGAGTGCCAACGCAAGCAACGCCCCACAACCATCAATCAGAACATCCACAGGACTTCCGACTCGTCCTGACACAACAGTCTGATGAAACTCGTCCGTAGCTGCATAGCACACAGAAGAGACAAAACTCATCACGAATCGCCACATCTGCTTCCATGAAAGCCACGCTGTCATCGTCGCAAAAGACAACGCCGCCAAAATACCGTATTCCGTCGCATGTGCAGTCTTCCGTACTGCGTAAGAAACCCTTTCCTCGATTCGCAATTGTTCCTCAGCCGCTGCCTGCCCGTACTCCGGATAAAAGACCTCTATCACCTTCGCCGCAATTTTATCCGACAATGCCCCCGACTCCTCACCGTCCTGTGCGGAAAATGCATATATGACGGCCATCCATCCAAGCAACGCCGACAAGCTCAGCAGTCGCAATCCCCATCGCATTCCCATTTTTTCTCCCTCCCAAGCTTCAATACTCATACTATAGCAAAACCGAAAAAAATTTGCAACGAGGAGTCTCTTTCCGCATTTCATCCCTTTAATGCAAAAAAGTGCTTGACAATCCATATATTTGCGCGTATAGTTTTGTTTAGAAATGCAACGACCGAAACATAGTACGAAGTCTTTAACCTTTCAGAGAGCCGGGTAAGGTGCAAGCCGGTAGGGGCGAACTTCCGAATTCCTTTCGAGAGCAGCGTGCTGAACCACCTTACGGTGCAGTAGGTTCCGCCGGGAGCGCCCGTTATAGCGATACGGTATCGCATTTGCCATACCGGACTGAGGACAAAGCTTGCTTTGTCGAATTGAGGTGGTACCACGAGATTCTCGTCCTCTGCGGAGGGCGTTTTTTTATTTTTCTCGGACTGCTCCTACGACGACCCGCAGGGCCACAAGCGCGTTCCAGTCACCATTCTAAGAAATACAGAAAGGCAGGAACAACACTATGAAACAACCCAAAGTACACAAAATCTACAACCCTGTCATGGAGTGTATGGATCGTATGAAGATGAAGGAACTTCAGAGCCAACGCCTCCGTGAAACCGTAAAGCTTGAATACGAGCGTGTCCCTATGTATCGTGAACGTATGGACGCCGCCGGCGTAAAGCCCGAAGACATTCAGTCCGTTGACGATCTCTACAAGCTTCCTTTCATGGAAAAGACCGATCTGCGTGACTATTTCCCCTACGGAATGCTGGCTGCGGATCTGAAGGATATCACCCGTATTCAAGGTTCTTCCGGAACCACCGGTAAGCCCATCGTCTCCGGTTATACCGATAACGATGTTGAGGTATGGACCGAAATGGTCGCTCGTTCTGTCACTGCTGCCGGTGCCGATGAAAATGACATTGTTCAGATTGCATACGGTTACGGCCTCTTCACCGGCGGACTCGGTGCTCATCAGGGTGCGCAGCGTGTAGGTGCAACGGTCATCCCCATGTCATCCGGCAATACTGAGCGTCAGATTATGATGATGACGGAATTGGGCTCTACCTTTTTGTGCTGTACCCCTTCTTATGCAACCTATCTTGCAGAGACCTTAAAGGATCGCGGCTTGCTGGATAAGGTTAAGCTGAAGTCCGGCTGCTTCGGTGCAGAGCCCTGGACTGAGGAGATGCGTCAGCACCTCGAGGAGCTTTTGGACTTCGATGCCTGTGACATTTACGGTCTTACTGAAATCGGTGGCCCCGGTGTTGCATTTGAGTGTCTTGAGAAGAACGGTATGCACGTCAATGAAGATCATGTGATCGCCGAGATCATCAATCCCGAGACCGGTGAACCACTTCCGGTTGGTTCTGTTGGTGAGCTTGTATTCACGACCATCACCAAGACCGGCATGCCCATGATTCGTTACCGCACTCATGACATTTGCCGACTCTCCTTAGAGCCTTGCGGGTGTGGTCGTACCCTTATCAAGATGGGTCGTATCACCGGACGTACCGACGATATGCTGATTATTCGCGGTGTCAACGTGTTCCCCAGCCAGATTGAGTCTTGCCTCATGGGCCTTGAGGGCGTAGCTCCCTTCTATATGCTCATCGTTGATCGCGTGAACTCCACCGATAAGCTGGAGGTACAGGTGGAGATGACTGAAGAAATGTTCACGGATAAGGTTAGCGAGATTGAGGAGCTACGTGCTGCCATCGGCGAGCGCATCAAGTCCGTAGTAGGCATCAGCGCTAAGATTACTCTCGTTCCGCCCAAGTCTCTTCCCCGTTCCGAAGGAAAAGCAAAGCGCATCATCGACAACCGTAAGTTACATTAATTCGCCGAATGCGGCATTTTAGAAAAGGAGGCAACCTTATGTATATTTCTCAGATTTCCGTGTACCTTGAAAATGTAAAAGGTACCTTGAACAAACTGACCAAATTGCTCAGTGACAATAACATAGACATTTTGGCTCTTGCCATTGCCGACACCTCCGGTTTCGGTATCGTACGCTTCATCGTTCATGCGGACGTTATCGATCCTTGCATTTCCCTACTACAGTCCGCAGGCTACTCCGCACGCAAAAACAAGGTGATCTGCGTGAAGGTAGCCAATGAAGCCGGTGGTCTTAACAAGGCTCTTACCGTGCTGGAGGACGCAGGCATCTCTGTTGAGTATATGTACTCGTTTAATTACACGGAAGAGGGCAAGGCTCTTCTGATCTTCCGGTTGAGCGACCGCGAAACCGGCATTGAAGTCTTGACTGCAAACGGCATCGAAGTTGCCACGCAGGAAGAGATCAATGCACTGTAAGGAAGAATATCCTTTTGAATCGTGTAACCACCACAAAGCCGCGAGAGCATATCCCCTCGCGGCTTTGTATTATTGTCCTGTTTACAATCTGTACGTCTCTACTCGGCAAGAATCTCTTCGATCTTCGCAATTTCCTCCTCCGAAAATGCAAGATTTTCAATACATGCAGCATTTTCACGAATCTGTGCCGGACGACTAGCTCCGATGAGTACCGTCGCAACGGCCTCATTATGAAGTACCCATGCAAGCGCCATCTGAGACAAACTCTGTCCTCGCTCACGCGCCAAATCGTTCAGACGATTCAAACGTGTCACCATCGCCTCATTCAGCTGACTACCGATCCAAGTATCCCCCTTGCCGACTCTGGAATCCTCCGGCACACCATTCAGATAGCGATTCGTAAGAAAGCCTTGATAAAGCGGTGAGAATACTGCCAAGCCAATGCCCTGCTCGCGCACATACGTATCCAAACCATCGTCCTCTACCCAGCGGTTCAGCATCGAATACGAAGGCTGATTCACGATGATCGGTGTGCGAAGTTCTCGCAATATCTTCAACATCTCCTCCGTCTGCGCCTTGTTGTAATTCGAGATACCGACATAAAGCGCCTTGCCCTGTCTCACGATCTGATCCAACGCAAGTGCCGTCTCCTCAAGTGGCGTGTTCGGATCAAATACATGGTGATAAAAGATATCCACGTACTCAAGTCCCATACGCTTTAAGCTCTGATCCAGTGAAGAAATCAAATATTTTCTCGAACCGTTCTTATCACCGTACGGTCCCGGCCACATCTCATAGCCGGCCTTCGTGGAAATGCACATCTCGTCACGGTAGCCCCGCATTCCCGCAAGAACACGACCGAAATTCTCCTCCGCACTTCCATTGTATGGATTGCCATAATTGTTTGCCAAGTCAAAATGCGTAATGCCGAGATCGAATGCCAAATGCACCATCTCCTCTACATTTGCCAAGCTGTTCTCGCTTCCGAAGTTCTTCCACAATCCCAGCGATACCGCCGGAAGCTTCAAACCGCTCTTTCCGACACGATTGTACACCATCGTATCGTAGCGCTTTTCCTCTGCTATATACATCTGCTTATCCTCCTCTGCAATTTCATTCCGGGACTCTTCGCATCTCATATGCATCCGACCTCGTCCCCATTGCTCTGTACATCCCAGTGTAATATACGCATAACATTCTGTCAATGTACAATTCGATTCCACTCTCTTTGAACAACCAAAAACAGGTGAGAAACATCGTGGCAAAGCAATGTTTCTCACCTGATCACTCGCGTAATGCACCATTATCGGTAAAGGCACATGTTATCGTTATAGATCGATACGCATACTGCCGAAGGTCTTGTATTCCTCCATGTGCGTTACCATAACAACCGTCTTCCCTTCTCGGTTCATACGAAGCAACAACTCCATAACGGCATCGGCGTTCTTCTTATCCAAAGAACCCGTGGGCTCGTCTGCCAAAATAATATTACATTTCTTCATTAGAATTCGCGCCAATGCAACTCGCTGCTGCTCACCGCCGGACAATTTGTACACATGCACTTTTTGTTTGTCTTCAAGTCCAACATAGCGTAATGCCTCCTCACAGGAGATTCCGCTACACGATTCCTTGGGGATCAGCTCGAGGTTCTTTTCTACGGTCTTACTATCTACCAAAGCAAAATTTTGGAACAGAAATGCAACCTCGTATTTCAAAAACTCCATCCGATTTTTCTTGTTCTCTATATTCTTTCCGTTGATTAAGATTTCTCCCGAGCTGAGACTCTCAATCCCTCCGAGCATGTGAAGCAGAGTGGTCTTTCCGCTTCCGCTGCCGCCCGAGATGACCACAAACTCTCCGTCCCGAATCACCGCATTTAGATTCTCCATCACGGAGATTTCACCAAACCGCTTCGATACATTTCTAATTTCTATCATATCTGTTCCTTTCCCAAAGAGCAAAGCAGCCCCTTGTTATCCGCACTTCAACACCCGTTGTATATTTTCATTATCTGCGCGTACGCATACCCATGTGATGTAGAGCGCAACAACAAGCATAAACCCAAAGCCACCAAGCATAATGATTATGAGATTCCCCAAACCGATCATCTCACAAGCAATCATGCTAACGATAATACCAACCAACATCGTTATCTCACTGCCGAGGTATAGCTTCCAAAATCGATCCCATAGGGATACGCCCATGGTCTTTTGAATCAGTAACTCCGTTCGATTGGCCTCATACTCCAAACGTACCACAGTCCCGATAAACACGAATACAACCACGAACAGCACAGCAAAGAAACTTACGGTGATAACAGATAAAACAGCAATCGGCCGATATACACTGTAATATCCTTCATACAAATCCGCTATAGCATAGCGTACTCCGTGCTCCTCGGCAAAAGCGCGAACCTGCTCCTCACTACACCGAATAGAGAAGTCGCCGAGATAAAAGGATAATTGAAAATCTACCTCCCCCGTGTAATCCGATCTCGGGTCGTATCCGATCAACGGGTTCTTCGCCAAGCGATACTCGTCATTGCCTTGGTCAACTAGATAAACATCCGCTTCATAGCAAATATATTTCACGGAATACTCTTTACCGTCATGTCCGATTCGTTGAAAGCACATTTCAAATTGACTCTTTGCCTGCATCTGCGTATGGGTGTCCGGATAGAAGCATATGATCTCATCTTCATTCGGAGCAATCGAAACCTTCAACTTCTCTTCCAAATAAGCTCGCATATTACCGTTCACCCGATAGAAGTCAAACATATTGGTCTCTGCGATTACCCCTGCTTCGCTAATCCGGTATTCCTCATAATACCGTTGGTAAAATTCCTTTCCGTAAGCATCCTCAAGGAAATCCTCATCTCCATAAGGGAGAAATTGCACTTGCAGGCAGCCCTTGTGCTCTTCGTAGAATTCCTTTTGAGAATGCAACTCGAAATATCGTTCAAACAGGGCAACGTTTGCAGAAAACAGCAGGAGCAGTAGGGTGATAAACACAACCAGAAACGCATAGGTCAACGGAAGTGCCTTCCCCGCCACCCTGATGTTGGACAAGGCATATCGAAAGCTTCCTCCTGCCACCAAACGATGAATGCCCACACTTACAGCACTCAAGACCAAAACAGAAAGCCATGCAAATGCCTCAAAAGACGTCCTTAAGAACAAGAGCTTCGCCATTCCACAGACAATTGCCGTTTCCAACGCAAAGATCGCAACATCCAAGCAAACACTTTGAACGAGCCGTCGAGTCATACTCTCTCCAACAGAAAGGCGTACATACAGCTCTTTTCGATTCACAACGCTCTCATAATAAATCAGTAACGATATGATTGCAACTACGCATATCCATACAAATGCGATGCGGAGCAGCACTTCCCCTTTGTTTCCTTGCGGCTCTTCGAACAGTTCCTCATCCACATCATCGCCGACTTCCTTACGAAGTCTTGCTATGTCCTCCTCACTACCGCATAGGTATCCCTGATACACTTCCTTTGCGAGCATCTCCGGATCCATATCCGCAAAGCTACGATATGCCAGCTTCGTCTTTCCCACGAGCAGACTGCTACTACTACCGCTTTCGTACCAATAGCGTTCCTCCAAGAGCTTCTTCGTAGCTTCATTGCAATACAGCACAATGGTGGTGTCCCGTTCTCCTCGATACTCCACCTCTGCCATAACAAGATGGACTGA
The DNA here is from genome assembly GCA_045601665.1 of Lachnospiraceae bacterium. Classification (GTDB taxonomy): domain Bacteria; phylum Bacillota; class Clostridia; order Lachnospirales; family Lachnospiraceae; genus ISDg. Next base: position 13,723 of record JAZRZZ010000046.1, read on the forward strand.
ACTCCGCAAAGCAACCTCTGCAGTTTCCACTACCGAAGCAATCACGTTATCTTCCTCATGGGAAATCTCCACTGCGTACAGATCATAGAAGCCTTGAATATATTCCTGATGTAACTCCGCAGACAACCAAAGACCTACAAACACAAGGAGCATATATGCTCCGTACTTCATTGCTCTCACTGCCATTCACCCTTTGCCTATCTCAATACACTCCACACTGCAGCGGCCCGATCATATGCCACCTGCAGCTCCTCTCTATGCGCATCGAAGAACTCCTTGTTCCTGCCGACTACCATATTCATCTCCGTATCCACCTCATAATACAAGTGTTCGAATTCATAATGAATCTCGCCCTCCCCCAGAGAGTCTGTATGATAATCCCATATGTAAAAGCAAATGTGCGGCGTACCGACCACCCTCGGGAGAAACATAACCGTCATCAGCAATTCTTCTTTCTCATCGAACACATGAGTTGTAAAACCGTCGGCGACAGAAGCACTGGCATTGAACCTTGGATAAGTCGGCATATTAAAGCTGTACAACCAACCGTCCACTTCCACTCCGCTTCCTCCGATAACCTCATTTAATTCTTCGTTCATCTTCTTACAACGAAAATAATAACATCCCCACACTGCATGAAACCCAAGCAGTGCGACAAGCAATACAACTCCGATGATAATCAGTGTCTTTTTCATACCTTTCTTCCTCCCTTACCAATCTCCGAAGACGTCCTTCGCCCGCTGGCGGATGGCACGAACCGCTGCTTCGTATTCCGCATACGCGCTCTCATCCTCCGCAGAAAGCACCCGTCCTTGCGTATCCATATAAAAATCAACCTCGTCGCTGCTATACTCATCGGTATCCGGAATCGGTTGCAGTTTTGTATAACCATACCACTCCTCCCCGTTTCCAAACAACGAAGGCCAGATAAGCAACTCATCATACTCTACCGATACTGTTCCATCTCCATATTGGGGATTTTGAGCGATTACCAAATTCCCGGTAAAGGTCGGATAGGTCGGCATCCCTATGGAATAGGTGTACCCTCCCTCGTTTAAGTAATACATTTTCGAAGGTCTATCATACATGAGCTTCGTCTCCCACTTATAATGGTACCACAAATAATTAGCAACCCATGCAATGTGAAACAATACCACCAATGCCACCAAAATCCACAACGCCAAATATCGCTTCTTCATCTTCTTTTTCTCCCTGCCATAAACTCATTAAAAAAGGTCCTTAAGAGCAATGTGCATTCCCTACAGGACCTTTCTCATCTTCTCTCCTATTCCTCCGGCCAACCAACAATAACACCGTAGCATAGGTTCTTTGTTGTATGCTTGATCTCGGCCTTTCCTCCACCTACTTTGCTACCATAGACCTTCTCGGTATACTCATATCCATTGCTGTTATATATTCTGCCCTGTGCATATACCCCCGACGGACTGCCCCCGACGTTTTTCACATAATCCTCATTCGTACACCAAGTGTCATAGCCGATGGTAATATACGATCCAACTTCAATCCTCATCCCATTAACATACATCGCCCATTCCGGTGCCTGTTGTTCTGACCACTTTGACTTATGCTTCCGATATTCCGCATTTTTCGGCGTAACAGTCCCGAGGCTTTCCACATAAGCAACACTTGCCATGCTTAAACTAACGCACATCGTAAGCACAAGTGCAATACAGGTAATAATTTTTCTGTGTTTCATAACACATTTCTCTCTTCAGTATGTATTGTGGAGTATCCCTCCGGAATTATTATACACTCATGCGTATTTATTATCAATCCATTTTTGTTGTTTTTTGCAACATTTTTATTTCTTTATGAATAATGGGCGAACACTTGGATAAGTCGTCTCATTTCCTCCGCTTTTCTCATATAATATAAGTCGGATCGTAGCCATGTCGTTCTGTGAGCCAAGGAGTTGATAGCCCCAGTTGTCTTCCTAAGACCGCTTGGCCTCCGACTTGTTGTTTTTTGCAACATTTTTATTTCTTTATGAATAATGGGCGAACACTTGGATAAGTCGTCTCATTTCCTCCGCTTTTCTCATATAATAT
>JAZRZZ010000047.1:0-3170 GCA_045601665.1 Lachnospiraceae bacterium
TCTCCGTTTCATCATCCAGCGCACTGGTCGCTTCATCAAGCACCAAAATCGGTCCATCGGAAAAGATCGCCCGAGCAATCGCCAGACGTTGCATCTGACCTTCGGACAACCCCTGTCCACGTTCGCCGAGTACCGTATCCACACCATTTTCAAGTTCATTCACGAACTCCTCCGCACACGCCAGTGACAGTGCTCGCAAAATGGCCTCGTCGTCATCCTTTCTCTCCATATCGGCAAATGCGACGATCTCACGAATCGTACCGCTCATCAACTGATTTCCCTGCGGAACATACGCATAAAGCCGATGCCAACGTCCGTCAAGCAGCTGCCTCCCTTCCGTGCCACTTACATAACGCTCCCCCGCATCCGGTGCATACAGGCACATCAGTAGCTTGAAGATGGTCGACTTTCCACACCCCGAATGTCCGGTAAATGCCACACACTCCCCTTTTCGTATCTCAAGGCTCACATCCCGAAGCACAATAGGATTCGTTTCTCCGTCTCGTACAGGATACGTAAAATCTACATGTGACAGCCCAATGGCCTCAAAATGCTTCTCGTAATACTCCCGAATCTCTTCCGCTGTAAATACACCGTTCGGGCAATCGATTGCATGCTCCTCCACCTCCATTAAGCGCTCTGCACTCGCAATCATGGCATAATATTTCGGAAGATAACCGGTAATGTTCGCAAATGGCATCTGAATCTGATTGATCAACTGCAAAATCGCCGTCAATGTACCATACGTCACCGTTCCATTTAAGATTCCCCAACCGCAATATCCTACACCGAACAGATACATTCCGTTCATTACAAGGGCAAACCCAATGTTACATACATTCGCAAAATGCATTCTCTTCATTCTCGCGGTATGATGCTCCACCATCTTCGCCTCTGCAAGCTTCTCCACCTGTTCCTCTACGGCAAAGCTCCGCACAATCATCAGGCTTCCCAAGTGCTCCTGTAGAAATACGCGAAGCTTTCCGTCCTTTTCCTGAATGTTCTTGTGTAGATTCTTAAGCACTCTGCGGAAGCTCGTTGTAAACAGCAACAGAACCAATCCGCAAGGCAAAATGATATAAGCGAAGCGAGGTTCCAAAACAAGAATCATCACGAGCGCACCCAGCAGCTTCACCACCATACCTGCGATGCCCGGCACAATTTCTACCATCCCACGTGCACAGACCGTAGTATCTGAAGTGAGGCGATTCATCCATTCTCCCGAATGAATTCCGGATACCGCCGCATAATCCTTGCGGAGGAGATTCGAAAACAGTCGACTTTTACAGGCATTTTCCACCGAGGCTCGCGTTCGCTCGTCCAACCAGCGCAAAAGTGCGCGTAAGAAAATCTGCAATAATACCAATGCAACCAAGCAACCAATATATCGATAAAAAAGCTCCTTATCCCGTGCAACTGCAGAATCGATCACACTTCTCATAATCAATGCAAATACAACACTGCTGCCACCGAGTAGTACTTGCACAAGCGTCAACAATCCGATTCCGACCTTTCGTCTTCCCGTGACCTTCGATAACCATTGAATTGAGGATGTCTTCTTCATCTCCTCCACCACCTCTTGATAACATGTTTCACAAGTAGAACAAACGCACGAATCCAAAAGAAATCGCACCACAAATGCACATAAAGAAGATACTTTTTGTCCGTCATCGACAGTTCCTTTCCGTCACGTACCACACCGGTCAACACACCGATGATATGACGGTCTGTAATCCCATACTCCTTCGTATATCGATTATCACCGCAAATCACATAATCATCCTTACGTACCTTCAGTATACGATGCAAAACGTATTGTCCACTGTCACGCTTATAGAGCGGTACGTCATACTTCTTCAAACGACCGTTTGGCTTCTCGATAATGAGAAGATCACGATTCTGTCGAAGCAACGGCATCATGCTGTCTCCCACGTTGGTATAAATCAACTTGCCGTTTCGCTCAATGACTTCTTCAAACGTTGATTTATTCATCCAGAACCCCATTCTTTCGAAGCGTATCAATGATGCGTGCCACATCTGCCGCAATCACCTCGCGCGGGGCATCATAACGCTCCAGCATCTTTTCAACAATCGCTCCCTCCGTCGTCTCTTCCTTCAGACAGTCAACAATAAACGCCGCGGTAGCATTGCTTCGAATCATTCCGTTAAATGCGGTCTTACCTGCGGAAACCATAATCTGCTCCCCGTCCGTCTCGTGTGTAATAAATCCCTGGTGTAATTTCATCCTTCTATCCTCTCATTCCTTCGTATGCGACAATTGCCGCTTCTTTTTCCATATTACAGCTCAAGCGATAGAGTTCCATCTTCGATGCCAGCTTATCGAGAAGCTCGAGCACCGTCAACATTTTCTCTCCATCCTTCGGTCGATAAGTTTGTTGCAACAACATCGAATACGCTTCTTTCTTTGCAATCCGCTCGATATGATTTTCCGCAGAACGCTCCAGTATTGCAATCGCCTTCAACGGCACCGCGATATTTGTACTCAAGCGATGCTTCCCATCCCACGGAGTTCCGAACACACGCACACCGGTATCCTCCAATTTCAACAATGGCTTATCATCGTTGATCATTATCGCCCGATCTCCGAACTGTTCTCGCCACAGTCTCGTATGCGTAGACTTTCCGGTCCCGCTCTTCGCCGTGAAGAGATACCCCACACCATCTACAGCAATGACCGATCCGTGAAACAAAATCGTATCGCACGTAAGCATCTGCTCCGCAATCTTACGATACACCGCCAGCGTCTCCAGATAATCGTCGGAAAAACTTCTCACCGGAATTTGCTCCAAACGATCCTCTTCGGCTGATTTTTCCCGCTCGTAATCAATGTCCGTCTGCGCAATTGCAACTACGAAATCCGGGGACTCCTTGGTTTGATAGTCGGCACACAAGCGATGCACCGCTTCGTACATAGAAACAATTCGTACATTCTTCTCCGCAATGCAATACGTGTTCTCCAATTCACCGCACCGTTCCCTTCTGCAACAATCAAAGGAATCCCTGAGGAATCCAAACATTTTACCGAAACATTATAGCATATCTCCTGTTCGTTTGTAAACAAAAAAAGGCGCAACGAAGCGTTGTTCGGGTTAAAACTCCCGAGGTCACAAAAAAGCACCTTGCATTTCTGCAAGATGCTTGCTGTTAAG
>JAZRZZ010000048.1:0-29986 GCA_045601665.1 Lachnospiraceae bacterium
TGTTTCGGATTGAGGGAGAGTCTGCGCTATGACTGCTTGCAGTCAAGAGCAGGGCTCTTTTTGCATTGCCGAGTGCAAACGAACGAGCAATTTGCGAAGCAAAATGCGAGTGCTCGTTTGTTTCGGATTGAGGGAGGCTCTGCGCTATGACTGCTTGCAGTCAAGAGCCCCCGCGATGAGGTTGCACGGCTCGAACGTTCCGGGAGTAGAACGTAGGGAGTGAATGGAGAAGGGCAAAACAATGGGCAAGACAGATATGCCGTTATGGCAAATTCCTATGGTGGACTGCTTTTTTGACGAATTGTCTCGAAAAATAAAAAATCGAAAAAGAAGTTGATTCTTTTTCGAAAAAAGACGGTTGACAGTTCGGAAAGGTTGTGCTATTATGAAAAATGCACTATTGTGGTGTGATGTGCCTATTTTTATCCATTATAGCACACGGAGATAAGAAATGCAATAGCTTCTACATATCTTGTGTTCCATAATGAGGTGGCCACAACATAACCGCGGGTGTGCATTTGTGTTTTCTACAAATGGGTAAAATTATGAATCAAGGGGTGAAAACGTCAATGGATAAAAACAGAATTTGTCCGGTAAAAGTTGGTAAAGGCGTAAGAATGAGTTACTCGAAGCAGAAGGATATCCTTGAGATGCCGAACTTGATTGAGGTTCAGAAGGATTCCTATCGTTGGTTCCTTGAGAAGGGACTTTACGAGGTGTTCGAGGACATTTCTCCGATTGTAGATCATAACGGTCATCTGAGCTTGGAGTTCGTGGACTATCAATTGTGCGAGGATGATGTGAAATACACGATTGAGGAGTGTAAGGAGCGCGACGCTACGTATGCTGCACCTTTGAAGGTAAAGGTACGTCTTCACAACAGCGAGACCGGTGAAATTAACGAGCATGACATTTTCATGGGGGATTTGCCGTTAATGACGGAGACCGGAACCTTTGTAATCAACGGTGCGGAACGAGTAATCGTAAGCCAATTGGTTCGTTCTCCGGGCATTTACTATGCAATCGGCCATGATAAGATCGGTAAGAAGCTGTATTCGTCTACCGTGATTCCGAACCGTGGTGCATGGCTTGAGTATGAAACCGATTCCAACGACGTTTTCTATGTACGTGTAGATAGAAACCGTAAGGTGCCGATTACCGTGTTGATTCGTGCAATGGGTGTCGGAACGAATACGGAAATTCGCGACCTGTTCGGTGATGAACCGAAGCTGGAGGCAAGCTTTATGAAGGACCCTTCTGAGAATTATCAGGATGGTCTCCTTGAGCTGTATAAAAAGCTTCGCCCCGGTGAGCCTTTGTCTGTAGAAAGTGCAGAGTCCCTGATCAACGGGATGTTCTTTGATCCGAAGCGTTATGATCTAGCTAAGGTTGGTCGTTATAAGTTTAACAAGAAGTTGATGTTGAAGAATCGTATTGCCGGACATCGTTTCGCAGAGGATGTGGTAGATGCTACGACCGGTGAGGTTCTTGCTGAGGCCGGTACCGTTGCGACCGAAGAGATTGCAGAGCAGATTCAGAACGCTGCGATTCCTTACGTTATGATTCAGGCGGAGGAGCGCAATACGAAGGTGCTTTCCAATCTCATGGTAGAGCTTAGCACATACGTGGATTGCGACAAGGAAGCTCTCGGAGTGACTGAGCTCGTATACTATCCCGTATTGAAGAAGATTCTTGAAGAGTGTAAGACACAGGCGGAGATCGAAGAAGCAATCCGCAGAGATATTAATGAACTGATTCCGAAGCATATTACGAAGGAGGATATCTTTGCTTCCATCAACTACAATATGCATTTGGAATATCATATCGGAAATGATGATGACATTGACCATTTGGGAAACCGTCGTATTCGTGCAGTGGGTGAGCTGTTGCAGAACCAGTACCGCATCGGTATGTCCCGTATGGAGCGTGTCGTTAGAGAGCGTATGACGACACAGGATCAGGAGAGCGTAAGCCCTCAGTCTTTGATTAACATCAAGCCTGTGACGGCAGCAATTAAGGAATTCTTCGGAAGCTCTCAGTTGTCGCAGTTTATGGATCAGCACAACCCGCTCGGCGAGCTGACGCACAAGAGACGTTTGTCTGCATTGGGTCCCGGTGGTCTCTCCAGAGATCGTGCCGGATTCGAGGTACGAGACGTACACTACACCCATTACGGAAGAATGTGTCCGATTGAGACGCCCGAAGGTCCGAACATCGGTTTGATTAACTCTCTTGCATCCTATGCAAGAATCAATGAATATGGTTTCGTCGAGGCGCCTTATCGCAAGATGGACAAGACGGATCCGAAGAATCCTCGTGTAACGGATGAGGTAATCTATCTGACTGCGGACGAGGAAGATAAGTATATTGTTGCGCAGGCAAATGAACCGCTTGATGAGAATGGCTATTTCATCAATGCCAATGTATCCGGACGCTACATGGCCGAGATTTCTCAGTATGAGAAGAAGAGAATCGACCTTATGGACGTTTCTCCGAAGATGGTATTTTCTGTGGCTACGGCCATGATCCCGTTCCTGCAGAACGATGATGCAAACCGTGCGCTCATGGGATCGAACATGCAGCGACAGGCAGTTCCGCTTCTTTTCACGGATGCACCTGCGGTAGGTACCGGTATGGAGATGAAGACAGCGATTGACTCTGGTGTCTGCGTAGTGGCTAAGCGTGGCGGTATTGTTGAGCGTTCCGAGTCTAACAAGATTGTTATTCGTACCGAGGACGGTCAAAAGGATGAATATCGTTTGCAGAAGTTTGCACGAAGCAATCAGGGTACGAGCATCAATCAGAGACCTATTGTAAAGAGAGGCGAGGCAGTAGTTGCCGGTCAGGTAATTGCCGATGGTCCGTCTACGAGCGGTGGCGAGCTTGCTCTCGGTAAGAACCCGCTGATCGGTTTCATGACCTGGGAAGGTTATAACTACGAGGACGCGGTTCTGCTTAGTGAGAGACTGGTTCAGGACGATGTATATACATCCGTTCATATTGAAGAATACGAATCCGAAGCGCGTGATACAAAGCTCGGACCGGAAGAAATTACGAGAGACATTCCGGGTGTTGGCGAGGAGGCGCTGAAGGATCTTGACGAGAGAGGTATCATCCGCATTGGTGCGGAGGTACGTGCCGGAGATATTTTGGTAGGTAAGGTGACGCCGAAGGGTGAAACCGAGCTTACGGCAGAGGAACGTTTGCTTCGTGCCATTTTCGGTGAGAAGGCAAAGGAGGTTCGTGATACGTCCCTTCGTGTACCTCACGGTGAGTTTGGTATTATTGTGGACGTTAAGGTATTTACGAGGGAGAATGGCGATGAGCTACCTCCGGGAGTAAATGAGAACGTTCGCGTATATATTGCGCAGAAGAGAAAGATTCAGGTCGGCGACAAGATGGCAGGTCGTCACGGTAACAAGGGTGTTGTTTCCCGTGTATTGCCGGTAGAGGATATGCCGTTCCTTCCGAACGGCCGCCCGCTTGACATCGTATTGAATCCTTTGGGCGTACCTTCCCGAATGAATATCGGTCAGGTGCTCGAGATCCATTTGAGTCTTGCTGCTAAGGTGCTTGGCTTCAATGTATCTACGCCGGTATTCGACGGTGCGAATGAGTTTGATATTATGGATACTCTCCAGTTGGCAAACGACTATGTTAATACGCCTTTGGAGGAGTTTGAAGAGAAGTATAAGGATAAGCTTCATCCCGAAGTTATGGAATATCTCTTGACCAATCAAGAGTACCGTAAGGAATGGGAGGGTGTTCCGATTAAGGCAGACGGTAAGGTTCAGCTTCGTGACGGACGTACCGGAGAGCCCTTCGATGGGGAAGTAACGGTCGGCTTCATGCATTATTTGAAGCTACACCATCTGGTTGATGATAAGATTCATGCGCGTTCGACCGGTCCTTACTCCCTTGTAACGCAGCAGCCTCTCGGTGGTAAGGCGCAGTTCGGTGGTCAGCGTTTCGGTGAGATGGAGGTTTGGGCCCTTGAGGCGTACGGTGCGGCGCATGTTCTCCAAGAGATTCTGACCGTGAAGTCCGACGATATCGATGGTCGTGACAAGACGTATAAGGCAATTACGAAGGGAGAGAACATTTCCGAGCCCGGAATTCCGGAATCCTTTAAGGTATTGCTTAAGGAGTTGCAGGCATTGGCACTTGACGTTACCGTACTTGACGAGGACGGCAACGAGGTAGAGATGACCGAAACATTCGATAGCAGTGACGAGGATTATGCATCTCTCATGGAAGGTGACAACGTATTCCGCAACTACGACGGACTGGAAGAGGCCGGATATCAAGAGGTTGTTCCCGGTGCGGACGGTGACATGTTCGGTGATTATGCCGACGGCGATGATCTTACGGATGAGAGTGATTATTCGGATGAATTCATCGATAGCGATGACGAGTTCTAAGAGAAGGGCATCATCGAGACAGTCTTGGATTGAATACATGGAAGGAGCACCAGCAAATGTCAACAGAAATGTTTAAAGAAGACGTGAAAGAAATTACGTATGACGCTATTAAGATCGGTTTGGCTTCCCCCGAGAAGATTAAGGAGTGGGCGAAGGCCGGTCGACCTGGTGACGTTACGGATTATGAAGTAAAAAAGCCGGAGACGATTAACTACAGAACCTTAAAGCCGGAAAGAGACGGTTTGTTCTGTGAGAAGATCTTCGGACCTACGAAGAAATTTGAGTGCCATTGCGGTAAGTATAAAAAGCAGAAGGTTCGTTATAAGGGCTTTGTATGTGATCGCTGTGGTGTAGAGGTTACGGATGCAAAGGTACGTCGCGAGCGTATGGGCTATATCGAGCTTGCTGCACCGGTATCTCATATTTGGTACTTCAAGGGCATTCCAAGTCGCATGGGCTTGATTTTGGATCTATCCCCCAGAGTGCTTGAGAAGGTTCTTTACTTTGCGAGCTATATTGTGTTGGACGCAGGCAATACCACATTGCATGTGAAGGACATTCTTACCGAGGCGGAATACCACAAGGCATGTGAGGAGTTCGGTGCGGATAGTTTCCGCGTAGGTATGGGTGCAGAGTCGATTATGGAGTTGCTGAAGCAGATTGATTTGGAAAAGGAATCTGTGGAGTTGAAGCGTGAATTGCGCGAGAGTAGCGGACAGAAGCGTGCAAGGATCATTAAGAGACTTGAGGTTGTGGAAGCGTTCCGTGAGTCCGGAAACCGCCCTGAGTGGATGATTCTTACGTGTATTCCGGTAATTCCCCCGGATCTTCGCCCGATGGTTCAGTTGGATGGTGGACGATTCGCAACGTCCGATTTGAACGATTTGTATCGTAGAATTATTAATCGCAATAACCGTTTGAAGAGACTCCTTGAGCTTGGAGCTCCGGACATTATTGTGCGTAACGAGAAGAGAATGCTGCAGGAAGCGGTTGATGCGTTGAATGACAACGGTCGCCGCGGAAGACCGGTAACCGGTCCCGGAAATCGTGCACTTAAGTCTCTTTCCGACATGTTGAAGGGTAAGCAGGGACGTTTCCGTCAGAACTTGCTTGGTAAGCGTGTTGACTATTCCGGTCGTTCCGTTATTGTAGTAGGACCTGAGCTCAAGATTTATCAGTGCGGTCTCCCGAAGGAGATGGCGATCGAGCTGTTCAAGCCTTTTGTTATGAAGGAGCTGATTGCTCGTGGTATCGCACATAACATTAAGTCTGCAAAGAAGATGGTGGAGCGTCTTCAGAGCGAGGTATGGGACGTTCTTGAGGATGTTATTCGTGAGCATCCGGTTATGTTGAACCGTGCTCCCACACTCCATAGACTTGGTATTCAGGCATTTGAGCCGATTCTCGTAGAGGGTAAAGCAATTAAGCTTCATCCGCTTGTATGTACTGCATTTAACGCAGACTTCGACGGTGACCAGATGGCGGTGCATTTGCCGCTTTCCGTAGAGGCACAGGCAGAGTGTCGTTTCCTTCTCCTGTCTCCGAACAACTTGTTGAAGCCTTCGGACGGTGGTCCGGTAGCGGTTCCTTCGCAGGATATGGTACTCGGTATCTACTATCTGACGATGGAGAAGCCGGGCGATATGGGCGAGGGTAAGTATTTCAAGAGCGAAAACGAGGCCATTCTCGCATACGAAAACGGTGCGATTACACTTCATGCGAAGATCAAGGTTCGTAGAACCGGTATCAATGCAGAGGGAAATGTAGAGAGTCGTGTTATTGAGTCTACGCTTGGTCGTTTCATTTTCAATGAGATTATCAGTCAGGATCTCGGTTTTGTAGATCGTACCAGACCGGAGAACTTTTTGAAGCTGGAGATTGACTTCCTCGTTAAGAAGAAGGAGCTAAAGAGCATTCTCGAGAAGTGTATCAATACGCATGGCGCAACGATGACGGCAGAGACCTTGGATGCAATCAAGGCCATTGGTTATAAGTATTCCACCAGAGCGGCAATGACCGTATCGATCTCCGATATGACCGTGCCGGGTGAGAAGAAGTCCTTAATCAAGGAAGCGGAGGCTACCGTTGAGGAGATTTCCGATGCTTATAAGGAAGGCTTGATGACTGAGGAAGAGCGTTACAAGCAAGTGATTGAGACATGGAAGCAGGCGGATAAAGAGATTACCGAGAAGCTGTTGTCCGGTCTTGATCCGTACAATAATATTCGTATGATGGCGGATTCCGGTGCCCGTGGTTCCGACAAGCAGATCAAGCAGCTTGCCGGCATGCGTGGTTTGATGGCGGATACCTCCGGTAAGGCAATCGAGTTGCCGATTAAGGCAAATCTCCGTGAGGGTCTTGACGTACTGGAGTACTTTATTTCCGCACACGGTGCTCGTAAGGGTCTGTCTGATACCGCACTTCGTACTGCGGACTCCGGTTACTTGACGCGTCGTCTCGTAGACGTATCTCAGGAGTTGATTATTCGCGAGGTTGACTGTTGCGAGGCTACCGGTGAGATTCCGGGAATGGATGTGAAAGCATTTATCGATGGCAAGGAAGTAATCGAGAGTCTGAAGGATCGTATCACCGGCAGATATGCGTGTGAGGATTACTATGACGATAACGGTGACTTGATTGTCAAGAAGAATCATATGATTACACCGAAGCGTGCCGCAAGAATTATTGCCAGCAAGGCAATCTCTGAGGCAGGTGCCGAAGCAAAGGTTCGTATTCGTACCGTACTTAGCTGTAAGTCTCATTTGGGCGTATGCGCGAAGTGTTATGGCGCGAATATGGCAACCGGTGAACCCGTACAAGTAGGTGAGGCAGTCGGTATTATTGCTGCACAGTCCATCGGTGAGCCGGGTACTCAGCTGACAATGAGAACCTTCCATACCGGTGGTGTGGCAGGTGATGACATTACGCAGGGTCTTCCTCGAGTAGAGGAGCTCTTTGAGGCAAGAAAGCCGAAGGGACTTGCGATTATCTCTGAGTTTGCAGGCAAGGTAACCATCAGTGACACAAAGAAGAAGCGCGAAGTTATCGTTACCAACGATGAGACCGGCGAAGCAAAGACGTATTTGATTCCTTATGGCTCCCGTCTAAAGGTAACTGAGGGTCAGGTGCTGGAGGCAGGCGATGAGCTTACCGAAGGTTCTGTGAATCCTCACGACATCCTAAAGATTAAGGGTGTGCGTGCGGTGCAGGATTATATGACTCAAGAAGTGCAGCGTGTATACCGTTTGCAGGGTGTAGAAATCAACGATAAGCATATTGAGGTCATTGTACGACAGATGTTGAAGAAGGTTCGCATTGAGGATAACGGAGATTCCGATTTCCTGCCCGGTGCTATGGTTGACATCTTGGATTACGAAGATGCAAATGCTAAGTTGATTGCCGAGGGAAAGGCACCTGCTGATGGTAAGCAGGTGATGCTCGGTATTACTAAGGCATCGCTTGCGACGAACTCCTTCTTGTCCGCGGCATCCTTCCAGGAGACCACAAAGGTGCTTACGGATGCGGCAATTAAGGGCAAGATTGACCCGTTGATCGGTTTGAAAGAGAACGTAATTATCGGTAAGCTCATTCCTGCCGGAACCGGTATGAAGGAGTATCGTAACGTAAAACTGGATACCGACAATGAGGCTCTGAATGTAGCAGAGGAATACGAGGAAGAGTTCCGTGAGAGCATTATTGCCGAGCAAGACATTCTTGTGGATTCCGAACTCATCGGTGAAGAAGATATTGTTTACGAGGACGATGTATATTACGATGACGATGTCTACTACGAGGACGATGCAATTTTTGCAGATGAACTTGAGTTCGACGAAGAAATCATCGACGAAGAGTCCGAAGAGTAATACTAAGAAGTTTTCTATATCGGGGGCGAAGTCCTTCGCCCCCGTTTTTTCTTTTCAAACAACAGACAAGACGATCCATTTTTCAAGATAGAGAAGAACCCCACAGAGATCATGTGAATTGAATAGAGGTAATGCCATGGAAATGAACTATGAAGAGATGTCCATCACCGATTTGAAGGCGTTGGCGAAGGAAAAGAAGATTAACGGCTACAGTATTATGCGAAAGCAGGAATTGATAGATGCATTGCGTGAGGCTTCGACCCCGAAGATACCGGAAGAAGAGAAAACGATGGAACGCCCGGTGAGAAACGATGTTCGCCCGGAGAGTGCGGCTGCTTCGAGGGCGGAAACGATTCGGCGTACGATAGGGACACTCAGAGAAGGAGAGCTTCGTAGAGAAGGGGGGCGTCCGATGATGCAGGATCGGAGAATGTCCGAGCGTAATGGTGAGCAGCGTGCGGTAGACACCCGTAAGCCGGAGGATCTCAGCGCTTTGGATAGTGGGGTGGTTCGTGAAGGAATCTTTGAGATGGCGCCGGATCAGAATTACGGATTTATTCGAAATGAGAATTATTTGCCCGGAACGGATGATGTATATGTTTCTCCCCCGATGATCAAACGTTATAATCTGTCCACCGGCGATTTTGTTTGCGGTAACATTAAGGTGAAAGCTCCGACTGAGAAATTTGCCGCACTGTTGTACATCACAAAGATTAATGGTAGAGACCCAGAGTTGTCCTGTCGACGTACAAAGTTTGAAAAGCTTACGCCGATCTACCCGCACGAGAGGATTCATTTGGAGACACCGGGATGCGGTCCTGCAATGAGAATTGTCGATCTGCTTTCACCAATCGGCAAGGGACAGAGAGGCATGATTGTGTCGCAACCAAAGGCCGGTAAGACCACTCTGCTGAAGCAGATTGCAAAGGCTGTGACGGTGAATCACCCTGAGGTGCATTTGATTATTCTTCTGATTGATGAGCGTCCGGAGGAAGTGACGGACATGAAGGAGTCGATTCAGGGAAAGAATGTGGAGGTTATCTATTCGACATTTGACGAAGAGCCGACGCGTCATAAAAGGGTATCCGAGATGACAATCGAACGTGCGAAGCGTTTGGTGGAGCAGGGAGACGATGTGGTTATTTTGCTCGACAGTATCACTCGCCTTGCGCGTGCGTATAACCTCACCTGTCAATCCAGTGGACGTACGTTATCCGGAGGTCTTGACCCGGCGGCACTGTATATGCCAAAGAAATTTTTCGGTGCGGCACGGTGTATGCGTGAAGGAGGAAGCTTGACGGTGCTTGCAACTGCGCTCGTGGATACCGGTAGCCGTATGGATGATGTGGTATTTGAGGAATTTAAGGGCACCGGCAATATGGAGCTTGTTTTGGACAGAACACTTTCCGAAAAAAGAATCTTTCCGGCGATTGATCTTCCGAAGTCAAGTACACGAAGAGAGGATTTGTTGCTTACTCCGCTTGAGATGGAAGCAAACTTTATTATGCGGCGTGCATTTAACAGCGCGAAAGCCGAAGAGGCGGTAGAGCAGATCATCAACACATTTGCGAAGACGAAGAACAACGAAGAGTTTGTGCAGATTGTTAAGAAGACAAAGCTTGTCTAGATGTATGGAATTGGGAAAAAGTCTTGATAAATTCATATAAAAATAGTATTGCATTCTTGAAAACGCTATGATATAATGTAAAAGCTGTTTTATTGAGTGTTAGGTCGACTGGTTTCGGCCGGCCGATTAAGAAAGATAAAGATTTAGAGAGGTGAAAGTCATGCAGGAAGCAATTCAGCCGAAGTATTACCAGGCAAAGGTTACATGTAACTGCGGTAATGAGTTTGTTACCGGTTCCACGAAGGGCGAGATTCACGTAGAAATCTGTGCAAAGTGTCATCCGTTCTACACCGGACAGAAGAAAGCTGCTAAGGCTCGTGGTGCAATTGAGAAGTTCAACAAGAAGTACGGCTTCTAATTGGTGAGACCCTTATTTCGAAGGGACAATGGAATAGTTGTGTCAAAAAAGGGTTGAGGTGTTAAACAATACTTCAACCTATTTTTGCATTTTCGAAGAGAAAGGCCTCACGTTGTGGGGAGTTTGGAGGTTGGGATGAGACCATCGGGAATCGGCGGACAGGCAGTTATGGAAGGCGTAATGATGCGCAACAAGAAGAAATATGCGGTGGCAGTCAGAAAGCCGGACAAGGAGATTGTAATCGATACGCAGGAGTGGAAGAGCATTGCCGAGCGTATTAAGTTTTTGGGATGGCCGTTTGTTCGGGGAACGGTGAATCTAATTGAATCTATGGTTGTCGGGATGCGTACCCTGACATACTCTGCGAATTTCTTTGAGGTTGAGGAAGAGCCGAAGAAGAAAGAAAAAGTGAAAAAGGAAAAGGCTCAATCGACGGAAGAGAGCAAGGAGGAATCGGTTCTCGGTCCGTTCGCAATTGCGTGTACGATTGTGTTGTCGCTCGTACTATCCCTTGGACTGTTTTTCTTTCTTCCGCTTGTGGTAACGGAATTCTTACAGTCGTTACTTGGCGTAGAATCGGCACTTTTGTCAAGTGTCCTTGAGGGTGTACTTCGAATTGCGATCTTTGTGGGATATGTAGCCGCAATCAGCCTGATGTCCGATATTAAGAGAGTTTTTTGTTACCATGGTGCGGAGCATAAGACCATCAATTGCATTGAGCACGGACTGCCGTTGACGGTCGAGAATGTGCGTGCATCTTCGAAGGAGCATAAGCGATGCGGTACGAGCTTCATGATTATTGTAATGGTAATCAGTATTCTCGTGTTCTCTATTGTGAACATTTTCCCGTTGTATACAGGCTCGTCCAAGGTATTGAAGGTGCTCGTGCGCTTTGGCGTACGCTTGCTTCTTTTGCCGTTGGTTGCGGGCTTCAGTTATGAATTTTTGCGTTTCAGCGGGCGCCATGAAAATGCCCTTATGAATATCCTTTCCCGTCCCGGCATGTGGATGCAGGCCCTGACAACGAAGGAGCCGGACGATTCGATGATTGAGGTTGCCATCGCGTCGGTAGAGGCCGTATTTGATTGGGAGGCTTTTTTGGCGGGTGAGGAAGGCGATTTGTATCCGACAGAGCCTACGGTCGAGGAGGGAATAAAATGACGTTTCGTGATGCCGTTTGGAAGGCGACGGAACGATTGCAAGAAAGACATGTCCCGGAGGCGGAGTTGCAGGCGCGATATCTTATGTGGCATTTGACCGGAATGAACGCAGGTGAGTGGTTGCTGCGTAAGGAGGAAGAGGCAGAGGAGTCTTTGCTTGATGATTATAAGGCACTTGTGGAGCGTCGTCTGAGAAGAGAACCGTTGCAATACATTTTGGGTGAGCAGGAGTTTATGGGACTGACGTTCCGAGTCGATCCGTCGGTGTTGATTCCCAGACAGGATACGGAGCATTTGGTAGCACGAGCACTTCCGTATTGCAAAGGAAGCAGGGTTTTGGATATGTGTACGGGCTCCGGATGCATTGCAATCAGCATTGCAATGCTCGGCAAACCGGCTTCCGTAACGGCCGTGGATATTTCCGAAGAAGCACTTGCAGTTGCCAAGGAAAATGCATCGCGCCTGGAGGCGGATGTGAAATTTGTAAAGAGCGACATGTTCGCGGAGGTGGCGGGAACTTACGATGTGATTGTATCGAATCCACCTTACATCCCTCCGAACATTTTATATGGTTTGATGCCGGAGGTGGTACGACATGAACCGCACATTGCACTTTATGGTGGCGAGGACGGACTGAGCTTCTATCGCGAACTGGCGAAAACGGCGAAGAAATACTTCGATCCGATGAGAGCAGAGAGCGGAGGTCAATTGTTTTTGGAGATCGGCCATGATCAGGCAAGTGCTGTCACTGCATTGTTGCAAGGAGAGGGTTACCGTGCAATCAATGTATACAAGGATTATGCGGGACTGGACCGTGTGGTAATGGCACAGTGGTAGAGAAATAGAACAAATAGGACAAAGAAAGTGAGAGAGGAAGTATGTTTGATAAGTTAGAGGATTTGCTGAAGCGTTTTGAAGAGCTACAGCTCGAGCTTTCCGACCCGATGGTGGCTTCCGATCCGGCGCGGTTTCGTAAGCTGATGAAGGAGCAGAGTGATATTGCTCCGATCGTTGAGGCGTATCGCGAATATAAGGCGGCAAAGCAGAGTATTGAAGACAGCCTAGAGCTTCTTGAAACAGAGAGCGATGAGGAGATGCGTGAGCTGGCCAAGGAAGAACTTGCGGAGAGCAAGGAAGCGGTAGAACGCTTGGAAGGCGAATTGAAGATTTTGTTGCTGCCGAAGGATCCGATGGACGAAAAGAATGTGGTCGTAGAGATTCGAGGCGGTGCCGGTGGGGATGAGGCAGCACTGTTTGCGGCAGAGTTATATCGTTTGTATTGCAAATACGCTGAGAGCATGCGCTGGAAGACCGAGCTGATGAGTGTGAGCGAGAGCGGCATCGGCGGCGTGAAGGAAGTTGTATTTATGATTAACGGACAGGGCGCGTATTCGAAGCTGAAGTTTGAGAGTGGTGTACATCGTGTGCAACGTATTCCGGTGACAGAGTCCGGGGGACGGATTCATACGTCCACGGCGACGGTTGCAATTATGCCGGAAGCGGAAGAGGTGGATGTACAGATTGATCCGAACGATTGCCGTATTGATGTATTTCGTTCTTCGGGTAACGGTGGACAGTGTGTCAACACCACAGACTCTGCGGTACGTTTGACGCACATTCCTACGGGAATCGTGATCTCTTGTCAAGATGAGAAATCACAGCTCAAGAACCGTGATAAGGCATTTAAGGTATTGCGTGCAAAGCTGTACGATCTGGAGCTTGAGAAGAAGCAGAAGGAAGAAGCTGCGAATCGTAAAAATCAAGTCGGTACCGGAGATCGTTCGGAGAAGATTCGTACGTACAATTTCCCGCAGGGACGCTGTACGGATCACCGTATTCATTTTACGTCTTATCGTTTAGACGATATTATGAACGGCGATATTCAGGAGATTGTGGACAATTTGATTGCTGCAGATCAGGCAGCGAAGCTAACCAATATGGAAGAGGCATAAGGTGCACCCGAGGGAATGCGGTTCTCTCGGGTGTTTTTGTTGGGGCGAGGCAATTCCCGAGAAAAGCGCATTTTCTTGTGGATATTACGTTTGAGATGTGATACAATGTCCGTGGATTGCCGGCAGATGTCGGTGACGGAGGACAGCAGAAAAAAGCAGTGGAGGCAGGCATGATAACGGCGAAGAACAATCCGCAATTGAAGCAGATCGGCGCATTGCTGAAGAAGCGAAGCGAGCGTGAGGCAACCGGAACGTTTGTGTGCGAAGGAAAGAAGATGTTTTTTGAGATACTTTCTCAGGCGCCGGAGATGCTGGTACGTACCTATTGGTCTACGAAAGGGCTGGAAAGTCTTGATGAGTACGAGAAGGAAGCTCTTCGTACATGTGAATACGAGGAGGTTTCGGAGGAAGCCTTCGCTCACATTGCGGAGACAGTGACACCGCAAGGGGTGCTAGCGATTGTGCGTATGCCGAAATATTCGGTAGAACAATTGCTTTCGGGCAATGAGACACGTCTGCTGCTACTTGAGAGCTTGCGTGATCCGGGAAATCTCGGAACGGTGATCCGCACTGCCGAGGCGGCGGGAATGACCGGGGTGATTCTGTCGGCCGATTCGGTGGATATCTTTAATCCGAAGGTGGTACGTGCCACGATGGGGGCTATCTTCCGTGTACCGTTTGTGTATGTCGAGGATTTGTGCGAAGTGTTAGGCGAACTGGCGGAGCTTGGAGTTCCGGTATACGCAGCTCATTTGCAGGGGGCGGTGCCGTATACAGAGCCTCATTACGGAACACGTTATGGTATTCTCATCGGAAATGAGGCAAATGGTTTGACGGATGCTGCGGCAGAGTTGGCATATGCAAGGATTCGCATTCCGATGGCAGGGAAGGTGGAGTCCTTAAATGCTGCGGTTGCGGCGGCGATTATTATGTATCGCTCGGTAACGGAACCGTAGGAAGAATACATATGAAGGGAACTGTATTATGAATGATTTTTTGAACAGATTAACCGAAATCAACACGACAATCAACGATTTCGTATGGGTGAAGATCGGATTGTTTTTGTTGATTGGAACAGGCATTTTGATGACGGTACTAACGGGATGTTTTCAGCTGACGCAATTGCCGCATTGGTGGAAGAAGACCGTAGGTGGCGTCTTCCGCAAGGAAAGCCATGAGAAGCAGGGAAAGAACAGCGGCTCTGTGTCACAGTTTCAGGCGCTTTGTACCGCACTCGCCGCGACTATCGGTACCGGCAATATTGCAGGAGTATCCGCTGCAATCGTCGTGGGTGGACCCGGTGCGGTGTTCTGGATGTGGGTTGCGGCTTTCTTCGGTATGATGACCAACTACTCGGAAAATGTACTCGGTATCTTCTATCGCCGAAAAAACGAACTGGGGGAATGGTGTGGAGGTCCGATGTACTACCTTAAGGACGGCTTCGGTCATTACAAGGGCTGTGCCGGAATCGGCAAGGTGTTGGCTGTATTGTTCTCTGTTTTCGCACTTTTGGCATCCTTCGGTATCGGTAATATGGGGCAGGTGAATAAGATTACTTTGAACTTGGAGTCGGCCTTCTTCTCTAAAGTAGATCTCGGATATGCATTTGGAGAAGTGAAGTGGATGAACATTATCATCGGTGTTGTCTTGATGTTGATTGCCGGATTCATCATTCTCGGTGGATTGCAACGTATTGCGGCAGTGGCAGAGAAGGTTGTTCCGTTTATGGCAATTGCATATATAGTGGGAACACTGGTTGTGTTTGTGGTGAATATCGGCGAAGTCGGTGCCATGTTTTCGGCAATCTTCCGTTTTGCTTTCGGAGTGAAGGCGGTCGGCGGTGCGGTTACCGGTATTGCAATTAAGACGGTAATCGTGCAAGGCTGCAAGAGAGGTGTGTTCTCCAATGAGGCCGGTCTCGGTTCCTCGGTAATTGTACATTCCAACTCGAATGTGAAGGAGCCTGTAAAGCAGGGTATGTGGGGAATCTTCGAGGTGTTTGCGGATACCTTTGTTGTATGTACGATGACGGCAATCGTCGTCCTTTCCTCCGGTTATATCAATCTTGAGACCGGTATGGCGAATCCGGGAACGAACGATGCTACGCTTGTGGCACAGGCGTTTGGAAGTGTATTCGGAAAGCCCGGTGAGTGGTTTATTGCGTTGGCGATATTATTATTTGCGTTTACCACCGTGCTCGGATGGTCCCACTATGGAAGCAAAGCGGTGGAATATCTGTTCGGGCTCCGTGCCACCAAGGTGTATAAGGTGATCTTTGTGGTGATGATTATTTCAGGGGCATTGATGAAGTCCTCGATTGCATGGGACATTTCCGACACGTTCAATGGGTTGATGCTGATTCCGAACTTGATCGGCGTAATCGCCCTGTCGCCGTTGGTTGTTCGAATAACGAAGAATTATGTGGATCGAAGACGGAAAGGAAAGGACATCGCACCGATTCTTTCATACGATGAGAAGATTCAGGAAAAGCATGCGGTAGCGGTATTCGAAGGAGAAGAGTAAGTCCAAAGGATATTTAAGATACGGATGAATAGAAAATGCAGAGCTACGAGAACGTCTCGATAGGCTCTGCATTTTGTTATTGTGTTTACTGAGGAGTATCCTCCGGGGTGGAGGGTGTTACCGGAGCTTCCGTTGGTTCGGGTGTCGGTGTCGGCGTTGGATCGGAGGCCGGGGGCAATTCCGGTGTCGGCGTGAGAACCTCGGGCGTCGGCGTAGGTACCTCGGGTGTCGGCGTAAATACGTCCGGTGTCGGTGTAAATACGTCCGGTGTCGGTGTAAGTGCCTCGGGTGTTGGTGTAAGTACCTCAGGTGTCGGCGTGAGCATCTCAGGCGTCGGCGTAGGTGTCGGTAAGGTCGGCGGAAGCGTCGGTGTGGCGGTTGGTCTTGGCTTTACCGGTTTGGTCGGGTAAGGGGTGATGTCCGCACCGTTCTTGTAGGCAATGTACTCTTCAAGACAAAAACCGAGTTGTTTCATCTCGGTAGCGGCCTCGACGCCTACGTAGCGGAAATGCCACTGCTCATACATGATTCCCGTAAACCGAACCTTGTCTGCCGGATAGCGCAGGATAAAACCGTAGAGATGACAATTTTTATGTAGCCAAGCGTAATCATATTCGATTAGCCAAATGTCAAACCCGAGGCCGATTCGATGCTCGCTGGCATTTCCGGGAACCGTACGAGGCGGATCGGAATATGGATCGGCACCGTAATTCGGGTCTTCTTTGATATGATTCTGCCAAAACGCATCCTGCGTTGCAAAGGTACGGTAGGCTCCCGTAGTGGAAATCTTCACTTTGGAGCAACCGGCCTTCCTGGCGGCGCGACACATTTCGTCCAGTGCAAGTAGGGCGCTTTCGTTGCCCATGCAGTTTGCCGGATCTTCGATTATATATTCTGCCGTATCCAAAATGTCGGTCAGCTTCACCAAACCTGCGGGATTGCCCGAGTAAACCAAGCGATTGTTCCAGTTCACGAGCATAAGGGGATCAATCTCCCAACCGTCCATGGCGATCGGTATTGCATTGACATCCGTGGTTACACTGTCGCAGCTTCCGAACGGAGTGACTGAGATGCTCTCCGTAGGAGAAGGGGCTGCTTCGGTAGGGGATGGCGGTAGCGTTGCCGTGGGAGACGGGGGAATCGTGTGGGTCGGGGTTAGCGTTGCGGGAATGTCCGTTTCCTCGGGGGAATCTTTGACACAGGATACGATAATCAATGTGACAATCAACGCGACAACAATAAGGAAGCCAATGCATTGCGGTCGACAATGTCGCCATAAGCGTTGTATGGTTTTTCGAATATGATGAATGTTCATAGAATAACCTCAAATCAATGTATTGTTTTGCACCATTTCCGGAAAATCGGCACAGTGCAATAATAACTATACCACAAGATTGCGAGAAAAGGTAGTCCGATTTTGCAAGAAAAAAATAGAGAGAATTGCGTCGAACGAAAAATAAGAAGTTTTCTCAGAGGGTCTTTTCAAAAAGGACCTTCTTCGATATAATATCTGTAAAAAGATGTAAAGGAGGACAAGATATGCTGTTGGATATGTTCATGGAACGTAAGGTGCCGTATTTTTTTGCAATAGCGGCGACTTGTGGGGTGCTGATCACAATTGCACTCCGCGGAATATACGGAAGATACTTGGCTCAAGCATTGCACAGTCGGGGGAGAAAAAAGACCTGGTGCGTGCAGTTACGTGGCCGTTTTGAAAATTACTATAAGATGAAACTTGGAGTGAACAATGTCGAGATGTTTATTAAGAGTCAAATGGAAGGAAAGCGTTATGCCGTTCTGTTACTTCGCACATGGGAACGGGTGGTTGAGCAAATACCGACATTGTTGCTTACGGGAGGTGTTGCGGCGGCATTGTATGCCCAGTCAGAGCATTTCCCTACGGCATATTGTCTGGAACTTCTGGGTTACGGGGGAATTAGTGCGCTACTGTGCCGTATGGTGCAACGAATGGTCGGAGTGCCCGAGGCGAGAGAGCGTGTGAGGATCGTTTATACGGAGCTTTTCGAAAATGTTCTTCGTCCAAGGTATGAACTGCAATACAGCGAGGAATTGCCGGAGCGGGAGGAAAAACGTGAGCCGGCGGTGTATGCTGCGCTGACCGAAGAGGTCGAAGAGGAGGTGTCGGAAGAGGAAGAAAAGGCGATTCGCCTTGAGGAGCTTCGTCAGAAAAGAGAGAAGAGAATCAAGGAAAAGGAAGAAAAAGAAGAGAGGGCCAAGCTTCAGCAGACGGCACGCTTGGCGGAGAAACGCCGCAGAGAAGAGCAACGGGCAAAGGAGAAGCAGGAGGCGCTTCAAGCGGTATATGAAGAAAAGCAGAGGCGATTGAAGGAAAAGTATTGCGGGAAGATGCGAGAGGAATGTGCAGTGGCAAAGGAGTCGGCAGCGGTACAGGAGTCGGAGTTAATTGAAGATGTGCTGAAGGAGTTCCTTTTGTAGGGGATGTTTAAGATCGTTGCATTTTTTTGCATTAGCGGTTGAATTGCGTCGAAAGGTTTGCTATAATTGCTGGGAATGGGCTTTTCGCAAAGCGTGAGACCATATTCTACATAGAAGGAAAAGAGGATTCGACTATGGCAAATGTAACATTTGACTATTCCTTCGCTTCTAAGTTTATGAGCGAAGAGGAAGTGAGTTTGGTTAAGAAGCAGGCAGAGGCTGCAAAGGCAGAGCTTTTGTCGAGAGAGGGTGCGGGCAATGACTTTCTGGGATGGATTGATCTTCCGGTGGCATACGACAAGGATGAGTTCGCACGTATTAAGAAAGCGGCAGCTAAGATTCAGAACGATTCTGACGTGCTTTTGGTAATTGGTATCGGCGGTTCCTATCTTGGCGCGCGCGCGGCGATTGAATTCCTTCGTCACAGCTTCTACAACAGCGTATCGAAGGAAGTTCGCAAGACTCCCGAGATTTATTATGTAGGTAACAGCATTAGCTCTACCTACATTGCACACCTGAAGCAGGTGATCGGCGATCGCGATTTCTCCATCAATATGATCAGTAAGTCCGGCACCACTACGGAGCCGGCAATCGCATTCCGCGTATTCAAGAAGATGTTGATCGAGAAGTATGGCAAGGAAGAAGCAAATAAGCGTATCTATGCTACCACCGACAAGGCAAGAGGAGCTCTGAAGAAGGTGGCAAACGAAGAGGGCTATGAGAGCTTCATCGTTCCGGATGATGTCGGTGGACGTTTCTCCGTACTTACCGCAGTAGGTTTGCTTCCTATCGCAGTCAGCGGTGCGGATATCGATGCGTTGATGGCAGGTGCCGCAAGCATGCGTGAGTTGTGTATCAACAATGCATTTGAAGAAAATGATGCTGTGAAGTACGCAGCAGTTCGTAATATTCTCTACCGTAAGGGCAAGAGCACGGAGGTTCTTGCTAACTATGAGCCTTCCATGCACTTCATCAGTGAGTGGTGGAAACAGCTGTACGGCGAGAGCGAGGGCAAGGATCAGAAGGGTATCTTCCCGGCAAGTGTAGATCTTACTACCGATCTTCACTCTATGGGACAGTTCATTCAGGACGGTGCTCGTATTCTCTTTGAGACCGTTATGGAGCTTGAGAATAGCCCGGAGGAGATTGTTCTTGAGGCAGAAGAGGTTGACCTTGACGGTATGAACTATTTGGCAGGCAAGACTGTAGATTTCGTGAATAAGAGTGCTATGAAGGGAACCCAGCTTGCACACATTGACGGCGGAGTTCCGAATCTGTTGATTCGTGTTCCCGAGCAGAACGAGTTCTCTCTCGGCCAGTTGTTCTATTTCTTCGAGTTTGCATGTGGTGTCAGTGGATACATGCTTGCTGTGAATCCGTTCAATCAGCCCGGCGTAGAGAGCTATAAGAAGAACATGTTTGCATTGCTTGGTAAGCCCGGCTACGAGGAACTGAGAGCAGAGCTCATGGAGAGACTGTAATTGGAAATTACGCGCTTGTATAAGCAATTGTATAAATGAATCGAAATCAGAAAGTCGCTTTGTTGAAAATGATAGGTACCCTCTTTACTGGATGTCCAGTAAAGAGGGTACCTATCAAAAAATGAGGCGACTTTGTTTATGATATGACATTGACTATGTCATTTTTCGTGGTATGATAAATGTGCGGATGTAAGTATGTCCGTAACAATATAAACACAGCAGTGTGCAAAGGAGACTCAGTATGAAGAGATGGAAGATTGGTGTGATTGTCATGATGATGGCACTTCTTCTGTTGGCGTGTAGCTCTGACGAGGAGAAGAAAACGGCGAACGAAAAGGAGCCGACGGCAACGGTAGAGGCGCAGAACCCCACAAATACACCGGAGGCAACGGCAACGACGAAGCCTACGAAGGCCCCGAGCCCGACGGTGGCAGTTGCGACAACGACGATAAAGGAAGTGTTCGGAGCAGCCGGCTTGAAGGCAGGAACCTGTATTTCGGAGTATATGATTTCGAATACGAAATGTGCCGAAATCATTAAGAACAATTTTAATAGTATTACGCTTGAGAATCATATGAAACCGGATTACATTCTCAATCAGAGTGCAAGTAAAGCAGCAGGGGATATTGTTGTCAGCTTCCCTATAACGACGAGGAATCTACTGCAATGGTGTAAGGACAACAATATGGCGGTACGTGGTCATACGCTTGTGTGGTACAGCCAAACGCCGAGTTGGATATTCCACGAGGGCTTTGATACGAAGAATGCACTCGTAAGCCGTGAGGTGATGCTTTCCAGAATGGAGAGCTACATTCGTCAAGTATTTGAGCAGCTTGAGGAGCTCGGTTTTGCTGACATGTTCTACGCGTACGATGTGGTGAACGAAGCATGGATGGAAGATGGCTCGATGCGCGACTGTTTGTGGTTAAAGACCATCGGCACGGATTATCTGTGGTACGCGTTCCACTATGCGAACAAGTATGCACCGTCGCACATTGACCTTTACTACAACGATTACAATGAGCAGTTTAAGACCGATACGCTGTACAATTTCGTCAAGACATTGGTGGATGAGAATGGTGAGTATTTGATTGACGGTATCGGGCTACAAGCACATCTGTATACCGAAGACAGTCTGGTCGATTATTTTGCGACTGTAGATAGGCTTGGAACGCTTGGCTTGAAGGTGAATCTGACGGAGCTTGATGTATGTCTCGGCTCTTGGAGGAATATCAAGTCGGCAACCGATGCAAATCTCAGAGTACAGGGACAGTACTACTACAACCTGATTAACGGTCTCCTACAGAGAGCAAAGAGCGGAGAGGTGAAGATGGATTCGTTGACAATCTGGGGGTTTGCGGACAGTCTTTCGTGGAGAAAGGAACGTAGCCCGTTGTTGTTCAATTCCGCGCTTATGCCGAAGTATGCATATTATGGAGTGCTCCAGATGAAGGAGCAAGCAGGCTTTCACTAAAGAAGAACGAAACAGCGGCTTTCGAGGATTCGGAAGCCGCTGTTGATGTCAAAAGCAATGAGGTGGGAAATCAGCGTTTGCCGCCGATGAGAAATAAACCGAAGAATCCGCCGCAAGTGCCGCCGATGATATGCGCCAGTTGCGAAATGTTGTCCTTTTCAAATGCGGCGAGAAGCTCGCCTCCGATGTAAAAGATGCAGATGAGGATGAACGTAATCGGAATCTCACCCTTCTTTACATTCGCAATCGATGACAGGATGATCAGCATAAAGGCGATGCCGCTGGCACCGAGCAGGCCGACATTGGGGAAAAATACATTGTGAATCACACCGGTAACAACAGCAGTGATGGCAATCATCTCGAGGATGACCTTGCTGCCGTACTTTTCTTCGAGCATCGGACCGAGCAGGAGAATCATCAGCATGTTGCCGAGGTAATGGTCCCAGTTCGCGTGTCCGAGAACGTGACCGAAGAGGCGAAGATACATCAAAGGATCCGTCAGGGAAGCACGGTAGGTTGAAAATAGATAGGTGTTGGTCCAGCCGTCGGTAAGCAGATTCAGCCCGAGAACTGCTGCACTGACGATGGCAAATGTTAAAATTGCCGGGGAATTGTATCGAAATTTGATGGTCATAGGTACCTCCTAAATCAAGTTCTCTTAAGCATTCATTTGTCACAAGGGTAGCATGGAAACGAAAAAAAAACAAGAGGAAAATGCACTGCGTGTAGGCAAAAAGCGCAAGGAGCGCTTGCAAAAAGGTTTGTGCATGTCTATAATGGGTGCGAGATATCGAAAGGTAGGAAAGGAACAAAGAACTATAAATGAGACGGCAAAGAAGAGGAGGAGTGAGATGGAAGAGATAAAGAAGCAGGCGAGACAAGCAGCAGAAGAATTGGTAGCGGCGGCGAAGCTGGAGCGGGGCCAGTTGGTGGTCATTGGTTGCTCCTCAAGTGAGGTTGGAGGCAGTCGCATCGGAAGTGACAGCAGTCCCGTGATTGCGGATGCGATCTATGCAGGGCTTTCGGAAGTGTTTGATTCGTATGGCATTTATATAGCCGCCCAGTGTTGCGAGCACCTGAACCGTGCGCTGATTGTGGAACGGGAAGCAGTGCCCTATGCGGAGCGTGTCAATGTAGTCCCTCAGCCGAAGGCGGGAGGATCGTTCGCAACGGCGGCATATCGCGAGATGAAGCATCCGATTGCGGTAGAAGAGCTTCGTGCAGATGCGGGACTTGACATTGGTGGAACGTTGATTGGTATGCATCTGAAGAAGGTTGCGGTACCGGTTCGCTTATCGGTGAAGCAAATCGGTGAGGCGACGTTGTTGGCGGCCAGAACCCGCGCGAAGTTTGTTGGCGGAAGCCGTGCTGCGTATGATGAAGACTTGCTTTGATGCATAATATTCATGTGTAAGAATAAATATTCATAGAAAAAGTGAAAAACCCGTTGACTTTTCGCGAAAAGTGTGTTATAACTATGCAAAACATTGCAAAACAATGAATCGGAAGAAAAGAGAGGTATCTGTTTATGAAGAAGAGGATGATTTATCTGTTGGCTCTTTGTCTGCTTGCATCTACGATGCTTGCGGTAACTGCATGTAGCAAGGAGGAAAACGGAAGCGGGGAAAAGCTTGTAATGGCAACCAATGCGGCATTTCCTCCGTATGAGTATCACGAGAACGGCAAGATTGTCGGTATTGATGCAGAGATTGCACAGGCAATCGCAGACAAGCTTGGCATGGAGCTCGAGATTGTTGATGTTGAGTTTAACTCCATCGTATCCGGTGTAGCTTCTAAGAAGTATGATATGGGTATGGCAGGCTTGACGGTGACCGAGGATCGCAAGGAGAGCGTTGATTTTTCTGATTCTTATGCAACCGGTATTCAGTCGATTATCGTAAAGGAAGGCTCTCCGATCACAAGCGTGGATGATTTGTACGCAGACGGTGCTGCGTATGTGGTAGGCGTACAGGATGCGACTACCGGTGACATTTACTCTACGGATGATTTCGGCGATGCGAGAGTAAAGCGTTACAGCAAGGGCGCGGATGCAGTTCAGGCGTTGGTGACCGATAAGGTAGATTGCGTTATTATCGATAACGAGCCCGCGAAGTCCTTTGTTTCCGTAAATGACGGATTGGTTATTCTGGATACCGAGTACGTGATTGAGGATTATGCGATTTGCTTTGCAAAGAAAAGTGATCTGACGGCGAAGGTAAACGATGCATTGAAGGAGCTGATTGCCGACGGAACCGTGAAGAAGATTATCGATAAGTATATTACTGCGGAATAATTGTGTGGAAAGCAAGATTCTAGTTGCTTTTATGTTTTATTTTTGGTAAGATAAAATGGCTGTTACCGATGTGGTTACAGCCATTTTTCATACCATTTGTACAGTCTTTGAGAAAAGAGGGAAACATGCTGTTTTTGACGTTACAGTCCACTCTGGAGAAGTGGAAGGAAGAGTTTATATTGAATTTTATTGACGATCAGCGCTGGAGGTATCTGACCGACGGTCTGTGGGTTACGCTTCAGATTACCGTATTCGCGTTATTGATCGGAATTGTTTTAGGCTTGCTCGTTGCGGCGATTCGTTCTACATACGACAAGAATGCGGAGGATTATCGGAGACACCGTACCTTCGGTAATGTGTGCCTCGGTATTCTTAATGTGATATGTAAGATATATCTGACGGTAATTCGCGGAACGCCGATTGTGGTACAGTTATTGATTGCGTATTATATCATTTTCGCGACCTCGCGTAACGGTGTTGCAGTTGCGATTATTGCCTTCGGTATCAATTCCGGCGCATACGTGGCGGAGATATTCCGAAGCGGTATTATGGCCATTGACGAGGGACAGTTTGAGGCCGGACGTTCTTTGGGCTTTAATTATCTGCAGACGATGCGGTATATTATCGTTCCCCAGGTGTTTAAGGTGGTGTTGCCGACATTGATGAACGAATTTATCGTATTGATCAAGGAGACCTCCGTGGCCGGCTATGTAGCAGTCGAGGACTTGACAAAGGGCGGAGATATTATTCGAGGGAGAACGTTCTCTGCGTTTATGCCTTTATTTGCGGTGGCATTGATTTATCTGGTAATCGTAATGCTGCTTACTAAGCTCGGAACGATAGTCGAGAGGAGGTTGCGTAAGAATGAGCGATAATGTTTTGATTCGCGTGCAAGGACTCAAGAAGCATTACAACGACGGAGCGATTCATGCGCTAGATGGCATTGATACTGAGATCCGTCGTGGCGAGGTTGTCGTCGTCATCGGACCCTCCGGTAGCGGCAAATCGACGTTTTTACGGTCATTGAATCTTCTTGAGATGCCTACGGACGGAACCATTCTTTTTGATGGAGTGGACATTACGAATCCAAAGACCAACATCAATCTGCACCGTCAGAAGATGGGCATGGTGTTCCAGCACTTTAATTTGTTCCCGAACATGACAATTCTTAAGAACATGACGATCGCACCGATGAAGCTGAAGGGAATCGGAAAGGAAGAGGCGGAAGCGCGTGCAATGGCATTTTTGAAGCGTGTCGGCTTAGAGGATCGTGCAAATGCGTATCCGAGCCAGCTGTCGGGAGGTCAAAAGCAACGTATCGCGATAGTTCGTGCGTTGTGCATGGAGCCTGAGGTGATGCTCTTCGACGAGCCGACGAGCGCACTCGATCCGGAGATGGTCGGCGAGGTTCTCGACGTTATGAAGTCTCTTGCAAAGGAAGGTACGACAATGGTTGTCGTGACGCATGAGATGGGCTTTGCGAAGGAAGTGGGAAGCCGTGTGATCTTTATGGATGGCGGTTGCATCGTTGAGGAAGGGACACCGGAAGAGATCTTTTCGCACCCGAAGAGCGAGCGTCTGCAGACATTCCTTGCAAAGGTGCTTTCCTAATGGAAGATTAGAAATGAACATATGACGAGTGGAAATGGTGCACGGACAAAAGAGGTTGACAGACTTCGCGTGTCTGTGCTATCATTCTTGCAAGGTCGCTTTATTCTGCTAAAATGGTTAAGCGATAATGAGAAAGGGCAAATGCCCGGAATATCAGAAGAGAGGTTGAAGCTATGAAGAAGTTGATTGCATTGGCAATGATGCTTTGCATGTGCGTTGCGATGTTTGCGGCATGCGGTAAGGAGTCGAAGAGTGATCTCGAATATGTAAAGGACAACAAGAAGCTGGTAATCGGTATCACAGAATATGCACCGATGAACTATTACGATGAGAAAGGTACCTTGATTGGTTTTGATACCGAGTTTGCACAGAAGGTTTGCGAGAAGCTCGGTGTAAAGGCAGAATTTCAGGTCATCGATTGGGAAGCAAAGGAGTCGATGCTGAAGGCAAAGAACATCGATTGTATCTGGAATGGTCTGACCGTTACCGAGGAGCGTAAGGAGAACATGGATTTCTCGACGACGTACTTGACCAATAAGCAGGTTGTGGTGATCAATAAGAAGGATGCAGAGAAGTTTGTCGATACTGCTTCTCTTTCGGGCGCATTGCTTTCCGCCGAGAAAGGCTCTGCCGGTGAGTCTGCGATTGCTGCGGATACCAATCTTGCCAAGGGAACCTATACTGCCAGCGGAAAGCAGACGGATGCACTTCTTGGCCTGAATGCAGGCAATTACGATGCAGTTGTGCTTGATTATACACTTGCGAAGACAAGCTGTGGTAACGGGGATTATGCCGACCTTATGATTGTAGAGGGCATTGAGCTTGCAGATGAGTTGTATGCGATCGGATTCCGTACCGGAAGTGATCTGACCGCAGAAGTGAACAAGATTATCGATGAGCTTGTTGCGGATGGAACAATGAAGGCATGGGCTGAGAAGTATGATTTGATGGACAATTACAACAATGTGAAGAAGTAACGAGCGCCGGCTCCTTGTTTTGAGGAGCCGGAACTTGTTGTATACGGAGATTCGTAAGGCGTGCGGTTCGTGGTTACGAATGGGGAAAATTCCGAGTAGGAGACACATATGAGTTATGTTGATGTTACAATTGAATTGCTGAAAGGCTTTTTGACGACGATTGAGCTGTTCACATTGACCCTATTGCTGGCGATGCCGCTGGGCTTGGTGTTTGCGTTTGTTGCAAGGAGTCGCATCCTGCCACTTCGCTTTTTGATGCGGGCATTTATCTATATTATCCGAGGTACACCGTTATTGCTGCAGTTAATGATTGTTGTGTACCTTCCGGGGATTGCGTTCGAGCACCCGATTACGCGTTGGGCGATCTTTGGAGGAAGTGTGGAGCGAGCGTATTTCTTCGGTGCGACCTTTGCGTTTGTGCTGAATTATGCGTGCTATTTCGCTGAAATCTATCGTGGCGGAATCGAAAATATTCCGAAGGGACAGTACGAAGCCGGACAGGTGCTCGGTATGACAAAGAGTCAGGTGTTCTTTCGAATTATTCTGTTGCAGGTGATCAAGAGCATCTTGGCGCCGATCAGCAACGAGGTCATCACACTCGTAAAGGATACGTCGCTTGCGAGAACCGTTGCGGTTGCGGAGGTGCTGTTCATGGCCGATCGTATCCTCAGTCTACATTTCCTGATTTGGCCGTTGTTCTACACCGGTGCGTTTTATTTGATTTTCAATACGGTGCTGACCCTTCTGTTCACGTACATCGAGAAGAAGCTCAGCAGATACCGTCTGGCATAGGAGGTTCTCATGGCGATTTTAACAGTTGAGGGATTGCAAAAGTCCTTTGGGAACACGGAGGTACTAAAGAACATCAATTTTTCGCTCGAAAAGGGTGAGGTGCTTGCAATCATCGGCTCTTCGGGAAGCGGAAAGACGACGCTTCTGCGTTGTCTGAATTTCTTGGTGACTCCGGATGCCGGTCGTATCCTGATTGACGACGAGGTAATTTTGGACGCCGACGAAGGCAAGCGCATGAGCGATGCACAGATTCGGAAGAACAGACTGCATTTTGGTCTGGTATTCCAGCAGTTCAATCTGTTTCCGCAGTACACCGTGCATGGTAACATCACGCTTGCGGCGAAGCTGATGCGGAAGGAAGAGTGGAAGAAGCTGAAGCAGACCGAGGGCAAGGAGGCTTACCGTGAGGCAAAGGCAAAAGGCTTTGCGGACATCGAAGAGAAGGCAGATGCGTTGCTTGCCAGAGTCGGTCTCTCCGAAAAGGCCGATGCATACCCCTGCGAGCTCTCCGGTGGTCAGCAGCAGCGCGTGGCAATTGCACGTGCACTGGCGCTTTCTCCCGATATTTTGTGCTTTGACGAGCCGACGAGTGCGCTCGATCCGGAGCTGACGGGCGAGGTGCTTTCGGTTATTCGCGGCTTGAAGTCCGGCGACAGCACGATGATCGTCGTAACGCACGAGATGGAGTTTGCCCGCAACGTGGCAGACCGTGTCATCTTCATGGCGGATGGTGTGATCGAAGAGATGGGTGCGCCCGAAGAGGTATTCGGCAACCCGAAGAGCGAGAAGCTTCGCAGCTTTTTGAGTAAAACCTATGATTAAATGTTACTACGGAATCGGCGCATGAGAGCTGTTCCCTGGCGTATAAGGGGCGTGCTATGGTAGTGATACTGATGCCGTAGTGATTCTTTGGACAATATATTCATGATGATAAATAACACCTGACATACGATCGCAATAGCGGTATTGGTATGTCAGGTGTTATTTGTTCTTTCTTCCAATCAAATAATCGGCTGAAACATCATAATAGTCACAAAGCTTTATCAAATCCTCAATCTTGAGTTCGGCCCGTCCGGTTTCGATGTGATTGTAGCCCTGCTGTGATTTATTGAGCACTTTCCCAATTTGTGCTTGCGTTAAATCTCTATCTTCACGCAGACTTTTCATCCGTTCCCTGTAATTCACGACATGACCTCCTTTCAAAAGTTATATTAGCACACTCATAAATTGAGTATTGACAATTACTCAAAGATTGAGTATTATGTAGAAAAAGAGCGACGAGCCGCTTAAAAACGAGGAGGTAAGATTATGGCAAGGTGTCCTTATTTGGAGTATGAATCCAGAGGTGCGTTATTTTCTCAGGGAGATTATTATTGTGATCTCTGTAAGAAAAGATTATCCGATTCTGAGGTAGACTACAAATGCAAAACCTCATCGGATGATTATGAAAAATGTCCTGTTTATAAGAATAGGTAGGTGGAATATATGTCTACAGTAATTGCGGTTATTGGTACTGCTTTCTACGTGATATGGTTAATTGTTAAGTGGGTATTTACGACCATTTTCTCAATTGTATCGTTCCCTTTTAGGCTAATTGGCGGAAAAAAGATTACGGACGTTTCTGACGATCCGGTAATTGAAGACATCGTACAATTCATCGATGCGGCAAGCAACATTCCGCATAAAACGGAGTTTCATCAATTTATTTTCTGGGCTTATCAGAATGGTACCGCACGTTGTATTTTTGCCGAAAACGACCATTGTTATGTGACGAACATGGAAGTACAGATTAGAAAATATGGCAGAAGTACTCCTGAAAATCTAGAAAATCTGCGCAAAGAACTTAACATTGATGCTTTCCCAAAAGGAATTGTGTATGAACTGCAAGATGATTTTGAAGGGTATACTCTTACTTATGAGAATAGACTACTCTATCCAAAGGCGTATCAGTTATATCATGATGCAGTTATCCGAAAGTGCAACGAATTAAACATTACAATGCCGAACAATTTTCATAATGGGAAGTTTTCTTCTTAAAAAAGAGTAAAGGAACTCGCTTTCAAAGCAATATAGTATTATATCACTAGATTAAGGAGGGATAACTATGGGGTTGTTTTCTTTTTTGAAAAGCAAGAGCACCGATCGTGAGACTGTAAAATGCTATTCATACGACAGGTCTACATACGTAACTATCTTTGTTGATGATTCAAATGTCTATTATAAAGACAAGATCATTGGTGAATTTCATTCTGGCGGAGATAATACAGTCAAGGTGTCAGTCGTAGGCAACGAGATTTTATTTGTGCCGGACGAGTTCGTGACATTTATTAATAGCTCTCGGAATAGAAGACTAGCATCCAGCAGAGACAGTGTGAGCGGAGGCGACTTGATTGGTCCAATGGTCGAAGTGAACGGAAATTATATTTCTACCGTAGAAGGAGAGTTATTAGCGTCCTTCAGTAGCGATATGACAAAGGCACTAGCTGCCTTTGTTTGTGTTCACGCAATCGCTTTTGAGGGTTTGTATCACAACTACTTTGTATCATAAACCGGGTAGAGAGGAGAAAAAAGATGGGACTATTTTCGTTCACAAAACTTGATATTAACGATGAGCCTTGTCTTGCAGATATTAGAGCATTTATCAAAGCGACAAACGATATTGAGTGCAAAGATGCGCCGATGTCGCGAATATATGTAGATAAGAGAAGCGGTGAGATTGTTTGTGAGTTCATGGAATGTGGGAACTCGGATGTTTGCATTTATCAAAACATGCTTTATCGTGGTCAAGTTGATGACGAGGAGATAATTAATCGCAAGATTGGGGAAGCTATGAATGCAGTCGCATTTCCTAAGAACACAAAGGTAGAGTTTGTTTTGAACAATGAGAAAAATGAGTACGACATGTACAAGCTTATTTTCACTGTAAGACCGGCACATAAGAAATTCAAATTGTATGCCGACAGAATTGTTCAAATGTGCAATGATATGGGAATACGA
>JAZRZZ010000049.1:0-4856 GCA_045601665.1 Lachnospiraceae bacterium
TATACGTCTTTCCTACCTGTCTCGCCCCGTCCACTAAGAGAATCCTCTCGGAATCGGACTGCAAATGCTCTTCAATCACTGCGGAAATCTTACGATACAGCATAGTTTTCGCCTCCTCTCGCACTATATTATAACCCGGAAACAACTTTTCAACATATTTTCAAGTCCCAAATAGCAACTTTTCAATAATAAAGTAGCACAAAACAATCAACTTTTCAATATGTTTTCGCTCCCTGAGAGGCAACTTTTCAATATATTTTCGCTCCCTGAGAGGCAACTTTTCAAAAAAGCGTAGCACCCACTTCGTTGCTACGCTTCATTTCCTTCTACTTATCTATGCCCGCGCACTCCTATACCAGCTCATTTATCCATGCCAATATGGGCTCGATGTTCGCCTTGTCCGTCCAATCGCATTTCTGACCTACGGCACACATCAAGGCCTTTTGCCAGGGCTCGTATGTTGCGGGATCTTGCTTAGCCACTGCCTTTTGCAGCATTCTGCATAGCGTTCGGTCGCCAAAAGACATCGCCTCCTCGTCCCAGGCACCGCGACAATAGAAGCACGGAACTTCCTCCAGTTCGTCCCTAAAATTACGGGCTCGCGATTCTGCATATGCCTTTTCGTCGTACGGAGAGGCTCCGACACAGAATACCGCTACCTTCTTGCCCGTTAGACGATTGATATTCTTCTTCAAAAACGACATTCCCGCAATACCGGATGCATAGATTCCGCCCCCGAGGATAATAACCTCATACTCCTTCACCTTGTTAATGTCTGCTTTCTTCGTTTCCACGCAATCATATCCTGTAGCCTCCCTCAGCCACATTGCATACTTCTTCGTCGCACCGTATTTTGATTGATAGATAATAATACCCTTACTCATATGACACCTCTCTCGCTACGTCCTTCAAATTATCTTCCATCTGCACAATCGTCTGAATTGTGACCTGCAACTGTTCTTCGGAAATGCCTCGGAACATGGCTTGCATTACCTTGTCGCTTCTCTCGTCATTATCTGCACAAAAACGCAGACAAGGCTCTGTCAACGTTACTCTCTGCTTGCGTCGATCCTCGCTATCCACCGTAATTTCTACAAAGCCCTTCTTCTCAAGTTTCAAAAGAATCTGCTTTACGTTTTGGTGCGAGCTCCCCATAATGTTCGCCAGCTCTCTGATAGTGGGCTTCTCCTTGCACATGTTAATACAAATGATTGCAAAGAATTGCTTCCAACTAACTTCCCCGATCAAACAATCCGCCACCGCCTGAAAACGATTGTCAAATGCACTTAACAGCCCCATGAGGAAATACGAGCTTTCTATTCCGGTGAAATCCACATTTTCATGTTGCATAACTTCTTTGATATCCATAGTCCCTCCTGTTAGGTAACGAGTTACCTTTTCATAAGGGTAACATATTATCTTTTCCGTGTCAACTATTTTTCTTCGCTCACCTCCCACCCTCGTCCCTCACAACAAAAAATCACCCGAGCACGTCTCCGTGCCCGGGTGTGCTGTTCTCGCCATTCGCTTCGCGCCGTTACTTCTCCACGTAGGAGATCTCCAGCTCTGTCAGCTTGTCTATCAATCGCTGGTATGCATTGTGGGTTGCATCTTCGTCGTTGAGCTCCACAATGACCTTGCCGGTAATCGTGTCAAGCAATGCCACGATACCGTCGAAATCATAGGTTTGGTTCTCGTATCGATACGAATCCTCGGCTACGAGAATCGAAAGAATCGTCTCCTTCCCTTCCTCTTGGTTCGTTCCTTCGTCTCCGCCGCCCTCGCCTTCGACGGGCTTGTCGGTCGGGGTCACCTCCTGCCGATTCTCATCTCCCACGTTGCTCTTGTCCTGTTTCGAGGGATCGCTGTCCCCCTTGGGCATAAAGAGATACACCGCACAAAACGCAATTGCCGCCACCACGAAAAAAAACATAATCTTCTTCATACTCTGCCTCCGTTAGTTTTGTTTCCTCTCCACATAGGAGATCTTCTGCTTCTTTAGCTCATCTACCAATCTGTTGTACGCCTTCAAGGATGCATTGTCATCGTTGATTTCAACCACAACTTCCTCTTCGACCTCCGCCAGCAATGCAAGAAACTCTTCCAACGCAATGCGATTGTTGTTGTAGAAATACTCGTTCTCCATTACCGTCACCGGAAAGATGGCGCCCTCGTAATATTCCTTGTCTACTTGCTCCTGCTTCTCCTTCTCGCTCGCATCTCCGTCTCCGTCACCGTCACCGCGTCCGTTTCCGAAGCCAAAGCCGATACCGATAGCCACCGCAATAATTACAATCAAAATGATTGCCGCTATCAATTTCCACATGGTTCGTCATTCCTCCTCTCCGACCGACAGGTCTGTCTCCGAACAGTACAGATACTTATAATCGTTCTTCGCGTACTCCACCGCATCGCGAATCTCTCGATAAGCGGACGCGGTACCGGGCAAGGACCCGTCAAATACAAACTCACACAGCAATGTCTCGTCCGCTGCGTAACCCGCCTCCTGCATCGCCTTTGTCAACAGTCCACGCACATCCGAACCTCTCTCTATCTTCACAAGCACGCGATCCTCTCGCGATACCTTCAATGTCCAGTTCTTATCCTTCATCTCGAGAATCAGCTTGATATTGCCGCTCTTCGCAAACTCCATCAGCTCTTCCAGATTCGCCGCTCCCCGCTCGTCCTCGTCACGCACCATCTCCAGCTCGCTCTTCAGCTGCTCAGCCAACTCACCCGCAATCGCTTCACGATCCGCTGCGTCCGCAATTGCCGCTTCCATCTCCTTCCGTTTGTCTTCGGTCTTCTGTGCATTTTCCAAGCCTTCCATGTGGCTGAAGATCACAAAGAAGAAGATGATGATCAACGTGACGTCCAACAGCGACGTAAAGTCCAAAAAAATGTTCTTCTTCATCTCCATCACCGCTCTTCTTCAAAGATTTTGTTGCACTCCTCCGCCAGCTTCGCCGACTCCTTAATCTTCTCGTCGAAGTAATCCGCGGTTACCGCATGTACAATCTTAAAGATTACCGAGAAAATGATACCCCAAGCCGTTGACGTCAGCGCCATAAAGAAATTGTTTCGGATGTTCGTCATATCGCCTGCGGTCAAATCAAGCCCGAGCAACGCGGCAACCGTTCCGAACATACCGAGCAAGGGAAAGATGGATATGCACGCCTCGAACAGGCTGTAGAAGACAATCAGCGCCCGATTCGAGCTCCTCATTGCTTTCGCACTGTCCCCTTTGTCCTTCCGATACTTCACAAACACACCCTTCGCCATTCCGAGCGCAAGGATAAAAACGATGGTCTCGCCAAATGCAAAAAACAAAATAAACAAATCGGTTGAGACAATGCTCTTGAACAACTTCGCAAATACTCCCAGCATACCTTCTCCTCGCTTTCACGAACAATGATATTTTATGTATTATACCACATGCCCTACGCAATTACAATTTCAAATGTCATGGCACGAATGCATTTTTCACCCTCCGGACAATGACGTATTTCATTGAAAGCAAAGGACCCAACCTTTGCGCCCTTTTCAACAGACGAAAGGTTGGGTCCCATTCGGGAAAACGTATTTATTCGCCTTCAATGGAGATGATCTTCGTCTCCTCCACTTCCGGTTTTGCCTCCTTCTTCGGCACATGAATCGTCAAGGTTCCGTCCTTGAACTTCGCACGGATATCCTCCTCCGTAATGTGTTCGCCTACGAAGAAGCTTCTCTGATAATGACCGGAATAACGCTCCTTACGCAGATAGCGTGCTTCCTTGTCCTCTTCCTTCTTCTCCTCGGCGCGGCTTGCGCGAATCGTAAGATAGCCCTCCTTCAATTCGGCACGCACGTCCTCCTTCGCAAATCCGGGAAGATCCATAATAATCTCAAACTCCTCCTTGTGTTCGCGAATGTCCGTATTCATCGCGCTTACCGTGCGAACGCCCGTGGAGCGGAAGAACGGTGTCTCGAAGAAATCATCAAACAAGCTGTCCAAATAGTTCTCTCTGAATATACTCGGTCTCAACATAATACCCTCCATTCCGGCACACCTGCCATGTGCCATTTAGCATTTCCTTGCGGGCTTTTTTTCATTCCCGCTTCCTTTCTACGACGTCATTTTACCTCAAATTATTAGCACTGTCAAGTGGTGAGTGCTAAAATTGTGTGAAAATTTAGTGAACAAATCGAACAACAGGCTTGCCTCGGTTCGTAGTGCTTGCCTTTCCACCGTAAAATCGCTATACTAAGAGCACAAAACTTTGATTCCACGGAGGACTCTCGTGATGAAACTACTGATTGCGTCAGACATCCACGGCTCTGCCTCGGCATGCCGCCAACTACTTGCCCGATTTGCGGAAGAGAACGCCGACAAGCTTTTCCTTCTCGGCGACATCCTCTATCACGGTCCGCGAAATGACCTGCCGGACGAATATGCACCGAAGGAGGTGCTTCGCATGCTAAATGCCGCAAAGGGGCATTTGCTCTGCGTTCGCGGCAACTGCGACTGCGAGGTTGATCAAATGGTGCTTGAGTTCCCAATTCTCGCAGACTATGCACTGTTACCGCTGGAGGGCTGCACTGTCTACGCAACGCACGGGCATCATAACGATAGACTGCTGCCACTGCTTGGCGGCACCGATGCAATTCTTCTGCAAGGACATACGCACATTCCGGCGTGGGACATCAGCGACGGCGTGCGTATCTTCAACCCCGGCTCCACCTCCCTTCCGAAGGACGGTAGTGCAAGGAGCTACCTTGTGTACGAGGACGGTACGTTTGCCTGGAAGGCGCTCGACACCGGCGAGACCTACCACATCGAGTGCGTAGTCTCTACAGACCGCTCCGAAAGTTCCTTT
>JAZRZZ010000050.1:0-35968 GCA_045601665.1 Lachnospiraceae bacterium
CGGCCAAGGAATCTCCGTTGGTGTCGGTGTTGCCGTCACCTTCTTGGTCGGTGTCGGTGAACTTGTTACCTTCGGGACTCCCGTTGCTGTCGGTTTCGTTGTTTCCGTAGGAGCCGGCGTTGCGGTCGGCTTGCTGACCGGTGTTACCGTAGGCTTCGGAGCATCCGTCAGTGCCGGCTCTGCCGTTGGCGTCGGTGTGTCAGTTAGTCCTTGCGTCGGTTCCGCGTCCGGGATACCCGTTATTTCCGGAGTGGCTTCTTCTGATGGGGTCGGGGAGAAGCGTAACAGTTCCGGAGAGGGGGTATGTGTTGGTTCGTAAATTGCTGTTCGTGTCGGAATTGATGAAGGAGTCGGCGTTTCCGGAAGTGTTTCGCTATTGTGTTCCGGAGAAGGAGTGGCAGAGGTAGTAATTGATGTGGCAGGTGCTTGTTGTTTATAATTACAGCCGTATAAAGTCAAGGACATTCCGAACAGAATGAGAAAAATAATTATGGTTTGACGATGCCACATAATAGCAAGCCTCCTTTTTGATCTAAATTAAGTATAGCATATACTGTAACACAATAATAGTATTTTTTGCGCCACACCAGTCACGGAGTGTAACGCAATTCAATTGTCAAGGTACAGATGTTAGCACTCTCTTGTTTTGAGTGCTAAATTATGATTGACATCCGCTGCCAATGGGAGTATACTTAGTAGTGTAGTGATACTACGAAGTTTTTAGTAAGGAGTGAGCATTATGGCAATGGAACAAGGCAGTTTGTCTATTAATTCCGAAAATATTTTCCCGATTATTAAAAAATGGTTGTATTCGGACCATGACATCTTTGTGAGAGAATTGATTTCCAACGGATGTGACGCAATTACAAAACTGAAGAAGCTTGCGTTGATCGGAGAAACCGAACTCAGCGATGAGAACGAATGGAAGATTATTGTACGTACGAATCCCGAGGAGAAGACGCTAACCTTTATCGATAACGGTATCGGCATGACTGCAGATGAGGTAAAAGAGTATATCAATCAGATTGCATTTTCGGGAGCTACGGATTTCCTCGAGAAATATAAGAACAAGGCAAGTGAAGATCAGATTATCGGCCATTTTGGTTTGGGCTTTTACAGCGCATTTATGGTGGCACATAAGGTAACCATCGATACCCTTTCTTATAAGGATGGTGCGGTGTCGGTACACTGGGAGTCCGAAGAGGGGATGGAATATTCCATGGAGGAAAGTGACCGCGACGAACGTGGTACGGAGATTACGTTGTATCTCAACGAAGACAGTTACGAATTCTCCAACGAATATCGATTGAAGGAGGTACTGAATAAGTATTGTTCCTTTATGCCCGTACCGATTTACTTTGAGGATGCTACCAAGCAAGAGGAGACAGAAGCGGTCATTGATGCGGAGGTCAGCGAGAGCGGCGAGGCAGAGGAGAAGAAGTCGGAGGAACCGCAGGCACTGAACGATATCAGTCCATTGTTCACGCGCAACCCGAGCGAATGTACGGAAGAACAGTATAAGGATTTCTATCGTAAGGTGTTCCATGATTATAAAGAGCCACTGTTTTGGATTCATCTGAACATGGATTATCCGTTCAACCTGAAGGGAATTTTATATTTTCCGAAGATTAATACGGAATACGATAGTATCGAAGGGACGATTAAGCTGTACAATAATCAGGTGTTCATTGCGGATAACATCAAGGAAGTGATTCCTGAGTTTTTGATGCTTCTCAAAGGCGTTATCGATTGTCCCGATATTCCGTTGAACGTTTCAAGAAGTGCCTTACAGAATGATGGATTTGTAAAGAAGATTAGCGACTACATTTCCAAGAAGGTTGCAGACAAATTGTCCGGCATGTACAAGGTGGATCGTGAAAATTATGAAAAATGCTGGGACGATATTTGCCCGTTCATCAAGTTCGGCTGCCTGAAGGACAACAAGTTCCGTGATAAGATGAAGGATTTTATTATCTACAAGAACTTAGAGGGGAAGTACGTTACGCTACCCGAATATGCAGATGTAGCCAAGGCATGGACACCCACCGCGGTAGCTGGAAGCGAGGAATCGGTGGAAGGGGATCAAAAGGCGAGCAAGACAGTTGTATATTATATTACTGACGAAAAACAACAGAGTCAGTATATCAATATGTTCAAGGAAGCCGGTATGGATGCTCTTTTCATGACGCACAACATTGACCAACCGTTTATCACGCAGCTTGAACAGGAAAATGATACGCTCCGTTTCCAACGTATTGACGCAGATCTGACGGAAACCTTGAAGGAAGAGGTGAGTGAGGAGGAGCTCAAAGCGGAAATCGAAGGATTGACACAACTGTTCCGAAAGTGCTTGGGTAAGGAAAACCTCAGCGTAAAGGTCGAGAAGCTGAAGAATTTTGGCGTGCCTGCCATGATTACTTTGTCCGAGGATACGCGACGTATGCAGGATATGATGAAGATGTACGGTATGAATTCCGGAGAATTTGGTGGCGATGAGACACTTGTATTGAATGC
The DNA here is from genome assembly GCA_045601665.1 of Lachnospiraceae bacterium. Classification (GTDB taxonomy): domain Bacteria; phylum Bacillota; class Clostridia; order Lachnospirales; family Lachnospiraceae; genus ISDg. The sequence continues at coordinate 2,515 of JAZRZZ010000050.1, forward strand.
GAACAATGCATTAGTACAGCATGTATATGCGAATCCGGAGGGAGAGTATACCGGCATGTTGTGTGAGCAGCTATATGATCTTGCGATGCTTGCACACAAGCCGCTGGAGCCTGAAGCAATGACGCGCTTTATGGAACGTAGCAACGAACTCATGAATTTGCTGATTCGATAAGTGGGGACTTGTCGTTCTCTGTCGTTGTGACGGAGAACGACAAGACCATGAACAAGGAATTGATTTTTTTACGTTTGGTATTGAACATTTCTTGTTTTGTGATATAATAACAACGTGAATTTGCACTTGTAGCTCAGTGGATAGAGTAGTGGCTTCCGAAGCCAATGGTCGGGGGTTCGAATCCCTTCAGGTGCAGCTTGAGACCTACCGGAAGCGGCGGGTCTTTTTTTACACAAGGAATGGTAAGAAGGGAAATATGGCAATGAAGAAAAAAAGTGTATGGCTACTCTTATGTGTCGTGAGTGCTTTGCTCTGCCTTGGATGTGGGAAGGAGACGAACACGAATCAAGAGGAGGTAAGAAATACCCCTATTGTGACAGCCCAGCCGTCACCGAGTTTCGGGACGGAGAACGAGAAGTTGACGCCTACACCGACACAAGCCGTACCGTTGCCGGATGTGTTGGTTGCCTCTAAAGACATGTCTATTTGGAAACTCTGCAATGCGTATCAGGAGTGCAAGAACAATGGTGGCCTGGAAGATTTGAAGCCTCTTGTGAATACAATGGAAGAGGCAGATACGGAGAGTATCTTTCGGCTGTCTGAGTATACGGTAAGTCATGACAACCTAACCTGCTATGCGGTACCAATGTCAGGAGAAATCGCATATGTGGTCTATATGGTATTTGACTTACATACGACGATTTCCGATGTGCCCGTTCCGATGATGACGGAACTGTATCTGACACAAACCGAAGATGGACTTCGTATTTTCTTCGGAGATATCGAGCGTTCTGTATACGACAATGTAGTAAGGCTTCGCGATTCTAGTGCCGTAGAACGAATTGCACTCCGAGTAGATACCGCATATGCGGAGGCGCTTGAAGCGGATGAACGCTTGGAAGTTTTTCGAAAGCTTCTGGAGCAATAGAGACTATTGCAGACATATGCGTAATGGTTCAGGAATCAGTTCGCGGAATTCGGAATAAAGGTAGACCTCGTCCGAGAGGAATTCCTGTTCTGGAACCTGCGAGCCGTTAATCTCACGAACCATTTCCGAAAGCTTATCTTTGCAGGGGGCTTTTGATTCGGGAACTAAGATGGCTTCGTGAATGCTGGAAGGAAGAATGTAGAAATCCTCACCCAGCATCTTTTGAAAATGATCTAAATGCGGAATTGCAAGGAGGGACGAGGCCCCATGACTACTCACGGAACTGGAGAGCACATACATTGGAATACTTTCGCCCTCCTTTCTGTGCAATAGAAGTTGAAGCATGTCTTCGACCTGAGCCATGGTTGCCTCGTTTTTTTCTTTGCAACAGTTGCGCATGCCTTCCCACAGAATATCTTCAATCACATCTTCCATTGTCCGAAGGATCGGGGAGATGTCACGGCGTGTGTTTTCAGCTGCAATGGAGAGGATCTCAGCTTCGGAAATATCCCAAAGAGAACAATGCTCGTTGGTTACTTGAACGGTTCCGAGACGTGTCTCGTCGTGGAAGACAACACATTGCAACGTAACTGCGAATTCTCCGATTCGGCAATGAGGCATCTCGTTTAGCATTTCCTTATTTCGCGGGTAGCTTATAAGTTGAAAATAAATGTATTTGCACACGTCTTCATATGCAAAAGAAATGGTGGTTTCGGGTGGCAGTCGATGTTCTTCGTAGAGACATAACAGCTCCTCCACAATTGCATCAAATGAGGTTCCGCTGAGATATTCCTCGTAGAAACGATTGAGGTAGATGGAGGGCATCAGTTGAGTGCCGAGTTTACGAATAATCAGACCGTCCAACTTGATGTTATTGTTCTTGGTCACAGTGTGTAGCATGATATAATAATCATTCCCAAGGCGTAGTTCGACGGCCTTTCGGATGTTTTCACAAAAGTTTCGATATTCAATTGATGGATTCATGATAGTTATTCCTTTCGAAAAATAATGTTTCCGACCGGAATGCGCGCATCTTCGGTTTCTTCGGAAGTGATCTGAGAGTATCAGATGAATTCTGAGATGTTCGATAAACAAACAGAAGGCCGTTTTTGTTCGGCAAGGTGAATTGTAGCAGTACGGGAGCAAAAAAACAAGAGCAAAATCCTCGTTTGGTGATAGAAAGAAAAGGGTCAAAATTGTGCTATTTGCACAAAGAACAAAAGAAAAAACGCCTATAAAAACGAGTATAATTGTGCAAGTTTTTATGTCGACAAGGGGGATTCCAGACAAGCAGGATGGCATATGTTATGCTAGGGATGTGAGAGGTTTTTGCGAGGGAAAGAGGGAGGTATTATGACAAGTTTGTTGGTACGGCTGTTTATAAAAGATGCGGAAAATGTGACGGATCGAAAGGTGAGGGGGCGTTACGGTCGTCTGTCCGGAATTACGGGGATTGTGTGTAATCTGTTGTTGTTTGCCACGAAATTGGTTGCGGGATGGTTAACCGGTTCTGTGGCGATCTCCGCGGATGCCTTTAATAACTTATCCGATGCCGGATCTGCGATTGTAACATTGCTTGGCTTCAAGCTGTCGGAAAAGCCAGCCGATCCGGAGCATCCGTTCGGACATGGTCGTGTGGAATATTTGGCCGGACTCATGGTGGCAGCGGCGATCTTGTATATGGGGATTGAGTTGTTTCGCGCCTCCCTTGATAAGATTTTTCATCCTACGGAGCTTGCCTTTCATTGGGCGTCTGTTATCATTTTAGGGGTATCTATAGGCGTTAAGCTTTGGCTGTTTTTATTCAACCGCAAGCTTGGCAGGAGAATCGGTTCCACGGTGATGGTTGCGACGGCGACAGACAGCCTGAGTGATTGCATTTCCACTGCGGCGGTATTGCTTTCTCTTGTGTTCAGTGTTGCATTTGGCATTTCTGTGGATGGCTATGCGGGTGCGCTTGTTGCGATTTTTGTATTTTATTCCGGCATAAAAGCGGGAGGCGAGACGCTACAACCGTTGCTCGGTCAGCCGGCAGATCCTGAATTTGTAGAGCGGATAAGGGAGATTGTAATGCGTCGCGAGGAAATGCTGGGAATTCACGATCTGATTGTTCACGACTACGGACCCGGGCGCGTTATGGTATCGCTTCACGCAGAGTTGCCGTGTACGATGGAGATTATGGTGGCACACGAGATGATTGACGAGATAGAGGCGGAAATAGCAAAGGAAATGGGGTGCGTTGTCTCGATTCACATGGATCCGATTGCGGTAAATGACCCGGAAACATTGGAATTGAAGGGATTGGTAGAAGAGCAGCTCACGGCAATTGACGATAGGCTTACAATCCATGATTTTCGCTTTGTGAGAGGTGTAAATCGTAATAATTTGATTTTTGATATATTGGTGCCGTATGACTGTGCAAGGGAAGACGATGGAATTGCAGAGGAATTGAGAGAACGAGTGATGGCGGTACGGCCGGATTGTTGCCTTGTGATGCAGATTGATCACAGCTATGTCGGACAGATAAGGAAATGAAAAAAGAGAACCGAAAGGTTCTCTTTTGGTAATCGAGGCGACGTGACTTGAACACGCGACCCCTGCGTCCCTAACACAGTGCTCTACCAAACTGAGCCACGCCTCGATATGAAACTATACACGGTATCAATCATACCGGAGAGCTGGAAATCAGATTTGAACTGACGACCCCTTCATTACGAGTGAAGTGCTCTACCGACTGAGCTATTCCAGCGTAGCACGTAAAAATCGAGGCGACGTGATTCGAACACGCGACCTCTGCGTCCCGAACGCAGCGCTCTACCAAACTGAGCCACGCCTCGAAGAATTTTGTCGTGCATTCGATATTATGCACCATCGAAACCGAAATGTCAAGACCTAAAATATATTTTTTTCGGGGAAGTATGAGCAGAGGAGAGCAAAAGAAAAAGGAACCATGTGAAATTCAATTGTGCCTATTGACATTGAGACAATTTTTTTTCATAATATGCAATAGAATCACGCCTGTTTGGTGTGAGGAAACAAAAAGGAGGTTTTCAATGATGAAGACGAAGTTTGGTATTAGTGCGGCTTTGATGGCGGCAATTGTGTACGTGCTGATTCTTGTGACCAGTTGGAACAGTGTGGTTGCGGTAGCGGTAGTGGCATGGTTGCTTTGTACGGAGAGTGATGAGTTCCTCCGTGTGTCGGTGGTAAAGGCATACTTGATTGCGATTTTGTTCACGGTACTGTCTCAGCTGCTCGGTTTTGTTGATCGTAACTTGATTGATGTTATTGATGGCATTACCCGTGTGTTTGGTGCAGACACGACGTTTGCATATACGGATTTTGCTGTTAAGGTAAAGGAGATTTTCTCCTTCCTTCGTTCCTTGATTAATTGGGTACAGATCGTTCTTATGTTGTTGCTTGCGTTTTTTGCAGCGAAGAAGAAGACGATTGCACTCCCGATTGTGGATCGTGCGATTGCAAAACATATGCTGAGAGATTAATGCTCTGTAAGGTAAGCCCTCGAAGGCTCTCTCTGAGAGAAGCCCCGAGGGCTTTTTTTGTACGGCAAGGCAGAGGTTTATTTAGAAAATGCATTTTCGGATATACTATCGTTGAAAAACTCGGGGAAATGGGCTATAATTTCGATAACGAGGAACTTGGTGAAATAAGAGGTGAAGTATGAGCGATAGATACGTGAGCGGAAAACAATGGGTTCGGTTGCTTCTCTGTGCAGCATTGATTGTGCTTCTTACAGCATGCGAAGGCGAGGACAAAAAGGGGCAGGAAGCGGATGCGACAGTGAGCGGAACGGTTACTCTGGGAGGAAATGCTTCGGATATTACCGGAGAGCCCGCATTGTCTGAGACGGCCGCAAAGGAATATCAGTTTGCTAAGCCGGTGCAGGGAGCTGTGTGTGCCGAAATCGTAATTCGTAACTATGGGTCACTGTATGTAAAGCTTTTTGAATCGGATGCTCCTCTTGCCGTGGAGAATTTTACGAAGCTGGCGGAGCAAGGGGACTACGATAATATTAAGATCGGTAAGATTATTGACGGCTACATGTTTCAAGCGGGAGATAAAGAAGGAACCGGTGCAAGCGGTGAGAGTGCGTTCGGCAAGGGTTTCGTGAATGAAATTTCGGACAAGCTTCTGCCTGTACGGGGGGCGTTATGCATGGCGAACGAAGGAAAGAACGGAACGAACACGATTCAGTTTTTTGTCGTGCAGACGCCCGCGGAGGTAGTCCGTGGGTTGGCGCAACCGCTAGACAGTCGATACCATATGACGTTACGCGAGTATTTTGAAGAGGCATATAACACGAAGGTAACGACGGAGCAGCTGCATTTTTTTGAAACATATGGTGGGGCTCCGTGGCTGACCGGACAGCAGACCATATTCGGGCAGATCTACGATGGTTATGAAGTACTTGACGCACTGATGGAGGCGAAGGTCACTTCAAAGCTGAAGCCCAATCCGAGTGTCTATATTGATGCCGTTCGAATCTTTCGTTATGAGGGATAGGAAAAATGAACCGGTTTGTTCACAAAAGGATCATACTCCGATGTTAAGGTATGATAGTGAAGAAGCATCTTTTAAAGCAAAGATGAGAAAGGTATGGGGTACGGGATGGACGAGATAAAAGTACTGGTCGTGGACGATGAGAGTCGTATGCGAAAATTGATATGCGATTTTTTAGAGAAGAACGGTTATCAGACGTTAGAGGCGGAGAATGGAGAACAAGCAATTGATTTGTTTTTCGAGAGGAAGAATATTGATCTGATTATTCTTGATGTGATGATGCCGAAGATGGATGGGTGGCAGGTATGCAAGGAGATCCGCCAGTATTCAAAGGTTCCGATCATTATGGTGACTGCAAAGAGCGAGGAACGTGATGAGCTGCTGGGCTTCAAGCTGGGGGTCGATGAGTATATTAGCAAACCGTTCAGTCCGAAGATTCTGATGGCACGCGTAGACGCAATACTGCGTCGTGTGGGAATGACAGAGGAAGAAAGTCTGAGCATTGGAGGTATTGTGCTGGATAAAACCGCGCATTCCGTAACGATTGATGGCGAACCGATTGAGTTGAGTGTGAAGGAATTTGAGTTATTGGCGTATTTTATTACCAACAAAGGCGTTGCTCTGTCGCGTGAGAAAATATTAAACAACGTGTGGAACTACGATTACTTTGGGGATGCCAGAACAATTGATACGCATGTGAAGAAGCTACGCAGCAAGATGGGAGACAAGGGGGATTACATTAAGACCATTTGGGGAATGGGATACAAATTCGAAGTGTAGTCGGAAGCTATTCCGGCGTTAGGAGGTATACATGAAGAAGAGGCGATCCTTCCGAACGAAAATATTGGTGTTATTTTTGATTGCCATAGTAGCGGTGCTCGGAGGCACTTGGCTAATGAGCAAGGTCTTTCTCAAAGATTACTACCGAAAAATGAAGGTGAAGGATCTGGAGACGTGCTATCTGTTCATCAATGCGCAGCTAGGGGAAGATACGGAATTGGAGGAGGACACGGTATTATCCTTGGAAAAGTTATCGACGGATAGTCGTTTGAGTATTCTTTTGATGGATCCGCACGGCAAGGGGAACGACAAATTTCTTTTTACCAATGTTGCAAATGAGATGATGGTTATGCGTTGTCTTGCAACGATGCAGCGATATCTCGGAATCAGCAATGATAAGCATTTGGAGAACTACGAGGAGCTTCGTTCGAGGGATGGCTACTCGATTTATCAGATTCATGATGAGTATATGGACAGCCGTAGTATTGATCTCTTGGGGTATCTGGAAAACGGTTGTTACATTTTTGTACGGACAAGCTATCAAAGCATTACTGAGGCTGCGAATATCTCGAGTCGTTTTTTGTTGATGACCGGAGGGATTGTGTTGGTCATCGGCGCCGTTTTCATTTTCTTTTTGTGCCGTGCGATTACGAGGCCCATCGAACAGATGTCCGAGGCGGCACAAAGGATGTGCCATCTGGATTTTGATGTACGTTCACCGGAAAATAAGCATGATGAGGTCGGCCAGTTGGGGGAGTCTTTGAACCGTCTTTCGGAGCGTTTGGAGGAAACCATTGGGGAATTGAAGCAGGCAAACAGTGAACTAATGCGTGACCTGCAACGCAAGGAGGAACTCGATAGCATGCGGTCTGATTTTATCTCAAATGTGTCACATGAGCTGAAGACTCCGCTTGCCTTGATTCAAGGCTATGCGGAGGGATTGGCGGAGCATGTGAACGATGATGAAGAAAGTCGGGCATTTTATTGTGAGGTCATTTCGGACGAAGCGGCGAAGATGAATAAGATGGTGCGGAAGCTCTTGACGTTGAATCAATTGGAATTCGGTCAAAATCGGTTGGAATATCAAAGGTTCGATATTATGGAGCTGTTACGGGGAATTCTCGACAATACGGCAATCATTCGTCAACAGAAGGAGATTCGTTTACATTTCTATGAAAACGAGCCGATTTATGTATGGGCGGATGAGTATCGAATTGAAGAGGTTGTTACGAATTATATCGGTAATGCAATGAACCATGCCGCAGGGTCAAAAGAAATAGCGGTTTCGGTGAAGAAAAATGGTGCAACTGCACGCGTTTCCGTGTATAATACAGGGGAGCCGATTCCGGAAGAGGAACTGGACAAGATTTGGGTTAAGTTTTACAAGGTGGACAAGGCGCGTACCAGAGAATATGGAGGAAGTGGTATTGGGCTGTCTATCGTGAAAGCGATTATGGAGACGCACAATCAAAAGTACGGAGTAATCAATCATTCTACAGGGGTAGAATTTTGGTTTGATTTAGAGCTGGTCGAGGCGACCGGTGAGGAATAGAGGGAGGATAGTATGATAGCGATTATCGATTACGATGCGGGAAATATACGAAGTGTGGAAAATGCACTTCGGGCATTGTCTTTGGAAGCGAAGCTGACACGTAATCCGCAAGAGATTCTTGCAGCAGATCGAGTAATATTGCCGGGGGTCGGTGCATTTGGGGATGCCGTAGAGAAGCTGCATCGATTTGGTTTGGTGGATGTTATACGAAGATGTGTAGAGGAAGGAAAGCCGTTTCTTGGGATTTGCCTCGGTCTTCAGTTAATGTTCGACGAGAGTGAGGAAAGTCCCGGTGTCAAGGGGCTGTCTCTCCTTCCCGGAAAGATTGTGCGCATTCCCGAAGGGGAAGGGCGAAAGATTCCGCATATCGGTTGGAATGATTTGCGGTGCAGAGAAGATTCGAGGCTCTTTGCGGGAATTCCTACGGGGAGCTACGTGTATTTTGTCCACTCGTATTATCTGCAGGCAGAGCAACCGGAGGTAGTGGCAGCTACCACCGAATACGGACCGACAATCCATGCGGCTGTAGAACATGGCAACCTGTTTGCCTGTCAGTTCCATCCGGAAAAGAGTGGTGATGTCGGAATGGCGATTCTGAAGAATTTTGCTACGGTGTAAGAATACGATATATAGAACCCGATGAAAATCGGCGGTTTGGGAGGATAGAATGTTTACGAAGCGTATTATTCCTTGCTTGGACGTACATAACGGTCGTGTGGTAAAGGGAATTAATTTTGTGAATTTGCGTGATGCGGGAGATCCGGTGGAAGCAGGAAGAGCTTACGGTGAGGCCGGTGCGGATGAACTGGTTTTTTTGGATATTACGGCATCCTCGGATGCAAGAACGATACGAAGTGAGATGGTACGACGTGTTGCGGAGACGGTATTTATACCGTTTACCGTCGGAGGAGGCATTCGCACCGTAGAAGATTTTTATATGATTTTGCGTGAGGGTGCGGACAAGGTGGCAGTGAATTCCGCTGCAATTATGAATCCACCGTTGATTTCGGAAGCGGCAAAACGATTTGGAAGTCAGTGTGTGGTTGTTGCGATTGATGCAAAACGTTCTGTGGATGGAAGCTTCCACATTTTCAAAAACGGCGGAAGAGTCGATATGGGCATCGATGCAATTGAGTGGGCGAAGCAAGCGGAGAGTTTAGGAGCCGGAGAGATCCTATTGACCAGCATGGATTGTGATGGAACGAAGAATGGCTACGATATTGAGTTGACAAGGCGCGTATCGGATGCAGTCGGCATTCCGGTCATTGCGTCCGGCGGTGCGGGGACAAAGTCGCATTTTTACGACGCTCTCACGGGGGGCGGTGCCGATGCGGCATTGGCGGCCTCCTTGTTTCACTACAAAGAGCTGGAGATTCATGAGGTAAAAGAGTATCTGCACGGACGTGGTGTAAGTGTGCGTTTGTAGACAACGAAGGGAAGACACGATGGGAGCGATTGCAAATGATTGGCTGGATGCGATATCCGGCGAGTTTCGTAAGGAATACTACAAGGAATTGTATCGGTTTATACGAGAGGAGTATGCTTCGCAAACGATTTTTCCGCCGGCGGAGGACATTTTCAATGCGTTTCATTTGACGCCTTTGTCAAAGGTGAAGGCAGTGATTCTCGGACAGGATCCGTATCATGGAGATGGACAGGCGCATGGCTTGTGCTTTTCCGTGAAGCCTCCGGTAGAGGCACCGCCGTCGTTGGTGAATATTTATAAAGAGCTACAAAACGATTTGGGATGTCGGATTCCAAACAACGGGTCCTTAGTCAAATGGGCAGAGCAGGGAGTGCTTTTGTTGAATACTGTGCTGACTGTACGTGCCCATCAGGCGTTTTCACATCAAGGTCGTGGCTGGGAGCAGTTTACCGATGCGGTAATCGCAGCGGTAAATCGCGAAGAACGCCCGATTGTCTTCTTGCTGTGGGGCTCTCCCGCACAAAAGAAGAGGGGTATGCTGAACAATCCGAAGCACTTGGTGTTAACGGCACCACACCCCAGTCCTCTTTCGGCGTATCGGGGCTTCTTTGGGTGTGCGCACTTCAGTAGGACGAATCGCTTTTTGGAGGAACATGGAGTTGAACCGATTGATTGGCAAATTGAAGACCTATAGGTGGCGACGAGTCGTTTGTGTGTTACTGCTGAGCTTTTCCGGTTTGGCGGTAATCGGAATCGGAACAGTACTGGCTATGAATCTGTACGTGCGACATAGTACAGACGAACGATTGATTCTTGGGTTGTCGGAGCCGGTTTGTGGCACGGTACAGAATGGTGAGCTTGTTTTGAATGGAAACAAAGAACTTACCAGTGTGGATTGCATTTTGGTGCTCGGTTGTGGCGTTTGGGCGAATGGAAATCCGAGTCCTATGCTGGAAGCAAGGCTGTCACAGGGGGTGGCGTTGTACAAAACCGGAATTGCGCCGAAGTTGTTGATGAGCGGAGATCACGCTTATGAGGATTATGATGAAGTAAATGTTATGAAAGCGTATGCGACGGAGAGGGAAGTACCTTCGGAGGACGTTTTTATGGATCATGCGGGACTGTCGACCTACGATAGCATATGGAGAGCTAAGAACATTTTCGGTTGCGATCGGGTGGTGATTGTTAGCCAAGGATACCATTTGTATCGTGCGGTATATTTGGCACAGCGTCTCGGCATAGATGCATATGGTGTCTCGGCGGATTATCGCGAGTATGCACGGCAGGGATATTACAATGCAAGGGAGGCGCTGGCTCGGTGTTCTGCGGTTTTGCAAGGAGTCTTTCGCCCGGAGGCAACGTATGCCGGAGAGAAAATTGATATACACGGAGATGGAAATATAACAAATGATTAAGCGCGGGTCGCCGATGAGCGACGAAAGGGGGAAACTATGAGCGAGACCTTATCGGACATTTCCTATCGGGAGTTGCACCCTACAATTTTGTATTGCAGTCGTGTAAAGGATGCACGATTGTCGTCCTATCACTCACATTCCAATATCGAGATTGCCTACATTTTGTCCGGTACCGGACGTTATCTTGTGGATGGGGTGAACTATGATGTAAAGCAAGGAGACTTGCTGATTTGCAATCCTGGGGTAATGCATCAAAGTATTGTAACGAATCCTTCTGACCAGACCCTTGAATTTGTTGTCGGGCTGACGGATATTCATTTTTTGAATATGCCGGAGAATACCATTGAATTGCCGGGGGGAGTGCATCTTCTCAGCCTTAACAGCGAATACAAGCGAGAAATCAGTCGTTGCTGTTACGAGATTATGGAGGAAAACGTATCAACACAGCCGGGACGATATTATTTGATTCAGGCACAGATGATGAAGATTTTGATATTGATTTTCCGAACGATTGTAGGGACAAATACACATGAGTCAGTCAGTATGGCTTTTGAGAGTTATTCTAAGGGTTATGTAGTAAAGAAGATTGTGCAATATTTGAATGAGAATTATTCGCAGCACATTTCGCTCGATCAGATCGCACATAATATGTATTTGAGTCCGGTGTATATTTCGAAGATTTTTAAAGAAAAGACAGGAGACTCTCCAATTAACTATCTGATTAAGATTCGCTTGAACAAGGCGAGGGAGATGCTTAAGGAGGATAAGGGAAGCATAAAGACGATTGCATCCTTGGTCGGTTATGACGATGTGTATCACTTTAGTAAGCTTTTTAAAAAGCATTACGGGATATCCCCGCTCAATTTCCGAAAGATTGCACGAGAGGAGAATGAGAGCTAGTTTCTGCATATGCAGAGGGCAAGATTGTTCACGGACATGTTGATTGTTGAAGGGATAGTGCTTATGAGATCTCCCGGTATGGTGTAACGGTGAAGCGGGCAATAGCTGCACTTGTGACAAGCGAATAAATCTTACAAAATGCTTTATACTATGGTTATGAGATCATTTCTAACGGAGGATGGTATGGAGCGATGGAGAATTGCGGCACCTATGGAAGGGAAGTTGCTTTCGTTATACAAGGTGCCGGAGGAGCAGTTTGCACAGGGTCGTTTGGGGCCGGGGGTTGCTGTTATTCCGAAATCGGATGTGGTGGTAGCACCGTTTGAAGGTACTGTAAGTGCGATTTCTCATACCGGTCATGCAATTATGCTGGAAAACGAGGTACATGCAAAGGTACTGATACAGATCGGTATGGATAGTGGTTTTTTGCATAACGTGTATTTTGAGGCGGAGGTCGAAGAGGGAGAGCACATTACAGAGGGACAGATTTTGTTGCGCTTCGATCGCAAAAGGCTGAAGAAAATGGGCTACTCTCCGATTTCACCAGTAGTGCTGACCAATCCCGAGGAATTTCTTCATATCCAAGTGAAGGAGAAAGGGAGAGTTCGATTTTCTGAGGAGATTATCACATTTTCGGAGAAGGAAGAGGAATAAAAACCCGTCGGAAAGGCATTTTCACAAAAAAATCATTCCCGATGGGTTGTTTTTTGTTTTCCGTTCATCTATAATGTGCCTATGCAATATGGGAGGTTTCACGTGGAGAATAAGAATTCAAACCAAAACGGTAATAATAACAAGAAGAAGAGTAATCTTCCGCGTATCATTGCGACGGTAGTAGTTTTTTTTGTTTTTCTCGGTTGTTATATATTTATCAGTGACTATATTTCGTCGTTGAAGAACAAGAAGATTACTTACAATGAATTCCTTGCGATGATTGAAGCGGGAACAGTCGAGAAGGTCGAGATTCAGATGGATTACGATCGTATTGTAATCACCCCTGTGAAGACAGAGGATTCCATTATCGAGACTTATTATACGGGAATTTTGAATCACGATGAGCTGACGCAGATTCTAATCGAGAAGGACATCGAATTCGAGCGTCTGATTGTGGATAAGAGTACTACGTTGATAGACATACTCGTCGGGTACATTTTGCCTTTTGCACTGATTTATATTATGATGTGGGCGTTGTTCCGCACTCTGAGTAAGAACGGCGGAATCGGAGGCCTCGGTGCCGGCAAGAGCAATGCGAAGATGTATGTAGAGAAAGAGACCGGTGTTACTTTTAAGGACGTTGCGGGTCAGGAAGAAGCGAAGGATTCCGTGCTGGAGCTTGTGGATTTTCTACATGATCCCGCAAAATATACGAGAATCGGTGCGAAATTACCGAAGGGAGCACTTCTTGTCGGACCTCCCGGTACCGGTAAGACTTTGCTTGCAAAGGCGGTAGCTGGAGAGGCGAAGGTGCCGTTTTTCTCATTGTCAGGCTCCGACTTTGTTGAGATGTACGTCGGTGTCGGTGCATCGCGCGTGCGCGATTTGTTCCGACAAGCACAGCAGATGGCACCTTGCATCGTTTTTATTGATGAGATCGATGCAATCGGTAAGAGCCGAGACAGTCGCTATGGCGGAGGAAACGATGAGCGTGAGCAGACCTTGAACCAATTGTTGGCGGAGATGGATGGCTTTGATACTTCAAAGGGCATCGTAATCTTGGCCGCAACAAATCGTCCCGAGGTATTGGATAAGGCGCTTCTTCGTCCGGGACGGTTCGACCGACGAATCATTGTGGATAAGCCTGATTTGAAGGGACGCTTGGCGACGCTTCGTGTTCATGCAAAGAACGTTCTGATGCACGATTCCGTTGATCTTGAGGAGATTGCTCTTGCGACAAGCGGTGCGGTTGGCTCCGATCTTGCGAATATTATAAACGAGGCCGCGATTTTGGCGGTAAAGGAAGGGCGTACGGTTGTAAAGCAGTCTGATTTGATGGAGTCGGTCGAGGTTGTATTTGCCGGCAAGGAGAAGAAAGACCGTATATTGGGACCGGAAGAAAAGCGTATTGTGTCTTACCATGAGGTGGGTCATGCACTTGTTGCGGCACTTCAGAAGAATGCGGAGCCTGTTCAGAAGATAACCATTGTGCCGCGAACAATGGGAGCACTCGGTTATACGATGCAGGTGCCGGAGGAAGAGAAGTATCTGAATTCCAAAGAAGATATCCTTACGATGATTAAGACGTTTTGCGGAGGTCGTGCGGCGGAGGAAGTGAAGTTTGCGTCCATTACTACCGGTGCAAGCAACGATATTGAGCGTGCAACGAATCTCGCACGTCAGATGATTACTTTGTACGGAATGTCCGATGAGTTTGGTATGGTCGCGCTTGAATCTGTAGAGAGTAAGTACTTAGAGGGTCGTACGGTTTTGAATTGCAGTAATGAGACAGCTGCCAAGATTGATCGGGAGATTCAGAAGATCATGGATGAGTGTTACCGAGAAGTGGTTGCTTTGCTCAGAGAAAACATGCAGATTCTTGATGAGGCTGCAGAATTCTTGATTGCCAAAGAGACGATTACCGGAAAGCAGTTCATGGACATTTTCAATCGCATTAAGAATCCGGAGACAATAAACGAGCCTGCGGAGATTACCGAGATTCCGTTAACAACTGCAGAAGAATAAATTTCAAAAGCTGTCGTTTTTCTTAAGCGGCAGCTTTTTCATAAGAGGCAATAGAGATCGTTGTCAACGGAAGAGCGGCGAGGAGAGGAGAAGCGAATGCGAGAATTTGATTTTGCGGAAGAACTGAAGAAACTGCCGGAAAGTCCGGGAGTCTACTTAATGCATGATAAAGAGGACCGCATTCTGTATGTAGGGAAAGCAAAAATATTAAAGAATCGTGTGCGACAATATTTTCGTGACGGACATCGTCTTTCGCCGAAGATTCAGAAGATGGTATCGTTAGTGGCATGGTTTGAGTATATTGTTGTGGACACCGAATTGGAGGCGCTTGTACTCGAGTGTAATTTGATAAAGGAGCATCGGCCGCGGTACAATACGATGCTGAAGGATGATAAGACCTACCCATACATAAAGGTGACGGTAGGCGAGGCATTTCCGCGTGTTTTTTTGGCTAGAGAGCGCAGGAAGGACAAGGCACGTTACTTTGGACCGTATACGAACGGAGTTTCGGTGAATGACACCATTGATTTGTTGCGAAAGATATATCATATTCGTACCTGTAACAAAAGCCTTCCGAAGGATATCGGAAAGGGAAGAGCTTGTTTGTATCATCAGATCGGGCAGTGTGAAGCACCATGTATCGGAGAAATCGGGGAAGAGGAGTACGGCAAGAAGATTGAGAAGGTGTTGCAGTTTCTGAATAATGATTATTCGGAGGTACTCGGTGTCCTGGAGAAGAAGATGCTGGCGGCAAGCGAGGAGCTTGATTTTGAAAATGCGGCGTTGCATCGGGATCTAATGACAAGGGTCAAGGCACTTGCGCAGAAGCAGAAGGCCACGGATACGAATGACGATGAGAGAGATATTATCGCAATGGCAACGAAGGAAGATCATTGTGTAATGCAGATTTTCTTCGAACGAGGTGGGAAGCTTTTAGGGCGCGAACATTATCATATGACCGAGGCAAAGGAACGGACGGAGAGTGAGCTGCTAACGGAATTTGTCAAGCAGTATTATGCCGGAACGCCGTACATTCCGAAGGAGATTATGGTGGAGCACGCAATCGACGAGGAGCAATTGCTCGTGGAGTGGTTGAGCGAGAAGAAGGGCAAGAGGGTGCGTTTCCGTGTGCCGAAGATCGGAGAGAAGGAACGCTTGATTCGTTTGGCGAAGCAAAATGCTGAAATTGTACTGAATCGTGATCTTGAGAAGATTACAAGGGAAGAGAGCCGTACCGTCGGTGCGGCAAAGGAGCTTGCAGAGCTTTTGGGCATGGAAGAGCTTCATCGCATGGAGTCGTATGACATCTCAAATATCAGCGGTTTTCACAGTGTTGGTTCCATGGTTGTCTTTGTGGACGGAAAAGCAAGAAATAAAGAATATCGCAAGTTTAAGATAAAGAGCGTACAGGGACCGGACGATTATGCTTCTATGGAGGAGGTGCTGACACGACGTTTTGTGCATGGGGCACGTGACCGTGAGCAACAGGCGGAAAATAGCTTCACGAGATTTCCGGATCTGATTCTTATGGATGGAGGAAAAGGGCAGGTGCACATTGCGCTTCGAGTGCTTAAGCAGCTGGGCCTTTCGATACCGGTATGCGGTATGGTTAAAGACGACAGACACCGAACTCGCGGATTGTATTTTAACGACGTGGAGATTCCGCTTCCGGTGGGTGGAGAAGCCTTTTCGCTTCTGACGCGTATTCAAGATGAAACCCACCGATTTGCTATAGAATATCATCGAAGTCTGCGAACGAAAGCACAGGTGCACTCGCAGCTGGATGACATTCCGGGCGTCGGGACGGTCAGAAGGCGAACCTTGATGAAATATTTCCAGAGCATGGATGCGCTGAAGATGGCGTCGGAAGAGGAATTGGCAGGGCTGCCCGGAATGAATCGCGTGGTTGCGTCACAGATATACGGTTTTTTGCACCAAGGTCCGGATGAAAAATAAATTGTTTGCATTTGATGAGCAGGTATCATATAATAAAATTTAGGGTGTCATAATGAAAAATGACAAGACCTAGAATACGGAGGTAGGAGTATGTACGAGGTTGAACTGCAGAAGTTGGTAGATAAGATGAAGCTGGTGAACCTCACACCGGAGATCGACATCAGCGACAGAAAGATTACAAAGCCCGAAATCAATCGACCGGCGTTGCAGCTGGCTGGATTTTTCAGCGATTTCGACAAAGATCGTATTCAATTAATCGGAAATGTAGAATATGCATATATGTATCAGAATGAAATGACCTCGGAACAGCGCCACGCATGCTTCTCCAGGCTGATGGGCTATGGGGTTCCGTGCATTATCTTCTGCCGTAATCTTGAGGTGAGTCCGGGCATGAAGAAGCTGGCGTTGGAAAAGGGAGTTCCGGTGTTCGGGAGTGCAATGGAGACCACCGCATTGGTGGCTGAGCTGGTTCGTTGGCTGAAGGTGCAGCTGGCACCGCGAATTTCGATTCATGGGGTTTTGGTTGACGTATTCGGGGAAGGACTGCTGATTATGGGCGAGAGTGGAATCGGCAAGAGTGAGGCGGCGCTTGAATTGATTAAAAGAGGTCACCGTTTGGTATCCGATGACGTGGTTGAGTTGAGAAAGGTCAGTGACGATACACTTCTCGGAACGGCACCGGATGTGACAAAGCACTTAATAGAGCTACGAGGCATCGGTATTATTGATGTTAAGGCACTATACGGTGTGCAGAGTGTCAAGGAGACACAGTCCATTGATCTGGTGATTATGCTGGAAGAATGGGACAAGGAAAGAGAGTACGATCGTCTCGGTCTGGA
Organism: Lachnospiraceae bacterium; assembly: GCA_045601665.1. GTDB lineage: Bacteria > Bacillota > Clostridia > Lachnospirales > Lachnospiraceae > ISDg. Next base: position 19,683 of record JAZRZZ010000050.1, read on the forward strand.
GGATCAGTACACGGAGTTTTTAGGAAATCGTGTTGTTTGCAATAACATTCCGATCCGCCCCGGACGTAACTTGGCAATTATTTGTGAGGCGGCGGCGATTAATTATCGTCAGAAGAAAATGGGCTACAATGCGGCGCAGGAATTGTATAATCGCGTAACAAACAACTTAATGAAGAACATGTAGGAGGAAAAGGACTATGCAGTATTGTTTCGGAATTGATATCGGAGGGACGTCTGTAAAATGCGGTTTGTTTACCGCGGAAGGTGAAGTGTTGGACAAGTGGGAGATTGCCACCGATCGTAGCAGCGGTGGTAGCAATGTACCGTCTGACATCGCCACATCCATCGAAGGAAAACTTGTGGAGAAAAACATTGATAAAAAGGACGTTATGGGCGTTGGAATGGGTGTACCGGGACCGGTATTGTCTGACGGAACCGTATTGCAGTGTCCGAATCTCGGGTGGGGACGAATGAATGTAAGAGAGACAATGGAAGCATTGCTCGGAATTCCCGTGCGTGTTGGCAATGATGCCAATGTGGCGGCGCTCGGAGAGCTTTGGAAGGGCGGCGGAAGAGGCTACAACGATCTTCTGATGATTACGCTTGGAACCGGTGTCGGTGGAGGTTTGATTATTAACGGTGAGATCATCTGCGGAAGCAATGGTGCGGGTGCGGAAATCGGTCATATTATTGTGAATCCCGAGGAGACCGATATCTGCGGTTGCGGTGGTCATGGGCATTTGGAGCAGTATGCTTCTGCCACGGGAATCGTTCGTATGGCAAAGAAGAAGCTTGCGGAGTCGGATGAGGAAACTACTTTGCGAAAAATCTTGCCTTTGACGGCAAAGGATATCTTCGACGAGGCAAAGAAGGGGGATGCGTTGGCAGTGGAGCTTGTGGATACGCTTGGCAGTTATTTGGCACTTGCATTGACACATGTGGCTGCAGTGGCGGACCCGACCGCATTTGTCATCGGAGGTGGCGTGAGCCGTGCGGGAAGCATTTTGATTGATGCGATTGAGAAGAATTATAACGAGAATATTATGGAGGCTCTCAAGGGTAAGGAATTCCGCTTGGCGGAGTTGGGGAATGACGCCGGAATCTTCGGGGCCGCTCGTATGACCTTAAACATCAATTAAGTGAATGGGTTGTAAAAGAATGAATAGTGAATTTAGAAAGGCGCTATTGGCACTGTATGCGGAGGGAGATTGCCTTTTCGATGAGCCGATGGCACGCCATACGACGTTTCGTATCGGAGGTCCGGCAGAATGTTATGTAATTCCGCAATCCACCGAACAGCTGGCAAAAACCATTGTACTGTGTCGAGAACAAGGAGTGCCCTATTACGTTATCGGAAACGGTAGCAATTTGTTGGTGGCGGATGAGGGCATTTCCGGAGTTGTGATACGTATGGAGACGAAGAATGCTTCGATTCGCTACGATATCTTGAATGGGATTCCCGTGGCGATTGTACCTGCGGGGATGCTTTTGTCTGCATTTGCAAAAGAGCTTTCTAGAAAAGGCTATGCCAACATGGAATATGCGACCGGAATTCCGGGGACCGTAGGTGGAGGCGTGGTGATGAACGCCGGCGCGTACGGTGGCGAGATTAAGGATAGCTTGCTGTGGGCAAAGGTGTTGACGAAGGCCGGAGGTGAGCTGTGCTTGTCTGTGGAGGAGCTACAATTATCGTATCGACACAGCTGCATTTCTGAAAATGGATATATTGTAACGGAAGCTGCATTTCGTTTGGAAAAAGGGGATGTGGCGGTCATTGAGGCACGGGTCGCGGAGCTGACAAAGCAACGCAAAGACAAGCAACCATTGGAATATCCGAGTGCGGGAAGTACTTTTAAGAGACCGGAAGGCTATTTCGCGGGAAAACTAATCGATGATTGCGGGTTGCGTGGTTTTTCGGTAGGTGGTGCGCAGGTATCCGAGAAGCATTGCGGATTTGTGATCAATCAGGGTGGTGCGACTGCGGAGGATGTTGTTTCGTTGATTCGTCAGGTACGCGAACGGGTTTCGGAGCGTTTCGGAGTTACGCTGGAGCCGGAGGTACGGTTCCTCGGAGATTTTTCAAAGAAGTAGGAGGAAGCGGTGTCATTTTCAAGTGATGTCAAAAAGGAACTGATTGAAAAGCTTCCATCGGCACAGCACTGTCGACTTGCGGAGCTTTCGGCAATGTTTCTTCTCGGTGCAAAGCGAATGCGCGAAGATGAGTCCGGCGGAGTTGAGTTTTCTGTGGAAAATGAGGCAATCGCAAAAAAGTGCTTTACTTTTCTTAAAAAGTCATTTAATATTGAAACTGTTGTTGAGTGCGTTGCAGAAAATGATAGAAGGCGTAGAGAGTATGTCGTCCGGATTACGGAGAAGCAGGCGGCGGGGAATGTGCTTGCACGACTCGGTCTTTCAGAAGCGGAGAATGGCTCTGTGTATCGGTTGCTGAATGAAAAGCTGCTTACGAAGCCATGCTGTAAGCGTAGTTGGATTCGCGGGTTGTTCTTAATGTCCGGGACAGTGAATAATCCGGCAAAGTCCTATCATTTCGAAATTGCGATGCCAACTGTGGAACTGGCCAAGATGGTTGTGCAGTGTCTGAAGGAGTTCGGGTGCGAGGCCAAGGAGACGGAACGGCGTCAAAATTATGCGGTATATCTGAAGGATGGATCGCAGATCGCAGATGTTCTGAAGGTTATGGAAGCACATGTCTCATTGATGCATTATGAGAATGAGCGAGCGATGAAAGAGACACGGGGAAGTGTCAATCGTCGCGTGAATTGTGAGGTTTCTAATTTGAATAAAACCGCCGCAGCGGCAAAGAAACAAGTAGAAGATATTATATTAATTCGAGATACCATAGGGTTTTCGGGACTCTCGGAGGATTTGGAGAAGGTCGCGCGATTGAGATTGGAATATCCGGTGTCGTCGCTTAAGGAACTAGGGGAATACTTACAGCCGCCTTTGGGGAGGTCAGGCGTAAATCACAGGTTGCAGAAACTGTGTGCAATTGCAGAGGGGTTACGATCGAAATAAGGAGGGTTATTCAATGATTTCTAAGAAGATGGCAATTAACATCCCGAACGGTTTGGAAGCGAGACCGATTGCTTTGCTTGTACAGGTGGCAAGCCGTTATGACAGTAGTGTATATGTGGAATGCGATAATAAGAAGGTGAATGCAAAGAGTATCATGGGAATGATGAGTCTTGCACTTCCCAACGGAGCACAAGTAACGATTAGTGTAGATGGTCATGATGAGCAGGTTGCGATGGAAGGCATTGAAGCGTACCTTTCCGGAAAGTAAGAACTGATTGCGAGAGTCCTTTGCGGACTCTCCTTTTTGTCTTATGGGAAAGAACGATCTTCTTGTTGCAAAGAGCGGTCTTGTAATGTATCAATCAGCTTGCGTCGTGAGTGCAAGAATAGAGAAAGTGTTGTATGTGACTGTGTGCGATGCAGGAGTCTGACGGCAGACACTTTGTTCTTTCGGTGGGGCTTCGGTTTGTGTATGTCGTCCTTCTTGTCTTAGTTCGCGAAATTTCGTCGAGTGAGAGAGGATGGTTTTCGTGCTTATGCAGAAAATCCTCTTTCTAATTTACAAGGAATGTGCTACAATAGAATTGTGAAAGTATATTCAATAAGGAGACCGCCATATGGAGAACCGTGACGTGTTGTTACATAGCACTGTGTCGGATGACCAAGAGGAATTTGATCGGCAATACGAAGCCATAAAGCGTGCGGAGAATGAGCAACGTCGCCAATATCGAAGGGAGTTGGAACGACATCGTGCAAAGATACGTCGATGCAATCAGTTGTTGGTGTTGGAGTGCATTGCGTTGGCAAGCGTGATTCTTGCGCTCATTTTACGGTTTGTATGGTAATGCGAAGGGACAAGCGATGAATTTTACACATTTACATGTTCATACGGAGTATAGTCTATTGGACGGCTCCGGTAAGATAAAAGAGATGGTGTGTCGTGCCAAGGAACTTGGGATGGATGCGCTTGCGATTACCGATCACGGGGTCATGTACGGCGTGATAGATTTTTATCGTGCCTGTCTTGCGGAAGGGATTCGGCCGGTCATTGGATGCGAGGTATATGTTGCACCCGGGTCTCGCTTTGACAAGGAGGGAACTGCCTCGGAGAAGCGATATTACCATCTGGTTCTTTTGGCGGAGAACAATGTCGGATATCAGAATCTGATGAAGATTGTGTCAAAAGGGTTCACCGAAGGCTTTTATTATAAGCCACGTGTGGATTATGAGGTGCTTGAACAATATCATGAAGGTTTGATTGCTCTGTCTGCCTGCTTGGCAGGCGAAGTGGCGACTGCACTGCGGATGGGATTGTACGAAGAGGGGGTAGAGCGTGCGAGAAAGCTCCGTGATTTGTTTGGAGAAGATAATTTCTTTCTCGAATTGCAGGATCACGGACTGTCAGATCAGCGTTTGGTGAACCAGCAGCTGCTTCGTATGCATGAGGAGACCGGAATTCCGCTTGTGGCAACGAACGATATTCATTATGTGTTGGAGGAAGACGCAACACCGCACGACATATTGCTTTGTATTCAGACGCAGAGCAAGGTGAGTGATACCGATCGTATGCGTTATGAAGGTGGGCAGTATTATCTGAAATCTCCTGCGGAGATGGAGCGACTGTTTCCGTATGCTAAGGAGGCACTTGAGAACACATGGAAGATATCCAATCGATGTCATGTGGAGATTACCTTCGGAGAGTACAAGCTACCGAAGTTTGATGTTCCGGAGGGTTACACCCCTTATGGGTATCTGGAGATGTTGTGTACGGAGGGCTTGAAGGCAAGGTATCCGGAGAATCATGAGCAGCATACGGAACGTTTGCAATACGAGCTGACGACCATTCGAAATATGGGGTTTGTGGATTACTTTCTTATCGTATGGGATTTCATTCGGTATGCAAAGGAACATGACATTCCCGTAGGTCCCGGACGAGGTAGCGGTGCCGGCAGTATTGTGGCATATTCGTTGCAGATTACGGATATTGATCCGATCCGTTATTCCTTGCTTTTTGAGCGCTTTTTGAATCCGGAACGGTTGACGATGCCGGATATTGATATTGATTTCTGTTATGAGCGACGGCAAGAGGTAATTGACTATGTAGTGCGCAAATACGGAACAGAAAAAGTAGTGCAGATTGTTACCTTCGGTACCCTTGCGGCACGGGGTGTTATTCGCGATGTGGGTCGTGCTTTGGATATGCCGTATGCCCGCGTGGATACTGTGGCAAAGATGATTCCGATGGATCTCGGAATTACAATAGAGAAGGCATTGCAACTCAATGCGGAATTGGCGTCACTTGCGGCCGCTGAGCCCGAAATCAAATATCTACTGGAGATGTCGCGTAAGCTCGAGGGGCTACCGCGACACACGTCCATTCATGCCGCCGGCGTAGTCATTGCAAACGCGCCTGCCGATGAATATGTACCGCTGTCCTGCTCGGGAGACGGTACGATAACGACGCAGTATACCATGACGACGCTCGAAGAATTGGGTCTTTTGAAGATGGACTTTCTTGGATTACGCACGTTAACGGTAATCAAGGATGCGGAGGACTTGGTTAAGAAGCGTATTCCGGAGTTCCGCATTGCGGACATCTCTTATGATGACCCACAGGTGTATGACTTGTTGTGTTCGGGTAAGACCGAAGGCGTCTTTCAGCTGGAAAGTGCCGGGATGAAGAGCTTTATGAAGGAGTTGAAGCCGCGCAGTCTAGAGGATGTTATTGCGGGAATCAGCTTGTATCGTCCGGGGCCGATGGATTTTATTCCAAAGTACATTAAGGGCAAGGAGAATCAGTCGGATATCACATACGATTGTCCGGAGCTACAGCCGATTTTGCAGCCGACCTATGGTTGTATTGTCTATCAAGAACAGGTAATGCAGATTGTTCGTGATCTGGCCGGCTATAGCTATGGGCGAAGTGATCTTGTGCGTCGTGCGATGAGCAAGAAAAAAGCGGCGGTCATGGAAAAGGAGCGTCACAACTTCGTATATGGCAATGAAGAGGAAGGCGTCCCTGGCTGTATCGCAAGAGGAATCCCCGAGAAGGTTGCAGATAAGATATACGATGAGATGACTGACTTTGCAAAATACGCATTTAACAAGTCTCATGCTGCATGTTATGCGGTGGTGGCATATCGGACTGCGTTTCTGAAGAGCTATTATCCGGTGGAATTCATGGCCGCACTTATGACATCCGTGCTTGACAATACCGGAAAGGTGGCCGGATATATCAATAATCTGAAGCAAATGAACATTCGCTTGTTACCCCCGGATATCAATGAAGGATATTCCGGATTTTCCGTGGGACAATATGAAGGTGAGGCGGCAATTCGTTATGGGCTTTCGGCAATCAAAGGTGTTGGGCGTCCGGTGATTGACGCGATTGTACGAGAAAGAGAGGAAGGCGGATTGTATCGGTCCCTTTCGGATTTTATTTCGCGAATGGCAGGGAAGGAAGTTAACAAGAGGACACTCGAAAGCTTGATTAAGGCCGGAGCGTTCGACAGTCTGCCCGGTACACGCAAGCAAAAGATGCAGGCGTACAACGGAATAGCAGATGGAATCGCCTATGACCGTAAGAAGTCGTTGAGTGGACAGTTCTCTATATTCGATTTTATGGAAGAGGATGCGGTCGATTCTTCGGAGCCTGAATATCCCGATTGCGGAGAATATTCCTTGCAAGAGATGCTTGCATTCGAAAAGGAAGTGCTCGGAATCTACGTCAGTGGACATCCGTTGGAGGAATATGAGGGGTTGTTGCGTAAGAACGCAACGTGCAGAACGACTGATTTTGAATTGTCGGAAGAGACCGGAAAGGCGACATTGAATGATGGCGATATGCATGTGATCGGAGGCATCATCGTAGAAAGAACGTTGAAGACGACACGCAATAACAGTATCATGGCATTTTTGACGCTTGAGGATATGTACGGTACTGTGGAGATCATTGTCTTTCCGAGAGATTATGAGAAGTTGCGTGATAAACTTCAGCCTGATCGACGTTTGTTTGTCAGGGGACGAGTTTCGGCAGAAGAGGATCGTCCGGCGAAGTTGACATGCCAGAGTATTTGTGGCTTCGACGAGGTTCCACGAGAGGTGTGGATTCAATATGCGGACACCGCAAGCTATCTTGCAGATGAAGAGCATCTGCAGAGTCTTCTACGGGAGGCGGACGGAACCGCACCGGTGGTCGCATATTGTGCAAAGGAAAAGGTGATCAAACCGATGCCGCGCAATATGACCATTCCGACGAGTGGAGAGTTTTTTGAACATCTACAGGAAGAATACGGGAAGAAACGTATTTTCGTAAAATACAACAGCATTACATTTGGGAGGTAACTACCATGGCATTTCTGAAAGGAAAGAGAAAAGATATTCGTACGATCGCCGTATTGACAAGCGGCGGTGATGCCCCTGGTATGAACGCGGCGGTACGAGCCGTTGTCAGAACAGCGATTGTCAACGGATTGAAGGTAAAGGGTGTGAGGAGAGGATATTCGGGTCTACTGGAAGAGGATTTTATCGACATGGATGCGAGAAGTGTGTCGGATATTATCCAGAAGGGCGGTACGATTCTGTATACTGCGCGTTGTCCGGAAATGCTTCGCCCCGAAGGTGTGGAGAAGGCGGCGTATATCTGCAAAAAGAATAACATCGACGGACTGGTTGTCATTGGCGGTGACGGATCTTATCGTGGAGCGCAGAAGCTTGCTGAGCAGGGGATCAATGTGGTTGGTGTACCCGGTACGATTGATCTGGATATTGCATCTTCAGATTACACAATCGGGTTTGATACTGCGTTGAATACTGCTATGGATGCGATTGACCGTGTGCGTGATACGTCGGCATCTCATGAGAGGTGTAGCATTATCGAGGTGATGGGGCGTAAGGCCGGTCATATTGCGTTGTGGTGCGGTATCGCCAACGGTGCAGAGGAAATCCTTGTGCCGGAGCGCTATGATTATGATGAACAGGCGATTATTGATCGTATCGCATCGAGAAAAAAGATTGGAAAGAAGTTGCATATTATCATTAATGCCGAAGGTATCGGCGATTCCAACGGTATGGCAAAGCGCATTGAGTCCGCGACAGGGCTTGAGACGCGGGCAACGATTATCGGATATATCCAGCGAGGGGGAAGTCCTACCTGCCGTGACCGTGTGTTTGCATCGGCGATGGGATCGAAAGCGGTAGATATTTTGATTTCCGGCGGTGTAAATCGTGTGGTATGCTTCCGAGAAGGTAAGTTCACGGATCTTGATATCAATGAAGCACTTGCTATGCAGAAGGATATTGACGGATCACTTTGGGAAATCTCCCGTAAGCTTTGTCGGTGATGTGCAATGGTATGGCCGGGGAATTATAAAAAGAATCTTCGTGTTGCGCTTCCAAAGGGGTACTTAAGCGGTCAGTCGCTTGAACCGTTGCAAGGCATGCGTTACGGGCTAGCGACGGTGGGAAACTCCGGTTGTGGTCCGATTGCGGTATACAATGCGATGTGTTATCTGGGGAAGCCGATATCATTTTCGAAGATTTTGCGGGAATTGGAGGTGTATGCTGCTCCGTTCGGATCGTTATTGGGTACTTTCCCATTTGCGTTGGCTATCTTTTTCCGAAGGAGAAAGATTTCGTATCGCATGCGTTGGTCGTTACGCAAGCTGAACAAGGCCGAGGCGGGGATTATCGCGTATTGGACGAAGCGCCCTTTGTTGGGCGGGGCACATTTGGTTTTTTTTGAACGAATGGCGGACGGTAGGTTTCGAATTCACAATCGCTACAGCAATCGTGGAACTTCCTATGTGTACAAAAGCTTAAATGAATTCACGAAACAGAGTCGAGTGATTATCGGCTACACCCTTTCGACAACGGAGTAGTTATTTATGGTGAATCGAAAGCATTACAAACGTAAGATGACGGTCCTGTTTCTCTTGATAGTGGCAGGACTGTTTTGCGTGTATGCGTTTGCGAGTTATACAAAGCGCCGGGAGAAACACGAGGAAACAGGGAGAGTAACACCGGCGGCAACACATGCGGTGAATTCACCGACGGAAGCGGAGAAGCCGACAGCACAAATAAATCCTACTACAGAAGTAGAATATCAAAAAGTCGGGCTTGAGGTGCATTTTCTCAACGTTGGGGAGGGAAGTGCGACGCTTCTGCTTTGTGGAGAAAATGCAGTACTAATTGACGGTGGGAACGCGTCGGCATCTTCCTATGTAGTCAGTTATCTCGGAAAGTGCGGGGTGGAACGTCTGTCATTGATTGTGGCAACGCATTACGACAGTGATCATTTGAACGGAATTGTGGGAGCGCTGGCGGTGTATGGTTCGGAAGAAGTATGGGGACCGGATTATGTGGCGGACACCAGAGCGTATCGTTCGTTTGTGACACATACCGAAGAAATGGGACTTTCGGTGTTACACCCGACGATGGGGAAGCGATGGTCGCGTGACGGACTTGAATTGCGTGTGATTTCCGTCGGTGAGCCGGGAGATGAGGAGAATGATCAGTCGATTGCTCTCATGGTGGAATATGAAGGAACGAAAATATTGATTGCCGGGGATGCTACAGAGGTTAGAGAACGTAGAATGGTATCTGCCGGGGCGGATGTGGACTGTGATATATATTATGTGAGCCATCACGGAAGCATGTACTCAAGTAGTGAAGTGTTTTTGGATGCAATGACGCCGGAGGCGGCAATTATCAGTGTCGGAAAGAATTCGTACGGACATCCTCATGCGGTATGCATCGAGCGGCTGAACGAGCGAGGGATTTCTCTGTATCGAACCGATATGCAAGGGGAGATTGTGTTGACGGTTACAGCGGAAGGGCGTAAGTTTTCCACAACACCCGTTGACATTTTGCCGACAATGGAGTAAGATGCATAAGGTAAATCAATCAAAGACAAATGGCAGCAAGTTTCAGGGGCAGGGTGAGATTCCCGATCGGCGGTAAAGTCCGCGAGCGCGTAGGCGTTGATCCGGTGAGATTCCGGAACCGGCAGTATAGTCTGAATGGAATGATACGTGCAGCGCGATTTTTGTGTCGCCATGTGCATTTTCTACGCCCCGGATTCGGGGCGTTTTGTTATTTTGCACGGAAGCGTGCAGGACACGAAGCTTGAACGCCGATCAAAAGGAGGCACAAAATGAAGACAATTTGGAAGAATCTAAAGGGGATGGGAGTGGCCGCAAAGGATAACGCCTTTTTTTTGTTGGCAGCGGTCGGAGTAGTAATTGTTATTGTGGGCTTGGCGTATGTATCAGAACAATTGCTTCGAAAGAGAAAAGGAGATAACGAGAGAAGCGGTTCAATGTCGCGAGTACATAGGATGACGATTATCGCGATGTTGACAGCCATTGCTGAGGTGTTGATGCTTTTGGAATTTCCGTTGACCTTCCTTCCGGCATTTTATGAAATTGATTTTAGCGAGCTGCCGGTAATTATCGGGGCGTGTACGCTCGGACCGGTTGGCGGTGTATTGATTGAATTTCTAAAGGTTACGGTGAATCTCTTTATTAACGGGACAGCTACGGCGTTTGTCGGAGAATTCGCAAACTTCTGTTTGGGCTGTGGTTACGTTGTACCGGCAGCCATTCTTTATTATGCCAAGAAGACGAAGAAATCGGCAACCGTAGGCTTGATTCTCGGAACATGCACGGTGGTCATCGGGGGCTGTTTTCTAAATGCATTTCTGTTACTCCCGGCGTATGGTGCGGCATATGGGATGGACATGGCCGCTATTGTTGCGATGGGAAGTAAGGTGAATGGGTTCATCGAGAATCTATTAACCTTTGTTGTCTTTGCGGTAGTGCCGTTCAATTTCATAAAGTACGGACTGACTTCCGTAGTGACCTTGGTAATCTATAAGAAGATTAGTCACTTGCTGAAACGTCGGTAAACCTCTTGCGAAGCAGGGGGCTTTCTGTTATAATCAATCTGTTACACATATCTGTGGTGAATATCGGCCGCTACGGGGTGACAGATTGATTGTTTTTTATGAGGATGAGAAGATGGAAGAATATATTGCTTGCAAGGAGCAGGGGGGACAGAATACAGCTTCGCAGGAAGGAATGGAGCAGACGACGGGGCGCAGTATTTCGTTGACTTATATTATGCGCTTTCGGGACATTTGGACATTTACTATGCGACATGCTCTTACGGGTCTGAATGGCTGTGCGTTTTGGCTTGTAGTGGCACTTGTCGTTTGGCAGCTTGTGACCGGTTGGAGCGAGCTATCGTCTAAAATGCAGGCGTTGCTTTTGGTGTGTGTGATTGTCTTGGTTTGGATGACGATTGTAACCCCAACGATGCGTTCGTTACGTCAGGCAAATGCACTTGCAACAGCTCAAGTGGCGACAACGTATACCGCAGGGGAAGACGGAATCAGCATTGCGCAGGGAGAGGCAGAGGATTTTGTCGATTACAAGCGAATTCGCAAGCTGAAGGCAACGAAGAAGACAATTTATGCCTATTTGGCGAAGAACAGTGCATTTATCTTTCCGAAGGATCTGCTTGGTGAGAAGGCAGAGCCTTTGGAAGCCTTGTTACGTGAAAAGATTGGGAAGTAAGGAAAGGATACGAGATGGTAGCGGAGAGTTTTTGTGCGGAGGACACCTTTCGTTTGGGCGAAATGCTCGGAAAAAAACTGATCCCCGGAGCAATCTTATGCCTAGACGGAGAGTTGGGGGTAGGTAAGACCGTGTTGGTCAAAGGAATCGCAAAGGGACTTGAGATTGATGAGCCTGTGAGTAGCCCTACGTTTACAATATTGCAGGAGTATCACGCGGGTCGATTGCCGTTGTATCATTTTGACGTATATCGCATTGAAGATCCTGAGGAGATGTACGAACTCGGCTATGAGGATTATTTTTTCGGGAATGGCGTATGCTTGATTGAATGGTCGTCTCTTATCGAGGAGCTGTTGCCTGCGGGGGCGATACGAATCGTTATTGCAAAGGACTTGAGCCGGGGGATCTCTTACCGGAAGATTACTATGAATGAAGGGAAGTAGCGGAATATGAAGATACTTGCGGTAGATAGCTCGGGCATGGTGGCATCTGTGGCAATTGTAACGGAGGCTGCGGTTCTTGCGGAATATTCCGTGGACTATAAGAAGACGCATTCGCAGACCTTGCTTCCGATGATAGATGAGGTGATGCGTATGACGGAGACCGAACCGGCGGAGCTTGACGGAATTGCCGTTGCGTCTGGTCCAGGATCCTTTACCGGACTGCGAATCGGGGCGGCAACGGTAAAGGGGCTTGCGATGATTTGGGATAAACCCGTGATTCCCGTGGAGACTGTGAATGGCTTGGCATGGAACATTGGTGCGACCGAAAAAGTAATCTGTCCGTTGATGGATGCGAGGAGGGGACAGGTGTATACCGGCCTGTACGAGTGGAGGGACGGTATGCTCTGTACAGTGGAACCGCAATGCTGTGTCCTGTTGACAGAGATTCTCGAAAAGGCAAATGCCCTTGGTCGGAAAATCGTATTCCTCGGAGATGGTGTGCCGGTGAGCAAATCGATGATTTCCGAAATATGCACGGTACCGTATGAGTTCGCACCGGTGCATCTGTCAAAGCAACGTGCGGGCGCACTCGGTGCGCTCGGCCTGCGTTATTTGGACGAGGGCAAGATTGTGTCGGCACTTGCATTTGCGCCGGAATATCTGCGTAAGTCACAGGCGGAAAGAGAACGGGAAGAACGCAATGGAATATAAGAAGATGACCGAGCAATATGTAGCACAGGTTGCAGAGATAGAAAGAACTACATTCTCCGAGCCTTGGAGTGAGGCAATGCTGACCGAGGTATGTGCACGACCGGAGTATGTGTATCTGTTGGCGATGGAGGACGAAGAGGTTCTTGGCTATGCAGGAATGATGGTAGTCGGAGATGAAGGTCAGATTACCAATGTAGCTACGAGAAGTGATGTGAGACGAAGGGGTATCGGGAGAAATCTTGTGGCAATGCTTCTTGCGATGAATGAGGAGCGAGGAATTCGTGCATTTACACTGGAGGTGCGTGATGGGAATATCCCGGCAATTGCGCTGTACGAAGGGCTTGGATTTCGACTGGCAGGCATTCGCAGGAATTACTACAGGAAACCGTTGGAGGATGGACGGATTTATTGGTTTCCGGATGTCCCTTGAATTCCCACTAGGTATTTGCCATAAGGATTCGATATAATGTAGGTGCAGAAGAAGGCAAATGCGATCGGAGGAGGTACGTGCGATGAAAGATAGAGAATGCAATGGGTGTGGACGACGTCTGGAAGGAAGGGAGGACGTGCTTTCGGTGGTGAAGAATTGGGGATATTTCTCAGAAAAGGATACGGAAAGACATGCGTTTATCCTGTGCGAGGCATGTTATGATAAGCTACGGGCAACCTTTGTGTTGCCGGTTGACGTTACGGAGCAGACGGAACTGTAGGCAGTTCAAATAGGAGGAATATAATTATGCTTGAGGTTTGCCTGCTCGGAACCGGCGGGATGATGCCGCTTCCGGGGCGTTTTTTGACATCGTGTATGACGCGCTTTAACGGAAGCAGTCTGCTGATTGATTGCGGAGAAGGCACACAGGTTGCAATTCGAAAAAAAGGGTGGAGCTGTCACGACATTGATGTGATATGCTTCACGCATTTTCATGGCGATCATATCAGTGGTTTGCCGGGCTTACTTCTTTCAATGGGAAACTCAGAACGAAAGGAGCCGGTGCTTCTTATCGGTCCGAAGGGGTTGGAGCAGGTGGTGGAATCACTTCGTGTGATTGCACCTGAGCTCCCGTTTGCGCTCGAGTACCGTGAGTTGACAGAGGCAAAGGAGTCTTTTGCGGTGAAAGGATATGTCATTGATGCCTTTCGCGTAAATCACAATGTTACTTGCTATGGTTATTCGCAACGTATTTCGCGTGCGGGGCGTTTTCTGCCGGAAAAGGCGCAGAAAAATGAAGTGCCGATGAAATGCTGGAATCGTCTGCAAAAGGGAGAGACCGTGGAGTATGAAGGTAGGGTATATGTTCCGGAGATGATTCTCGGACCGGAACGAAAAGGCATCAAGCTCACCTATTGCACCGACAGTCGTCCGACGGCGAGCATTGTGGAGGCGGCAGAAGATGCGGCGCTGTTTATATGCGAGGGTATGTACGGAGAACCGGGGTCGGAGGGAAAGGCAAAGGAGCATCGTCATATGAATTTTGCAGAGGCGGCGAAAATCGCCAAACAGGCGAGACCGAAGGAATTGTGGCTGACGCATTACAGTCCTTCGCTAGTACATCCGGAGGAATTTTTGGAGTATGCGCGGAGTATTTTTCCGAGGACAAGGACGTGTAAGGATGGATACACTAGGCTTTTGAGTTTTCCTAATGAAGAATAATTGACCGTAATGGTACGGAGGTAATGATGAAGAGTACGTATATATTGGCAATCGAGACGTCCTGCGACGAGACAGCAGCTGCAGTGGTAAAGGACGGAAGATACGTCTTGTCCAATGTGATTTCTTCGCAGATCGATTTGCACACGTTATACGGTGGCGTGGTTCCGGAGATTGCGTCCAGAAAGCATATGGAGAAGATCAATCCGGTAGTGACCGAGGCTCTCCATAAGGCCGGAATGGGGATTGAGGATATTGACGCCGTTGCGGTCACCTATGGCCCCGGTTTGGTGGGGTGTCTGCTGGTCGGTGTAGCGGAGGCAAAGGCGATTGCATATGCGGCGAAGAAGCCGTTGATCGGAGTACATCATATCGAAGGGCATGTTTCGGCGAATTACATTTCACATCCGGAACTCACCCCTCCCTTTTTGTGTTTGGTCGTATCCGGTGGACACACGCACATTGTTATGGTAGAGGATTACGGTGAATATCGTATTCTTGGAAAGACGCATGATGATGCGGCCGGGGAGGCCTATGACAAAGTAGCACGCGCCATTGGGCTTGGCTATCCGGGAGGTCCGAAGATTGATCACTTGGCAAAAGAAGGGAATCCGGAAGCGATTGCATTTCCGAGAGCACATATCGAAGGTTGCCCGTACGATTTCAGCTTTAGTGGCGTGAAGTCGGCGGTTTTGAATTATCTGAATATTGCGAAAATGAAAGCGGAAGCGGCCGGTCTGTCCGACGAAGGAATTGTAGCGGAGGGGACACAGGCCTGTCCTGAAGTGTTTGCGGATGGAATTACGCGTGCGGATCTGGCGGCATCGTTTCAGTCGGCGGTTGTTGACGTACTTGCTACGAGAACGGTAGCTGCAGCGAATGCGTTCGGGGTACGAAAGATTGCTATGGCAGGTGGTGTAGCATCCAATAGTGCATTACGCATGCGTATGCGAGAGGTCGGAGAAGCGAATGGAAAGCAGGTTTATTATCCGGAGCCGATTTATTGTACGGACAATGCTGCGATGATCGGTGCAGCGGCATTCTATGAGTATAGAAAAGGTGTCACTCACGATTGGACATTGAATGCAGTGCCAAGTTTACGACTGGGAGAACGATAAATCGGAAATGGATCTGTCGGAAGGATCGGAAATGTATGCGCACATGCGCATTTGGAACGATTTTGAGATCCTGTTTCGGCAGTTCATTGCTTGGACTACTAAAGCTACTGTAAAGATGGACGCCACTGGAAAGTTTGACTGCATAGAAAAGAAATAAGCGGATATTCTAATAAGAGGAAAACCTGCGAAAAAGGTAGCTTGTGGCTTGAACGCAAAAAAGCACAAAAAACGAAAAAAGACTCTTGACATGAAAATGTACTTGTGATAAGATAGCAAAGCGTTCTTTGGAGAGTTGCCCGAGTGGTTTAAGGGGCCGGTCTTGAAAACCGGTGATTCCGAAAGGGACCGTGGGTTCGAATCCCACATTCTCCGTTTCGGTATCTTTCAACACAAAGAACCGATAGTTGCATATATTTATGGGACGAATTGTTCATCAGGCGATGATTCGTAGCAATGTATCCAAGAGGGCAACCTCTTGATATAGATTGGAGAAGTACCCAAGAGGCTGAAGGGACACCCCTGGAAAGGGTGCAGGTCGTTAATAGCGGCGCGAGGGTTCAAATCCCTCCTTCTCCGTTTGTCGTGTGAATATGTGAAACAAAGGTTTCCAAATAAAAAGTTCGAAAAAAGTGTTGACAAACGCTTTGCGATGTAGTAAACTAGCAAAGCTGTCGCTTGAACGAACAGTGATTCGCAAGACAGAGAACCTTGAAAACTGAACAGTGAAACAACCTTGAAATTCGTTTGAACATTG
>JAZRZZ010000051.1:0-18145 GCA_045601665.1 Lachnospiraceae bacterium
ACAGGGGCAAAACCTTTCGATTTTGCCCCTGTAGAAGGAATCTCTTACTTGACGAACCGCCGTTTATTCTATCTCCCAATCGTCCACGTCCTTACGGATTTCTTCTACCTCCTCATAGAACCATGCGCCGAAATCTTCAAAGAACGTGTCCTTTGTGTTCTTCGTTATCACATCCGCGATCTTCTGTTCGTCGGGATCCAAGGTAAATTCATTCGGACGAAGTGCTTCCGCATCCTTCAGAATTCGTTCATACGCCTCTTCGCCGTAATTCTCCAACAGGTAGCGCACAAAGTATCTTGTAAACCCACTCTCGTTTCCCTTCGCGCTTTCAAAAAAAGCTCTCGCATTGTCACCATTCACTGTAAGCGCCGCGGTTTCAATCCCACTTGCCATTTCCTCACCGAGCTCGCTACCGATCGTTTCCGCAACAAGCCGTGCGTACCCACTGTTAATCACTCTTCCTGCGGATCTTCCGTTTGCAGCAATCACAATGTTTACAAGGAACTCAAGTACCTGCATACCGTCACTGTCCGGGAACTCATTTTCTCCGATAAGAAAGTCTGCTTTGCCGGGCGACAGGACAATCTCTCGCATCCACCAGCCGCCGCTTCCCTCGATATCCGTCACGTATACACGAATCATCTCGCGTCCCGGATCCTGCGCATGCGAAGAAAATGCTCCGTAGCCGAACAACCACTCAAGCGTATCGTTCGAGCGGTATCCGGAGAATGGGCTGTCGTTATTCACCCTCATCCCGAGTTCTGCCTCCACTTCCTCCAGACATCGCTCAAAACGCTCCAAAATATCTGTGGGAACCGTAACTCCGGCATCGAGGAACAGTTCAAAATTCTCACTGGCCGCGTACTCCTGCTTTGTCGTCGTATAGGTATCACCCGCAATCGCACCGAGATCCAGAACTTCCTTTTCCGGGTAACTCGCATCGATGCGCACCGTCAATGTTTCTCCGTCCACCGCAAGTACATGCACCGGATAGTCTGCTGAAGGATCTACCGCCAACAGTGTTGTTTCACCGATATACGTTCCCTGACAGTGGTGCTCTCTTGCACCGCTTATCAACGCGCACGCCACATGCACACGAAGGTTCTGCTCTGTCGACTCGTCCGAGAGGTTCTTTACGTAGAACACCACATCCTGTCCTCCTACGCCGACACGTTCATCTGTCGTAATCTCGAATTCCGTGCCGAATGCGACCTCACGCATCGATACCGGGCTCGGTGTACTCGTTGCCATCGGTGTATTCGTTGCTCCGACGCTCTCCCCCGCTCCCGGAGCCTCCTTTGTTCCACAAGCCGCGCTCATTAGCATTGCTCCGATGATCAATGCCATACCAAATGTACTTTTTATTCGTTTCATTCTTTATGCTCTCCTTTCCTTTCTCAAAGGTTTTTCGATGCTCTTTTTTGCACCGTTCACCCATAACACACACGAGTTCTAGAAAAGGTTTCACTTTTTCAGCTTTTTTGAGATTACATATTTTATCTTAACCTTGTTACATCGTTTCGCCTCCTGTTCCTTCATGCAACCGTTTTCCCCCTAAAACAAAGAAGGGACATCCCAAGATGTCCTCTTCCAGTCTTAACGGCCCAATCCAACGGGCTTCTTATCCCTCACGCTGTAGCACTGCAGTACAAGCGCAATTCTAAGAGTTCAATTTTTATATCGCTTTTCGATATGCCCTCCGAAAAACCAAACAAGCGACTCCGGATATTCCTCATAGGTTAGGTTGTCCCATGCTCCAAGCACCGTAAGAACTCTATTATCTTCCTGAACATATGCCAACGCAACATCCGATTCAGAGAAAATGACGTTATAATGGTTACCCAATTCGGTCAAATATTTTAATTGTCTTGTCCCCAAATATATAAAATAATATCGCGTATCCTTGTTCAACAATTCCCATATCATGCGATACGTTTCTTCGGAAACCTCTGTTGTTCCGTCAACATCGTTCACTACTATAATGCAATGCCGATACCCCTCTCGAATCGCAATGCTTTCTTCGGTGATTTCTTCCACAGAACGAACCGAAACGGATGAGTCAAATGTCATTTCCGAGCCCACAACCACAAACTCCGTCGGAAACATCTCGTTCAGTAAGTACTTCCTGTACTCCTCTTGCGACATCGAATTTGTCGGATCTTCCTCGTCTTGCTCTCCCACCTTATCTATCTGCCATACAAGAATGCCTACAAGCGCAGCAACAACAAGCAGTATTAAGGCCAAACAAGCGACTTTCTTCATCTGCGATTCCCCCTCTTTATCATGCGTTCTAGGTTATTTTATCGCTTCCGAATCTTCCTGTCAACCCTTTTTATTCCACAATTCCAAATGCAAGAATCGTAAAGCCCAGCGCCGCAGAATCGTCCTTCATGCGAATCTCGACGGTGTGCTCTCCGCTCTGCTTCACGCGGAAGACGCGCTCCGTCGCGGGGTTGTTCCAGCCGTCTGCGGAGTTGCCGTAGAGGCTGTATGTATACTCTCCGTCAATGTACACCTCTGCCGTGCCTACCTGTGCGCTTGTCGTGTCCTTATACACAATGTACAGTGCCGAGCCCGTAAACGTAAATGCAAACGGCTCATTTCCCTCTCCGGCCTTCTTGCTCCAGCTGTTCGGAAATGCATTGTGCCCACGGTTCTCCGCAAAGCTTCCGAGCGACGTAATAGTGATTCGGTCGGGGTTTTCCACGCGATCCACCATCGCAAGCGAGGCGTGATTGAAGCCCTTCACAAACATCTCCGGCACTTCATACCCGGGATCGGCCTCTTCCGCATCCAGCGTTTGCATCAGATGTATAATAAATTTCGAATAAAGCAGCATGCCGTCCTTGTTCGGGTGAGAACCATCGTTCGACCAGTCCTTCCAGGTGTATTCGCCACTCTCGATGAAGGGCCAAATCGCGCTTTTCACACTCACACAGGGCACACCGAAATGAAATGCCATTGTATTCATATTGTCCTGACAGGTGTACCCGTCCTCGGTAACCGAATAGAGCAGGATCACCGCAGGCTCATTTTCCCGCGACAGGGCCTTATACAAAAGGCTCTCCAGTCCGGTATTGTCAATGCTCGACTGTCCGTCGTTTACCGCAAATTCGATAAACAACAGATCCGGCTCATGTACAAAGATGTCTCGGTCGGAGCGTATCAGTCCGAGAATCGACGGCGTTCCGCTAAGGCCCGCATTGACGTAGTTTACTTCTCCTCCTGTGGAGTACTCCTCGCGCACGTAGTCCGCAACGAGCTTCGCGTAGATCTCGGTCGTGCCGGCGTTGTAGCCCTCGGTAATCGATCCGCCGAGAAATGCCACGGTCACATCCTCCCCTGCCCGCACCTTCTCGAGAAACTTCTTAAAGCGCACGTTGTTGCCCGTAGACATCAACGACGCAGCGATCATCTTCTCCTCCATCGTCTTCGGTGCTTCCGTCGGCGTAGCCGTCACAGACAACGCTTCCGTCGGCGCCGTCTCCGGCGTCTTTTCTTCCTCTCCGCATGCAACGACCGACAGCAGCACCGCCGTCAGCAGCAGTAACAATCCACCTCTCAACCCAGTATTTCGCATGGCCGTTCCCT
Source organism: Lachnospiraceae bacterium (assembly GCA_045601665.1). Lineage (GTDB taxonomy): Bacteria > Bacillota > Clostridia > Lachnospirales > Lachnospiraceae > ISDg. The sequence goes on from JAZRZZ010000051.1 coordinate 3,592, forward strand.
CCTCGTATCACGATGCTTTTATAAGCTTTTCTCGATTATAGCATAGGAAAATGTCCCTCGCAACCGATTCCTGCTTCGTAAATTATTTAACATAATCCATTTACAATGTGAAGATGGAACATTATAATCAATACTGGGGTGGATTCCACCCGCGCGTACTTTTTTATTATATTTTTCGGAGGTTTACTTTTATGAAGAAAGACACCTTGTCACTTCGCATCGGCGTAGTGATGCTTTTGACGGCCGTTCTTATCTGCGGCGCTATGCTTGTATGCAGTGCTGCTTCCGCAGAAGAAGACGCCGACAAGCCGCTGACGGGTCTGACCGCCACGGAGATTGTTGCACAAATGGGCTTCGGCTGGAATCTCGGCAACACCTTTGATGCTACCGGTGGTACCATCGGCGATATTACCTCACAGGAGCAGTCCTGGGGTAACCCCGTTGTTACGAAGGAGCAGATCGATGCCGTTGCGACTGCCGGCTTTAAGACCATTCGTATCCCGGTGACCTGGGCAAGAAACATCGCACAGGACGGCACCTATAAGATTAACCCTGCATTTATCGAACGTGTAAAGACCGTTGTGGACTATGCGTTTGACAACGATTTGTTCGTTATTTTGAACGTGCATCACGAGAGCTGGGTAAATCTTAAGGATCTCGATAAGAACTATATGACAACCGCGAAGACACTCGGTCCCGTGTGGACACAGCTTGCGGAGGCATTTGCCGAATACGACCAGCACCTGATTTTCGAAGGTATGAACGAGCCTCGTATGGCCGGCACCTCGCTTGAATGGTCCGGCAACCCCGAAGCCTATGCTGCGGTGAACTACCTCAATCAGGTATTTACCAATGCCGTACGTAGCGTAGACAAGGGTTATAATGCAGAACGCTGCTTGATGATCCCCGGCTACGCCGCTTCTTCTTCCGCGAACATTATTGAGAGCGTTTCGCTTCCGACTTACAACGGTGAGGTCGTAAAGAACTTGATCGCTTCGATGCACAGCTACGCTCCCTATGACTTCTGTCTGAGTGATGCACAGATGGATTTCGATCCGACCAACACGGCGCAGACCTCTCAGATTGATCAGGTATTTGCCGCTGCAAAGTCGGTGTATCTCGACAAGGGAATTCCCGTTGTTCTCGGCGAAACCGGTGTGACGAATAAGGACAACACCGAGGCTCGTGAGCGCTGGGCTACTTATTTCGGAACGAAGGCCGCTTCCTACGGTATTCCGATGGTTCTTTGGGATAACGGTGCGAACGGCAACTCCGGTGGCGAGTGCCACGCACACATGAATCGTCAGGAGGCAACCTGGAACTATCCTACGATTCTTGAAGCATTGCTTGCACCTTTGGAAACCGTAGAATGGGGTTCCGCACTCGGACAGAGCACCGGCGACGACTATACTTCGCTGATTGATGCTTCCCCGATCTGGTATGACACAGACGGACTCACAAGTACGACTCTTTGGAACGCTTCTTACATCGTGAATCCCGCAAAGCCTTCCTATTTTGCAGAAGGCCGTGATATCGCTGTGGTATATACCGGCGAGGGCGAGCCTCGTCTGATTTTGGACAGTGAGGCGAAGCAGCAATGGTGGATCCCCGTAGACCCTACCTCCATTGAAACCGTAGGCGACAAGAAGGTGGCATATTTCAGCTACGATGCCATTAGCACCGCAATGAGCTCCTTCAACATTTCCGCTCCCTCTGAGCTTCGTAACATGTCAATTGCCGTAGCAGAGGACAACATCACGACCTATGAAATCGCAGTGACCGGCGGTGGTTCGGCAGTGACCTACATGGCAAATGGTCTTTCCCTCGGCACGCTGGACAAGATGCCCGCGGATCCTACCTTCCCCGGATTGAAGTTCGAGGGCTGGTACACCACGAAGGATTATCGCAAGGGAACCGAATTCTCCGGTGAGGCCGAAGGCGACGTGACCGCATATGCAAAGTTCTCTTTGGTTACTGAGGAAGAGAAGGACGAGACTCCCGAGCCGACGGAGGCTCCCGAAGCGACGAAGGCTCCCGAGCCGACGAATACGCCTGCGCCCACGAAGGACGACAAGGATTCGAAGGACGGTGCGCCGATCGGTATCATCTTCGCAATTGCTGCCGGTGCTATTGTCGTTATCGGCGGAGGCATCGCATTTGCAAAGCGTAAGAAGTAAGGAAATGCATCTTCTTTCGGAAGATTTGAAAAAAGTATTGCATTTCCCATAATCAATACGATATACTAAGCAGGATTGCATGATATATGCAGTCCTGCTTTTTTCGTACGCCCGGTGCACACGGAAAAAACTCTTCGCATGGATGCGCTCTCGCATAATACATATTATCGCAAGCAATCGCACCCTGCATCGGTGTCTTTAAACAGGCACTTTGTTCTATAAGACTTGAATGAAATGAGGTTACTATTATGTCGGATATCTCCGCAGAAATAAAGAAAAGAAGAACATTTGCGATTATCTCTCACCCCGATGCCGGTAAGACGACGCTAACGGAGAAATTTCTCCTCTACGGCGGTGCCATCAACTTAGCAGGCTCCGTTAAGGGCCGCAAGACCGCACGCCACGCCGTGTCGGACTGGATGGAGATCGAGAAGGAGCGTGGGATCTCCGTTACCTCCTCCGTAATGCAGTTTAACTATGACGGCTATTGTATCAACATCTTGGACACCCCGGGACACGAGGACTTCTCCGAGGACACCTACCGTACCTTGATGGCGGCGGACTCCGCGGTTATGGTTATCGACGCATCGAAGGGTGTGGAGAAGCAGACCATCAAGCTCTTCAAGGTCTGTGTCATGCGCCACATTCCCATCTTCACCTTCATCAACAAGATGGACCGTGAGGCAAATGACCCGTATGAGCTTCTGAGCGACATCGAAAATGTCCTTGGCATCGCCACCTGTCCTATCAACTGGCCCATCGGCTCCGGCAAGGGCTTCAAGGGCGTGTACGACCGTAACACAAAGGAAGTGGCTCTCTTCACAGCGGCCATGAACGGTCAAAAAGAGGTTGCTACCGAGTATATGTCCGCCGAGGATCCGGCTCTCGAGTCCCGCATCGGTTATGATTTCTACGGCAAATTGCAGGAGGATATCGAGCTTCTGGACGGCGCCAGCGCAGAATTTGATCAAGAGCTTGTCAGTGCCGGCGAGTTGTCCCCCGTCTTCTTCGGCTCTGCTCTTACGAACTTCGGTGTAGAGACCTTCTTGCAGCATTTTCTGAAGATGACCTCGTCTCCTCTTCCGAGAAAATGCGACACCGGTATTGTGGACCCCTTCAAGGAGGATTTCTCCGCATTTGTATTTAAGATTCAGGCCAATATGAACAAGGCTCACAGAGACCGTATTGCATTTATGCGAATCTGCTCCGGCAAATTCGAGGCCGGCATGGAAGTGAACCACGTGCAAGGCGGCAAGAAGGTGAAGCTTGCGCAGTCCACGCAAATGATGGCACAGGAGCGTCACATCGTGGAAGAAGCCTACGCCGGCGACATCATCGGTGTCTTCGATCCCGGTATCTTCTCCATCGGCGACACACTGTGCACATCGAATCAGAAGTTCCGCTATGAGGGTATTCCGACCTTCGCGCCGGAGCATTTTGCCCGCGTGCGTCAGGTGGACACCATGAAACGTAAGCAATTTATGAAGGGCATCACCCAGATTGCTCAGGAAGGTGCCATTCAGATCTTCCAAGAGTTCAACACCGGTATGGAGGAGATTATCGTAGGCGTTGTGGGCACGCTTCAATTTGACGTACTGAAGTTCCGCCTCCAGAGCGAATACAATGTAGAGATTCGTATGGAGCCCTTGCCGTATGAGCACATTCGTTGGGTCACCAACCCCGAAGAGTGCCCTGTGGACAAGATCGTGGGCACTAGCGATATGAAGCGTATCAAGGACTTGAAGGACAACCCGCTTCTTCTCTTCATCAACGCTTGGTCCGTAGGTATGGTACAGGAGCGTAATAAGGATCTGAAGCTGGCAGAGTTCCGGGTGGATTAGAGAGTAGAATAATAAAACAGGTACGGTGCTAGTGCCCCGTCCCCCAATCGTTAGATTTTTTGGGTCTAACTTTTGGGGGGCGGGTCACTGGCGCTGTACCTGTTTTCTATATCTCGTCAATTCGAAATTCATGGTAGCCCTCATAGTAATAACTATGATCGATTCCCTTCATATACACGTCACGACTGTGAATCTCTTCGGTCAGTGCGGATTGTAACACATGCTTGATCTCAATGTCACGAATCGGACTTCGCTCCATGGCAAGAAGGTAATCCTCCTTGTCTACTAGGCTCCAATCCACAACCTTGCCAAGCTCTCTCTTCAACATGCAATCCAACCAGATACGGGTACTTCGTCCATTTCCTTCTCGGAACGGATGGGCGATATTCATCTCTACATATTTTTCGACAATCTCGTCAAATGTTCCTTGTGGCATCTTATCAATGTGTTCCAACGCGGCTTGCAGATACATCACCGGTGCAAATCGAAATCCCCCTTTGGAGATGTTCACGGTTCTTATCTCGCCTGCAAAATCATATATCTCGGCGAATAAATACTTATGAATCTCCGCAAGCGAAGAAATTGTCCCCGCCTCCAATCGGTCAAGCACACCATCCTCAAAGAGTTCTAACGCTCGTCTCTTACTAATCCGCTCTTCTTCGCGGGCAAGTTCCGCAGAACTTACTATGCCTAACTTATTATCCAATGCCATACAGATACCTCCGATACATCTGCTCCCTCACACTTACACTCCTGTACACCTTCTTAGCGTCCTGTGCATATTATCACCCTGGATATTATACCATCTTTCGTATAGAAACTCAACGCAAAAGTGCCGATTCCCGCTTCACTCCACCAACTCCTCAATCGTACAACCCAACGCCCTGGCAAGCATCCGCACCGTATCCACCTGTGCCTTACCGATATCGTTATCGCCCTGCTCGTAGGCGCGGATGGAGCGAACATTTACCCCGCTTAATAGCGCCAACTGTTCCTGCGTCAGCCTTCTCTTTCTCCGCATCTCTCTCAATGCGGACATCACTGGGAAGCATGCTCGAATCCTCTCCACCATCTTCCTCTCATCCGCTTCGTGATACGGGTGGTACATGGAGACCAGCTTCCCAAAGGACATCACCGAGAGGATCTCTTTAAATGACTTGCCCAAGTACCACTGTGCATATGCCAGAATCCAACCGCCCCAGTACTCCGGCGTCCGCTCCATAGGAACGACGGTGTACTCCACATCTCGGCCGAGAATCATCGCAAGCATCTCCGTAGCGGACTTGCCCGCCAGCATATTGGGAGCTCCCGCTTCAATTCCCTCGGCAACCCGAGAAGCGGCAAAGGTTTCACCAAAGGCATCCGCGTCCAGCCCTTCCGCATTAATCGCAATGTCAAAGAGTGCCGCCAAATTGTGCATTACCACATTCACATACGCGTCACTGTAAGCGTGGATCATTTGCCTTCATCCCCTCTCTCATAATATCAATCATCAAGATGTCATCCGGGTTCCACGCCCCGCCCTGCCGGTCGGACAGATACGCCCTGCGTGCCAGATCATCTCTTCGCTTTCTCGCCGGAAAATACAAGTCCCCTCTTGCTTCCTCGCAACCGACAAACCGAATCTGCGAAAATGCTTTGGGCGATACAAGTACAATCTGATTGCCCAACTCTCCAAGCCTCATCACCTGCGCCAAGCGTCTCACCGAAACACCATTTTGCAGAAAGTCTCTTGCATACGAAAAATACGAATCATCCGCACGATATCCCTTGATAATATCATACCCTTCCGTCACTACGGCGAAATTATTCAAAATGTATTCTCGTGCCGCATTACCAAAATCATTGTCAATGGTAAACTGCCGATTCTTTAGAAGAACAGAGATCCAATGGATGATACCATAGTCCTCTCCGTTCAAATCAAGCACCTTCAGCCCATCAAGATCAAGAACGTACTTGTTCGCATAACCGCCCCGTGGGTCACTGCACGCCCACTCCTTGGCGAGCTCCACATATTCGGTGCAATAGAAGCCCCGTCCGTAATCATTATACGGTTTTCCTTCTCCGTATTGGGGCGTCTCGATAATATGGTCTGATCCATGATATATCGTAATCTCGTTCTTCATAACAACCTCCGATTCGAAGCGCGATGAAAATGCACACGCTTCTCACTTTTCCTATAGATTCTCACACCACAACTGTTTTACTGCGATTATACCATTGCAATGATAGTTTTGCAATATTATGTTCACGTTACAATGTTAGAGATTCATTCTTATTCTTTCGGCATCACTCTATTTCACTACCATAAACAATCTGTCACTGTCATGCGCATTACCATAATGGCAGCATAAATCTTCTTCGATACATATAACAAACCACCGCAGATTGCCTCTGCGGTGGTGATATTGTATTCGTAATGATTCTATTGTATCGCTGAATCTTCCCCGTACTTCTTATACGCTACATACGAGTACACCGTAGCAATCACCGCTGCCACCACAATGACACCCAGGGAAGCGAAGATCACCGCCATCTCCTTCAATAGAAATGCCAGCAGAACAATCACTACGCCTGCAATACACAGCAGCATGCCGCCCACGCGGTTGCTGGCAAGCCAAGTGCGGTCATTTGCCATGCTCCAAGACGTACGCAAACCGAAGAGCCCGTTTCGCTTGGCCTTGGGCATGATATTTCCCATAATCACAAGGGCAAGTCCGATCACGGCAAATTCTACGGAGATAACATCCACCGACAGCTTCGTCGTATCCGCTGTATGCTTCATAGCATTATAGATTGACAGCACCTGCAACACGAGAAATACTCCCATCATCACCACTCCAGATACAAACAGCACCTTCCGATTGACACGGGCCTCCTGTATCTCCTTCTCCTCCCCGCCCCCGGCGATCTTCTTATCGTAATGCGCCAAGAGCAGCGACCAGACAATTGCAAAAAGAAGAACAAATCCCGGGAAAATGAGCATCTCATACTTCGACCCATAGCGGTCAATCTCCCCAGCGAAATTATAGTGCATCGGAACCTCCTCCGGCAAGAACTTCATCGCCACTGCCGTAGCCACCAATGACAACGCCGCAAACAACCAAAGGATCTTATTCTTCATCGTTCTTCCCTCCAAACTGCTTCACCCACAAGACCATCTCATCGAATACACTTGTGTTCAGCTCATAATAGATATAGTTCTTCTCCTTATATTCCATCACCAGATCAGCGCTCTTTAGAAGCTTCAGATGATACGATAATGCCGCCGGCGTCATGCCCAGCCGCTCTGCAATCTCCCCGGCATTCATCCGTCCATAGCGCAATAACGTCAGCAGCTCACGTCTCTGTCCGTCCGACAGCGCCTTAAAGGTCTCCGCAAGTCCCATCTCGCACCTCTATTTCAAATTTTCTTTAAATAGATACTAGCACACTGCGTCTGTCTTGTCAAGGGGAATTGTCTACAAAAAACTTTGTTATCTGTGGACTCCCGTGTGCTACCCTGCCGCTAATAGCAATAACCTATGAAACGTGCCGGTGCGGGGAGCTGCCACACTCCCGAACTCGCCAACAGCATCGGGACTACCAGTATTGCAATGCAAATGCACACAACCAGCATTGAGCTCCTGCAAAATCGGCTGACGAGCATTACAATCCCTCCCACAAAGCAAGCTGCCGCCAAACGAACTGCAAACATCAAGTACAGATAGGTTCTTATGCTCATCTCCGTTGTCACCCCTCTTAGTAACGGGATGCTTTGTGCCGTTGCGTCCAGATTGTCAAATCCGCGTTCCCCGATCTGCTCCATCTGTACTCGATACACCAACACAATCAGCAGCAAGCAAGTACCTACGACAATCACCGTTTTCGCCAGCGTCAATCTTCCTCTGCCTTTTTTTGTTGACCGAAGCGTGGGGCGCATATTTCCGGCATTTTCATATGCACCGATTCCCGCAAAGATTCCTATGACGGCAAGCGCTATGAACAGTGCATTTTTCTCTGTTGTCGCCGCATCATCCCGCAACAACAGCTCATAAGTTTCTGTCGGAATCAGCGATACCTCTATCCCTGTCGCCTGTGCGTACGTGACCCCCTCCTTCGCCTGCTCCAACAACCTTTGAAGTATCGGAAGGCTTGCGTTAATCTCCTCGATACGTTCTGACAATGACTCAATCACAATATTCGGACCGTTTCGATCAATCTCGTATTGCAATTCCTCCTGTAGTTCCTCTCGCAAAAGGCGCATTTCCTCTTCATCCTCCTGCATCTGCGTTACCTTTTGTTCCGTAATTACGCCCCCGTATCTCTGATATAAAATATCTTCGTTGATCGCGATCGACGGGAGCTTATACTCATATTGACGAGCAGAAGAAGACGCAAGAAAAATCACCCCCAGAAAAATCAGTAGTCCCTTTTGGTTTTGAAAAATCTTTTTCGCTTCCCACACAAGCATCGGTACCGGGAAGCCCAAACGACTGATGAACGAACGGATTCTGTCTCGAATTCTTCCACCGATTCGTGTTGTTTCTTTTCGGGAGGCAAGCAAGATACATCCCACCGCCCACAGAAACAGACCGATGAGAACCCAAACAATCGCTACCGTCAAGAACGAAATGACCTCCCCAAAAACGTCGAGATTTCTATAGCTTTTGAAAAAATCCTCGGTCCGCAATAATGCCATCACATTGCAGTATTTTAACCCCGCAGAACGATCCGTTGCCAAAATCCACTCATACAGCCCATATTCAATCACCAGGCTCGCACCGCAGATTCCAATCGCAAAAAGCGGTTCCAACAACGCCGACAGCAAGTAAAGGATCAACCCGATAAGCGTTGCTACCAACGCCTTCAAAACAGTGGACATGACGAAATAGGTCCCAATGGAAATCGGTAGCGTACACCGCATAAATTCGGGAACCGACTGAATCGGTCGTAACAATTCCATATCTCCGCAGGTCAGTGTTGCAGTCAGTATGCAACACAGACTAATCAACGTACTTGCAATTCCCGCCACACAAAATACAATTGCCACACGTTCCGCAGATAAGCGGGTACGACCGTTCTTTGTACTTCGAACCAAGCCCTCCAGTCCCTTGCTTCTCTCTTCCTGAAACATGAGCACCGCAAAAAATACTGCCGCAACAATAAGGATATCCCCGGTTTGATACTCCGAATATAAAACTACTCCGCGATTCTCTCCATACTGTGGCCGAATCCCCTCTAGGCGCTGATAGTCTTCCGTTGTTTTTTTGATGTTTTTCGCAGAAAATCCTTCGGACAGGGATGCCAAGGTGCCCATCACCTTCGCATTTTCCCGCACAGAAGATAAAAATTCGGGATAGCTCTCTATGTACGCTTGCAGCATCTCTCCTTCCGCTGTGATATCCTTTGCAGACCGGCAATCATACATAAAGAATGCACTTCCGAGAAATATCTCCAGCAAAAAGATCAACACCATCCGGCGTGATAGAAGTACCCTTCTCCATTCCCTCATTGTCTTCCCTCCGTGTAATACAAAAACACATCCTCGAGCGTACACACTCCCTTTGCGGGGAGAAATCCATCCGGAGCTTCCTTGCTCACCACACGAAGCACGTACCCGTCCTGTGCCTGCAGGATTTGACCCTTTTTGTACTCCTGCTTCTGCGCAACAACCGTCGTATAATCTCCTTGATACTCGAACACCCGCTCCTGCACACCGGAAATCAACTCGCGCGGACTTCCCTGCACAACAATCGTTCCTTTGCTCAATACAAATACCGTCTCTGCAATGGACTCAATATCACTTACCACATGCGTTGCCAACAGCACAATCCGGTCTCTTGCCATCTCGGAAATATAATTGCGCAATCGAATCCGTTCCTCCGGATCTAGACCGGCTGTCGGTTCATCTAAGATAACCACCTCGGGACGATCCAGCATTGCCGCCGCAATCAGCACTCTCTGACGCATGCCGCCCGAAAAGCTCCCAAGCCTTCGATGTGCAACCGAACGTAACCCGACAACCTCGAGGAACTCCTCGGTCTGCCGCTTACATTCCCTTCGGCGCATTCCTTTTAGCGTTCCGATATAGTGCAAAAATGCTCTTGCACTAAAATCCTCATACATTCCCTGTAGCTGTGGCGTATACCCTACTCTTTTTCGCCACCCTGCACCCAGACGTCGAATGTCCGTACCGTTGTAAAGAATCTCTCCGCTTGTCCTCTTTATGTTATCGGTAATTAGGTTCATCAAGGTCGACTTTCCCGCTCCGTTTGCACCAAGCAACCCATACACACCTTTTTCCAACGTTAAGCTCACTCCGTTAAGAACCAAATGCTCTCCGTATTTCTTTGTTAATCCCCTTACCTCAATCATTTGCTTCTTCCTCCGAAGATTCCTGCCCGTAATTTAACACAAAATGGATTCCCTCGCTCCATTGCAGCTCTCCACGCAAGACATCCTCTATCGGACAACTGCAAATCTCATATAACTGCCATATAACCTCCGACGGGTGGATTTCATCCTCCTCCACCCCGCATTCTCTTTGCAGATACACCTTTCCGTCATTCAGCTGTACCGCAGCGTTTTTGCTCGCGAAGTCAAACTCTGCCGATACACTTCCATCCGGCGACATAATGCGTGCGTGATTCGGTCTGCGTGCGGAAATCGGAAGTTTGTTTGTCTCTCCGCTCCAAGAACTATCCCGAACCAAAAAATACGTTCCATCCCATCCGAGCTTAGGATTCACCATCGGTTCGCCATCCAAACGCATTTCCATTACAAAAGTGTTCTCCTGCTTCTCCGGGTCATAAAGATACATTCCTGCCGGTGTTTCTTCCGTCTCATGTGTCGTATAATATATCTTCCCCTCCACTACCGCATAATCACTCATCGTTGTCGGCACCGAAAGCTTCTCCGTTTTCTCATTCTTCAGGTTATAACGATACAAAAACCGTTCCTCCCCGTACTGCGAAGTAAGCGTGTAATACAGCCACTCCTTATAAGGGAAATACTGCTCCTCTCCCGCCTGAGTAACTACCGGACGATCCTTATGTAAGGGCAACTCCTCGCTCTTTCCGGTATTTAGATCCATAACATATGTGCAGTATTTCGCACCGAAATAACCCGCATGTTCGCTCGTTGCTTCTATGTGTGGGATAACCGCTTTGTTTCCATGAATCACCAGTCCTTGCTCTCGAGCGCCTCCCGTAAGAATCCACTCTCCGGCGATCCCCTTTAGACTTCGATAGACACCCACCTTTGTGAATTCCGTTCCATCGATCTTTGCTCTATACAGCGCGCATTCCGTCTTCTCCTGTGTTGCCTTCACCCCGGAGAGATAAAGGTACTCTCCGGAAAGCGTACAGGAAAGAACCACAAGCTGTGGATCCGTCGCCATACAGGATTCCTCCCCATTGTGTTCACACTCCGGCTTGTTGCATAGATAAATGCACCGTCCGGTCGCCTTGTCGTAATATCGAATTTTTAACGAATCCCCCTCAAGAAACGAACTTCTTACCACATAATACCCATCTTCGGTCTCCATAATCGGTTTCCATTGGTTTACATCCTCGTTCGCCGAGTTGTACTCGTCACATTCATCAAAATCCTTATACGCAATATCCGTTCCGCCACATGCAGACATAACCATGACCACAGCTACCAATAGCACCAACAACATCCATTGCTTCATGTTCTGTTCCTCTCTTTCCTTCCGTTAAACAAACAGTTCTTTCTTTGAGTTTTAGCAGAGAATGAAATAAAAAACAACCGCCCCTGCAAGAGCGGTCACTTTTCTTGCAGAAGCGGTTCTTTATCCTGCGGTTAATAAAACCTCGATGCGAAAGCATCCGTTTTCGGAAACAACATTTGCCTCTCCTCCGTAATGCCCGGCAATCTCACGAATACGTCGAATTCCATATCCATGTCCCTCCGGGTTCGCTTTCGTCGTTACTATGCGATCTCCACTCTTGCGCAGTTCTCCGACAAACGGGTTCTCACATGCAATATACAGCATGTCCATTTGCCTATCGATCCTGAGGATAATTTCGTCGCCTTCCCTTGTTGCCTCCAGCGCATTGTCAAGCATATTGCCGAACACCGAGCACAAATCATAGTCGGAGACATTCAAAGCACTAAGTGAGCATCTCACGTCAAGCACCAAGGTCTTGTGCTCCGCTTGTGCTTTCTCTGTCTTTTTAAACAAAAGCGCATTTATCACCTTTGACCCGGTATTCACAAGATTGCTTGCATTCTCGGTTTTCTCGGAAACATCTCTGATGTATCGTTTCGCCTCGTCAATTTGCCCCTTCTCTATCAGCGCCTGTAGAGCGAGCAAATGGTTGTTGATATCGTGCTTGATCTTCCGAGACTCTATGTATTGCCGATTCACTTCATCGAAATACCTCTGCTCATTTTCACGAGTCACACGCGCTGCATATTGTCGCATTCCCTTTCGCGCAACGCCGAGCAACACCAAGAAAATGCCCCCAACAAGAATCAAAAAGAACGGTAGCCTCGAACAGCTTTGTCCGAACACATGAAGATTCCCATAGCGTTCATAAAATCGCTCATACGAAAATAGTGAGAAGAGGTTTACCTCTTGCAGAACAAAAGGAGCTTGTGCATGGTACGCCACCACCGCTTCCCCCGCAAGAATCAACAGAGCGATTCCGCCTACACATAAGCGCTTTTTTCTCTGCGCGGTCAACAAAATCAGCAGAACAAACAGAAGCAACAGACAACCGACGACTTTCATCCCTCCGGACAGGGCTGTCAGCGCTCCCGTGGTTATCGTATAGGGACACATGGCAAAGGCTTCTATCGATTGTACCGGCGTATCTCCCGGTGGGAGCATCAGATGTCCGGCAGAAAGAACATAGTTGCTACCGTAAAGAGCAACCACGCCAACAACAGTAAACACAAGAGGCAGCCACAGTCGCCGGTTCCGTCCATATATCTCTGTCTCTCGAAAAGAAAGAAGAGAAAGAAACGGTATCAGCACCGCAAAAAAATCGGTCACCCGATAATGAAGGAGCGTTATCCAGCCCTCTCCGACTACAGGAACAACGGCCAACTTTTCAAGGCTGTAAAAGTCTTTCTGCGTCTTTAAAATATTCTTCATTGTGGTTTCATTATTCGCAAACAGAGAAATCTCTCCTAGGTCATTCGCCTGGGAAGCAATACGTTTTATTCGTTCCGGGTAGGTATCAAGATACTTTCGATACTCCAAAAGATTCCTCACGACAAGCGTCTCCCCTTCGATTCTCTTCAGAACCTTCGGAGATGCCTTTCCATATGCTTTCTCACATGCGGCATAGGCGGCCTTTGCTGCCTCTGCCCGCTCCTCCTCCGGCAGTTCATACCACTGCCCGAGCGCTGCCTCCGGTTCGTTGTTCATTACGAACCTAAGCCCGGCCGCATATTCCTCCAACGTCTGTTCTGCTGCCAACAGGTAGTTTCTGTCTGCCTCCGCATCCTCGGAAAAGGATGCGAGCCAATTCTGTTGTTTTGCCAAATGCTCTACATAAACCGTAGTCTCTTCTCCATATACATTGCGACTCGTATAGGATTCCGCTCCACAAACCATCCTCCAAAACACCAGCGCATTGATAACGACCAGGACAAAAACCATTCCTCCCGACAACAGAATATTTTTCTTTCGTTCTCTCATCGGCTCCCCACCTTCTTCATAACTGCCTGCATGACATTCTTGCGATTTCTCCGACTTAGCGGAACCGCTGTTTCATCACAAAGAACCACACGATCCGTTTCTATTCTCTTTATCTTTGCTATACTGACGTAAATCGACTTGTGCACCTCTACAAAGTCCTCTTCCGAGAGTAACTTCGAAAACTCGCCGATCCCACGTGTATCAAGTAAGACGTCTTTCCGCGTATGCAGCTTCGTCGCGCGACCCTCGGATTCAATCCACAGCAAAGAGGCCACCTGCACAACACTGGTTGATGACTTTTGCGTCACCACAAGCACCCTTCTTCGGAAATATTCCCTCCATAGCTTTTCGAGAATCATCGGTAGCTTTTCCTCTACGGTTCGTTTTGCAACAAAGGCAAATGCATCTACATCATATCCGTCAATTGCACGTCCCTCAAAGCTTGTAACAAAGATAACCGGAACCTCGCGGTCTGTCCTTCGTACCTGTGCAACCACCTCGATGCCGTCGTTCTTCTCTCCAAGGTCAACATCCATGAAGATTGCTCCGTATTCGCCGCGCTCACGAAAATGCGCCACAAATTGCTCTCCGCTTTCGAAATAGCACACTTCGATTGACATCTCTTTTTCCGCAAAGAAGCTTGCCGTTTCCTTTCCCAGGTACTCACGGAATGCCCCATTGTCTTCACAAATTGCTACCTTCATCTCCATTGCACCTATCCTTCGGACTCATTTGTGCACAGTATAGTACATTTCTTTGCTGATTTCAACTGCACAGTTTTTCCAACGAAAAAGGACGACTGCGCTAACAGTCGTCCTCGGTCTCTTCTTCATTCGATTCCCTTACCGATCCCACTTATTCGCCAGCTCATTGATCTGGTC
>JAZRZZ010000052.1:0-18496 GCA_045601665.1 Lachnospiraceae bacterium
CGCTGCATCTCTCTATAACTTAGTTACGCGCGCCGAGGCACAAGGGATTCACTTCCTCATAACGATACGCTCCGTAGAACTAATTTCCGGCGCCTGCGAAACTGATCTTACGGACTATGCCTGTATCCTTACACAAAATGCTATCGAAGCCTCCAAAGCAGGCGATACGATCTTGATCTCCATTGATAGCGAAGACAACCAAGTCGTATTTGACATACGAAATCCCGTTGATCATCTCTTTACTTACGAGGAGCTTCGTCGCTTTGTTGTCAAAGGCTACTCCACGAAAGAAACCTCGGAGACAATCTACGAATCAAAGACTCGTACCATGCCCCGAGGCTACGGCTTGTATTATTTGCACTCTCAATTAAAGCAACAGCGCGGTGCTCTCAGCATGGATTGCATCTTGCTTGGTGAGAGCCCGTATATTCGTATTCAGATGAAGGTGTAATGTTGTCACACACGCTTCCACTGTCAATTTCATTAAAACAAAATTTATGGGCCTACATTCGTCCCGGTTGGTACGATCTCACTTTCACAAATGTGCACACAAGCAAGCCGAAAATGAACAGCAATAAGTACACATACGACCCCCATAGCGGAAAAATCGGTTTCCTCAAATATTCCTGCAAATGAATCGCCGCAATCGCGTTTGCTACAGGGAAACACCACATAGCCTTCGTCTCAAGTGCTACTAAGGCAACTCCTAAAGAAACCAAAAAAACAATACTCACAATGCCGGCAATTTTACTGTGAAGTATTGCACAAAACAGCAGAATCAGACTCAGTAGCCACAGCAAAAAAATCAATAGCAATACCGAGTGAACGATTGTCTCTGCCAAAGACATTTGATTAAACAAATTACGCGGTAATAATCGTGCTACGGTTCCGTTGCTTTTCTCCGGAAAACGTGTCCCATACTGCATAACCGCACGGCTAAAGCTTCCCGAAAGCTCTGCATATGGTAATACTGTCAAGCATGAAAATAGACAAAGGGCTATCACAAACGTTACACTCGCCAATCCCGAAAAAAGAATTTGTCCAACTAACCATATTCTTTTTGTTGTCCGCGCAAAGAAAAAAAACTCACTTTTTCCTCCTTGCGGAAAGTCTGCCATCAATACCAGAAATGCAAAAGGAATTAAGAGCATTAGCAAGTCTGAATTGGAAATTGCAATCGCCGGTTCAAAAAAATTCAGTTTTCCCCCCATTGCAACACTACATTCAATCAGTGGTTTACTAACATATTCATATATAAATACCATCAACAACACAACAATAATCAAACGTGTATTACACACCCATAATCGAAATTCTTTTGCAATCATACAATTGATTTTACGAACTTCTTCCAAGCCATCCTTCATACTATTGCCCTCGCTTGATATGACTCTTTTCATTGAGAATATGCACGATTCCTGCCACGACATATAGCAATATGACAATACCGCCTCCATAGACTCTCTGTATGCCTCTTGAGTCCAAAAGCAAATTGTCCATATTCATCGCATGCAACAGTGGCAATTCCTCTTCGCCCCTCAAAAAGACCTCCATTTGATACCTCTGAAAGAGCCGCGAAAGGAGATACATCACTAGCATTGGCAAACCCAGCAACAAATAACGATCGTGCACAAACAAGCCTACTAGCAATCCAAATGCACCACATGCACTTCCATAAAGAAACACCCCGATTGCACATACAAAGAACCATTCGATAACGGAGTCTACTCCATACAATTGCAACAATACTCCCAGTTTTTGTACATCGTATATTCCTCTGCATTTCACTATCGCCCATAGACCATATAGTAAGTATCCCACGATTGCCATTGTTCCACACATAACGAGGACAGAGCATGCTTTTGCAATACTCTCTCTTACAATTCCACAACGAATCCGCTGAAATCTATATTGCCCCGATTCCTGTTCTTCCTTCCGTATCAGCATGTATCCAAGCAACAACACCAGCGGTGCAAACAACAAAAACCATGAATTGCATCCGGCATTCAGCATAGAAACAATCGTAAGTCCTGCCTCATTCATCCTTTCCTCACTCCACATAAAAAGAACCTGAAACGCAGAATAACCCCTTCCCGATACATCTGTGTAGCATTCGCCCATAGTACAAAGAATAAACGTTCCACAGCAACCAATCATCACATATGGAAGATACATATATTTGTTTAGTTCTTGCACTATAGTTCTCATTAACTTCATTCGAGCTACTCCCAAGCATGTAATACATAATCCATCTTACCGGTTGTTGCATTGATATACACGTCTATTCCGTCATCTTGATTTAGGCACCTACCCCGAAATAGCCAACAAAGCTCGCCTTGAATAATTCCTTTCTCCTCATCCTCCGGTGAGTTTGTGTAGGTCAAATATACCAACTCGGCCTCCTGCACAGAAAAATTCAAATACTCTGCCAGAGATTCCTCCATACGTCTTGCTGCGTCACTAATCGGTATCAACGCAGTATAGGCATCCCCTACCGTAGAGAACTTACTATTCTCATTATATCCCGTGAACGAGCAAATTCCTGCTCCATCCACCATATACGCCTTCTTTATATCCGGAGTAAACATCTTCTCTCCCCAATCAAAATTGTGCTTTCCGGTCATTCCATACGTAATCGGAATTCCGCGAAAGGTTCTTCGAACGGTAAAACTATAACCATACTTATCTTGCGGCATACGATAGACACTGGCACGAACCACTTCTGCCTTCACATCCTTCGGCACTTCGAGCGGCGTACCTTTATTAAAAAAAGCTTCTGCCAAATTAACTGCTTCATTAATTGGATAGTCACCGTCCATTAGCGAATACGTAACATCCTTCCATTCCTCTCTATTGTATTCCTCTACAATATCTTCTTGATGCATACCAAACGAATCATATGCCGGTCGTGTTCCTTCTCCTACGTATCGCGCAATACGTCCATCGCTACATCCATAGATTCCTCCGGGACACAACTGTATATAGCAATGCTCCGAATCAAGGTAAAAGCCATTACCCTTTGACAAACGGTCAAAATCCGGCTTAACCTTCGCAAATTCCATCTGGTTCACATCACTGTAAATCGCAAATTCTCCCGAAGCATCTATGATCTCATTGTCAAAGTCCGTCACATCCGCAAATCCACATTGGGTAACATAGTTCGTTATGATATCCCAACCTTCTTGTACCGTCAGATGTCGCGGCTCAATAACAATATGATAGAATTCTTGCATCTCAGGAAATGCAACAAACCGACAGTCTTGAAAATTCGCTACATTCCCGTTTTCTTTTGTTCTT
The DNA here is from genome assembly GCA_045601665.1 of Lachnospiraceae bacterium. Taxonomy (GTDB): domain Bacteria; phylum Bacillota; class Clostridia; order Lachnospirales; family Lachnospiraceae; genus ISDg. Next base: position 3,298 of record JAZRZZ010000052.1, read on the forward strand.
AATGCCTCACATTCCAAGGCATACACCTCGCGTACCTCCGCTATCGGCGTTAAATCAATTTTCGGTTCCTCGTCACCGCCACACCCTACAAGAAACAACATAGTTAGCAATACAAACCACAATTTTTTCATGACCTTTCTCCTTCTGTCCTCCTATCTTATCTTCTCCACCAAATTCATGGTTCAAGGAAGCCGTGCTTCAGTCACGGTCCCCTTGACTCATTCATTCAGAACAAGAACTGCGCCATTGTTATAGGTTCGTCAATTAATGTGAATGTACCCCTCGGAATATACCGAGCCCGAAGACACTCCCTTAACCTCAAATCTTACCTGTGTGCTGGTGGAAATCTTCATTTTCCAAGCAGTACTTCTTCCCGTTGTTGTAACAATCATTTCTGTCATTCCTCCCGCACTCGTAGAGTTAATTGTCAAGTATCTATTAACACTTCCACTAATACTCTCGCAATACTCATAATATCCTCCCGAATAGTATTCAAGAAATAACCAATTGTATTGTACGCTTACACCTCCCGGAGCATTGGGGATGTAATGAATATCCCAATCGTCACGCACTCCCGCAGCCGTCGCATAATTTGTAAACAGCATACAGGAACACAAAATAATAGCTACTAATAGTTTTGCTCGTTTCATCTGAATTACCTCCATTGTAAAATGTTTTTGGCGCATGCGCTTGCCCGATTCCCGCTGGTTACACCAAAATTGTAAATTACTGATATGTAAAGGCCAATTCTTTAAGCACAAACTACGCGAAACACGTCACAAACAACAAGCTCAGAAGTCAAGTCTGGATATTACCGCAAATCCCTTCTACAATTGCATTTTCTATAATAAAACACCACACAACCATCGTCAAGCACACACGACTAAAACGACAGGAAACGTACCTAAAACAACGCGAAAAAAAGCAGGGAGACCTAGAAAGCGTTCTCCCTGCAGGTTCCTATTCTATTTGATTACTCCCCTAGGATTCTCTTCGCATTTTCACAAAGCATTAGCTGCAATTCCTCCTCCGTCAAGCCAACGCCGTGTAGGCGTGCAAGCTCTGCTTCGGGATTCCACATCGGGTAGTCGGAACCGAAAAGCATCCGTTCCGCACCGTAGAGCCGAATTAGCTCGCGGGACCGGCGATTGCCGAGGTACATCATAGCACTGCTACAGTCGAGATAACAATCGGTGTCTTGCAGATACTCCGTCGCCAAGTCGTAAAGCGACCATCCGCCGAAATGTGCCGCAATCAACGTGATTCCCGGAAATTCATTCAAGACTCTACGAATACGCGCCGGGTGGTCAAAATCATAGCGATAATCTCCGCAATGAATAATGATCGGTAGCTTACCGCGAATCGCATCGTACACGGGAAACATGCGTTCGTCGTCCACAAAGAAGCGCTGAGAATCGGGATGAATCTTCACTCCCTTCAGACCGAGTGTCTGCATACGCTCGATCTCCTCGCATTTTCCTTCAAAGTCCGCGTGCATCGTACCGAAGCCGACGAATTCCGGATGTTCCTTTGCAGTCTGTGCCACAAAATCATTGATGCTCTGTACCTGCTTTGCACCGGTTGCCACCGAATGTACAACAAAATTCGTAATTCCGGCTTTCGCTCCGATGTCCAGAAGACTTCCTACCGTTCCGTCGCAGTCCATCTCAATCTGATAGAAATTACCCACACCCTCTACCGCACGACTCGCAATCTTGTCGGGATAGATATGCGCATGAAAATCGTAAATTGCCATTGTCTTGTCCGTCCTTATTCTTCATTTCCCCAAAGTGCCCGCTTCGCCAACACCAAACACCCGAGAATTCCTTGGTTGTCCGCCAGCGAGGAAGGTACAATATAGTTCTCCATGTCCACAAGCTCCGGAGTCCGCAGATACCCTCCGAGTTTCTCCTTTACATTACGACGTAGCAACGGAAACAGCTGCTCCTGATGCATCACACCTCCGCCTAGCACAATCTTCTTCGGCGACACCGTGACGATATACTGCACCAGTGCCTGTGCCAAATAGTCCGCCTCCAGCTCCCATACGTCCTCTCGATCAAAGAGCTCTGTTGCCGGTACACCGTAGCGTGCCTTTAATGCCGGTCCGCTACACAAGCCTTCCACGCAATTCTCATGAAACGGGCAAATGCTCTTCTGCGTATCACCCACGCGCCGTACAATGCTCACATGTCCTGCCTCGGGATGGAGCATTCCGTGAATCGCCTTGCCACCCACAAGAATTCCAGCTCCGATGCCGGTTCCGACCGTCAGATACAAAACGTCCGACAGTCCCTTTGCCACTCCGAAGGTTGCCTCTCCGATGCACGCACCGTTCACATCGGTATCGAGTCCGATTGGCACTCCGAATGTGCGCAACGGTGCAAGCAAATCGTAGAAACGCCATTCCGTCTTTGTTGTCTCAAGAATGTGTCCGTAGGTAGCACTCTGTGGATCCAAATCCACCGGTCCGAACGCCGCGACACCAAACGCCGCGCATTCCTTCGTTCCAAACCACTCGACAATTGCTTGCATGGTCTTTTCCGGACGTTCGGTAGGAATGCTGACACGCTCAAGCACGTCCCCTTCTCCATTCAATACAGCGCACACCATCTTCGTGCCACCCGCTTCGATACATCCGTAGTGCATTCGTACCCTCCTCTTTCTAATCGATACTCTCCCTTGAGTGAACCACGTATTGCTCGGCAATCGCATCACCGATCGCTGTCTTCGCGATACGAAGCATCCGCAACCATCGATCACTCCTCAACGTATGTCGGGTCCTCCTTATGCATCTCTTCATGCATCTGGATTCCGATTGGACTCTCCATCAGCTCCCTCATACTAATCGGTTCATAGTTCCAGAACATGCACCCGACATTATACGCATAGAAGCACACACCCTCGGCCCTGCATCTTGCTCCGTATTCGCGGAACAGCTGCTCATCCACAGCATTGTGCGTGTGACCGTACACGAGCACGTAACCATAGCGTTGTCCACGCCAATGCGCAATCGGATAATGCGACGCTACTACCTTGCAGCGGTTCGTACTCAGCTCCTCATAATCGGAGATTCCGACGAACTGCTCTCGAAATGCCGGCGTATCAATATGATCATGATTTCCTCGGAGAAAATGCTTCTTTCCCTTCAATCTCTTTAAGATTTCTACGGTTCTTTCCGCGCTATAGGCACTCAGATCTCCCAAAACATATACATGGTCATTGTCGTCCACCTTCGCGTTCCAGCGTCGTACAAGCTCCTCGTCCATCTCTGTCACATCGGCAAACGGACGCTTATCCAATTCCATCACGCGTTTATCGCCGAAATGCAGATCGGCCGTAAAATATATCATTCCCATCGCCCTTTCTCACCTATTCCCTTACCGATCGGTTGTGTGCTCACCATCTCGAACCCTAATGTTGAACGCCACTCCTTCGAATCGCCTCCCGAACACGCGGGCCAATCCACAACGTAAGCCCGAGCTTTAATGCGTCGCCCGGTAGAAAAGGAAGCACGCATACCACAGCAGCCCTTGCCGGTCCAACTCCGCTGACGTATGCAAACCAGAAAACTCCCGGAACATACGCGGCGAACAAACCCAGCACCATGCCAAGTGCACACCGTCCTCGTCCTGTCTCATCACCACGTACAAATGCTCCCGCCAACATCGCAAGCAGCAGATACCCCACCAAAAATCCTCCGGTCGGTCCGATCAATACCCCGATTCCACCCGAAAATCCGGAAAACACGGGGAGCCCCACTGCACCAAGCAGCAGATACAGCATACTACTGACCACTCCCGCCCTTCCTCCGAGCAGATATACGGTCAATAGAATCGCAAGATTCGCAAGAGAAAGCGGGACTCCACCCGGTAACGGTATCGACATCGGAGCAATCACACATAACACCGCAGTCATTAAGCCGGTCAAAGTAAATAAATATCGTCGGTTGTTCATCATTTTCCTTCCGTCGGAGCAGACATCGGTGTCGGGGATACGACGATTGTCGGTATCGTAGTCAAGTCCGTACTCGGTGTCGGTATTTGGGTCGGCGTGGCGGTCGGCATAGTTGTCGGTATGACTGTCGGCGCCTTAGTCGGCGCTTTGGTCGGCGTGGCACCAATCGGTGTCAAATCAAGATATGCGGCAATTGCCCTTCCATCCGCCCATGCCAACGCCGTCAGATCTCCTTCTTGATCCCAAAACTTACGATCACTCGCAACATCCATATAGCAATGCTCGATAATCACATTCACAAGTCCTTTCTCCGCCGCAAGACGATTCAAAAGATACCCATCCATCGGAGTTCCATCAAGATAGCGTGAGTTTGGACTGATGCGCTTTCGCACCCCTCGATCCTGAAGACCAAGCTTGCACAGTTCATCCATGAGATACGTTCCGAGCACAGCGGAACGACGTGCCACATTTGCCTTGCGGGGCACAAGCACCATAGCACCACCACGCCCGCCACCGGCATTGAAATGGCAGCTGACGAGAATGTCTGCCTTTTTTTCAATTGCATATTGTACGCGATACTCGATATCGTCAATCGTATCTACGGTATCAAACACGCGATCATTGTTTCTGGTCATGTATACTTTTACATTTTGATAACGTGCTTCAAGATAGGCCTTCACACGTTGCGCAACCTTTAGATTGATTTCCTTTTCCATTGTGCCGTAATGCGTTGCCCCGGAATAACGATCCCCGTGACCGGGATCGAGCACGACAACGTAAACGCCGTCTCCGTCCCTGTCTGCTCCGTGGTGCTCCGAAAGTTCTTTTCCGTTGGCCGGTACAGGCGTCAACCCGGTCGCCTTCTTCGTGGGCTGCGGAGTCAATCCCGGCACAACTGCAGCATCCTGTACATAACCCTCCATCTGCACACCGTCAATCTCCGCAATCACCTTATGCCACACCTCGTTCCATTCAGTCACCACGGTATCTTGTATCGTTACCCTCGCACGAAACGGAAGCTTTCCCAAGCGTTCCTTCTGTCTCCCCGGCTCCGTTCGCAAGTAATGCCATTCATTTGTAAGAGCCGGCGTTCCCTTTGGCGTAATTGTCGGTGATGCAGTCGGTTTCTTTGTCACCTTCGGTGTCGCGGTCGGTTTCTTTGTCGGCTTCGACGTTGCAGTCGGCTTCTTTGTCGGCTTCGGTGTTGCAGTCGGCTTCTTTGTCGGCGAATCCGTTACCCTCGGAGCCTCTGTTGGCAAAGGGGCTTCCGGTGTTACCGGCGTGGTGCTGTGCTCGGTAGGTGTCGGAGTGTCCGACAGAGTTCCTTCCGTCGGCCCCGGTGTTTCTCCCGCAGTCGGTGTATTCTCCGGACGTTCCGATGAGGTTTGACTCGGAAACGGATTCGAAGGTTCTACCGTAGTAGAACTTACAACTCCGCCAGTTTCCTTTGAATCGTCAGAACTCTTATCACACCCTGTCCATACAAACAACAGCAACGCCGTCACCAAAGCCATTGCGCCGAATCGAAATCTCTTTTGCATCCTTTGTTCTCCTGCTTCATATTCATTACTGCGCTTTTTCTAATATACCATATTTCAACCTCAATAACAAGAATTGCTTTTTTTATTTTGTTTCTTGATTCCGAACAGATGTTCTGTTATAATAAAATGCAAGAACATACATTGTAAAGGAGCCTTGCTGTGAATCGATTGATTTTTCATGTGGACGTGAACAGTGCTTTCTTGAGCTGGGAAGCCGTACATCGAATCGATGTTCTTGGAGAGAGCCTTGATTTGCGTGATATCCCCTCCGCTATCGGCGGTGATATCAGCACTCGCCACGGAATCATCCTTGCAAAATCTATCCCCGCCGGTCGCTTTGGCGTGAAGACGGCCCAGCCCGTCGTTCAGGCGTTACAGCTCTGCCCCGAGCTTTATCTCGTGGCACCAAATCATGATTTGTATCGTCGTTCGTCGCAAGCATTTATGAAGATTCTCCGCGAATATTCCCCTTTGGTCGAGCAATATTCGATTGACGAGGCCTTCATGGACATGACCGAGATGACCGGAATGTACCCGGATCCGGTCGCTTTGGCGAACGAGATTCGCGAACGAATTGCCCGCGAACTGCATTTTACCGTAAACATCGGTGTCTCTACCAACAAGCTTCTTGCAAAGATGGCATCGGATTTTCGTAAACCGAATCTAGTGCATACGCTATTCTCGGACGAGATTGCGAGGAAGATGTGGCCTCTTCCGGTACGCGACCTGTTCTGCATCGGAAGTGCTACAGCAAAACGATTGAATGATCTCGGAATACGCACCATTGGCGAGTTGGCAAACACCTCTCGCTCAGTATTGCATAGTGCGTTGAAGAAACAAGGCGATATGGCATGGGCATTTGCCAACGGAATCGACGATTCCCCTCTCATTGATACCCCTCCGCCGAACAAGGGCTACGGCAATTCCACAACACTGGCCTCCGATGTTACCGACCTTGCTACTGCAAAGAAGGTTCTCCTTGAGCTCGCAGAGACAGTGGGTGCAAGATTACGCAAGAATCAAGTCAAAGCCGGTGTCCTTTCGGTTGGCATCAAGACCTTTGATCTTAAGTATCACAGTCACCAAACCGTTCTCGATGCACCGACCAATATCACCTCCGAGCTTCACAGCGTCGCTTGCCGCCTCTTCCAAGAGGCTTGGGATGGCACTCCGGTACGCCTTCTCGGCATTCAGACCGGCCGGATACAAGAAGAGGACTGTGCCCGTCAAATATCCCTGTTCGATACCGTGGATCACAGCAAGCAGGAACGCTTGGATCGAACCATCGACGAGATTCGAAACCGCTTCGGGAAAAACTCCGTCACTCGTGCCACTCTGCTGCCCTCCTCCCATACATCGGACGACTGATACCTCCGCAGAAACAACAAAAGTCGAGAAATTATGGGCCGCTCTATGCATTAGACCTTGAAGGTCTGGCAGAAAGCGGCACCACAGGTTTCTCGACTTATTTCATACGCTATTTTTCTTTGATTACAGACTCTACCAACTTGCGTCCGACATCGGTCTTCTCGCTTCCGGCTGCCTGTGCATTCTCAATATATATTGTTGTTTCCCCGTCGGAGTAGAGATAAATTGTCACCTCGACTTGACTGCTAAGTGCATTGTCAGTACCGTAGGAGTATACGTTCCACTCAAGCGGTTCTGTGGAAAATGCTTCATTATCCGCAGGACACTCCGTCGTAATTGTCGATGCGGTTACGTTGTCGCCGTATACCTTCATTATCTGACGCTCATATGCGGTGATCATCATATCCTTCGTATAAAGCTTTTCCTTCTGTACATAGATAGAGAACGTCTCCTCTTCGGAATCTCCGTACCTATAGACCTTGGTCCCCATGAAATCACTATACTCTTTCCACACTCCGGCAAGGTCATACCATACGTTTTCCATCTTCACATATGTATCCGCAAGCCCGAGCTCACTAGGATCGTTCGTTTCCACTTTCGGCGCCTCTGTGGGAGTCGGGGTCGGCTCCTCTGTAGGAGTGGGGGCCGGCGTCTCCGTAGGAATAGGCGTAGGGGTCTCCGTAGGTGCAAGCGCCTTCGTAGGTTCAGGCTCCTCCGTAGGCGTATTCGTCGCCTCAACTTCCACGGTCGCCTTCGGCTTTCTTGACGAAGAACCCTCATCCTCGTCGGAATCTTCGTCTCCGCAAGCCCATAAGCAACCGCACATTACAAAACTCAGCAACAGCAGCATCAATAACTTCTTCATTATACACAATTTCCTTTCTTTTGTTTTAGCATCTCCCATGCCACGCACATATTTTATCACATTATCATAAGAAAGCAATACTATTTTTCATAAAGTTCCGTTAACGGTGCTATACGATACCCCATCGCTTCCCACTTCGTTAATAACGTATCGAGAATCGCGGCATTGGTCGAAGATGTATTATGCAGGAGCACAATCGCCCCGGGATGAATTCGCTTTGTCAGCTTCTCCAGTGCCTCTTCTGCCGTTGGTTGCTTATTCTGATCCCAATCCGCATAGGCCAAACTCCAGAAAAACGTTTGATAACCGAGCTTCTTTGCTATCGAAAGACTCTGCTCACTGTATTTCCCTTGAGGTGGGCGACAAATCTTCGGCATCTCCGTGCCTGTAAGCACCAAAAATGCCTCCTCGACTTTGTGTAGCTCCTCCGCAAACCGTTCCTCGCTCAACTTACTAATATCCGGATGCCCCCAAGTGTGATTTCCTACCGTGTGCCCTTCCTGGACCATTCTCTTAACCAGCGCCGGCGCTGACTCTAGGTAATGACCGACTACGAAGAAGGTACCGGTCACTCCATGCTTCTTCAAGGCGTCGAGAATCGCCTCGGTATTTCCGTTTTCATAGCCGCAATCAAAGGTCAGATAGAGAACCTTCTCCTCGGTATTCTCAACATAGTATGCATCGTAAGCAGACAACTCCTCGACAGATGCCGTTCCGTCCGGCCGTGTCCCCTCTCCATGAAATCCAAGTCCCCAATCCTGCGATGCTACAGTGATTCCTCCGTTCACGGTTATCTGCTCTTCCCTAGGAGTAGCGTTCTTCCCCCCTTCTCGTTTCATAGAATAATTACGTACCGCACCTGCACCGCACCCAATGGCGTACGCAAATGCAAATAATAACAACACGGATACCCACGCGTGCAGAGATATCTTCTTCTCTTGCTTCACAAGCCTTTACCTACACTTTTTCTTTTATTATATTCTCAATATCATGTCCGATATGCACACGTAATGTCGTATCAAAAAACGGTGTCACTCTATCGTGACACCGTGTAGATTGTAGTATTTATGCCGTTCTACTCACGTAGACTCCTAGCTCTTTTTTTCTCCGCCTTTTTCTCATACATACGATTGTCCGCTATTCGAATACATTCCTCGAGATCCACATCTCCTTTCATGGAAACAATTTCACACCCCAGACTAAGCGACAGCATTGCTTCTCCGGGATGCTTTGCATTGTATCCGTCGATCTGCTCTCTTACATATTCACAATAACGCTCCTCATCCTCTGCCGAATCGACCATACCAAGCACCAAAAATTCATCTCCGCCATACCGAATTACATAATATCCTTCCTTCTTCAACAGCGGAACAGCGTCACGAATGACACGATCTCCGCTGGCATGGCCGAACGTGTCATTGATGGTCTTTAGATCATCAAGATCTGCAAAGGCCAATAGCAGAAGTTTTTGCTCCCATTCACAAGCGCTCTGCAAATGTCGGGAGATTCGCTCCATTCCAAAACGATTGTATGCCCCGGTCAAGGAATCACGAATGTACATCTCCTCCAACTCTGCCATAGCATTTTGCAGAAGATTCTGCTTCCGAATGTTCTCGATCGAATCGCCCATATTAATTAACCAATGCACATAAAGAATATTGTTAATCGGGAACTCGCTATCCACAAACACAAAATACCCAAAATTGTGATCCAGGTAATGCACCGGTGAGAAAACATACATTTTTCCACCCACACCTTCTTCAAAAAGCTCATCAAAGGCGTATTTCGAAGGAAATGCCTTCTTCTTTATAAAGCTTCCGTCACGATAGGCGATCGAAACCTCTACATTCTCGGTATAAGCAAGCAATTCCTCCTGCGTCATTGCACTTTGCTCGCGCACGCTCTTGCGAAATACCGTTTCCAAGAAATTCTCATTAACACAGCAATAGAACTCCTTCGGTTCGATTGTCGTAATAAATCGGCGAACCGCTTTCACCCAGTCGGCATATTCGTTGCCTTCCATGATATTCTTTTCTACTTCAATCATCCGGTGAACCAGTTTTCGTTGAAAGGTCTCACGTCCTTTTGCTTCACGGTAATCCGCATCAAAAGACTTTTCATTTGTGGGCACGCATCCACAGCTCTCTCCAAGTACCATCTCATCTGCCAAAAGAACCTCGTCCGATACCGGAATTCCCGCACAGATGTCATGAAGCATGCGACACGCTTCCCACCCTTGATTATCAAAACGACTACGTACCGTCGTCAGCTTCGGGTAATACATCTGGCCTTCCATCGTACAGTCGTAACCGGACACAGCTACATCCTCGGGAATACGATAGCCTCTATTTTTCAACACATCGCACACCGTAATCGCCATCACGTCATTCGCGCAAATGATTGCCTCCGGGAACTGCAGTTTCGATGCCAAAATCTCTCTGGCTGCGAGCTCACCACCGGTTACGTAAAAATCCCCCTGCGTGATTCTTTCTTCCTCTACGGGAATCCCATGCTCCGCCAATACATCAAGATACGCTTGGAATCGACGCTCCGCATCCGGATTGTCCTTTACTCCTTTGACAAAATGAATCCGACGCACTCCATGATCCACCACAAAATGCTCAATTAATTTTCGCATTGCGCGGTAATTGTCTGTACCGACACTATGATGCCCCGGCAGCCGTGCCCCAACACATACCACCGGTGTCTGCAGGGAATCTAGCAACTCCGTCAAACGGCGCCGGTTGTTCTCCATATGAAAAACCGTAGACAAAACAATGACACCGTCAAACAGGTTCAGATCCGGCAGATTTATGATATTCAATTCTCCGAGGTTATGCTTATCCTTCTCAAACACACCGGTAAACCACACGAATACCGCGATATTGCATTGATACGCTTTCCCAAAGGCACGAATTCCATCCAGAATCTGCGCCTGACCGTCGGAATCCAGTGCCGTCATCAACACCGCTATGTTCTTCAACCGCTTTCCCATGCATATCCTCCTTCCTTCAACATCTTGGCATTCTGCCAAAGACAATTGCACATGCGTTCACAACAATTGCATGCCTCCTATTGGTGCAAATGCCAACCGATCATACCGGTCGACGCCTGATTCATCATTTCTTCAAACATTTTCGTAAATTCCGGATCGTATTTCATCAAATAAATGAATGCAAGGATCGTAAATACAACCGAAATTCCGACAAACAGCAACAAGCCCCGCGCCATTTCTTTGCGTTCTTCACTTGAAGAAGCTCCGAATGCACTCAAGCAGACAACCACCAAAAAGGCCAGCCACCCGTAGACCGGAAGGAACAACAACAAAAAGGTTGCCATCCATTGCCACTTCGACATTTTCTTCGTCGGTACCGTTACCGGTTCCTCCTCCGCCTTTTGAAACTCTCTGCGGAGCTCCTCACGCGGGTCACTTGCTCCTACCTCACGAAATGACGTTCCACAGTAGTAACAAAAATTCGCCCCCTCCACAGGGTTCGTTCTTCCGCATACTTTACATTCTTCCATTGTTCCCTCCACATTCTTCTTTTCTATTCAACGATGCCTCTGTTCGTATATGCATTTATCCACCGTTGAGTATAACACAAAACCATTGATTTTTGAACCTACCACAAAAACTTCACATTTTTTTCTTTCTGCGGTACGATTTCCAACAAAGAGTTTTTCATAAAACGACGTATTTCTTTGCAAAATTGTTGAAAAAGGAAGGCTTACCTGCTCCGATTTACTTTCATTCTCGGTCAAGTCGCCTTCCTCCCGCAGTCTGTTCAATTGTGCTGATTTCGATACTTCTCTCGTGTCGCCAGTCCGCCGCGTATATGCCTCTCCGACTTGTTTCTGTCAAGCACCTGCCGCACCTGCTCCGCAAGCGTAGGACTGATCTGCAGAATGCGTTGCGATACGTCCTTATGTACCGTGCTTTTGCTGATTCCAAACTGTTTGGCTGTCTGCCGCACCGTTGCGTTACGCTCGATAATGTAGTTCGCTATTTCCATGGTCCGCTCTTCGATATATCCTTTCAAGCCTGCCCCCGATAAACCTGTTTTTATAGTTTATGTACGATTTACAAGGGTAGTACTGAAAAATACGGTTATAGCAGACCTTTTATATCCGTCAACGTATCCACACAGGCGTAAAGCATCTCCTGCAGCTCCGGCTCCGGTGGTGTCTGATCCGGTACAAGAATCACCTTACAGCCTGCACGATAGGCACTTGTCACACCATTTGGCGAATCCTCCACCGCGATACAAGCCTGCGGTGCTCGGTTCATCTGTTCGCAAGCATAGAGATAAATGTCCGGCGAAGGCTTGCCCTCCTTCACCATAGTCGCAGAAATCAATTGGTCAAAATACTCATACAGGCCAAGCATCTTCAGATACCTCTCCGTACGTTCCATATCCGTCGCCGTCGCGATTGCGGTCCGAATCCCCCTCTCCCGAAGCCACGCCAGCAGCTCTACAGCGCCCGGCTTCAACGAAATCCCTTCTGCACGGATACACTCCTCCACAAGCTCCTTACGCTTCTCTCGAACCTTGTGATAATCGACCGAGTCACCGAACATTTTCCTCAAATGCTCCGGTGCAAACGGTCTCCCGAGGCTGCGCATACCAAGTGCCTGCTCGTCCGTCATAGAAAATCCAAATGCCTCCAATGCCTTCGGCCAGCATACACGGTAGTATTTTTCGGTATCAATCAAGGTCCCGTCCATATCAAAAATAACGGTATCTATCATAGCAAGCCTCCTATCTTATCGCACATTTGCCTAAGCAGCTGTGCATCCTCTTAAGAAAAATGTCTGTCCACAAGCATCTGCAATAGCGCAGTACAACCCAGACGCACATCGCGATACGTAGCCTCAAAATCACCGGTATACCACGGGTCCGCGACATCCCGCGAAATACCTGCAATGGGAAGTAGCTTGTAGATCTTTCCCTGCGGGTCGCCGCCAGCGATACGGCTCATATTCCGAATGTTGGCACTGTCCATGCCAATCAAGTAGTCGTAACGCTCGTAATCCCTCGCAGTCATCTGAACGGCGCGGTGCGGCACAAGAGGAATCCCCTTTTCTCGCAGCTTCGCCACCGTCCCGTAGTGCGGCGGATTCCCGATCTCCTCCCGACTGGTCGCCGCCGAATTGATCTCAATGCAATCCGAAAGCCCTGCCTCCGCAACCAAATGCGTCATCAGACTCTCAGCGAGGGTGCTACGACAAATGTTGCCGTGGCAAATGAATAATATCTTTACCATAGTAGTAATTCTCCTTGTTTTGCGTAGCAAAATCCGAGTCCTCTGACGAGGAGAGAATTTTTGCTCACTTTTTGCTCAAACTGCATCAGCCGAATAAACAGTCCCATCAAACATTTTATATTCAATCCCTGTATTTGCGTCTTACAAATTGTTCTTCATAATCTCCACGTAATTCTCCGGGAAGCCAATCAACTTCAAATCAATATCACTTCTATATTCATTTATCACTGTTTCCACTGTCTGTATCAAGGAGTTCTTACTCTCTTCATCCGGAAGTCTTTTTAACAAGACCAGTGTATACGCAAACAATGAATTGTTCTGTATTTCCGGATGTTTCCTCAAAAAAGGTGTTGTAAACTTTGCCGGAGGATTAAAATCTGTGTTATACATTCTAGCTGCATGCGCACATTTGTTTCGTAATACCGACAGACAATGCAGATGATTTTCCAATGTATCCCTACTAACTCCAACCATACTGGCTACAGCATCCTTCTCCGAATAATACATGGAACTGTATAACTTGGACATATTAGAAAAAGACATCAATTCCACAATAACCCACAGTGGCATTTTACTGGAATACTTTGTTTTGTGATGCCTTACAATCAGACTGTCTTTATAATAATTTTGCTCCCTACCAAATGTTTCCATCACTTCTTTATAACCTTTTTTATTATAAAAATTATTTTCATCGTAATGCTGGTCATAAGGTGCATCTATACATTTTGCGATTGAAAAGCCATAGGCTATCTGTGTCCTATAATAGACCTCTGCTTTTTCAATATACCGACGAAATGTATCACGTAATATTTCATCCACTCTATAAAGATGATACACTGTTTCAAATGTAGTTCCTTCTATGTAATCGCTGCCGGAAGGGTCTTTCCTAAACTGCAAAGCATAACCTGTAAATCGGTAATAATTCACTTTTTTCAAAATATCTTTGGCTTTTTCTCCATCCGAAATAACCATTCCGTGTGTGATTAACTTATCCAACTGTTCATCGAAGGTCAATGGTTTTTTCAAATCCATAAAATCTCTCCTTAATGTAAAAAAGCTGAGCACAAGTCTCAGCCTGGTCCCCAATGTCCAAAAGACTTCGGGCAACTCTGTTACATTTAGTATATTCAAAGGCATAGAAAAATGCAATAGTTTTTGTGATTTTTACGCGTATTTTTTTTAAAATCAGGAACCCTTGTCCCTAAGTAATCCATACCACTAAGGAATCCTTCCAAAACATTTGCCCTTGAAGTGGTAAACTAAACATCCTCGGAAGCAAACATCATAACTTGCATGCTGGGTGCTTCGTATTCCTTCTTCATCGTTTCTCCCTCCTTTACTTCTTGATAGAATCAAAATAAATTCTCGCATACTCTCCGTACGTTACCATACGCTTCATCGTTTCCACCATCTCCGCATTGGAGCTCTTGTTGATACGACCTTCCGCATACGCCTCCGGACTGTATGCAACGATATCACTGTAATGTGCATTGCCATCGGCATCTACAAACTTCGCACATGCAAAGACGGTCTTACTGTATTCCTTTGCTGCAAACTCCTTGGATCTCGCACCGTATTCCCCTGCGGTTGCAATCAGTTCTACCGTGTAAGATGCATTGTCCTCCGTCAGGGTTCCGCTTACACCGTCCCATACAAGCAGCTCACCGCTCTCCGCTGTGAAGTTCAGAGGCTTGAAGTAGAAGTTGATCCAGATGGCTCCGTCAAGGGACAGCGTCTTTCCGTTATCCTTAACGTCGCCTGTAGCTACAATATCCGTCGTGTAGGTATCAAGCGTTGTAAGCAACGTCTCATCCCATGCTTCTACCGGGTAATCCGCAACAATGTTCTTGTTCGCAAGGTCCTCCAGCTTGTAATCGAAATATTCCTGTGCTGCCGCACCGTAATGCAACATTGCTACACACGTATCTCGCAGCTTCGATTCCTCGCCTTCGTATTTTCGAATAATATTCTCACAGTAATGACGTACACTGTACTCCTTCAAGGGTCCGTATACATAGGTGCCATCTTCCTTCTGAACGTATACACGAAGGTACATCACATCCGCATATTCCTTGGCTGCAATGCCATCCGTCTGCTGACCGTATTCATCGCCACTCTTGATCAACCCCGCCTTAATTATATCGGCAGTATCGTACGTAGCACCGTCCTCGGTTACTGCACTATTCCAGATCAAGAGACCGCC
>JAZRZZ010000053.1:0-230030 GCA_045601665.1 Lachnospiraceae bacterium
AAACAATACAATGCAAGCAGGGTTTCCATTTAAATGTATCTCCTGCTTGCATAACCACCGATTTCAATTTACATCTTCACTACACTTCCAATATCCTCAATCATATCCACAACCGCCTGACGAGATGCGTCCGCATAATTCTCTGCACCAAACTGTGCGTACTTGTCCTGCTTATAGGCGGCGATGATTCCACGGGAGGAATTCACGATGGCACCGAGACCGTCCTTGTTGAAGTACGGTGCAAGATCTGCTGCCTTACCGCCCTGTGCACCGTAGCCGGGTACAAGGATATACGCGTTCGGCATAACATCACGAAGAAGCTTGCCCATCTCGGGATAGGTTGCTCCCACAACCGCACCGACATTGCTGTAGGTACCGTCCATAGAGTCAAGTCCCCACTTATGTACCATCTCGCCTACCATCTCATACAGAGGCTTTCCGTCGATCTTCTGGTCCTGGAACTCACCGCTGGAGGGATTGGAGGTCTTAACAAGAACAAAGATACCCTTGTCGTTCTTATTGCATACATCAATGAAGGGCTTCACACCGTCGGTTCCGAGGTAAGGATTTACCGTAGCGAAATCTTCGTCAAAAGGCGCGTAGGCATTGCTACCTACGGCTACGGTTCCAAGGTGTCCCACCGCATATGCCGCGGAAGTAGAACCAATGTCACCGCGCTTAATATCACCCATAACAAGCAAACCCTTGTCATGACAGTAATCTACGGTCTTCTTATATGCAATCAAGCCGGGAATGCCGAACTGCTCATACATGGCAATCTGGGGCTTTACACAGGGAATCAAATCATACACAGCATCTACAATGCCCTTATTAAACTGCCAGATAGCCTCTGCCGCACCCTCAAGCGTCTCTCCGTGTTCGTCAAATGCCCTTTTCTGAATCCACTCGGGAACATAGGACAGCATCGGATCAAGGCCTACGACGATCGGTGCATTTGTCTTCTTGATGTTTGCGATTAATTTTTGAATCATCTCGTATCATCCTCCTATTTGTGTTCGAATATTATTTCACCATTTACCATGGTATATTCTACTCTACCAAACACCGTTTGTCCATCGAAAGGTGTATTTTTTCCTTTCGAATAGAACGAATTCTTGTCAATGACATACGGTGTATCGAGTTCCGCAATTGTTAAATCAGCCATGCTTCCGGGAGCAAGCGTTCCTCCCTCATGCTTTGCAATCGCCGCAGGCTTAGTGCTCATACATGCAATTAGCTCGGGAAGTGTCAGCACACCGTTCTTTACAAGATAGGTGTAGCTCAAAGAAAATGCGGTCTCCGATCCGACAATACCAAATGGACTCTTTGTAAAACCGCCCTGTTTTTCCTCCTCTCCATGCGGCGCATGATCCGTAGAGATACAATCAAGCACACCGGCACGAAGCGCTTCACGCATTGCAAGCATGTCCTCTCTGCTTCGAAGTGGCGGATTCATTTTGAAGCGCCCGTCGTCCTCCGTAATGTCCTCATCGCACATGGCAAAATGATGCGGGCACACTTCTCCGGTTACGGAATAGCCACATTCCTTTGCCATTGCAAGCAATGCAACCGCACCCTTGGTGGAACAATGGCACAGATGCAACCTAGCACCGACCTCACCCGCAAGCAACAAGTCTCTTGCTGTAATGACATCCTCGACGCTATTTGTGATTCCGGGCAAACCGAGCTCCGCGGACTTTACCCCCTCGTTAATAACGCCACCGTTCACCAATGCAGCATCCTCACAATGTGCAAGCACCAGCAAATCCTGTTCTGCCGCCTCACAAAGTGCCTTACGATACAGCCGAATGTCCATTACCGACTTGCCGTCCTCGGAGATTCCCACAGCTCCTGCCGTCTTCACACCGGCAAGATCCACCATCTCTACTCCTGCCTGATCTTTTGTCACCGCACTGATCGGAAGAATATGAATCTTACACTCACTCTGTGCACGACGCAGTAGCTCCGCAATCTTCTCTGGGGAATCGGTCGAGGGCTTTGTGTTCGGCATCGGACATACCGCAGTATAGCCGCCGGCGGCCGCCGCCATGCTTCCCGTCGTCAGTGTCTCCTTATACGTCAGCCCAGGATCACGAAAATGCACATGCAAGTCCACAAAACCCGGAAAAACATATCTTCCACTTACATCGAGACATGCTTCTTCTTTTCTTTGTTGAAGCGACTGTCCGATTTCTTCAATATACCCATTCGAAATGCGAATATCACACACTTCATCTCGTCCGACAGACGGGTCGACCAGATGACCGTTTTTCAACAACATTTTCTTATCCTCCGTTTTTCATTTATCTATTGACATCCCATAATATCTATTATATAATCGGCAACAACAAAATTTGATTTGCTAGGGGCGCAGCATGCTGAGAAATATCGTTTTGATATTGACCCTCACTACTTGATCCGGTTAATACCGGCGTAAGGAAGCTATTTTTCTTTTCCCCCTGGTAGATACGTTCACAGGAGGTTTTTTTATGTTCTTTTATGAAAGCGAGGGATACTTCTATCCCACAACCGCAGGCTATGTATTACTCATTGGTCTTGCGATCACTGCACTTCTTGTTGCTACGTTTTTTACCAACCGTACAAAGAAGGCCTTTATGAATACCAAACCTATGGTATGCTGTTCTCTGTGCATCGCTCTCGCCTTTGTCACTGCGTATATCCGATTGATTCCGATGCCCTATGGGGGATCGGTCACGTTGATGAGCATGTTTTTCATCTGTTTCATTGGTTACTGCTTCGGCACACGCGCAGGGCTTCTCTGTGCTTTTGCCTACAGTATCCTGCAATTCATTCAAGAGCCGTACATTTTGACACCGTTTCAAGTATGCTGTGATTATTTCCTAGCCTTTACCGCTCTCGGTTTGGCCGGTCTGTTTCGCAATCAAAAGCACGGACTTGTGATCGGTTACATCGTCGGTGCTCTCGGCCGTGCAATCTTTCATATCATCGGCGGCTACATCTATTGGATGGACTACATGCCCGATAATTTTCCAACGAGCATTAAAGTACTCTATCCGATTGTCTACAACATGTCTTACATCGGTGCCGAGATGGTATTAACCATTGTCGTATTGCTCGTGCCCACAACACAGAAGATTCTCAAAAGTATCCGACATCAAGCCAATCATTAATTACTTAACAATATCGTTCGGAAGGTACTCTCCTAGCACAAGGAGCGTACCTTTTTTTGCGGAAATCACAGCAATCTCATCGGTAAAACAATTGCTTACACCAAGCGCGTAATCGTTACAGAGCAAATGATCTTCCAGTGAATATTTTAGTCCTCGCAATGTGACTCCCTCTACCGAATTATCCACCGCAAAAACAGACATATGCGCACCCTTTCGACCGCGGATACAAATCTCATCGGCAGTTACCGCAGTCGCGGTCATTCGATCATCCACCAGATATCCTCTCTCTCCGCGTCTTGCAATATTCACAAGCAACTGATAATTCGCATAAGTATGATCGGCACGACCACCGGTCCCTCCATAGAGATAAAATTCCCTACAACCGAAGCGTCTTCCCTCCGATACCGCAAGTCCCATATCCGTATCATCCTTTTCTACAGGAAACACAAGCTGTTTTTCTCTCTCAACCGGGACCGCTAACGAATCCATATCCCCAAGTACACAATGTACGGAAATGTGTTCCCTCTGTGTCCACAGATATCCACCATCCGCAGCAATTACAAAATCGTCCTTTGTTATCTCCGGCAAACGACTTGTTTTACAGGCATCTCCGGCTCCGAATATGATACAACGCTTCATGCTTCCTCCGTCTACTCATATACCCACTGGTATCTTTCCAACAACAATTGAATCTCCGTTCTTCCCCGATATTCATTTTTGTCCGGCGTAAAAATAATATGCATACAGTTTTCACCTCGTCCGGCAAATGCTTCTTCCTTCGCATGTTCTCCAAACGCTTCCACATACTCTTCTACAAAGCCTTCCGAATCTTTAAAACAAAGCGCATTCATCCTAACTCCGTCCGTATCCTCCAAAACAAGCTTCAAATATTTTGCCTTCCGCCCGAAATAGCTCATCTGAACGATTTTACATCTTCTCGCCCCGAGTATCGACCTCGCGTTCTCCGGGCCGTATGGTTCCATATACGCCAACTCATCGACAAACGGAATCGAAAGATTTGAAAAACTCATCATCAATTCCACAGCAATCTTCTTTGTTGTCTCCGCACCGCACATTCGGAAATGCTTGTTCATTTGCTCACGCAGTTTTTCGATATTCTCCTCCGAAACCGTAACTCCTGCCGCCATTGCATGTCCGCCAAAGCGCATCAAAAGGGATTCACAAACATGCAACCCGTCAAACAGATTGTATGCTTCAATACTGCGTCCTGAGCCCTTCCACAGTCCCTTTTCCGCCAAAGCCGGAGTCAGCAATATGGTCGGACGATGATAACGATCCCGAACACGTCCCGCAATGATTCCCGCAAGACTCTCATGACAGTCGGGCAAAGGAATCACCAATACCGATTCCTCATATTCCTCACGATTTTCAGCATATGCATATGCATCCCCAAGCGCCTTTTCGGTCTGCTCCTTTCGAAGCTCATTTACCGCAACCATACGGTCGCAATATTCCTTTGCCTTGAGAGCATCGGAGGTCAACAGCAATTCTACCCCGAAATCAGCGGTTTCCATTCGCCCGAGTGCATTGATACATGGTCCTAACCAAAAGCCGAAATGATGCGTTCGAATCGGTCCCGAGATTCCACAAGTCGTCACAAGTGTACGCAGTCCGAGATTCCACTCCTGCAACGACTTCTTCATCGCAAGGCGTACCATACGGCGGTTATCACCGTTCATAGGCATCACATCGCAAACCGTAGCCAATGCCAGGATCTCACATCGGGCATTACGGAAACCGGGTTTTCCTTCCCTTGCAAGAATATCGTCCATTAATAACGCAATAATGCCCGCGCCGCACAAATTGCAATTGCTCTCACATTCGAGACTCCATTTCGGATCCACAATCAAATCGGCCGGTGGAAGCGCCCCCTGCGGTTCGTGATGATCGGTAACGATAACCAACATCCCCTGCGCCTTTGCGCGTTCGATTTGTTTGCAAGCTGCAATCCCGTTGTCAACTGTAAGAAGGACCTCTATACCATCTCTTGCACACTCCTCTACAATCGCATCGCTGATCCCATATCCATCCGTAACGCGGTCGGGAATGCGATAATCCGCCTCGACGCCGAACGTACGCAGCCCATCCAAAGCCAAATACGTTGCGGTAACTCCGTCCACATCGTAATCACCGACCACTCGTACTCTTTTTCTTTCTTCGCGGATCCTACACAGCAAGCGGTAAAACCTCTCACGCCCGGACAGAATCGGTATCTGCGCATCGTCCTTTGCCTCCGGATACAGATACTCAGCGACCGCATCGACCGTCTGATAACCTCTTCCCCATAGAATGCGTGCAAATGCCGGCGTAATTCCAAAATGCTTTACAATTTCGGATATATCCCCGCCTTTCTTTATCAAAACCCAATTTTCTTCGTATTTCCTCACGTTACTCCCGTCTGCGGCAAGCGACTATTCCGTCCCCGCTTCCCTATGAAATGACATTTTAAACCAATACCACAAAGAGCCCGCAATACATACCGAAGAATACCCTCCGCAAAGGATTCCTACGGCAAGCGGAATCGCAAATACTCGAATCGCATCCACGCCAAGAATAATCAACACCACCACCGTCAGTAACGTTGTAAGAGAGGTATGAATGCTTCGGCTGAGCGTCTGACTGATGCTTTCGTTCACAACATCCGCCAAGCTTTCCTTGTTGAGCATATTTGCATAGCCCTCGCGAATTCGGTCAAAGATAACGATTGTCGCATTGATGCTATATCCGACAATCGTAAGCATACATGCGATAAAGGTATTGTCCACGGTAATTCTCGCAAGCGCATATACCCCAAGAACAACGATTACATCATGCACAAGTGCCAACACCGATGCGGTTGCGAAGGATATGTTCTTGAATCGAATCCAAATATACAAGAGCATGCACACGGTCGCAATAAGAACCGCCATGATCGCATCGGTTTTCATACGTTCGCTTACTGATCCGCTGATGGTCTCCGTCTCGATTGCATCTTCGGCCACACCGTATTGCTTTCGAAATGCCTCCTTCATCTTCTGAAGGTTTCCTTCGTCGTCCAATACTGCCTTTGTCTTCAGTATCAGAGCATTTTCTCCCTTTACTTCGGAAACCGTCACACTTTCCCCAATGGTCTCGGATACAAAGCTTTCCATCTCGCCGTTTGTGGGGAGTTCCCCTTCAAAGGTAATCTGTACGGAGGTTCCTCCGACAAAATCTAAGCCATAGTTTAGAATGTTTCCGATACTTCCTTTGTTTACAAAGAGCATAGCCACACAAAGCAGAATCATTGCACCGGAAATGCAAAGATACTTCTTCCAATGACGAAGGAAGTCGATTCGCTTTGCGGGCTTTGCCTTTCCGTAATATTTCGTTTTCGTTGCACCGAGGTTGAAAAAGGTCTGCATAATCAGCCATGTTATAACAAGAGAGGTAAACATCGATACCAAGATACCGATTGCAAGCGTGGTCGCAAAGCCTTTGATCACACCGGAGCCCAGAAAATACAACACCACCGCGGCAATCAACGTCGTTACATTTCCATCAATAATTGCTGAGAGTGCCTTATGGTATCCGATTTTGATGGAAGAACGTACGGTCTTTCCGGTTGCAATCTCCTCTTTAATTCGCGTAAATATAATGACATTGGCATCTACCGCCATTCCGACGGACAGAATAATTCCGGCAATTCCCGGAAGCGTTAACGTCACATCAAAAGCGAGCAACATAAGCAATACAACGCCGAGATAAATCACCAAGCTAATACTTGCCGCCACACCGGGCAAACGATACACCACAATCATAAACAAACAAACAAGTACAAAACCGATTGCACCCGCAATCAAGCTGGTTACCAGTGCCCTTTCTCCAAGCGTTGCCCCGACGATATTCGAACGAATGGACTTCAACTCAATCGGAAGGGCACCGATTCGAATAATCGTCGCAAGATCCTGCGCCTCCTCAAAGCTCTCGCATCCACTGATGTACGCTTCTCCATTCGTAATTGTACTGGATACTACAGGTGCACTGTACACCTCTCCGTCGTATACAATCGCAATTCTCTTCTGAAGACCGGACTGTAGCTGTGCCCACCGCGTTGCCTCTTCGAACTTCTTCTTTCCGGAATCCTTGAGCTTAAACTCTACTATGTTCTGTATCGATGAATATGCCTCCTGCGTATCAATGATATTCGCTTTTGCATTGGAAATGTCCGTACCGTCAAGCACTACATCGCCGTCGGCAATAATGTCTTCCATCGGACGAGCCAGCACATACTTGTCCACATCCGTCGCCTCAATATTCGCAGTCCCATCCTCATTCATCGCATAGATAAAATAAATATTACCTGCACTGCCGAGCGTCTCAAGTACCTGTTCCGCATTGTCCACACCCGGAATATCTACATTGATTCGGTTTGCACCTTCCTGAAAAACAGCACTCTCTGCACTCATCGCTTCCGCACGCTTTTGAAGCTTTTCAAGCGTATCTGCCATTTCCTCATCCGTTGGCTTCTCCTTAACCGTCTCATACGTCACACTGACACCGCCGTTAAGATCCAAGCCGAGCTTAATGTCCTGCACTCCGGGAATGCGGTCATCCGTATATCCAAGATACCCCCAAACGACAACCGCCGTTACACTCAAAATGACAAGCAAAAGCTGCCACATGCCTTTCTTCTTCATTCCCATTCTATTCTCCGTTCTGCGTCTGTCATATGACGCCGTTTATTCTTGTGCCTCAGCCACTTGAATCATAATGGCACACTCAACACGCTTTCTCTGCATCTCGCAACCTTCCTTGTATACCGCACAAATATCTCCGCTAAAATTGTATGCGTTCGCAGCACAGCCACCACTACAGAAAAACTTCGCAAAACAATTCTTACACTCTTCTTTCGCATATACATTGCATTTCTTAAAACGATCGCGAAGTTCCGTATTGGTTATCCCGCGAAATACATCCCCCATAAGAAATTCTTCATTTCCTACAAACTGATGACAAGGATACAGATCCCCCCATGGCGTTACAGCCAAATACTCCGTTCCCGAACCGCAACCGGACAATCGTTTGTATACACACGGGCCACCGCTTAGATCAAGCATAAAGTGGAAGAAATTAATCCACTTGTCCTTACGCCGCTCCAAAATATATTGTGCGAGTGCATCGTATTGTGCGAGAATCGTCGGTAGGTCTTCCGGCCGAATCGCATAATCTTCCGATGGAGGCGCCACTACGGGCTCCACACTGATCTGTTCAAACCCAAGCTCCGAAAGATGCTTTACATCCTCCGCAAAATCGGGGTTAAAATGCGTAAAGGTTCCTCTTACATAATAATCGGTCTGATTGCGGCTTTCCGCCAGCTTCTGAAACTTCGGAACAATCAAATCATAACTGCCGGCACCCTTTCGAAACGGTCGCATGAAATCATGCACCTCCTTACGACCATCAATACTCAGGACGACGTTACTCATTTCCCTATTGGCAAATTCCATAATTTCATCGTTCAGCAGCACACCATTTGTCGTAAGTGTGAATCGAAATTCTTTATTGTGAATCTTCTCCTGTTCACGACCATATGCAACGAGCTGCTTTACCACATCCCAGTTCATCAGTGGCTCTCCCCCAAAGAAATCCACCTCCAAATGCTTACGCGTACCGGAATTAGCAATCAAAAAATCCAGTGCCTGCTTTCCCACCTCATAGCTCATAAGTGCGCGTCTTCCGTGGTATTCGCCCTCCTCAGCAAAGCAATACCGACAGGCCAAATTGCAATCGTGCGCAATATGCAGACAGAGTGCCTTTACAACCGTCTCTCTCTCTGTAAAATGTTGAATATACGGTTCGTAAGAATCTTCGGAATCCAATGCACCGTCCGCAACCATCTGCTGCAGATTTTCGTAGATCTCGTGAAGTTCCCTCCGCGCATCCTCACCGGATAGTTCCTGACCGTTCTCGGTAGGAATTCGATCTCCGTACCGCTTCCGTAGTTCCTCAATGATTTCTGCCTCCGTCGATGTCTTCAACATTGCAATCATATCATAAGTGACATCGTCTACGACATGTACCATCCCACTGTTCACATCCAACACGATGTTATATCCGTTACTTTTGTACTGATGTATCAAAACAATTCTCTCCTTCCGAACAATGAATAAGCAGCGGCAATGAGATGACGCTGCTTATCTTACACTCTTGGTTCATGATAAAGCTGTTACGAACGGCATGCCTTCGTCAATCACCGAACGATAACGCAATCTACTTGCTTGCGTTCTCACACTTCTGATTTCCTACGGTGCAAGAAGTCTTGCAAGCAGACTGACAAGAAGTCTGGCACTCACCGCAGCCACCCTTCTTAACCGTATCTTTAAGATTCTTTGCGTTCAAAGTCTTAATATGTTTCATAGAAAATAATCCTCCTACGTTCTATAACTTTTATCATTATAACACACATTCAAAAAATAGCAACCTTTTTTGAAAATGTTGTTGCAATACATTTATCCTCGTGTTATAATTCATGTAGTTTTAAAAACCGCATGTATTGGTTTGTCGAAACTTATCATTTCGTTTTTGAGAATTCAGGAGGGCGTATGACGGAATTTATCATTTCTACCGACTCTACCTGCGATCTACCGCAGGAGTATGTCGAAAAACACAACTTATACATTGAACCACTCTACTATGTTATTGACGATGTAACCTATGGTGGCGACAATCCCATCGAACCGAAGAAATTCTATGACATGATGCGTGATGGCGCCATTCCAAAGACCTCTGCAAGCAATATGGATCACCTGACAAATAGTTTTCGTAGCATCTTAGAAAGCGGCCGTGATATTTTACACATCAGTTTTTCCTCTGCTCTCAGCTGCTCCCATAACAATGCAGTTATTGTAGCCAATGAGCTTCGTGAAGAATATCCGGAACGTCAGATTCTTGTTGTAGACTCCCTTTCTGCTTCTCTCGGACAAGGGCTTATGGTACACGTTGCCGTACGCAAGCGTGAAGCAGGTGAGACCATAGAAAGCATTGCTGCATGGCTAGAGGAAAACAAATTGCATTTTTGCCACCAGTTCACTGTAGAGGATCTTAAATATTTGCAGCGCGGTGGCCGCCTCAGCAGAGCAACTGCAATTATCGGTACCTTAATCAATGTAAAACCGGTGCTTCATGTAGACAACGAGGGCCGTTTGGTACCTCTGCATAATGTTCGCGGACGAAAGAAATCCCTCATTGCTCTCGTAGACAACATGGGTGCACAGTTAGAAGGCTTTGACAATGACTGCATCTTTATCAGCCACGGAGATTCTTTGGAGGACGCACAGTTTGTCGGCAATTTGGTCCGTGAACGCTATGGTATTTCCGAAATCATGTATCACTATGTAAGCCCTACCATCGGTGCACATTCCGGTCCTGGAACGATTGCGCTGTTCTATATGGGCAAGGTACGCTAATTCGTCCTTCATATAAACATCGGCATCCTTCATCTTCTGATGAGGATGCCGCCTTTCTTTTCTTCAGTTCTTCTTTGCAGAATTCCTATACATAGGGTCGGATGCCTCCTCTTCCATTCCTCGTTCTGCAACCATCAGCGGTTGCATTTTCTCAAAAGCGTAAAGTTCCTTTTCTCCTCTGCTCGTCTCAGACGATTTCTTTTCCTCCACCATCGCAGAGGCTTCCCCTTTCTCTTCGTGCACAGCCTCTTTCGGGTGATTCCTCTCATAAAACAAATGTGCCATCTCACGATACGGCAGTTCGCTTATCTCAATTTCCTGCCGAATGATCCGGAAAGCAATATACTTCAGTTTATTAATCACCCGATATTCCGAATGCCCGCGATTTACATGATAAAACCGGCACATATAATCCGAGGCTCGTCCCTCCGACAGATATGCACACAATTTCGGTGTAAATTCTAGCTGGGCAAAACGTTTCTTTACAAACGGATACTTCTTCTGCACCTTTCTCGAAAACGTCCGAAAGTCTTTTCCGTAAAACACGAAAAAAACTTTCGGAAGAATGGAATGATAGTCATTGTACACCTGTTCAAACCCGTTCATATCCGTAGGAAGGCACATAATGATTCGATCCGAAAGATCTAGTATTGTTTTTGTGCTGAGATTACGACTCTTCTCCACATTTACAAATGTAAAATCAAAATACATACTACAATAATCCAAATTCTCCTCCAATTCATGATCAAATCCATACTCGTACACCTCCTTCATAAGACTTTGATTCATTGGCAAAAAATAAAGAGCATCCTGCAATATTTCCATTGTCTTTCGAAAGCGAATTCCCCTCCCTGTCTGACGATGAAGGTGTTGCAAAAACGTATCTCCTCGATGAAAATTTCCCGGTGCATACTGCTCGTAACTGTTTCTGATTCGGTCATATCGACTACCGAGCATATGAAACCCCAAATTTTCCGTGTTAATGTAATTCTCCATTGCAACGATTTTGCATGGAAAACTAAGGCAACACGAAAGTGCAGACAACGTCAACACTTCTGCTGTCCTCGCACGATCCGCATTGGACCAAAACGATATCTTCATTTTCTCCTCCTTTGTTGTCTGTACCCCCAAAAACGAACGCGACAACGTAACAACGCTCGTTCCGTCGAAAATTCTTTCGTTCAATACATTTTTTGAATAAAATTCTTTTTTGGAAAACTACCTCTTCGGAACCTCTGAGGCATTGCCAAGACACGGCATGAACACAGATAAACTTATCATAACGGTCGATTATTTATTTGTAAAGTGCCATTTTTTCTATTTTTTGCACTTTCCAATTCCCATACGACGTATACAAAAAAACAGCGTACCTCCCTTGAAGTTTCCTTCAAAAAAGCTACGCTACTACAGTTCTTCTTATAAATTATTCTTGCGGCGGCTCGCTCATCACAGACAGAGAGGAATTGCGGTACCGACGATCAAAGGAAACCTCTTTGCCAAACCATTCCGGCACAGGAGTCGTCCGCGCATCCTCTTCGTCACTATACTCAATCTCTGCAACGACAAGTCCCTGCAACACTCCTTCAAACACATCAAGTTCCACCGTATGGTTTGCAAAGGGAATATAATACCTGGTCTTACAAACCATATTGCCATCCACCTTGTGTTTTAGCACTTCATATGCTGAAAACGGAAGCTCCTCTTCCACTTCATAGTTCGTAATAGCAATCGTCTGCTTACTGGATGACATACCATGCCTTTTATACGTCAGATAACATGTATCGTCCGCCTTACGAATACGAAGAATACATCCTGCAGTACATAGATAGCCTTGCTCCATATGATGGTGCGGATATTGTTCCAACTCCTCCGGCATTTTTCTTATCAAAAACTTACGCTCGATCTCCATTGTCCTTCTCCTCATTAAAATACGAAAAATCAAAAGAATGAATCTCATCCTTACCGTTCATACTGATTATACAGCACTTTGTTTGCAAAAACAACGAGATTCTCTCGCTAATTCATCCTTGAAACTTCATATGACATCTCATCAACAAACAAAAAGAAAGGACTCCCATGAAGACATTTATCAAACAATTCATCCATTGTGGTATCACAGGCTGGTGCTGGGAATGCTTTTGGACAGGACTCCATTCCCTTCGCACCAAAGAGCCCGAGTTATGGTGCCGAACGTCCCTCTGGATGTTTCCCATCTACGGATGTGCCGCCGTACTGTGTCCCCTTTATCGGCGAATGCGGAACACTTCTATGGTCGCGCGAAGCTTCGTTTATGCACTGCTAATCTTTACCGGTGAATATATCAGCGGAAGTATCCTGCGCTCTCACCATGCTTGCCCTTGGAATTATTCAGATGCCAAACTGAATGTGAAAGGACTCATTCGAATTGACTATCTCCCTTATTGGATGATCGCAGGACTCGTATTCGAAAAGATTGTTCTCGATTGCAGCTGTGAAACGGAACAAAAATCCATCAATACAGCCGACTGACACACCCTTTCAAAATGCACTCTTGCGTAATCCGGTGTTCTGTGATACGTTTACAACAGAACAGACACGGAGGCACGTTCCTATGCACATTCATCTCTTTCTTACCAAGACCGATATCCATTCCGATTGCGCAAGAGAATTTTTCTCCGCTTTACAGCGAGAAGGTATTACCTATAGTGTATCTGCGGAAATTGCTTCACAGCCATTCCCCGCAGATACACTCTTTATTGTTGACTCCGTTCATGCATACAAACAACTAGTACCCGATTCACCTTGCATCGGATATGAATGTGACGAACCTCTTCCCTGCCCCGAAATCACAACGAACCTATGGGACCTCTCCCCTGAATATCTGGAAGAGCGCTTCTGCTTTCTCTGTCGGTTACCATATTGCTATTACTGCGGGGAATACCGCTACCGAAGCTTGTCATTTGCCGATTACCGCAAGCTCTTTGCTCTACAGCGCCTTGAACCTCATATGCTCCCCGACGAGCTGAAGCAATTCGATGACAACATGCTGTATCAGCGTTATCACAACCGTTTCGTAATGTTTCATTTTGATGATTGCCTCGGATACTACGGGATCTATTCTGCAAACGACGACAAACTCATTGGCACAGTGGCACTTTCTCCCGTCTCCTTCACATCCCCTTATCCTTACGAAATTGAGTATTATGTAGTGCCCTCCGCTCGTCAGAACGGCCATGCTACCAGATTTCTCCGCGAGTTTCTCTCTACGCCAAGGCTCTCGGGTACCGCTCCCGTCATTGCACGCATCCATGCGGATAATCGAATCTCCCGCCATGTAGTCGAGCGTCTGAACGCTTCCCTACTGTCTTTCGAAACCAATAGAAATGAAATTTGCTTTCTCCTTCGTAACGAGGTATAACCCTTCCGAATACCGAAAAAATAATGGCTGCTCTTACGAAACCGCCGATCCACCGTCCTTAAATTCATGCATGTAAGGCCGATACCACAACGGGCAATGGTTCCGTTGACACTTTTCATTTCTACGCTCCTCAATTGCCACTGTATCGAAAAAAGTCTTCCACAACTTTCGAAACGGATCCTTCTTGTTCTCTTTTCCGCACAACTGTTCCGTCTGTTCTATGGTCAGATGCAACAATATCCAATCGGCAAAAGTGTCTCCTTCCGAAACTGCACGATGCACTCCTGCCATTCCTCTTCGCTTATCTACAATGATAAAATCTTCTGTATTCATTCGTTCCGAAAAATGAGCCATCAGCGCCGGAAGGATATGATTCTTTGGTTCCATGATTGCTAGCAAACGATGCTCTCCATAGGAATCGAACCGCAAAAATCCGGTCATCAGATGCTCTTCGTTCCCATAATTACGAACAATTTCCATCAACCTACAATTCCACGGATCCGTAAGATCTCGGCTCATATCTCTCCCTTTTGCAAATGCAATCTGCATCGTCTTATAAATAACCTGCGCACGATCCCATGCATCCGACATTGCCGCTTTTAATAGATATTCACAATAGTTCGATGAAATCCGGCGCTCTACACTTCGTATTACCTTTGTACTCTTCTCCGCATCCGGAGTTACTGCAATATATTCCGCAAACAACTCTATCTCAATCCCTTCGTTCTTCTCCACACGTAGCTCTTGTGTTCCCTTTGTCTTCCGTTCACTCCACGCATCGTACACTCCCGTAAAAATCCCCTCTACACTATCTTCGCATAAGTAGACGGTCTTCCATAATTGTTCCATATATCTTCCTTTCATATTCAAGAATAGTTCCCGCAATCAAACATGGAAATCTGCCGATAGCCTGCGCCATAGGCCTCCAGATGTCCTTTTCGCTTTGTACTCTCCTCCCCAATCAAACAATTTGTAATCACATCTTGATGCATTAGGACTCCCGATTCCGTTCTTCCATTGCAAGTAATAAAATACTTAGCACGCTTCAGTACGACTCCCATTCGTTTTAATATTGAAAAATCAAGTCTTCCGTGTCTTCTTGCCGTAACAATTCTTCGTGCGGATTTCGGACCGATTCCGGGAACACGCAATAAGGAAAAATAATCTGCCGTTGACACCTCTACCGGAAAGTTCTCCAAGTTTCGTAATGCCCAGTCACACTTCGGGTCCAAAAACACATTGAAATTCGGCTGCTTCTCGGTCAACAGCTCTCCTGCCGAAAAACCATAATATCGGAATAGCCAATCTGCCTGATACAAACGATGCTCACGCAGCAAAGGCGGTCCGCCGGGCAAATCGGGCAGAGTGGAATCGTCATTGACTTTCACAAAGGCCGAATAGAACACACGCTTCAAATCAAAATTCCGATAAAGAGATTCCGACACGCGAATCAACTCATAGTCGGTCTCTCCGCCTGCACCGACAATCATCTGCGTACTCTGTCCTGCAACGGCAAATCCCTTCCGTCCTTTCATGGATGTCGGTGGAGAAAACTGCAGGCGATATCCCATAACCTCATTCTTTCCCGGAATCGATACCGGTGCAGTTGCATTCTCCGTCGTAGTAATCCTTTGAAAATCTCCGCTTGCAGATCCTCCTGCCACCTCTCGCCCTTCCCGTTCCAGCCGATTCTGCGTGTACCAAAAAGCACTTCGATTTCCCCCCATACTTCCGAGTCGTTCACGACTCTCGTCAATTCCGTTCTGAATCTGTCGCATCGGAAGTAAAATATTCTTCCTCGACTTATGAGGAGCCAACCGGCGAAGTCCCTCCGCCGTCGGGAGTTCCAAATTTACACTCAAACGATCCGCATACCACCCAAGCATCTCAACAAGCTCGGGCGCCCCTCCGGGAATTACCTTGACATGAATGTACCCCATAAAGCCATGCTCCTCGCGCAACATATGCAGTGTTTGAACCAACAATTCAAGTGTATAATTCGGACTACGAAGCACTCCCGAGCTCAGAAACAAGCCCTCGATATAGTTACGACGATAAAACTCCATTGTAAGTGTACACACTTCCTCCGGCGTAAAGCTTGTCCGTACCACATCGTTTGAAGCACGATTCACGCAATACTTACAGTCAAAAATACATTCATTCGTAAATAAAATCTTCAGCAGGCTGATGCAACGTCCATCCGCTGCAAAGGAATGGCAAATCCCCGCTGCAGAAGAATTGCCAAGCTTTCCGGCAACCGCCTTCCGATCCGTACCGCTTGAGGTACATGAAACATCGTACTTCGCAGCATCCGATAATATCTCCAGTTTCTTCTCCAATGACATATTTTCTTGTATTATCATCGCTCGTTTCTCCATGCCGAACAAATGTTCTGTTTTTCTTTATAGTATACCACATTCTCCTCGTATGTCAATCATTATTTCGAACATATGTTCTTCTCCTTTTTGTAGTGACATTTTTCTCGAAAAAAGCATACAATATGCTATCAAAGCGGTTGGTGGATTATGAGCGAATTTCTTCGGGTACAACAATTATCCTACTCCTATTTCGGTCCCACCGGCAAAATTCCGGTCATTCAAAACCTTTCCTTCTCGGTAAAAGAAGGGGAATTTGTCGCTATTATCGGCCCCTCCGGTTGTGGCAAGACAACCCTACTTTCCCTACTGGCCGGTCTCCTTCGCCCGTTAGAAGGTAGCATTCTTTTGGAGAACACTCCT
Source organism: Lachnospiraceae bacterium (assembly GCA_045601665.1). Classification (GTDB taxonomy): domain Bacteria; phylum Bacillota; class Clostridia; order Lachnospirales; family Lachnospiraceae; genus ISDg. Next base: position 16,736 of record JAZRZZ010000053.1, read on the forward strand.
TTGCTCGAATCCGACACCGTAATCGGATATATGCTACAAAAGGACCATCTTCTCGATTGGCGCACGACTCGCGGAAATGTTCGTCTGAGCCTCGAAATACGAAGAGAATGCACTGCTTCGCAGGAGCAACGCATTTCGCAGATGCTTGATGATTATGGTCTGTCCAGCTTTTCGGAGAGCAAACCCTCCGAACTCTCAGGTGGAATGCGACAACGTGTTGCTCTTATTCGTACGCTCGTTCAAAACCCGAAGCTCCTGCTCCTCGACGAACCGTTCTCTGCTTTGGATGCACAAACACGCCTTGAGGTGTCGGAGGATGTTTCGAAAATCATTCGAAACGCAGGCATTACAACCATTTTAATCACACATGATATTCCCGAAGCAATCAGTATGGCCGATCGTGTTCTTGTTTTGTCCCCTCGTCCCACCGGCATACGTTCCGAGCATGTCATCTGTCCTGAGCTTGCTACGCTTTCACCTTTTGAATCACGCAATACAACGATGTTCCAAACATATTTTCAAACCCTTTGGAAGGAGCTTATGCTATGATTGAAAAGCAATTTCACACCTGGGAGGAATATCGACGCCATCATCTCATGAAAAGCATTTTCATCAATGTACTGCGTGTACTGATTCTTCTTGCCTTTCTGTTATACTGGGAGGTCGGCACACGTCAGGAGTGGTTTGATGACTTTTTTTTCAGTAGTCCGAGTCGCATATGGCGATGTTTTCGTGATCTAACCGCATCCGGAACCCTGTTTCACCATTTAACCGTTACCGTCGGCGAGACCTGCGTCAGCTTTGCAATCGTTATACTGATTGCTTTTCTAAGTGCCGTGTTTCTTTGGTGGTTTCCGACTCTCGCAAAGATTGTAGAGCCCTACCTCGTCATTTTGAACAGCTTACCGAAATCAGCCCTTGCACCTCTGTTCATTGTATGGTTCGGCAGTTCTCCTCTTACAATCGTCATTGCTGCTGTTTCTGTGGCGGTATTCGGTGCCACGATGACACTGTACCAAGCTTTTGAACAAACAGAGCCCGACAAAATCAAATTGATTTATACACTTGGCGGAACAAAAGCCTCCGTTTTGACCAAGCTATTACTTCCGAGCAACGTCGGCACACTCCTCAGCGTCATGAAGGTCAATATGGGACTCTCGTTGGTCGGTGTCATTATCGGTGAATTTCTCGGTGCAAATGCCGGACTTGGTTATCTCATCATCTACGGCAGTCAGACATTCCAATTGGATTTTGTTATGCTTTCCATTGTATTGCTCTGTGTTCTCGCAACACTTCTTTATTTGCTACTCGATGCCATCCAAAATATTTATCAAAAACATCGTTAATCGGGCAAAAAAGCACACGAGAGTTTTCTCTCATGTGCTTTTGTACGATCTTGTTCTATTGTTCGTAAAGATGAAGGAATATACGCAATTCCTCTTGCGCCGCCTTGCGGTCTCCCACGAGGATTCCATGAATCCCACATGCCTCCGCACCTTCAACATTTTCCTTGCGGTCATCGAGAAATACACTCTCCACCGCTTTCAATCCGAAACGACTTAAAAGGCGTTCGTAAATTTCCGGTTCGGGCTTTGCCAAATGCTCCTCTGCGGATATTACACATCCATCCACCAGCGACAGAAAGCCAAAGCAGGACTTATGTACATCAAACAACTCTGCCGGATAATTTGAAAGAATATACACACGATACCCGTGTTCCTTCAAATCACGAATCCACGCTTCCACATCCGAATAAGGAAGCACCAATCGCGTCGTGTCATAAAAAAATTTTCGAATCGCCCTCTCGTAGTTCGGGTACCTTTCAAGAAAGAACTTTACGGCGTCCTCTTGCGTCTTGTCGCCTCGATCCATCATCCGCCATATATCACACAAAATAATATTCTTCTCAAAAAAGGAGACCGTTGACTCATCAAATCCGAGTTCCTTCATATATTCGCGATACCGAAAGTCCACAAGCACCATGCCCAAATCAAAAATGACATTGCGAATCTGTCCATACTTATATCCGATCATTCGCTCGCGAAGCATTCGTTCCGTTTGCGCAACCGCTTTGGGCGGACTTACAATGCGAACTGCAGGTCCGAGACCAAGTAACCACCCCAAAAAAACCGGAGTAAGTGCGCATTGGACATGCAACTCATATTGCTCGTCCCCAAGAGAACGGATACCAACGTCTGTCCCAAAATGATCAATTAACGTTCCAAGCAATGGCTTTGCACAGGTTAACGTAATTTGTTCCGGTTCTCCATCAAACATTTGAAAACGTCTCCGACTATACTGTTCCGGCTCCTTTTTCTCGAAAAGTGCCTTCCCCTCACGCGGTGTCGTTCCAAAACGAATATTCTTCATCTTATCTACACGATAGTGTCGCAATTCTTCTTTTTCCGGATCGTAGGCTACCAAATAATAATTGGTATTGTCCCAAAGCAATGCCCACGGACTGATGTCCTTCTTTTCACCGTTCTTCCGAAGCTGTAGCATCTTCTTATCGTTCCACTCCAAATAATCGAAATCAATCCTTCGGTTCTCGGCAATTGCATTATGTACCGAATCCACTGTATAGAGTATACTCTCGTTCATATGCTTTATCCGATCCGAGACAAAGGTCTGTCTTCGAATCGATTGTGCATCGTATGTACTTAACTCCTCAGCAAGCTTTTTTGTAAGTTCACGCGACTTCTTCTGCGTTAAAAAACGGGAAGCCCAAACCGTGTCCACAAGCAATTTCGTCTCCGCCAGCGAGAAATTTCGATCGGTATGAAAGTATCTCCAGGTACGATTCTTCTTCTCTTTCTCAATCGTGAACCCATAATGATTCAGCATCTCAATATCATCGTACAGGCTCTTACGCTCTGCCTCAATATTGTTTTGTCGCAAACGATCAATAATCTCATTTAACGTCAATCCATGCATCTCGTCCGAATACTTTTTCAAAATATCCATCAGGTACAAAAGCTTCAGTTTTTGATTCTGTGACTTTGCCATCCGATTTCTCCGTGAAAATGCTATTTCTTCGTAGGTAACTGAATTCCATCCATAGACTTTTGCAAAGCCTTATAACTAATTCCGCAAAGCAACAATCCTACGATGCATACTGTAGCGCAAATACCGAAGCATACATATTGCTTCTGCTGTGCAGCACGGTATCCCGTATATCCGGCAATAACAGCTGCCATGACCTGAAAGATAAACCAATCCATAAGAAACAAGCTGATAAACAACAACACAATGCTGATAATCGTCAAAGTGGTCAAGAAGTTATTTTCCTCTTTCTTATGCGGTAAGAGACTCGCATCCAGAATTGCATGATAATCCTTCACATACTCTTCTCTTCGGTCTACCGGCACATCATGAAGAACCTCCTCCATCCAATTGATCAATTCGCCCTTCAGCTGCTTACGTAGAATCTCTTCGTCACTTGACGTAAACATCGCATTTTTTGCCATTAAAACAATACGAATCGGTATGTCAGTCAATGAGCTTTCCTTATCCCATTCTGTCACGTGTCCGTAGGATAAAATAAGATCTTCTTCTGTTTCCTCATCCCACTCATAATGCTTCCGAATCACCGTAAAAATACGTTGCTCCAATTCAGACAAATAACGTTTCACCGCATCTTTGCGAAGCTTGGAATTCAGGTCTCCGAATGTCTGTATCTTTCCATCCAGCATAGCACCCAAATGAATCTGTACGGCATTTTTCTTATAGATCGGCGGACTAACTAAGATATCATATACCTCGTCATCCACAAAGCCCTGTTCACGCTTCCACATAGACCCGAGATAAATCTCCCTTGGCATCATACAATGCCCTGTCTTTGTACCCACTGCAATGTCCTCCTTGTTCTCCTCTGTATTCGAATGAGCAACTGCTCCCCACAATACATAAAAAGTATAACATAATTCGACGCATTTGTCATGTACTTTGTGATACTTTATGCATTTTTTCTTTCGTATTGACGATTTCCCCTTCCCGCTTTCGTCGTTCACATATGTATTTTCGAGGCCTTGCATCCTCTTTTATCTGAATAAGTTCCCGCACCCAATGGAGAAAGCGGAAGTAAGTAACGGCAAAGAACCCAAAGGAGAGCCAAGCAAATATCGAGAAAATGACCGACAATCCGCCAAAGGCATCTAAGACCCAAAGAATCAATGTAACGATCATTCCCACTCCGGCAAGCCCCTCCGTTCTGCGAAATTCATTCTCCGAATATTCCTCCATCACAATCAACTCCGAGAAAACCATCAGATATAGCACAAACAAAAACAGCCCCGTGCCAGTCACCTCCCGTCCATTTTATTAAGCTATTATATGATTTCTTTCTATTGTCAGCAAGATGCAGAACATAGAATGTCCAATTATCACGAGACATTTTTCTTCCTTCTTTGTCATGCTTCGTTTTTTCTGTAACGCACAGATAATTGTTGACACTTCCTCTTGATTTTCTTATAATGTAGCTTGGGCTCTTGTAGGAAACAACCTACGGAACATTTTCAAACAAAAACCGTGGCTTTCTTTGACACGGAAGATGGAGGTAACTATGATTACAGTACACAACGGAGGCGTCTATCTTGTAGACGGCAAGCCGGTTGCGGAAGGACTTATGCCCAAGGAGGAGGCCAAGAAGCTGACCATGGCTTACGGAATCCTTTCCGCTCACAACACATCCGGCGACGATGCGAAATTGAAGATTACGTTTGATGCTATGGTGTCTCACGATATAACCTATGTCGGTATCATTCAGACGGCACGTGCCAGCGGACTTACCGAGTTCCCGCTTCCCTATGCCATGACCAACTGCCACAACAGCTTGTGCGCGGTAGGCGGTACCATCAATGAGGATGACCATGTATTCGGTCTTTCCGCAGCTAAGAAGTTCGGCGGTATCTATGTGCCCGCGAACCAGAGTGTTATTCACTCTTATGCGCGTGAAGAGCTGGCTGCCTGCGGCAATATGATTCTCGGCTCTGACTCCCACACCCGTTACGGTGCTCTTGGTACCATGGGTGTCGGCGAGGGTGGTCCCGAGCTTGTGAAACAGCTGCTTAAGAACACTTGGGATCTCGATATGCCCGAGGTTGTTCTCGTATACCTGACCGGCAAGCCCAAGCGCGGTATCGGTCCTCACGACGTTGCCCTTGCTCTTGTTAAGGCAACCTTCGAATCCGGCTTTGTGAAGAACCGCGTTCTGGAGTTCGTAGGCCCCGGTGTTGCCGAGCTTCCGATTGATTTCCGTAATGGCGTGGATGTTATGACTACGGAGACCACTTGCTTGTCTTCCATCTGGGTAACGGACGAGATTACCAAGGGTCACTACACCGCTCACGGACGCGAGGAATGTTATAAGGAGCTTCAGCCCGGAAACGGTGCTTATTACGATCGTTTCATTACGATTGAATTGGATAAGGTAGAGTCCATGATTGCACTTCCCTTCCATCCCTCTAACGCATATACCATTCACGAGTTCGTAGAAAATGCCGAGGAGATTCTTGCGAAGGTAGAGGAAGAGGCTTCGAAGAAGTTCAAGAATGTAACCTATCAGCTGACCGATAAGGTGAAAGACGGTAAGGTCTATGCCGACCAGGGTGTTATCGCAGGTTGTGCCGGCGGTTTGTTCGACAACATCGATGAGGCTGCTACAATTCTTGCAGGCAACAGCTGCGGCAACGGATATTTTTCCTTGAACGTATATCCGACCAGTGTTCCTGTTAGCCTTGAGCTTACGAAGATCGGTGCATCTGCAGAGCTTCTGAAGGCCGGTGCGGTAATTAAGCCTTCCTTCTGCGGTCCTTGCTTCGGTGCCGGTGACGTTCCCGCCAACAATGGTTTGTCTCTTCGCCATACGACGAGAAACTTCCCGAATCGCGAAGGCTCCAAGCCCTCCGATGGTCAGCTTTGCGGCGTAGCTCTTATGGACGCACGCAGTATCGCCGCTACCGCGGCAAATGGCGGTGTAATTACCGCAGCTACCGATATCGAATATGAAGTTCCGAACCATGAATATCATTTTGATAAGTCCGTATACCAGAATCGTCTGTACTATGGCTACGGCAAAGCAGACAAGGATGCAGAGCTCATTCTCGGTCCCAACATAACGGACTGGCCCAAGATGGAAGCCCTCACCGACAATATGCTGGTGAAGCTCGCCGCTGTCATTCGCGATCCGGTAACCACCACCGACGAGTTGATTCCTTCCGGTGAGACCAGCTCTTACAGAAGTAACCCGCTTCGTCTCTCCGAGTTTGCACTTTCCCGTCGTGTTCCCGAGTATGTGGGTCGCAGTAAGGCCATCCATGCGGTAGACCTTGCAAGACAGAACGGCGAGAAGCCCGAGGAGTTAATGGAGATACTCGCTCATTTCGGAGATGCGGAAGCACTTCTCTCTACGACGCAGTTCGGTTCCTGTGTATTTGCAAATCGTCCGGGTGACGGTTCTGCAAGAGAACAGGCAGCATCCTGCCAGAAGGTGCTTGGCGGATATGCGAACATTTGCTATGAATTCGCAACCAAGCGTTATCGCAGCAACTGTATCAACTGGGGTATCCTTCCCTTCACTTTGGAGGAAGGCACCGAATTCCCGTACAGCGACGGCGACTATGTATATATTCCCAACGTACGCAAGTATATCATGGAGGGCAAGGAAGAGTTCCCTGCGAAGGTATTGACCGCGGATGGAAAGGTACACGAGATCACTTTGTATGTGAAGAACCTGACTCCCGATGAAAAGGAGATCATTCTCGAGGGTTGCCTGATTAACTACTACGCTGCACACAGCAAGTAAGATTTGATGATGTACTACTGCCCTTGCCCGTCATTTTTGCGGGTGAGGGCAACTACAATAACTATGAAATGAGAGGTGTTCCCAATGAACAAAATTGCAATGACAACTCCTTTGGTAGAGATGGACGGCGATGAGATGACCCGAATTCTCTGGCAGATGATCAAGGATCAGCTGATTCTTCCCTTCGTTGATTTGAAGAGCGAATACTATGATCTCGGTCTTGTAGAGAGAGAAAAGACCAAGGATCAGGTTACGTTTGACGCCAGCTATGCAGCGAAGAAGTATGGTGTTGCGGTTAAGTGTGCTACCATCACTCCCAACGCACAACGTATGACAGAGTACAATTTGACCCAGATGTGGAAGAGCCCCAACGGCACCATTCGTTCCATTTTGGACGGTACTGTGTTCCGCGCTCCCATCATGATTGATTCCATTAAGCCCGCAGTTCGCGGCTGGAAGAAGCCCATCACCATTGCGCGTCATGCTTACGGTGATGTATACAAGAACACCGAATACCGCGTTCCCGAAGAAGGTAAGGCAGAGCTCGTGTTCAGCGACAAGAACGGAAATGAATTGTTCCGCGAGGCAATCTACGATTTCGAATGCCCCGGTGTGATTCAGGGTATGCACAACAAGGATACCTCTATCGCATCCTTCGCAAGAAGCTGCTTTGAGTACGCACTTTCCTGTGGTGAGGATCTGTGGTTCTCCACCAAAGACACCATCAGCAAGAAGTACGACCATCGTTTCAAGGATATCTTCCAGGAAATCTACGATGCAGAGTACAAGGAGAAGTTCGAGGCCGCAGGCATCACCTACTTCTACACCTTAATTGACGATGCAGTTGCTCGTGTTATTCGTTCCGAGGGCGGATTCATTTGGGCCTGTAAGAACTATGACGGCGACGTTATGAGTGATATGGTTAGCACCGCATTTGGCTCTCTTGCCATGATGACCAGCGTATTGGTAAGTCCTGACGGCAACTACGAGTACGAGGCTGCTCACGGTACTGTAACGAGACACTACTACCGCTACTTGAAGGGCGAGGAGACCTCCACAAACCCTGTGGCAACCATTTTCGCTTGGAGTGGTGCTCTTAAAAAGCGCGGTGAGAAGGACAATCTTCCGGAGCTCGTTGCATTTGGCGAGAACCTGGAGGCTGCTACTCTTAAGACACTAAATGACGGCATTATGACCAAGGACCTTGCGGGTCTGTGCGAAGGCATCACCGTTACATCTGTGAACTCCGCAGATTTCATTGCAGCAATTGCAGAACGTCTGCAGGCTTGCTATGCATAGGCACATAGAAATATCAACAAGTAAGGACCCGAAACTCGGGTCCTTACGTTTTTTCTGCTGTTTAAATGCTTCACTGCCTGGTGAAGCACTTTTTATTCTTCCACATTGCCCATAATCTCTTCCACAAGTCTGACTGCTTCCTCGACCATCTTAGGGCAAAACTCAGTAAACAAATGATGCTCTCTTGCGTATGTAACGCCCTCCTCGGTTCTTATATCACAACCAAGCAATTCGTTGCACAAGTAAGATCCGTTTCGCTGACGAAATTCCTCTAGAAAGCGGTCGTTCACCTCATTTGCCTTCTGACGACTCTGCATATCGTACTCGTAGCACTGTCCATAACGCAGTCCGAGTGCCATCAATGCACCGCTACAAGCACCGCACACCTCTCCCTTACGCATACCGCTACCAAAGCAGGCACCGAGTTTCAGTGCCTGTTCTTCGGTTATCCCGAGTTCTTCCGCAAATGCGGCCAGAACCGCCTGCGAACAATGAAACTTGCGCGTAAAATAATCCGCTGCCTTCTCTCTATGTGTCATACGCTTTTCCTCTACAATATCAACCTACAACAATTCACGAAGTCGCACAGCAAGCACCTTGCTTGCCGCCAAATGTGACAAGTATCCGGGATGCATACGACTGCCCACCGTCTCATCGGTAGTATCCGGCAATTGCAGATACGAGCAATTAGTGTCCCCTGTTTCCTTCTTATATGCCTCCAAGGTCTCCTTTATCACCGGTTCCAAAGGCGTCCCCAGCATACCGTATACCCAGAGAATATGTGCCGTGGAATGCTTCTCCCTGAGTGTCTTCAAGAAGGCGGTTGCCGCATTCGCAAAGCGCTTCGTAGAGGACGCTTCGTAGGTGTCGTCCGCAAGCTTCTCCTGCTTATAGGCGATTCCGGTCTCCGGATCAACCCATGCCGGTTGCTCAAATGCACTGGCATCGTTGGTTCCCAGATTCAATACCACAACGTCCGGCACAAACTCAGTGAAATCGTATTCTTCCTTGGCACCGCGCTTCTCAACCTCATCACCGGAGAGCCAACCACACACCTTCGTATAATACTTAGGAACCGAGCAATTCACGTTGTTATCCCAACCGGAGTAGATTCCCCAACCGCTCTGAGCCACCACTTGATATTCCGCGTCTACCGCTTCGGCCGTCATGTATGTATAGTTCTGATATCCGGAGAAATACATAGAAACCCAGTCCATATCCTGCTTCGCGCCGATACAACCTTCTCCGCAAGTAATGGAATCTCCCACAAATACCAGCTTATGCGGACGCTCCTCTACCGGAAACAACTCACCATCCATAAGAATATCCGAAACCTCAATGTAATTATTTAGGTCTCCCGCCGGAGGTAGAACATCTCGGATCAATCGAATGTTGTATACAGTCTCACGATTCATATTGCGAAGCACGGGAACCACATGGGATCCATGTTCTAGGCACACACGGGAAACCATTGCCCCATTTACTAAGATGGTAACATACTGTTCGTACGTTGCATAGGAAGACTTCAATACAAGCGAGAGCTGCGAGGCCTTCACATTTAGCTCAATCCCACTTCCGGTCCAATACAGTACCGGTCGCTCCATGTGGGCTGTTCTTCCGTGTACCTTTACCTGTTTCCACTGTTCCTCTGTGATGGAATGCATCTTCATTTCCTCCGCGTATTTTTCTTCTGCTTTTGCTTCTTCGCTTCCCTTGCTCTCTTCGGCACTTCCTTTGACACCTTTGACATATGCTCTTCCGTGGCGGCACTGTCTTCCGAAACTGCTTCTGCATTTTCCTGCCTCTCGCTCATTCGCACCGTTCCGTTTGCATCAATATAGATGTGACGCATATGCAAGCGTTTTGCGACGGCCGTACGAAGAAGGCAATGCAATACCGAAAACAACGGAACAAAGATTAACATGCCGGCCACGCCAAGCATCGAGCCGCCGACGGTAATCGCTGCCAGCACCCAGATTGCCGGTAACCCAACCGAGCTACCAACAACGCGTGGATAAATCAAATTGTTCTCCAACTGCTGCAGAATCAAAAACATGATGACAAACCATACTGCTTGCATCGGATTGACCATAATAATCAAAAACGCTCCGATAAAGCATCCGATAAATGCACCGCACACCGGAATCAAAGCCGTAATTGCAATTAACACGCTCACTACTAGTGCATACGGAAAACGCAACACCGTCATTGCAATAAAGAACAACAGTCCAAGAATACATGCCTCGAGACACTGTACCGTAAAGAAATTCGAAAAGGTCTCCGAAGTCATCTTCATCAATCCGAGAAAACGTCCAACCCAGTCCTTCTTGCAAAATGCATAGAGAACTTTCTTCGCCTGCAACAGGAGCTTATCCTTCTCCAACAAGATATAGACCGCAAAGAACAAAGCAAGTACAGCGTCCACAACTGCAGAAAACAGTGAAGTCGCAAAATTGACTGATGCAGATAAAACCGTCTCCGCACCCGAAAAAATGAAATCATTTGCACTCTCCCAAATTGCCTTCCAATCAATCTTAGACAGATCCATATACGGCAACACATGCTGTTTCACCCAAGGAGTTGCATTTGCCCAATCCACGATACGATCCCAAAACTTTGAAAAGGTCTCGGGAAGCTCACTCAATGTCACGCCAATTTGCGGAATAATGATGCAAAGCACCAGCGTAAGCACTGCTACAATGGACACCAGTGCCAACACCAGAGAAAAGCTTCTACGATGACGTCGAAAAAAACCTCCGATGCCATTTTCTCCGAGTCTTGCAAAACGTTTTTCAAAGGAACGCATCGGAATATTGATAATAAATGCAATACAAGCTCCCAATATAATCGGAAAGAAGATTTCAAAAACGGTTCGTACGAAATCCCACACAATTCCGAGTTTACTCATCAACAAATAAAACAAAATCGCAAAAGCGATCAAACCGCCAATCTTCAGCATGTTTTTTTTGTCCAGTTCCACTCTCCCATCCTCCTAGTTGAAATAAACCAACTTGTCCTTCGGTTCCGCTGCGGGAATCAATTTCGATGCATAAAGCACCGGCCCCTTCCCTTGATACTCCTTCTGGTACTCCACCTTCATCGTTGCAGTAACCTCTACCCATTGACGACTCCGCAACTTCGTAATGTCCATTGTCGGCGGAACCTTCGTCAATAGGCCGATAAATGCAACATCATCCACACAACAGGTCATCGCCATTCGTCCGGGAACTATGTAGCCCTTTGGCAACTTGGGCGATACATACAGCATTGCAAGAAAATGCACCGTCTTTCCCGCATAATTTTCCGGATGATCCATGGAATCCATGTACCAAATTCCATAATCATCGTCGGTAATCTCCAGCTCATTTTTCGTCATATCGTACGGAAGCTCTTCTTCCTCCTCGGCATTGTCCAAACCATCCTCACGCTCATAAATGATCTGCGCTTTCCGATTTACCGGCTTAATACTTCTCCGAATGGCCGTTTTATCGGTAGAATCGTCACAACGATTCACAATAATCACATCCGCATAACGAACCTCGTCTAACATAAGCGAGCGCATATTTGCCATGTAGCTTGAAAAGGTTGTGGCATCTACAATGGAAATGATCTGTGCCATCATCCAGTCCTTCGGAAAGTCGAGATCCAAAAACTCCTCTACTTTCCACATACCGTTCATCTCCACCATAATCATGTTTGGTTCATAAAAGATGTCCAGTCCTGCCAAAAACTCACTTGTAAGCTGCGAAGGCTCCTCTACGGAAATGACTTGAATTCCCCGCTTTGCCAAAGCAACCTCATCATATTCCTCTTCTCCCTCTTCGCAAAGGATAATCAGAATCTTTCCTTCCTCACGGAATTCCGGGTCTTGAAGAGTCTCCTTGATGAAGGTCGTCTTCCCACTATCCAAAAAACCTTGAATAATAAAAACCGGCTTTTCCATACTTCCCACGTCCTTTCTTGCTACATCTAAAGAAAAATCTTCTTCATTATAGACCTACTGCTACAGTTCAAAAAGAGCCTGTATTGCCATCTCATCCAACTTACTTCCGATTACACAAAGACGTCCGATAATGTCAGGCTGTCCTTCACGAATCTCGTATTCTCCGGGTGTCAGATCAAAATAATACCACTTCCCGTCCGTTGCAGGTACCATTCCCTTTGCTCGCAAAATCATACCATACTCGGATGCATTTGCAAGCTTGTCGAGAATATCGTCAAGGGTCTCTTTCTCAAACTTCTTCGGTGTTTCCTTTCCCCAACTGGTAAACACCTCGTCGGCATGATGGTGGTGATGCTCGTGCTCGTGGTTGTGTCCGCAGCAGCACTCTTCCCCATCATGGTGATGATGCTCGTGGTCATGGTCGTGATGATGTCCGCATGTCGGACAAATCTCTTCCTCCGCAAGCAATTCCTTTGCAAGATCTACTTTTGTCTCCATCGCGGAAAGAATCTGTGCTCCGGTCAAGTCGTTCCAAGGAGTCGTCACAATAACCGCATCCGCATTTTTCTCGCGAAGCATTGCCACACACGCATTCAGCTTCTCTTCGCTTACATTTTGACTGCGAGATAATAAAATTGTCTTTGCATACTCCACCTGATTGTTGAAGAACTCACCGAAGTTTTTCATATAAACACGACATTTTCCCGCATCAACGACCGTCACAAGTGCATGAATGAACATCTCGTCATCGTCAATCTTCTCTACGGCCTTCATAACATCGGACAATTTCCCTACACCGGAGGGCTCAATTAAAATACGGTCGGGTGCAAACTGCTCCTTTACCTTTGCAAGCGCCTCTCCGAAATCACCTACCAACGAACAGCAGATACAACCGGAATTCATTTCGGTAATCTCAACGCCGGCATCCTTCAAAAAACCGCCATCAATACCAATCTCACCAAACTCGTTCTCAATCAAAACGACCTTCTCTCCCTGATAGGCCTCCTCTAAAAGCTTCTTAATCAATGTTGTCTTTCCCGCACCGAGAAAGCCCGAAAAAATATCAATCTTGGTCATGTCTTTCCTTTTCCTTTCTTCTATCTCTATGCATAATACGCTCTGTCTCGACGCTTATTGCACTCCCGTCGTTCCGAAACCTCCGCGTGATACACCATCCAAATGCTCGACCTCGTCAAATACAAGCTTCGGCTGATTCTTCATAATACGGAACTGGCAGATTCGATCGTTGACATGAATTTCCGTATCGCGCATCGCCAACACCGGATATTTCCATTCGTCCGCATCTCCGCAATAGCTATGATCGACAATTCCCATATGGTTTGTCTGTATGATCCCAAAATTACGATAGGTACTACTTCTCGGAACAATATGTGCTTCGTACCCCTCCGGCAATTCCATGGCAACTCCCAAACGAATCAAACGTGTCTCTCCTGCCTTCAGCACAACATGCTCCGAGGCACGCAAATCAATCCAGTCCGACTTGCCGTCAATATAGCGCAGCTTTTCTATTTCGCTGCTGATATATTTTATCTTAATTCGTTCCATAGCTCCCTCCGCCTTAGATTCCACGAAGAAATGCCAAATAGCCGAGATATGCTTCGTAAATGTCTGCCTTGCTCGTCACTTCCCATGGTGCATGCATATTCTGAACAGCAACGCCACTATCAATTACGTTCATTCCGTAGTTCGCCATGATATACGCGATCGTCCCTCCGCCGCCTTGATCTACCTTGCCGAGTTCCGATGTTTGATACGTCACCTGTGCATCGTCGAGGATTGCACGAAGCTGTGCAATATATTCGGGATTCGCATCATTCGAGCCGGACTTTCCTCTAGAACCGGTATATTTGTTGAACACAAGCCCCTGTCCAAAATACGCGGAGTTCTTCTTCTCCGACACTCCGGGATAATTCGGGTCAAATGCTGCACTCACGTCAGAAGAAAGCATGTACGAATTCTGTAATGCCCTCCGCACATTCAACTCGGAATAGCCTCCCATGCGCTCATAAAGTTCCGCTACACAGTTTTCAAAGATGCGCGAATGCATTCCCGTCGCACCCATACTCCCGATCTCTTCCTTATCAACAAGAAGGCATACCGCCGTTCGATCCGTCTTTTCCAATGCAAATAGCGCCTCTACCGAAGGAAATGCGCACACACGATCGTCCTGTCCGTACCCGATAATCATACTGCGGTCAATGCCGTAATCTCTTGCCGCCCCCGCCGGAACGATTTCAAGCTCTGCGGACTGAAAATCCTCTTCGTCAATATCGTACCGCTCCTTCAGTACCTTCAATGCATGGGCTTTTACCGCATCCTTCTCTTCTCCGTTGATCGGCATCGATGCAAAGGTCACATTCAAGTCCTCGCCTTCAATCACCTTTGCCGCCGTCTTCTGCATTTGGTCGGCTGCCAAATGAATCAACAAATCACTGATTCCGAACACAGGATCCGAATCGCCCTCACCGATTACTACATTGATTACGGTTCCGTCCTTTTTTACAACAACACCGTGAATCGCCATCGGTAGCGTCACCCACTGGTATTTCTTCACACCGCCATAATAATGCGTGTCCAAAAAAGCGATGTCTGTATCCTCATATAGCGGATTCTGTTTCAAGTCGAGACGAGGCGAGTCAATGTGCGCACCGAGAATCTTCATACCATCCGAAAACGGACGTTCCCCGACAAGAAACAACACCACTGCCTTTCCCATAATGTTATAATAGAGCTTATCGCCAGCCTTCACGGAGGAACATGCCATCATATCATGAAAACCAAGGGTCTCCGCTTTCGCAATCACTGCCGAGGTGCATTCACGCTCGGTCTTATTTTCGGAGATAAACCGCCGATACTCCTCACAAAACTCCATCACACGACGCTTCGCTTCGTCGTCGTATTTTAACCATGCAGACTTTTTACTCACTGTCCCGTCTCCTTCCCAAATCAACGCTTAACTTCTTGCCAACGCAAGCAATTCTTCTATTTCCTCTGCGGTAAAATGATAGTGCGAATTGCAAAACTGACAATTCACTTCAATCGTTTCACGATCCTTCACCAGCTCCGTCAGTTCACTTTCGCCGAGACTGATTAGCCCTTTTGCATAACGCTCCTTCGAACAGCTACAAGCAAATGATGTCTCTACTTTGTCAAAGAAACGAACGTCCATCCCTTCGAGAATGTATTCAAGAATCGTCTCCGGTGTCATCCCTCCGCTCAACATCTCCGTTACCGAGGTGATTTTCGTAATACGCTCCTCGAGCTTTGCGATTACCTCCTCTTCGGCAAACGGCATCAATTGAATCACAAAGCCCCCTGCCTGAGCGACCGTATTGTCCTTATTCATCAATACACCGAGACCAACACAGGAAGGCGTCTGCTCCGATGCTGCAAAGTAATACGTAATGTCCTCGGCAATCTCTCCGGTTTGCAAGGCGGTCTCCCCGACATACGGCTCCTTGAGACCGAGATCTTTCATTACGCTTAGGATTCCGAGTCCCAACGCGTCTCCGACGTTCAAATGACCGTCCTCTCTCGGCGGTAATACCACATCCGGGTTGTTCACATACCCCTTTACGTGCCCCTTAGAATCGGCAGTCACCAGCATCCCTCCAATCGGTCCGGAACACTGAATCCGCAACGAAAGCATGTCCTTATCGCCCTTCATCATCACACCCATCATCGCTCCGGCAGTCAACAAACGACCGAGTGCCGCCGTTGCTATCGGGCTCGTATTATGTGCGCTTCTTGAAAATTCTGTTAAATCCTTTGTCGTTGCCGCAAATGCACGGATCTGATCATTTGCAGCCGTTGCTCGTACAATATAGTCCATGTTACTCATAATGCTTTCCTTCCTGAAAGCCTTCCTTTGCTATAATATAAAAACGTTCGGTTGTTGCAGATACAGGCTCACGCGTACACGCATCATAAGCCGCAACAAAGCACAGCCCTGCCAATTCCAGCAGCTTCTTTAGGCGTTCCACCGTATACACACGCTGTACATGCTCCTCTGTCACGCGCTCATAAGCCTCATTGTCAATGCGACGATAAATCGTCAATTCGTACCGATTGCAACGTTGTTCCGAATCGTATTCATTTTCCCAAATCAAGGTGCCGTCTTCCCAATGCTCCACACGCACCTCGTCGGCCACCACCTCAGAGAAGAAATACTCGCTCTTCATATCAAAGATAAAGACACCGTCCTTCTCCAAATAATTATTCACAAGACGAAAGGTTCGCAACAGGTCCTCTTCGGTCAGCAGGTAATTCATTGAATCACATACGCTGACAAAAGCCCGAACCGTTCCGAACAGTTCCATCTCTCGCATATCTTGTAATAAATATAGAATCCCCGAGGGTTCCTCTGTATCGTATTCCTTTTCCCTTGCCACGCCAAGCATCTCTGCAGACGCATCCAAACCGATCATATCGTAGCCGGCCCTTTGCAATCGTGCGGTAATCTCACCGGTACCGCAACCGAGCTCCGCTACAATTCCATCTTCAACCCCATACTCCCGAAGGAGCGAGATCAAATACTCGCTCCAACGGTCATAGGGAATGTTGTCCATACACAGGTCATAAATCTCGGCAAATGCAGAATATGCCTTCATACCGACTCCTTTGGTTTTTATTCATTTGCAACGATCTGGTCATATATCGGTACAAGTGCAGGATAAATTGCACGGAATACCTGATAACGCTTCTCGTACTCTGCTACAACCACCGGATCCTGCTCGATGGTATCTACCACGCGAATCAGCTTCGAAGAAGCCTCCTCTACGGAAGCAAATGCTCCGCATCCAACCGCTGCCAGAATTGCCGCACCGTAGCCGGGACCTTCTTCACAGTTGATCTTATCAACCTTTACGTTCATAATATTAGCAAGCACCTTACACCACAGAGGACTCTTTGCACCACCACCGATGGCGCGAATTCTCGTAATCTCCACACCGAAGGAACGAGCGATTTCCAAGGCATCACGCAATGCGTAGGTAACCCCCTCCATTACCGCAAGAGTCATGTCCTCGCGCTTCGTGTCCATCGACAGACCAACAAAGCAACCTCTGGCATTGGGATTGTTGTGAGGCGTTCTCTCCCCCATCAAATACGGCAGATAATATACATTGTTTGTTCCGATTTCCGTAATATTCTTCTGCTCGGCAACATAATCCTTGGTTCCGATGATGTCATCCATCCACCACTTGTTAGAGGATGCTGCAGACAGCATACAGCCGAGAAAATGATACTTGCCGTTGGCGTGTGCGAAAGAATGCATTGCGTTTGCATCGTCTACCGCAAACTCGTCCGTCGCAATAAATACGGTGCCGGACGTTCCAAGCGATACAGAGCACATACCGTGCTCAAGCGTTCCGGTTCCCACCGCTCCTGCGGCATTGTCACCGGCACCTGCAATGACCTTCACAGTCTCCGGAAGTCCAAGTTCCTTCGCCACCTCCGGAAGGATATTCCCTACCACCTCATAGCTCTCGTAAATCTTCGCAAGCTGTTCCTCCGTCACGCCTACGATGTCCATCATCTCTTTCGACCAGCACTTGTGTTCTACGTCAAAGAGGAGCATACCGGACGCATCGGATACATCGGTGCAATGTACTCCGGACAACAGATATGCAATGTAGTCCTTCGGTAGCATAATCTTCTTAATCTTCGCAAAGATTTCGGGCTCGTTCTTCTTTACCCAAAGAAGCTTCGGTGCAGTAAATCCGGTCAAAGCCATATTGGCCGTATATGCACTGATCTTCTCACGGCCGATCACCTTATTGAGATAATCACATTCCTCCTGTGTACGTCCGTCATTCCACAAAATTGCCGGACGAAGCACGTTATCTTTATCATCCAAAATAACAAGACCATGCATCTGTCCACCAAAGCTGATGCCGGCAACTTCCGATGAATCAAATCCGACAAGAAGCTCCTTCATTCCCACCTTCATCTGAGTCCACCAGTCCTCTGGTTTTTGCTCCGACCAACCGGTCTTCGGAAAATACAACGAATACTCCTTAGAAACAATGTTCTTAATTTCTCCTTGCTCGTCCATCATCAACATCTTTACAGACGAGGTTCCTAGGTCAACACCTATGTAATACATACGACACCTCCGAAATTTCGTTTTTTTCTTTCCGTACGGTACAAAATACCCATACTACATCACGATAAATATAATAACAAGCCAAGTCTGTTTGTGTCAAGATATTCACTCGGATTTCACTTACATTTTTCATGCTTTGTCCAGCATTCCTCCGCCTACAATGCCTAAAATACTCTTCGGTGTCATAAAGGTAACCGCTTTGTTATGTACCGCCACTTCTACCGACTTATAAGTCCCGCCGTATTCTCCGTCCAAAGTCCACGGAATCGCTTCGTCGGACACAAACTCCACATGCTGCACACGCTCATATATAATACACGGATTGTCGTAATTTCCGCGTAAGATATCACTAACCAGTTCGGCAATCTCCAAGGCCTTGCTGTCACGAACCATAAACAATTCATACTCACCGTCGTTAAGACTCACATCCGGTCCGGTTATTCCACGAATACCTCCGATTGACTCGGAACTCACCACCATGCCATAGATAAAATCATCGGTAATCTCTTTTTTATTATAACGAACCGTTACATGATAACGCTTCATACGTGTCAGTGCACCCGCTCCATTCAGCACATACGCCACATGTCCGAAAATATTTTTCATATTCTGCGGTGTAGCATACGAGATATCGGTAAACAACCCGAAAGCAGCGGAGTACACGAAATACTCATCGCGAAACTGTGCAATATCACACGGAAACCGCATCCCATCCCTTGTAAGCCTCGCAGCTTCGACAATGTTCTTCGGAATGTTCAGGGAATATCCGAAATCGTTCGTGCTACCGGCCGGAATATACACAATCGGAACTCGACTTTCTTTTTCCCGAAGCATCATCCCATTGATCACCTCATGCAACGTTCCATCCCCGCCGGAGCAAATTACTTTCTTACATTGTCCTTCGTCCAGATATGCCTCCACCGTTCTTTTCGCGTCGCCTTGCTTTCTTGTCGGACTGATCACGAGGTCACAATCCTCTTCCACAAGCTCATTTACGACTTCGCTTAATTTTTCACAAATCTTCCTTGTCCCCGCATTGGGATTGTAGATAAACAACAGCTTATCTCTCATCTTATGCCTCCACACTTTTTTATTTTTCTTCTCCCTGTCCTGTGGAATCGGAAAGATTTCTCTTATGCAGAATACCTCCGATGCGTCCGGTTTCTCTTGCCGTCAAGCTTCCCCAGCCCTCCTGCACGATACGATCAAAGTATCCCAATTCCTTTGCGATTTCGTATTTCGGCCAATCCTCCGGCTTCACCTTTGTCAAATCTACGGGTTTCTTCATATCCCATCCTCCGCAAACTGTCTTCTGCTTGGATTGTACCCCGATTCGATATAAGTATACTACAATAAAATTTCTTTTTGAAGTCCAAAGGAATAAATTAATTTTTCTTTTACTTTCAGACCGGTTCCTCGTTCGATTGCTTCCGCATACAAGGACAGCTGTTCGCGGTACCGTTCCGCCAGCACAGCTTCGGGATTATTTGCATTTTCAATATGATCGGTCTTGTAATCAAGTAAAACGATTTCACCCTCCTCCACGAAAAAAGCATCCATAATTCCCTGCACCAATACCGTATCCTCTACGCGATATTCCTTATTCACCCTCGTTGCCGGAACACGCATGACAAATGCCTGTTCCCTGTGGAGTTGTCCCCTTTTCTCAGCCGCTTGCATACGCAAACCGATCGGCGAAGCATAAAATGCCACGAGCTTCGACACCGACAACATCGCAACGTCCGTCTCTGCAATCTGCCGTCTATCTGCCATTTGCTTTAATTCCTCGCGACAAGCCGCTTCGGTAAGCGGAAGCGCATAATCATGCAGTTCGAGCACACGATGATACAATGTCCCTCGGTCCGTCCCACTGGGCTCCGGCTTCTTCTCCTGCACAAATGCCGGAATCGGCTCTTCGCGCTCCTGCTCCTGCACGAAACCAAGCCGAACTCCCATGTCCTCTTCGCGCTCTTCCATC
Organism: Lachnospiraceae bacterium; assembly: GCA_045601665.1. Lineage (GTDB taxonomy): Bacteria > Bacillota > Clostridia > Lachnospirales > Lachnospiraceae > ISDg. Next base: position 36,885 of record JAZRZZ010000053.1, read on the forward strand.
GCCGCATGCTTCAACTCTGAAACCGATACCTTTACCGGAGGGGGATTCTCGTCACGGTAAGGATAGCAAAAGGCATGGTAGTTCTCCAATACACGCATGTATTCCTCAAACAACTCTTTTTTCACCGGACCTTCCATGCTCTGCTCTGTCGAATGAACCGAATTTTCTTGAAAATACGCATCCGTCAGTTTCGATACACTGACCGTCCAATCTCCCAACAAAAGTTCTCGCATATCCGATGCCAGCCATTCCTCATACGCCGTGCTCTCACACATTCCGAAGATGGCGGCCAAAAGCCACGACAAATAAGAGGAAGCATTTCCGATGTCTGAAAAGGACAACGGTTCCTCGGTTCCTATATAGGGAAGTGCCAGCTTATTCAGTTTACTCACATCACCGACATAGCCTGTGACAGCAAGATAATCCTTCGCTCTTGTCATTGCCACATACAATACGCGGAGCTCCTCGCCTAGCATCTCCAAGCGCTTTCTTCGACCGATTAAGAGTTTCACCGGGGTTGCCGTCTTCGTGCGGCGTACCGGATCAATCACATCCGGTCCGATACCAAGTTCCTCATGCATTACAATCGATTCATTGGCATCGCGCAGATTGAATCTGCGCTCGGTATCCACAAGAATAACCGCAGGGAACTCCAATCCCTTGCTGGCATGTATCGTCATCACACGAACCGCTTGTTCCTCGGAATCGCTACCGTCATCCATCATCGACACTTCATACGAAATCATACGATCAATATAGGAAACGAAATCGTGAAGACTCGTCTCCTTTCCTTTTGCAAATTGCTTTGCCTTTCGCACAAGCATACGAAGATTTTTTTCTCTTACGGCTCCGGTCGGCATTGCCGAAGCAATGGCCGCGCAACCGGTCGTCCGATAGATTTCCTCGAGCAGCTCCGATACCGGCAAATGCATGGAACATTCTCGCAAATACTCAAAGCAAGTCAAAAACACAACGGCCTTATCCTTCAACGGCTGCAATGCCTCGGTACAAGGTGACAAGCTGCGCAAAGCACAGAGCAGTTCATACCCATAGGCCGTTCGTCCTTCCTTTGCATGGTCCTGTGCAAAAATCCGAAGCTGTGCCAAATCCTCCTCGACAAAGCCTCCGATCTGTGAGCGCAGCACTGCGGTAAACGGAACGTCTTGCAGGGGATTTTCGAGGATTCGCAATAGATTCAATACATTTTGAACTTCCCGACTTTCAAAATATCCGGTCATTGAGGATGCCTTCGTTGGAATTCCGCGCGCTTTCAGCGCATCAATCAAGGGATAGGCAATGCCGGTCATGGCACGTACCAAGATCACAATGTCTCCATAGCGAAGCGGACGCTTGGCATCTCCTGCTCCGGTCATGTAACCATTGCGCTCGTCCGTCATCCTACGAATGTACTTCTCTACCGCGCCGATTACGGTCTGTTCCTTCTCCGAAAGCAATTCCCCTTCTTCACTTTCTTCCGTTCCAACACAGAGCAAAAACTCGTTTCGCCGAAGGTCATCCTCCTCTTCTGCCTTTGGGAAATGCAGTTTCGCCGTCTCATCATAAAGAATACCTCCAACCGATGGTTGCATAATCCTCTCAAATACCTGATTCACAGCGCGGAGTACCGATGCATGACTTCGAAAGTTGAACCCAAGATCCATCCTCGTTCCCTTTGCGGGATTCTCCGTAAAGCTCTGATATTTCTCGAGAAACAGCTCCGGCTTCGCCATACGAAACTTATATATGCTCTGCTTTACGTCACCTACCATAAAAACATTCGGTCTACCTTCTTCCTCTGTAGACAGACTATGAAGTAACAGGTCCTGAATCTGGTTTGAATCCTGATATTCATCAATCATAATCTCGCGGAACTGCTTTCGATACTGTCTGGCCACCTCCGTAGGCAACGGCCCGTCCTCCGTGTCGTCCAGCAACAACCGAAGTGCCATATGCTCAATGTCTGAAAAACCATACGCATTTTCTTCCTTTTGGCGTTGTAGCATACGCTCGTTGCATGCAATGGTCAACTCCACCAGTCTCTGCATCGGTTCTGCACATTGACTTAATTGCTCAATGTGCCTATCCAAGTCCACCGAATAATATTTCTTGTACAATTCCGTAAGGAGCTTCTTGCCTTTGTCGCGTAGCTCCTTCACGAGTGTCTTCTTCGTCTCCGAAACACCCTCCTGCTTCCTTCCGCTCAGTCGAGGGTACTCATACTGCACAAACAATCCACGCCTACGATCATAGTCATTCTCCCGAAGAAGACACACTATCCATGCTTGATCGGCCTGTATCGCCTCAACATACGCCTTCGGACCGTCCTCCTCCATGCAAAGCAATTCGGCTTTCTTGTAAATACGCTCCGCATCTTCCAGCTCACGGTTCGCATATTCTGTCAGTTCCCTTAAGTAGCTTGCGTTCTTCAGTTGCTCGGCATCGGCAATTCGGAACGTTTGTACTGCTTCTCTCAACCATTTCTCCGGCCACGGAGCACTATCCGCAAAACGATGGAGCCCTTCTATGTACGTTTCGATCTGTCGGTCTCCCCTGCTCCCTCCGTATCGCTCAAGCAATGCAAGAAAAGACGCTTCTCCCTCCTCCAAATGCCGCTCAAGCACCTCATTTACCGTCTCCTGCCACAGCAAACGGCGCTCGATTTCATCCGCAATTCGAAACCCGGGATCAATATCCAGCATGTAAAAATAACGCTTTACAAGAGCCTGACAAAACGCATCGATTGTCATGATATTTGCAAACGCAATGTTGCGCGCTTGGCGCTGTAAATGCACATTTTCCGGTTCCGCCTCCAATCGTTCCTCAATGGAGTTACGAATACGCTCACGCATCTGAGCCGCCGCATTGTTTGTAAAGGTAACGACCAAAATTTCATCAATTTCTAGCGGATCCTCCGGACGAGTAATCATCGAAAGAATGCGCTCAACCAAAACTGCGGTTTTTCCCGACCCCGCCGCCGCGGAAACCAAAATATTACCGGTCGGTGCATCAATAACCCGCCGCTGTTCCGGCGTATAATTCACTCCCATGATTGCTCTCCTCCTTGCTTACATTCGTTTGATCGGTAATCCCGCATGCGAAAGCTGCATGCATTACCACACATAGCTGCACAGCCATTGTATTCTCTCAACAATTGACGATTAACGCTCCTCATCTTCCCTATGTTCCGTACGCTCGAAGATATCCTTCCACAGTTCTTCCTTGTCTGCGACCAAATTGCGGTATTGCATCGAGCCGCCTCGCTCCTTTCCACAGATTCCTGCGTACTCACAGTAATCACAGCCCGTCTCGCCTCCATATCGATACGGTCTTCTTCCGACATCCCCGGACAAAATCGCCTCTGCTTCATGTTCCATCACCTGCAAGGTATGCTTCGTCAAACGACTCATCTGCTCTGTGGAAATTGCTTGACTGTCTGCACCGAATGCCCCGGATTTCAAGGTTTTCACCGGAATAACCGGTGACGTATATGCTCCTTCGTCCGGAATGCCATTGTCCAAATGCCGTATGAGTTCTCGGTTCTCCAATAACATTCCGTTCGGACGCAATGCAGCAAGCACTGCCGTCTGCGGATCGTCACACTCCTCCACCAAAGGATCCTCTACTCGACAATAAAATGCCGCTGCAGGCTTCGCCCCCGGCAACACCTCACGTTCTACCGCACCGACATAAGCAGGTAATTGAAGGTCCAAGCCGAAGAACATATGCGCCAGATCCAGCGTCTTTTTTCCGGTCTTATAGTCAATGACTTTATACCACGTGTTGTCACCATCCTCAAATACATCGATACGGTCAATCACGCCATGTACCTGCAGCCGCTCCGAATTGTAGCGAAAATACTTCTCGAAAAATTTTGGTTCAAACGAACCACGCTTTAACTGTTCCGTAATGACCCAAAGCATTCGCTGTAATGTATGTCGCATTTTCACGGAAAGGTACGCATTTCTTTGATTCGCCGTAAAGATTTCCCTGCTTGGACTTGCAAGCATCTCCTCAACAGCCTCATCCATATAACGTGCCGCGACCTCGGGGGCAATCGTGCGAAACGACTCCTCACTTTGCGCCACCTTTTCGGAATATCTTCGCAGGGCATCATGAAATGCATTTCCAATATCCAAACTTGACGCGCGAAATTCCTTTCTCTCCTCCAACTGCAATCCATACTTAAGAAAATGCCGGTACGCACATTCCGCATAACATTCCAAGCGAGACACCGAACCCCTCAGACTCTGCGAATAAAGAGCTCTTGCCAAATCCGCATGCAACCGCTCATTTCCGGTAAATTCTTCCCCGCGTTTCAACTTCTCCGCATGTTCGGGAAGTCCCTTGTAGCCCGGATGATTTTCAAACCAAGTCTGCAAAACAACAGCCTCGGTCTCCGGAGTCTCCTTCGCCCGTTCCCGCAAGCTACGCAAATATGCTTCCACCCCTCCATCATGCGCAATTCGTGCAAAGAAACTTTTCTCGTCGCTCTCCGTCGTCACCTTTAATTGCGGAAACATGCGCAGCAAGCGATGTACCACATACGACGGGCGCAATTCTCTTCGCTCCTCACCGCCACGTCGCCAGCTGACGGTTAGATGCTCACTCGGCTTAGTAAGCGCCAGATACAAATAAAACTCCTCCGTGGAAACACTCTCTTTCTCCGTCTCGGAAAGCTCCATTCCGTGCATTTCCTTCAGTTTCTCACGCTCCTTTTGCGTTAAAAGCTGCGGACTGTTCCCTCCTCCCGGCACAATTCCCTCATTTACACCGAGGAAAAACAGCTGGCGCACGCTTCCCAAACGGGAACGCTTGACATCACCGATTGTCACACAGTCCTGTAGTGGGGGAATTACACCCGGTTTCAGCTCCGCAAATCCTGCATCCAGAACAGAAGCAAACTCCGCAAGGCTCAATTGCGTATTGCCGAGCAAATATACAGTCTGTTCAAAAAGAAGCATTACATTTTCATAGATCCCTCGATACTCTGCCTCTCTTCTTTTGTTTCCGGGTACCGTCGAATCACACATCTTCTCCGCCAACGCTTCCATACGTGCATATGTATCGTGCGCGCGAAGAAATTCGTACAATGCACCCACGCGTGCTTCGGTACTTTTCTTTTCTTTCATTTGTGTTCGAAGCGGAGAAAGCTCCTCCATCAGCCGGTTTACCAGTGCATCGATCTCTTCCTCGTGACACACACGCTTTTCGGAATAACCGGTCGAAAACCCGCGCTTCCACTTAGAATAGCCGCGAATCCCATGCGCAAGTAACGCATTCTCCAAATGGCACACTGCGGTAAAATCGTAATCTCCGAGAGGATTCTTCATAAAACGGATTACCTGCTCCGCACGAAAATCCGTAACAAGCACACGCAGCAGACTGCGAATATAGTCAATCAAAGGATTGCTCATCACATCGTTCTTATAGTCAATAAAGTACGGAATATCCGCACGTTCCATCGCCATACGGATTGCCTCGGAATACCCCTCCACATCCCCGCAGAGAATAGCAAGCTCGTCATAACGGTATCCTTGATTTCGCACAAGCTCGACAAGCCTTCCGACGACATACCGTACCTCACTTTCCATATCCGACGCAGCATACATCGTTATTTCGGGCGGTGCATCGTAGGCTTGCACGGGATATCGAAAGATTTCCTTCCGCAAATGCCCCAAAGACGGTTCCCCTGTCTCCGCCGATAGCAATACCGGCAAAAGGGTACGATGACCGGTCTCTTCTCCGAGTTGCGACACGACACGAATCAGCTTCGCGCTCATTGTGAATAGATGTTGTTCAGACAAACATCTTCCATATAGCGCGGGATCCATTGTCACCGCCACTGTCAGCTCGTCACACACGCGAAGAAGACTTCGCACCAGCTCATACTGCGATGGTGTCAAGCCCGTGAAGCCATCAAAATATATTATGCTACCACGAAGGAGCTTCGAACGTTCCACCCACGGACACATCACGGAGTAGATTTCTTCTTCGGTAATGTACGCATTCTCGAGCGCATTTCGGAAGCCGGACATAACACAGGACATATCGCGCAATTTATGCGCGACCAATCCATCGTTCACCTGTTCGGCAACGGTTGTCAATTGTTCGGCCGTGATCGTATATCGCGCAAATTCCGAAAGCATAGATTTCATCTCCTGTACAAAGCCCGGCTTTTCGGCCTTACCTCGATACAGGCTCAACTTCTCATTTTCCTGAAGTAGCACGCGTTTCACCAGCATCCCCTTACCAATGTCATCCATAACCGGCGGAATCACATCCCCGTGCTCCTCCTTCAAGCGATACACCAGCCGCTTGAACGGAAGAATGTCGATATTCATCACGCATCCGGTCGGATGCATGGCCGCGAGATCCTTCTGCGCTTGCAAGGTCGCCTGTTCCGGAACAAAATAGTAAATCCTCTGTTCGGGCTTGTCCTCAATGCGCCGAAGCATTTCCCCATATAATTGCTTCGTTACCGCAGCCGCATTCTCTCCTATCACGTATCGAATTCCCATATCGTTCCTTTCCTGCACTGAGCGCATTCTCCGTTCTTTCCGGAAAAGGCATAACCGAATCCCTTCCCACATATAGTATACAAATGCCTTAGGAGCTTTCATGTCCACGACAAAAATACTTGTTTTAAAGCGAAAACAAATCTTTCTGGTGTGCGCCACTATACTGGCTTTGCTGGCGCTGATCCTCTTCCTGTGCATTTTTTTCGGCAACAAGAAGCCTTCCTCCGCGGAAACCATCGCTGGCTATACCGCAGGAGTCTACCAAAAGGAACTGACACTCGGCGATTACGAAATGACCTTGACCGTAACCGTAGATGGAGGCAAAATACGTGATGCCGCTCTCATCTACTTAACCGATGCCATAGAGACGATGTACCCGCTCCTTGCCGATGCTATGACACATATCAACGAAGCTCTTGACTCCGGAACCGCTCTGTCCGAAATCACTCCGGAGGCTACCCTTCGGTACACAGAATCGTACCTACTGAATGCCATTGAAGATGCCGTCACCGTAGACTAACTTCTCTTCTGTTCTTCGCAAAACAACAACGGGTGAAAGAATTCCTTCTTTCACCCTGTTTTTGTTCTCTTTAAAACTCCCAGAATGCCGGTTCCTGCATCTTGACTCCTAGCGAAGCTAGGTGGGTAACCGCAAGTATACTTCTGCCTTCCACTGCAAACGGAGGCCTGACATCCGCATACCAATATAGGAATCCCTTTTTAAAGTTGTAGGTTCAAAATAACAGGAGTATCGAACACCCCAGGAAGAATCTTTGTTTTGTTGTTATTCATAGTATACTCTTTTTTGCGCAAAATAGCAATATAATTTTATGTTTCTTTGCTGTAAATATATAGAAATGGTGTCCTAAACGGACACCATTCCCCCAAGCATACCACTACTCGCTATGATTATGTAAGTAATCACTGCATTTCCGATGCCAACCCCTTCGTTAGACGGTACACCGGCACCTAGCAGCAGGTAAAATACGAAGTAGCCCGTCGCAAGAAGAATTCCCCACAAAAACCTGCGCGATTTGGCGCATTTCCCGAGAAGAAAGCCTCCGACAAAGTTCGAAACCACGTAAATAGCCACCACACAGATGCTAACGCCAACTCCGGACAATCCCCATTTGTACATGCAAAACGCCGTTGCCACAAGCATAAGCACCGTAAGCACGATACTGACGAGCAACGACAGGCAAACCGATTTAATTCGCATAATTGCCTTCCGCCGTTTTACTATAATATATGCTTATCCTTCCATTCCATGCGTACGAGTTAGGATTGCTTTTTTCCCGGAGCTGTGTTACGATTCCCACGAAAGGAGCGTGAAATTATGAGAGCTATTGATCTGCACGTACATTCCTGCTATTCCGACGGTACGCTCCGTCCGGAAACATTGATACAAAAGGCCGCACACATCGGTCTGCGCGCCATGGCACTCACTGACCACGACACCATGCGAGGCATCCCCTATGCCACAGCGGAGATACAACGCTTAGGACTCCGTCCCGAGGAATTTCTACTGATTCCCGGCATCGAGGTAACCGCCGGTTACCTGGGTAGAGACATTCACATCCTCGGTCTCTTTGTGAACGCAGAGGACACTAGACTGAATGCTCTGCTTGAGACTTCGCTCGCCAGCCGTATTCGCAGAAATGAAGAAATGCTCTCTCGCTTCCAAGCAGCAGGCATTTCCCTGACCATGGAGGAACTGATGGCGGGAACCGAGGATTCCACTATTACAAGAGCGCATTTTGCCAAAGTATTGATTGCCAAGGGGTATGCCGAGAACCGCGAAGAAGCCTTTGCTAAGTACCTATGCGAAACCAGTCCATTTTACTTGCCAAGAACTTATCTTGACCCCAAGGAGGTTATTGATACATTGCACGGTGCCGGAGCATTCGTCAGCCTTGCGCATCCGATGCTATATCCTTTTACAAAAGAACAGCTTGAGACACTGATATCGAAGCTGAAGCAGTATGGACTGGACGGCATCGAGACCATCTACTGCACCTACACTCCTGAAGAAGAAGCCTGTGTCCGCAGACTGGCAGACCGCTATGGTCTCCTTCTCACCGGAGGCTCCGATTACCACGGCGACAACAAGCCCGGATTGCAGCTTGGAACCGGGTATGACGGAGGGTTGTTCGTGCCGGAGACGGTGCTAGGGGAGATTCTGCGCTACCAAGCGAATCATCAATAACTCATATACCAAAACAACAGGCACGACCATTGTTGATGGTCTCCCCATCGGTATACACATACATATACAGATTGACGTCAAACTCGCCTCCACCATTGTAGCAATCAAAATCGTACACAAATGTCTCGTCGAAATATTCCTCCGCAATCTCCTGTGCACGCTCCATGCTCCTCGTCAATCTTTTCTTGCTCCTCGGAAGTTTTGCATGCAGCAAGGGATAATAGAGTGCAAATGCAAAGGAGCATAAGCAAACCGTGCTTCAATAATGATTTTTATCTTCATACCGTATCCCCTCGTCTCTAGTAATGTTGTCGTACGATTCTACATATCGATTTATTGCTTCTCTTTTCTCACCACAACACTTCAAATCCCACATTAACAAAAACGACTCCGATGCAATGTCGGAGCCGCCTTACATTCTGATTCAATGTTCCATTACTTCGTTGCCTTCTCAACTTCAATTACCGCACCCTTCTTCATCGGAATACGGCAGTTCTTGTTGTTACCGAATTCCACGATGATAACACCCTGCTCATCCAAAATGTCAATGATAACACCGTAGAAGCCGGCGGTAGTAACTACGCTATCACCAATCTCCAGAGATGCCAACAGTGCCTGCTGTTTCTGTTCCTGCTTCTTCTGCGGACGAAGAACCATGAAATAGAAAATGGCAATGAACATACCAATCATAAAGATATAATATAATCCGCCCATGAGTTGTCTCCTTTCTTCTTATTGCTTACCGCTCTATCCCCGTACGGTTTGTCACCCTCTAAGGTTCGATGCCTGCGGCAAAGCCCTCCAAACGCATCTTCTTATAAGCCTTGTATTCACCTCGCTCGATTGCGTCTCGAATCTCTTCCATCATTCTATTATAAAATCGCAAATTATGCAATACCATTAATCGATAACCGAGCATTTCTCCCGCAACAAGCAGATGACGAATATACGCTCTGCTATGATGACGGCAGGCCGGACAATCGCACCCCTCCTCAATCGGACGGTCATCGGTCTTGTAACGCTCATTCTTCAGATTCATCTTTCCGCGGTTCGTATACGCATGTCCGTGTCGCCCGTTTCGCGTGGGATAAACACAGTCAAAAAAGTCTACGCCGCGATCCACCGCCTCCAAGATGTTCGCCGGAGTTCCGACACCCATCAGATACACCGGCTTGTCCACGGGCAAATGCGGCACTGTACATTCGAGAATCCGATACATTTCATCGTGACTCTCACCAACCGCAAGTCCACCGAGTGCATACCCCGGCAACTCAAGTTCTGCAATGCGCTTCGCATGTTCAATGCGAATATCCTCAAATGTACCACCCTGATTGATTCCAAAAAGCATTTGCTCACGATTGATCGTTTCCTCTAGTCGGTTTAAGCGCTCCATCTCCACCTTACAACGATATAGCCATCTCGTTGTACGGTCCACGGAATCCTGCATATATTCGCGCGTTGCCGGATGCGGCGGGCATTCGTCAAAAGCCATTGCCACGGTAGAGCCGAGATTCGATTGAATCTGCATGCTTTCCTCGGGTCCCATAAATATCTTTCTCCCGTCAACGTGCGAATGAAACGTCACGCCCTCTTCCTTCAGCTTTCTTAGCTTGTTCAGCGAAAACACCTGAAATCCACCCGAATCGGTCAGAATCGGCTTATCCCAACACATAAAAGAGTGTAATCCACCCAATTCACGGACAATCGTATCGCCGGGACGTACGTGCAAATGGTACGTATTGCACAACTCAATCTGCGTCCCAATGTCTCCAAGATCCACGGAGGATACCCCTCCTTTGATTGCCGCCACCGTGCCTACATTCATAAATACGGGTGTCTGCACCGTGCCGTGCACGGTTGTAAACTCGGCCCGCTTTGCATTACCATCTTTCGCAATGATTCGATACATGTTAATTCATTTCCTTCTTCAGCTCTTGATATACATTAAGAAAACGATTTTGAATCGCCGTGTCTGCCGCCTGTCCAAGCAAATGCTTCCGCTCCGCATAAAGCAGACCACCTGCCATGGTCGGATGGCCTCCGCCGTTTCCGACGTCCCGAAGTGCAAGATTCACCAACTGTCCTGCATTGAGCCACAATACCTCCGAACGCACCGAAAACTTAAATCCACCGTTGCGCTCTGCATAAATAACCGCAACATCCACTGCATCCAACGAAAGAATAAACGTCGATACCTGTGCAATCAAACCGTCCGGACAATCAAAAGGAATATGTGCAAAGCCGACACGATCATAGATGCTAATTCCCTGAATAGCCGCACCATACGCACGAAGATCGGAAATCTCCATTGTATTGTTGTCTAGTTCGGAAATCAAATCGTGATTCGCATGCTCATGCAAATACTCAAACATACGAATGTCTTTGCGCTGTACACCGTTGCAGAAGTTCTGCGTGTCCATTTTGATGCCGTAGAGAAGTGCCGTAGCAACATTTTCGGGAAGCTCAATGCCCTGTTCGAGAAAATATCCGGTCACAATTGTCGCACATGCTCCAACAATCTGATGATCAACATAGGCATATTCATAATTCGTCACCCACGGATGATGATCGATGCAGGCAATCTCATCCCCAATCAAATCGGTAAAATTCGAATTGTTCTTTTGCCCGTCTACCGTAATGATGACGTCTTCTTCCCTTGGGTCTTCCACACGATCGGCAGGCGTAATAGCAATTTCAAAGGTTTCAAGCATCTTTCGCGTATTCACCTTATCAATCCGACCGCAATAACAAATCTCACTTTCAATTCCGTACTCTCGAAGCAAATACTGCAAGCCGAACGCACTCGCAATGGCATCCGGATCCGGAAAATCATGCGTCTGAATTCGCACACGTCGATTCTCTAGCAATGCAACCAGCTCTTGAAATTGTCCCATACAAGCCTCCCGTAATTATTTTTTGATCTTCGTCTTCATTACAAGGAATAGCACTCCGGCTGTTGCGAAGACAATTCCTCCGACAAACCAATTGGACATACTGGGGGTCAACGAAAGCAGAAGCAAAATCAGTCCGATAACGATCAAGCCGACCGGCAAAAGCGTACTGAAGATGTTGTCCCGATCCGTCCGTTGCCCACGCGTACTATGAACTCCGTCTCGGAATCCACTCGTCAGCTCTTCGATGGTCTTCGGAGAGATTCCTTTTTGGTAATACTTTGCGTACTTATCAATCTCTTCTTCCAGCGAGGCATACGTATTCTCACCGATCAGCTCGTCCACTTCCGTGCGGTCCATAAGCACCTCACGGTATGCGGCCAAACTACGATCCGTAAGAATCCCCATCTCCGACAGTGCTTTGACGAGCTGCTCACTCTCAACCCCCTCGCTCTTTGTCAGATTCTCAGCCATTCGTACAAATGCTGCCTTGGTCCTGTCAAAACACGTTGTGTATTCCCCATTCTGCCTAGCCGCTGCCGCTCCCATGCAAGCTTCATACAACACCGCATCCTGTTTAACTTGTAAAAAAACCTCCATCGTTCTGCCCCTCATATCCTATTCTTACCGCAATGTTCGATTGATAACACATCACTTTGATATTTTACCACAAATACTCCGAAAATACAAGGGACTCACGCTGAGAAACGCGCTGTCTCCAAACCAAAACCAAACCTTCGTATTCCAAGCAATCCACCTTGTGTAGCAAATCAATGTCACTTACAAAAATCTGCCTTTCCGCACGCATCACCATTTTCGCACAATTCTCCAATAGGGAAAATAAACATACAAAAAAGAACCAACCCGAACGGATGGATCCTCTATGTGTATGGGCTATGAAAAAGAGATTTTTTCCGTTTTGTGTATGAATTCGAGCCCTTACAATTTTAAACGCAATCATACGTTTCCATTTGTCCGCAAAGCATATTATAAACCCCAAGCTTTTCGTAATGATCTACGATTTCGCCTGCGGTGTAACAAACTGTTCCATAACAATCTTGCGGTGTGTAATATAATACGTGCGCATTGCAATGATATCGACCGAAAATCCCATAGAAAGTTCCCTGAGTTTTGATTCTGACATAATATACACCTCACTTTTTTATTTTATATCACAAATCAAATCCTTTTGTAATTAAGTGATAAGTGATGCAATGCTTTCTTACATGCGCCGAAGGTGTGCATTACAGGCGATGCCTGCATCACGCACGCAGTGCGCATCACGTTCCGTAAGGAACGCATCACTTAAAAAAGTTCCTTTTGTCTAGTAGACAAAAAGAACTTTTTTGATGAAAGAAGTGACCTGTTCTGATACGAAATGCACACCCCTCCGACCTTTCGTTAAAAGGTATAGGATTTATTAAATGGTGCACACCATACTGTCTTTTGTATTAGTGAGCAATCATGACTATTTCAGTTTTTTCTTGATTTGCTTGAATACGCACGCTTCCTCCGATAGGAAAAGTAATCATTGGGAAAACATGGCCAAAATCAGCACCAAATACAACGGGAATATAGGATGGAACCTTGTCCCGGATAATGTCTGTAATTGTCTCTACAGTTAGTCCACAGCTATCATCAAAACGTCCGAAGATAATACCTTTGATCGTGTCTGCACCTTCAACCTGTAAGAGTGATTCCAGATTACGGTCGAACTCGTAACAGAAGTACTCGCCCATAATGTTGTCATCTTCCAGAAATAATACTTTATCTCTGATGTCAGGCATATATTGAGTGCCTTGCAATAGGTTCAGTGTGCAGAGATTGCCGCCGATAATTGTTCCCTCGCAAACACCCTCTTGAATGGTATGATACTTTACAGCAGATTTAGAGGGCACAACAGTAACAGGTCCATCCTTGATAACACAATCCACAAATGCATTTCTTGTGTACTCAGTTTCTCTGTCAAATCCAAAAGTGCTGAAATGCGGTCCGTGATATGTGACAAGGCCAGTCTTAGCATAAATTGCGTTGTGCAGTGCAGTAATATCGGAATAACCACACAAAATTTTGGGGTTCTTTGCAATCAGATCATAATCAAGGTGGCGCAGAAGCTGATTGGTATTAAACCCTCCAAGACAAGTTATGATCATCTTTACATTGGGGTCGCAAAACGCTTCGTGGATATCCTCCACACGGGCTGCAATGCTGGAGGAATGAAATTTACCAACCTCCCGGCTGTTCTTTGAAAAAGTAAGATTAAAGCCCTCTTTTGTCCAGAAGTCAACCGCATGATGATGTGCAACATGCCATACTTCCGTTAGATTTCTTGATGGTGCAATGACTCTGATTTCATCGCCTAGGTTCAATTTGTTTGCAATCATGCGATTACCTCCTTAATAAATATAAAACAAGACACCAATCATGATACCTTTGGTATCAAAATCGGTGTCCGGTTATGACAGGGGCAGTAGGACTCGAACCCACGACCTGCGGTTTTGGAGACCGGTATTCTACCAACTGAACTATACCCCTATGTTATAATGTTATAAGGAGCGGTTTTTGAACCGCTCCTCTACTATACAACAACACAATACAAAAGTCAACTCCAAATTCACTTTTTTTCGTCATTCCATTGTATTTGTCAAAATTGCTCCTATGCGGTTTCAATCTTATTCGCAACATGAAGATTGTGGCGCTCTACTGCCTCCTCACGCATCTTGTACTTAAGAATCTTTCCAGCGGCATTCATCGGAAAGCTCTCAACAAAATCCACATAGCGAGGAACCTTGTGTTTTGCCATATGATCGCGCACGAAGTTCTTGATTTCTTCCTCGCTACTCTCTGCGCCTTCCTTCAGAATGATGCATGCCATAATCTCTTCGCCGTAATCCTTGTCGGGGACACCGATAACCTGCACGTCATTTACCTTCGGATGCGTATAAAGGAAGTCCTCGATTTCCTTCGGGTAGATGTTCTCTCCCCCTCGAATAATCATATCCTTAATACGGCCGGTAATCTTGAAATTGCCGTCCGGCAAACGTCTCGCCAAGTCTCCTGTATGCAACCATCCGTTCTCATCAATTGCAGCCGCCGTTGCTTCGGGCATCTTGTAATAGCCTTTCATAATGTTATATCCACGTGCGACAAATTCACCGTCCACGTTGTCGGGCAATTCCTCATTGGTCTCCGGATCAACAATCTTACACTCAACACCGAAAATCGGTCCGCCAACCGTATTTACGCGTGTCTCGATCGAATCCGTTGTCTTGCTCATCGTCGTTGCAGGAGACGCTTCGGTCTGACCATAGGTAATGCAGATTTCAGGCATATGCATTTTCTCAATCACGTCCTGCATCGCCTTAATCGGACACGGCGATCCGGCCATAATACCGGTACGCATATACGAAAAATCGGTCTTATCGAAGTCCGGATGTCCAAGCATTGCGATAAACATCGTAGGCACCCCATGAAATGCTGTGATCTTTTCCTGGTTAATGCAATGCAGACCCTTGCGCGGGGAAAATGCGGTGATCGGACACATTGTCGTTCCGTGGGTCACCGACGCGGTCATCGCAAGTACCATACCGAAGCAATGGAACATCGGCACCTGAATCATCAGACGGTCTGCCGTCGAAAGATCCATGCAGTCACCGATCGCCTTTCCGTTATTTACAACATTGTAATGCGTTAACATCACTCCCTTCGGAAAGCCGGTCGTACCGGAAGTGTACTGCATATTGCAGACATCGTGCTTATCGATTAAGCTTCTTCTCTTCTCTACTTCCGTATACGGAATCTTCTCACCGAGTTTCAATGCTTCTTCCCACGTAAAGCACCCCGGTTGCTTGCTATCTGTCGTAATAATGTTACGCAGGAACGGCAAACGGTCGGAGTTTAATTCTCCGGGCTCACAGGACTCCAATTCGGGACACAATTCTTTCACAATGCCGATATAATCACAATCCTTAAATCCGTCAATCATAACGAGCGTATGTGTATCAGACTGGCGAAGCAAGTATTCGATCTCATGAATCTTATATGCGGTATTTACGGTTACAAGCACCGCTCCAATCTTCGTTGCTGCCCAAAAGGTAATATACCATGCCGGTACGTTGGTTGCCCAAATTGCGACATGATCGCCCCTTTTTACATTCATCGCAATCAACGCGCGGGCAAAATTGTCCACGTCGTCACGGAACTCCGGATACGTTCTTGTATAATCCAACTCCGTATAACGGAATGCATACTGCGTCGGAAAGCTTTCACAGATACGGTCCAATACGTCAGGGAAGGTATAATCAAGCAAACGCTCTTTCGGCCATACATATTTTCCGGTCTTTTTGTTGTTGTCCTGCAACGGATGCTTATGCTTCGTCTTGTACGGACGCATATAATTCGCAAACTGCGGGAAAACCACCCAGGCATCGGCCAGCTCTGTAGACCAACGCTTTACCCACTCAAGCGAAACATAACCGGTGTAATGCAGACTCTGTAAAGCGGCGAACATCTCCTTCAATGGCATGTCGCCCTCACCCATCATGCGATACGTCACCTTACCATCCTTACAGATCGAGTCTTTGACATGGACATACTTGATATATTCCCCCAAATTAGCCACGGTCTGCTCCGGCGACTCGCCGAAATTGCGGTACGGATGATGAATATCCCATAATGCAGCGATTTTTCGACTATTTACCGCCTCCAACACCTTACGAAGACGTGCCGTATCGGAATACACACCATTCGTCTCCACAAGCATCGTCACGTTGTACTCTTCTGCAATCGGTATCAACTGCTTCAGTGCATCAACAACCTTTTCGTCATCCACCTCTCCGTCCGGCGCGGGTTTTTCATCACCGAGTACACGAATGTAACAGGTGCCTACCTTCTGTGCAAGCTGCGCATAGGCCTTCAATTCTTCAATGATTGCAGGAAGCTTTTCTTGATATTTCAAAGCAGTCTGCGACGAAAAACAAGAAATCTCCAGATTTAATTCCTTGAGCTTTGCTACAGTAGCCTCCAAATGTTCTGCGGAAAACACCTTTGAGCGCAGAGCAGAAATATCCTTCCCAATACCGCGGATCTCGATTCCGTGATATCCCAAATCTTTTGCCATCGTGTAAATGTCGGTCCAGCTATAATCCGGACAGCCCAATGTGGAAAAACTGATCTTCATAATCCTACCTCCGTTTTTTTCTGTAAGAGCTGTATGTGCATGCGCCGTGGGCTCGGCGAAATGCCTCTCCGCTTTTTTTCATAAAAAAACGCCCCTATCTGCCATATGCAGATAGAGACGACGTATACTTACTTCGCGGTACCACTCTATTTCATGATTTCTCATGCACTCTTCGAACACGGAGCCTCTTGGCCATATGTTCTACCCCGATAACGGTGGGTATCCGGCTAAATCTACACAATCCAAAGATCTTCAACCAGCAGCTCCGAGGTGAGTTCACGCTACTTCTTCGACTGTCTCGCATCCACCGACAGCTTTCTGTCACCCGAATCACGTTACTATTCCTCATCATCGCTTTGCAATCATATTCTATGGTGCATATGCACCTCATGTTCGATATATTAGCGGATAAAAACAAAATTGTCAAGCAAAATTTGCGTTGCTATGCTATTTTTTTTGCTTTATGCCTTCCACAGATCGTTTGGCCACCAAATACTCCTCCCCGGAACATTGCTCGTCGGAATATCGTGCCTTTTCATACATATCTCGAAGTAGCGTTTCTCCCGTATCCCCACAAAATGACAGCAATTGCTTCGGCGTCCTTCTCGGAACTCCCTCCGAATAATGTTGTTCCACCACATTGCGGAACAGCCTGCGTATTCGTCGTTTTGTCCCATCCTCTTCTGTCATTCGTCGCTGTACCTTTTTCGCCTTGCCTTTCCGCCGTACATCCAAACGAACGGAAATCACCTCGTCCGTCACATCATACTGCCTTCTGCGGAAAATGCTCTTTAACAACCGCACCATCGTAATGACAAACAAAAGAATAAGGCCGATGATTGCAATGCCTCCGAGCAATACATACAACCACTCGCTTCCGCCACCGTCTCCTGTCGATTCGTTGATTTCTCCCGGCGAAAACTCTTCTTTTGGGCCCGTCTCACTGCTTTCCCCTAAACGATCTTTGAAAATCAACTTTAAAAATGCCACAAAGGCTCCCGATGCCTGCCGCACTACATCATCCGTCCATTCCCATATAGGTAGAAAAAACAAGGTGACCGCAAAGGCTGCTATGCCGACGGTAAGAAGCGCAAATACACGATTGTTCGTACCTACCACCTGATACAAGGCACGCTCGTTTGCTTCGCTATTGCTACGCACATAGCCAACATACCCTTGTAAATACCACGCAATGAGATTAAGCAAAGCAAGCACCAAAAACAACGTCAGATGAAAGATATAATATCCCCTAAAGCCCATTGATTTGCCATAAAACATACCAATCAACAGCAACAGAAGCGCCGGAGGAAATAAGACCTCTTTATCACGTGGGTTCACGCCAAGCTCCCTTCGTCGAAGAAACGTATAAGCAAGACCGATGCACTGCACCACACAGGCACCCATCACAAGAAGCAACCACGAATTCTTAATATCTTCACCCAATACATATGCCGAAGCCAATGAGTATAGAATCATCCATATCGAGGTACGACGTATCAGCTGAATACCGATGTCATATCTCCGCAAATGAAACTTCTCCATGCCGTCCTCCTTTGCGCACTATCGCAGACATTTCTCCTCTGGATCCCATCGCCGAAGCACTCTTGAAAGCTCCTCCGACACTTCGGGCTGTTGCGTCGCTACTACAATCCAAACCGTTTCTTTTCCTTTGTGAATCCGTGTTAGAATCCCTTCCGCAAATTGTGGATGAATGCTATAGGAGATAAACAAAACCGTCTCGAAACAATCCGCAAAACCGGCACTATAGTTCTCATTAGAGGGCTTGTTGTCCTCCGCCTCAAAGTCTATCCTGCCGAGTGCCTGCTCTATTGTTGCACAATGTGCTCCGGTTGCTCCCTCGCCGATATGAATTTCTTTCCCCGATTCGCAGTCCCGTCCGTTACAATCCAGCGATACACTCAAACCATTTTCGACAAATGCTCTCGCATAACTCGCCGCCAGACGAAGTACCTCTTCACGATATTCTTCTTCCGCACGCGCTCCCCCTGACCCAACATGTACTACAATCTTAAGCTGCTTCGCCATCGTCGTCTCATACTGATTCACAAACCAATCGTTCTGCCTTGCGGATACCTTCCAATTGACCCAACGCATTGGATCGTTCGGCTGATACTCTCTGATTCCTCGAAAAGCAAACGGATCTTGGAGCAATGCATTTTTCGTAACGACCTCGCCGTTCATCTGACGAAAGGGGAGCTCCGAGATGTCCACCCCATAGATGTAAGGAGTTACAAGCAGTTCCGCCGTCTGTGGAAAATGCTCCGCCATCTGCCCACGGAAGAACAAGTCGGTCGCTATGCATTGTGCGCCATCAATTACGTATCGTCCCCTTCGTGTCGCACGTAACGAAAGCGTTCGTACCAAACGATGATACGAGGGAACGGAAAACAAATCGTTCCGGTAATAATGATCCGTTACAGCCTGTGCGGGGTCATTATCAAAAATCAAATGACGTGACACCTGAAACTTCACCTTCAATGCCGGCAACGGCATACGCTTACAATTCTCAACCACCTCACGTAGTTCCCCTGTCTCTCCTTCGGAAATCTGTCGTTCCGTGAATGAGAGCCGTAAGGAAAGCTCACGATTCCAATGTTTGCGATAATAATGTAAAACAGAAATATAGCAAATTGCAAACAGCGTTCCTATAACAAAAAGCTTCATGCAGTCCTCCCGCACATTGTCGCCATAACATAATCATCAGTAATCGATTACTGCCAGTTGCATTACCGCCCACGATTCACGGCATGCATTCCAAATTGCACTGAATTCATTTAGGTACAGCGGTGTCGATCCATTTCCGAGTGCAACACGAAGCGCCGGAATTGATGCCACCATATTGCAGTAGCCTTCGTACGAACCATACCCATCCACACCTGTCAAGGCACTCTTCACTTCATAATTCATAAATTCACCGAGACAGTCCGCATACTGCTTTGTAACGGATAACAGTGGCTCTGCCTGTCCGAAATTGTATACCACCTCTGCCCCCGAGGTATGATAACTAATCACAAGATCCGGCTTTCCCTTCGTCAGCTGTAGCAGCAGCGCCTTGCTCTCTGCTTGATTTCCGGCTTCTATGCCTTTAAAATTCATTGATCCCGGATATGCCGTACCGGCAATCTGTGAAAACCGATAATCGAAGTTGTAGCGAATGTCTACCCCCTCGGCATTTGCATAATAAAACATCAGATAATTCTCAAGAGTCAGACTCGTCCCCCCTGCCGACTGATCTCTTTCAAACCAATTGCGCAGATTATCGGCAATCGTCTCGTGCGAAATCTTCGCCAAATACTCTTGGCTGATTGTCACGCCATCCGGATTCAGCATCGGAATTACATGTATCGCCGCATTTTCAAAGAGATCTTTGTATGCAAAACCCTTGTAATTTCCGGTCTCGTAATAGCAAAGATAATACTCAATCTGCTTCATACACACAAGCGTACTCATATATTCCGCACCACACGTACTTGCTTGAATGTAGATGTGTTTCTTTGCCTTCGGATTCCCGATTACGACCTCGAAAATGCTTCGATTGTCCACCGTCGTTCCAAGCACATTCAACTGCATGTGTGCACCATAAGCATTGCGCAGAAGCGTAAGATCCTCCACCATATGATCATACCCGTATATCTGACGGGAGGTATCCACGATGGAGAGCATCGCCGGTGAAAAGTCAAACCCGCGCTCCTCCTGTATCTTTACGCTTGTTACATACTGGTTGCTGACATACACAATCCCGTTCTCATAAAACAAGCGATCCCAACCGTCCGTTCCACGTCCCGTACGATTCAGTGCAGTACCATAGCCGACTGTAGCAACCAGCTCTGCCTCCGCAGAGGGCTCCTTCCGAAGATTGACCGTATTTGAAGTCACATATACCGTATCGTTCTTGACGATAAATCCCGCGTCGTCGATCAGTTCGCTATCTCCGGTCTCCGGATCAATTGCAATATCCGTTGACACTATATGTTCAAACATCGCCATGTCATTCAGCTTCAATTCGGTCTCAACCGCATCGTCCTTGCATCCGACAAGCAACAATCCCGACAAGAGAAAAACCATTGACAATCTCCATCGCATTTTCATCTCGTATCCTCATTCCGTAAGTATTTTTTCAATTCTTTTATGTTCTTTATTCCAATCAGCCGAAGCTTCTTCGGAACCTGATCCCCCAACTTGTCCACATCCGCTTGTGGTAGAATACATACTCGATATCCGAGTTTCTCCGCCTCTTTAACGCGCTGCATTGCCTGTGGTACTGCTCTCACCTCACCGGTCAGACCGACTTCACCGAATGTGACCGTATGTGCCGGAAGCGCTAAATTCGTATACCCAGACAGAAGCGCCAGCACAATTCCCATATCCAATGCCGGTTCCGTAACCCGAATCCCGCCTGCCACATTGATGTACGCGTCACAGGATGACATATTGCAACCGAGACGCTTCTCCATAACTGCCATCAATAGGTTCACTCGATTTCCATCGGTTCCGGCTGCCGTGCGTCGTGGGAGTTGGAAACTGGTCTTGCAAACAAGCGCTTGTACCTCTACCAAAATAGGACGCGTTCCCTCCATCGTCACCGTCACTACCGAGCCCGGTTCATCCTCAGGCATTCCACGCAGCATATGCTCCGAAGGATTCTCTACCTCTTGAAGACCGTTGCCGGCCATTTCAAATACACCTATCTCATTTGTAGAGCCAAAACGATTCTTTACTGCTCTGAGAATACGATATGTCGTGTTACTATCCCCCTCAAAATATAACACCGTATCAACCATATGCTCCAGCATACGAGGCCCTGCCACAGTTCCTTCCTTCGTTACATGCCCTACAATAAACATGGAGATTTCGGATTCCTTTGCCATACGAAGCAACAAAGACGTAATCTCGCGCACCTGTCCCACACTTCCCGGCAGAGATTCCAATGTCGGAAGCACCATTGTCTGAATCGAATCGATAATGACAACTGCGGGCTTTATATCAAAAATACACTCGCGAACCTCTTCCATGTTATTCTCCGCAAGAAACAAAAGCTCATCGTCAAAACCACCGATTCTCTGAGCTCTCATCTTAATCTGACGTAAAGACTCCTCTCCGGACACATACAACACCTTTGTTCCTGCCTTGCTGAGATTGCGACACATCTGCAGCAAAAGCGTCGATTTCCCGATTCCGGGGTCACCGGACGCAAGCACTAGGGAACCAGCTACGATTCCTCCTCCAAGCACTCGGTCCAATTCTCCCATTCCCGTTCCGATGCGCGTCTCCTCCGACAACGCAATCTCTCGTAGCCTCACGGGCTTTGCGGTATCCTCTCGTCTGCTTATCCGAACGGATGTGCCCCGATTCTTCGGTGCCTCCACCATAGTATCCCACGCTTTACATGCCGGACACTGACCGAGCCATTTTGTCGACTCGGTGCCGCATTCTTTACAAAAGAACTGCGTCTTTTCCTTTGCCATTGTTTTTCTCCTATTGTCTGCGACCTCTTCTACGGAACGAATATACGCCATCCGCATACTGTAACGTTACGCGATCGCCTTCCTTTACCTTTTCCGCCAATATCGCATCTGCCATGAGATCCTCGAGTTCCTCTTGAATCGCTCTCTTAATCGGTCTCGCTCCGTACTTTGGATCATATCCCTTCTCTGCAATTGCCTCCACCACGGATTCCTCATAGTTCACCGTAAGATTTTTTGCTTCCTTGCATCGAGTGACAAACTGCGCAAGAAGCATTCGGACAATCTCATGCAGCTCTTCTTTCCCAAGTGCATGGAATACAACAATATCGTCGATGCGGTTCAAAAACTCCGGCCGAAACAGACGCTTCACCTCTTCCATAACACCGTCCTTCATACGCTTATAATCCACACCCGTATCATCGGAGGCGTCAAAGCCAAGATGCTTAGGTGCAACAATGGATTGTGCCCCCGCATTCGAGGTCATAATAATAACCGTGTTCTTAAAATCAACCACTCGCCCTGTTGCATCGGTAATTCTTCCGTCATCCAGCACCTGTAGCAAAATATTAAACACATCGGGGTGCGCCTTCTCCAATTCATCGAACAAAAGAACGGAATACGGCTTTCTTCGCACCTGCTCGCTAAGCTGCCCTCCCTCATCAAAGCCAACATAGCCGGGCGGGCTTCCGATCATCTTCGAAACACTGTGCTTTTCCATATATTCGGACATATCCACACGAATCATTGCGTTTTCATCGCCGAACAAAACCTCTGCAAGTGCTTTGCTCAACTCAGTCTTTCCGACACCGGTCGGTCCGAGAAACAAGAATGAGCCTACGGGACGGCGAGGATCCTTCAGTCCGACACGTCCACGTCGTACCGCCTTTGCCACGCTGCGAACCGCCTCCTCTTGACCGACGATTCTGCGGTGCAATTCTTCCTCCATATGAAGCAAACGCTCTGTCTCAGTCTTGTTCATCTTCTGCAAAGGAATCCTCGTCCATGCAGATACAACCTCAGCAACCGTCAACTCTGTCACTGTTGGACGTTCTCCCTGTGCCGCACGCATGCGAACCTCCTCCAGTTTTCTCTCAATTGCCCTTTCCTTCCTGCGAAAAACAACAGCACTCTCGCCGTCTCCGGTCGCAAAAGCTTCTTCCTTCTGTGCCGCAATTGTCTTGCGCTTCTCTTCCATCGCAAGCACCTCATCGGTATACACATTGTTCGATAAATGTGCCTTTCCCGCCGCCTCATCCATCAAGTCAATCGCTTTATCGGGGAGAAAACGATCATTCACGTAGCGCTTTGCCAAATGCACTGCCGCCGTAAGTGCCTCATCGGTAATCGTTACTCCGTGATGTGTTTCATATCGTTCTCTCAAGCCCCGCAATATCGCGACGGTCTGCTCCTCCGTCGTCTCTTCCACGGGAACCGGCTGAAAACGACGCTCCAATGCCGCATCCTTCTCAATATGCTTTCGGTACTCCTCACGTGTCGTTGCGCCGATAACGCGCAACGCCCCTCGCGACAGTGCGGGTTTTAAAATATTGGCGGCGTCCAGCGAGCCTTCCGCACTTCCCGCACCGACTATCGTATGCAGCTCATCGATAAATAAAATCACATTTCCGTCATCGGTCACCTCGTCAATCAACTGACGCATACGCTCCTCAAACTCTCCACGATATTTGGAACCCGCAACAAGTGAAGACATGTTTAGGTTGAGGATTCTCTTGGAAAGCATAAATTCCGGAACCAGCCCTTCACAGATTCGCATCGCAAGACCTTCCACCACGGCCGTCTTTCCGACGCCGGGCTCCCCGACAAGACACGGATTGTTCTTCGTTCTGCGACTCAACACCTGAATCAGTCGATTGGTTTCCTCTGTTCGTCCGATCACGGGATCAAGACGCCCCTCTGCTGCCTTCTTCGTCACGTCCACGCAAAACTGCTCCAGTGTCGATCCCTTTTTCCCTTTGACATTTCCCATATGCTGCTTCACCTCGGCCGTAGTCATGCCAACCGCAAGCAAAACATTTTGATAGAGCCTCGCCAAATTACAACCCATAGAATTCAGGATTCTGACCGCAATACAATCTTTTTCTTTTAGAATTCCGAGCAGCAGATGCTCTGTACCAACCATTTCGCGATGCATCTGCTCAGCAATTCTCCCGCTTTCGCGCAAGACGTGCTCTGCTCCCGGGGTCCATTCTCCCGTTCCACGTCCGCTTCCCTTCGCAGACACAAGGGCATCCAGCAGCTCTACCGCCTTCTCATAGGTAACCTGCTCCTCATACAGCACCTCTGCCGCAACACCTTCACGCGAAATCAGTGCCAAAAGCAAATGCTCCGTGCCAATATGCGCGGAACGGCGCTTCTTCGCTACCGACTCCGCTTCTTCGAGTACACGCCTTGCATACTCTGTATATTGATCCTTCATAGTTCTTCTCCTATCCTTCCAATCCTTCTAATCCGCAGAAAATCCGGTCAACACCTCTGCCAATGTCTCACGAATCTCCCCTGCGGTCACATTCTTACTCACCGCTCTTGCAACCGCCGCTGTCAGTTGAAGACGCAGTTCCTCTTTTGCACGCAATCGATCATAATCGACCGCAATTACAGCGCCCCTACGTCGATCCAATTTCAAATACCCTTCTTGTCGCAGAATGGAATACGCTTTGTTCACCGTGTGCATATTAATGCCGATGTCATCGGCCAGCTCTCTGACGCTCGGCAAGCTGTCCCCTTCCCTAAGCTCCGCCATTGCAATTCCCATGATAATTTGGTTGCGTAGCTGGATATAAAAGGCCTCATCACTGTTAAAATCAATTCGAACTAGCATGTCCTCACCATCCTGTATTTCTTCTCATGACGCTTGCAGGTGTCATGTTTCTCTTTCACTGCGAAGTTATAATTGTTCTAGGAATAGTGTAACAATCATACCGCCATTTGTCAAATAGTATTGCATGGAAGAACCCTACGAATTTCGATAAAAACAAATAGGAGCCGCCGAATTCCTTCGGCGACTCCCGATACACCTACGATTGTTGTACAGGTGAATCCCATTTCAACGTAATCGTATACGTAATGGTCGTCTCATTTTGCGCTTGAACCGTAATATACAATACATTTTCGTTCTCGGAAAGCACGATTCCTTCCGTACCTGACAATACCTTTGCAAGGCTACTTACGGTTTTCGCCGTAACGTTCACCTTCGTCGCCCCCGCCGGTATCGTTGCGGTGTATTGCATCTTATTATACGAAAATGCGGAATCCAGTGTTACCGCTTTCCCCGTATCGGTCGTCAATGACAACGATTTCAAATACGCATTCGGATTGTACACAAGCGGCGGCTCGGACACTGCAGTCTCAGGCATATTCTCGAATACCGGAATCGTAAAGGTGATGTTCATGTATTCGTAATCTTCCATGCTTTGATACGCAAGATACACCTTATAAGCCTCCGACTTGGGTGCTTCAACATTTGCCATATACTGATGCTCAAAAGTAGACTTTCCGGACATATTGAACTTCTGCAAATAAACGCTGTTTTGACCGCGATTGATATAGCTGTAGCCTATATAAAATGCACCGCCGACAATCGCATCATAGCGATTGTTCCAAGGAATCAAAGAACCTTGATTCAGCGTCGCATTCGTTCCACCGTATTTTGCAAACTTCAGACCATTCTTGATCGCACCCATGCTGGCGGTACTGTTGTAAGCACCGATGTTATAGAAGTTGTAATAGCCTTCGAAGCCCTCGACCTTGCCGGTTGCACTGCTGCTGAAACTACTGGATCCGGTCACAACCTCCTGCTTCACTCTTGACGCTAAGTGATAAGGGCTAACCCCGGAATACTCCGCAGCCTCCATAAAAGCCTGCGAATACAAAATCGTACGGTTGGTTCCGAAATCGTCCGTATACGTAAAGGATGTTTTGTACATCGGCGTTCCCTTTAAGATGCTCTCCACGCCCTCCTGCGTATGATTGTTTCGGTCAAAGGAAAGCTCTTCAAACATGAAAATGTACGATTCCTCTAACCAGTTTCTCGGATCCATATAATACTGCAGACCGGCATTGGATACCGTAACCCACGTTGATCCATCATAAGGTACGAAAGCGTCGGTTCCCCAATTGTATGCACCCTGTGCAAAGGAAAGCCAACGGATCGGCTTTGAATTTGTAATTAGATTATACCCTACCTTATCCTCCTCGGAAATTACATGATCCCATGAGAGTCCGGTCTGAAATGCGGTAAAACGCCACTGCGGGTGCTGTTTATGAAGCTCCAATAAGTAAGGTAGATAGCTTTCAGGGAATCCCTCGGCTCGCATTGCCTCTTCAAAGTCCGCATCACTCAGCATCGGCTCAAACGGAGCTTCCGTTTCCTCAGATACGAACGTCAGGTGCGTTGCTTTTATATAACCAAACACAGTCTCCTCACCCATCTTGGCAATCACCTTCATCCACTTCACGGAATTAACCATTTGCTCTCCGGTAATGTAGACGTACTGCTCTTCCTGCAAAATCACCTCGTTGCCGTTCTCGGTCAAAACCGAATTGCTCTGCTCCGAAGGGGACTTGCCGAGCATTTGCTCGCTCCCTACCGTTGCCCAAATGCCCGTAGCACCTCCGGCAACCTTAATGTAGGTAGAAGATACATAACCGACCAGTGTTTTTCCACCGACCTCTGTGATAATCCGATACCATACGATTCCGTCGGTATTCCACTTCTGCCCGATAACAGTCACCTTTTGCTGCTCGTACAATTTCGTCAGAATCGCATAGGAGGTGGACGGACCGGTTCGCATGTTTACGGAACTTCCGGTCAGATAACCTTCGTAACGATATAAAACTTCTTCCTCGTCGTTCTCGTCCGGCATTGGCACCGGCGCTTCTCCCGGAACAAATTCCTCCTCCGGTGCAATATAGATACCAAGCATATAGCCTCGGTAATCCACCGTTCCAAGCGTTGTTGTAATCTCATACCACAATGCTCCGTCAGTATCATAAGCGATTCCGATAATCGTTACCGCGTGATTTCTGGTGAGGTTTACAATCTTTGCATACTCTGTCCCCGCTCCGCTTCGTACATTTAGGGAAGAAGCATTCACCCTAGCTGCCACAGGCTTACCGGGCGTTCCCTCGGGTGTAGGGGTAACGCTTAATGAAGGCTCTTGTGTCGGTGTATTCGTCGGCTTCGGCGTCGGCGTGCTCGTCGGCTTCGGCGTTGGCGTGCTCGTCGGCTTCGGTGTTGGCGTGTTCGTCGGCTTCGGCGTCGGCGTGCTCGTCGGCTTCGGTGTTGGCGTGCTCGTCGGCTTCGGCGTTGGCGTATTCGTCGGCTTCGGCGTCGGTGTGCTCGTCGGCTTCGGCGTCGGCGTATTTACGACTACCGTTCCCGTAATTTTGATATACTTAGCTAACATATATCCGGTCAACATCGAATTTCCATACTTTGCTCGCACTTGGTACCACAAGTCTCCATGGCTGTCTTTTTTCTCCGACAACACCGTTAGCGTCATATTCTTCGTTAGTGTCGCATACTTGGTGTACGTTGTACCCGCACCGGAACGAATATTCAATTCATTCGCAATTATGATTCCGGAACGTTGTACCTGTGGTGTCGGTGTCGTCGTAGGTTTCTTTGTTGGCGCATTTGTCACTCTGTTCGTCGGTGTTGCCGTCGGCCTCGGTGTTGTAGTTGCTGTCGGAATCGGAGAAGAAAGCTTCACATAATCCGAAAGCATGTATCCCTTCACAGTCTTTCCGGAGATCACCGTCGTAACCTGATACCACAAATCCTTCGACGCATCGTATTTCGTTCCAATGACAGTGACCTTTGCATTTCTGGTTAATTGCCCCACTTTGGAGTATGAAGTACCGGCACCGCTTCGTATGTTCAACACATTTGCATTGATTGTTGCAGAAATGGAATAGCTCCCACCGGAGGAAGCCGGCGTCGGTGTTGCCGTCGGTTTCTTCGTCGGAGTCGGAGTGCTTACCGTACCGGTCTTCTTGATATATGTATTGATGCAATATCCACTCACGGACTTTCCCTTAAACTCGCAAGTAATCTTATACCATTGTCCCGAAGTCCCCGTGATCGTAACCTTATCGTTCTTTGTAAGATGTACTTTTTCACCACCCGAAGTCACAATCGAGTACGAAGTCGACGGACCGGTCCGCACATTCAAATAATTAGCGGTACAATATCCGGAATAGGTTGCCGCCTGTGCCTCGGGTATAGAAAACAGCCCCCCCAAGCCCGAAAGCAGCTGTAGCAGCAATGTTACTATCAACAACCGAATTGTCCACGCGTATCGCTTTGCCATCGTATCGCTCCTTCACTGCCTCATTGCTTTTTGCAAGCAATGAGGCTTCTTCTCTCCTGCATTTCATTCTACTGTCGTCGAATCACAATTTCATTGTACCGCGTATTGCGTGAAAAAGCAAGCTGATTTTGTCGATTTTGCTAGGTAAATGCTGGTTTCCGACCTGCTTTTCGGTATTTTTGCAGAAAAAACGCACACTCCGTAACCAATTACGAAATGTGCGTTCCCTTTTACGTATTTTATGCCTCGTCAATAGCCTTTCCGATATCGTTTCTCTTGTACTTATTTGCAAAATCAATCCATTCGGTTGCAGCATACGCATTTGCACGGGCTTCCTTTAGATTCGTTCCCTTTGCGGTCACGCCGAGAACTCTTCCGCCATTCGTCAATACCTTTCCATCCTCGGACAATTTGGTTCCCGCATGGAACACATAGTAGCCGTCCTTATCCGCAAAGTTTTCAAAACCGGTAATCTCATAGCCCTTCTCGTAATGCTCGGGATAGCCCTTCGATGCCAAAACAACACATACCGCCGCATTGTCCTCAAACTGAAGATCGATCTGTGCAAGCGTTCCGTCGATACAAGCCTCCATTACTTCAATGATGTCATTCTTCATACGTGGAAGCACCACCTGCGTCTCCGGATCGCCAAAACGTGCGTTATACTCCAGCACCTTCGGCCCGGCAGGCGTCAACATCAGTCCGCAGAACATCACTCCGACAAACGGTCTACCTTCTGCCACCATCGCGGCCATCGTGGGCTCATAAATATGTTTCTCGCAAAATGCATGTACCTCTTCGGTATAGAAAGGACTGGGAGAAAAGGTTCCCATTCCTCCGGTATTCAGTCCCGTATCGCCGTCGCCGGCTCTCTTATGGTCCTGCGCACTCGTCATCGGGCGAATATTCTTCCCGTCACAAAATGCAAGCACAGAGACCTCTCGACCGGTCATAAATTCCTCAATTACCATTGTCTTACCGGCATCGCCGAAATGACGGTCCAGCATAATCTCTTTCACACCGGCAAGTGCTTCGTCGTAATTCATACAAATCAAAACCCCTTTGCCAAGTGCCAGACCATCTGCCTTCAACACAATCGGAAAGCTTGCCGTCTTCAAATACTCCATCGCGGCGTCTGCATCATTAAAATTCTCATATGCAGCCGTCGGAATGCCGTATTTCTTCATAAGGTCCTTGGAAAATGCCTTGCTTCCCTCAAGAATCGCTGCATTCGCCCGCGGTCCGAATACGCGAAGTCCCGCCGCTTCAAATGCATCCACAATACCTCCTACAAGCGGATCGTCGGGTCCCACAATCGTCAAATCAATGCTCTCACTCTTTGCGAATTCTACCAGCTTGTCGAACTCCATGACCCCGATCGGCACACATGTAGCCAGTTCGGCAATCCCTGCATTTCCAGGTGCACAGAAAAGCTGCGTCACCTTCTCGCTTTGTGAAACCTTGTATGCAATGGCATGCTCTCTTCCACCACTGCCGATAATCAACACCTTCATGTTAGTCTCCTTTTATCCCTTGTTTCGCACATAGTACGTTCCGTTATCGTTCTTTGCAATTCTTCCGTTTGCAATCGCATCTATTGTTGCAGGGAGAATCCTCCACTCTGCCTCCACCATAACACGCTTTTGCAACATCTCAGGCGTATCACCGGGTTCTACGGATACGGCCTTCTGCATCAAAATCGGACCCGTGTCGGTTCCATCGTCCACGAAATGCACTGTGGCTCCGGTCACCTTTGCACCTCTGGCAAGCACCGCCTCATGAACATGAAGTCCATAGAAGCCGTCACCGCAGAAGGATGGAATTAGGGATGGATGAATATTGATCATTCGTCCCTCATATTGCTGCACCATCTTCTGTGGAATAATCACCAAAAATCCCGCCAGTACCACGAGATCGGGTGCAAAATCATCCACCGCACCGAGCAAGGCCGTTTCAAATGCCTCGCGCGAATCATATGCCTTACGTGACACGCATACCCCGGGTACTCCAAACTGCTTTGCTCTTTCGAGCGCGTAAGCATCCGGTTTGTTGCTGATAACGCCACACAACTCGGCATTCGTAATTCCGCCGCTCTTCAAAGCATCCATAATTGCCTGTAGATTCGTTCCGCCTCCGGAAACGAGTACCACAAATCTTAGCATATCGTAATTCCCTTCTCACCGTCTACCACGGTTCCGACAATATAAGCCTCCTCGCCTGCAAGCTTCAAAGTTTCAAGAGCCTTGTCTGCAACCGCACCGTCTACCACTACCATCATGCCGATACCCATGTTATAGGTATTGTACATCATCGTCTCCTCAATGCCGCCTTCCTTTGCCAATAATTCAAAAATGGCCGGAATCGGATAGCTTCCCTTCTGAATCTTCGCATGCTTTCCTTCAGGGAGCATTCTGGGAATATTCTCATAAAAACCACCGCCGGTTATATGACTGCAGGCCTTTACTACGACGCCGTTATTTTTCAGCGACGCCAATGCCTTTACGTAAATCTTTGTCGGTGCAAGCAATGCCTCGCCGAGAGTTGTTCCGAGACACTCATTATAACGGTTCAGTACCGTATCTCTAATATCAAACACCTTACGAACCAAAGAATAACCGTTGCTATGTACACCGGAAGATGCAATTCCGATAATCACGTCACCGTCCTTCAGATCTTTTCCCGAAATCAGCTCATCCGCATCGACGATACCTACCGCAAAGCCTGCCAAATCATACTCGTCTACGGGATAGAAGCCGGGCATCTCCGCAGTCTCGCCGCCAATCAATGCACATCCTGCCTGCTTACAGCCTTCCGCAACGCCCTTTACAATCGTTGCAATTTTCTCGGGATAGTTCTTGCCGCAAGCAATGTAGTCCAAGAAGAACAACGGCTCACCACCG
Source organism: Lachnospiraceae bacterium (assembly GCA_045601665.1). Classification (GTDB taxonomy): domain Bacteria; phylum Bacillota; class Clostridia; order Lachnospirales; family Lachnospiraceae; genus ISDg. The sequence continues at coordinate 68,397 of JAZRZZ010000053.1, forward strand.
GCACATGCAATATCGTTCACGCACATCGCCACACAGTCGATACCGATAGTATCGTGCTTGTCCATTACAAACGCCAACTTCAGCTTTGTTCCCACACCATCGGTACCGGAAACCAAGGTCGGGTGCTTCATCGTCATAAAACGATCCAAAGAAAATGCACCGGAGAAACCACCGAGGCCTCCCAACACTTCCGGACGCATCGTCTCCTTTACATGCTTCTTCATTAACTCCACGGCCTTATATCCGGCCTCAATGTCCACACCTGCGTTCTTATAGTCCATAAGAAAACTCCTTTCGTATTGCGTATTCGCAACTCTATATTATCATATGTTTGCGCTTTTTTCCCGCATTTCCTTCAAATTATTCTTAATCTCAAGGATAAGCAGAACTTATAAATCACGAATTATTTTTCCGCATATGCACGATAACCTACAGACTCAATACGCCCTTTCTTCGCCATAACGCCGTCCTTCAGCTCCGCTTTGTACTCGTTTACTTTTGCAAGCAGCTCGGGATTTCCGATTGCAAGCATCTTCGCAGCAAGAATCCCCGCATTTGCCGCACCGTCAATTGCCACAGTTGCTACGGGAATTCCCGACGGCATCTGCACAATGGAATACAACGAATCCACACCACTTAATGTCTTTGTATGAATCGGCACACCTATGACGGGCAAAGGAAAGATTGCCGCACACATGCCGGGCAAATGTGCCGCACCGCCCGCACCTGCGATAATTACATCGAAGCCCTTTTCCACTGCGGTATTCGCGTACTCAAAAAACACATCGGGCATGCGATGCGCGGAGATGATTGTCATCTCGTATTCAATGCCGAACCGCTCCAGCATCTGTGCTGCCTTGCTCATAATCGGCAGATCGGAATCACTACCCATAACAATACCTACTTTACTCATGTCTCTGTCTCCTTTGTTCATTGTTCTTTGTTCTATTTCAGTTCCTCTAAAGGAACGTTCAATTCTTCTGTTCCGGGAACGACAAAACGTCCTCCCTCAATGATCGGCCACACTTCACCGTCAGAGCCATGTACCATAATAGAATCCACCTCATTATACGGAATAGTAATGTCGGTGTGACAATTGAAATATGCCTTTTCCTTGTCGACATGGCGCTGCAGCGATACTTCATTATCCCTTGCAATAATCTCCTTACCGTCCGAATTGTAAACCGCATGCTCCTCCGAATGACTGTAACAAGTGTCTCCTACCGCAAAATGCGGTCCCGTCTTTTCCGCAATCAAAATCGGAAGCTGCTTTTGAATTCCATGTCGGATCCCCATGGCATACGCAGTGGTATTCGTACCGATTGCAAATTCGCCCATCGGCAGGCTCTCGTGGTTCGCCAAAATATTCTCACGGATATAATTGCGATTCTCCTCCTCGCTGCTAAAATTCTCACACGAATACTCTGTAATTCTTCCATCCTCAAAACGTACCCGAAGATTGAGAAAAAGATTTCCCTCGAGATAAACCTTCCCGACATGCAACAAGCCACAAGTTCCTTCCAATACCGGAGATGTAAACACCTCTCCTACCGGAATATTGACATCTGCGGTACAATTTTCGAAGTTGGTCTGCTTCTCGGGGTCTTCCAGTGTATGAAGCGCAATCCGAAGTGCGGTTTCATTTTCCCCGGCTCCCTTGATTGTGACATATGTTCCCTTGTCGAGAACATCGATCAAATGCTTTTGTATTGCCTTATACTTCTCATTATTAAGTCCATTGACCGAAACGGTATCGGCAAACACCTCACGAAAATTCGCACCGATTGACGGCAGTGGATATGCGATAATCGTAAACGAGGTCTCATCAAGCGGAATATATTCCGCCGCAATCGCACTGCTTTTGCTTCGCTTCTCGCTGAGAAGACCTCGCTGTCTTTCTGTCGGTATAAGTACCGAGGATTTGTTCTTCGGCTGAAACTCCGGTTCTCCGAAGGTCTCTTGGCATGCAGGCCCGGCATAGACAAGACATTCCTCCGCAACATTTCGATAAGCGGCGCGAATCATCCGAAGATATACGTCAAGATAACGACGATTCATATACAACAATGCATCGTAGCGATGATCATACTCACATTGCATATTCGGAGAGGTAACGGACATACCGACCGTACGACCGTAAGTCCTTGACTGCAAGGTCTGCGAACGCAGATACAGCAACGGGCGTTTTCCCATCTCTTCTAACATAGATATCGCCCTTCTCGTCACACGTTCGAAACCGATTGCCGTCCGTACCTCGACATTTCTCTTCTTTTCAAAAGAAAGCCCCATCACCTGAAAACCGTTCACATACCCATCGACATAGGTCTTTGCCATCGTTTCGATAATTGACTCATCGATTCCGTTCAAATATTCAAATATACCGCGTTCGTTCTCGGTAATCGGCACACCGTAGCGATACAACATACATTCCTCGAGAGGCTCCTCCATTAGAAGGCGATGATAATAAGCTCCGGCCTCCGGACATCGTGTCTCATACATCCGCGCATCAGCAAACTCACCACAATAATCATGGGCATAATAGAACAGGCTCTGCTTAATATTTCTTGCAAAAGACTTGTCCGCAAAATGCCCGCAAATCTCCGCAAACAGCTCACATACGTACAAAAAGCCCCGGCCCTCACCGCGGAACACCGCAGGAATCCACGCAAACACCTCACTGTATACAGCACTCAGCACAGCTCCGGCCGCTTGCCCATAGGCCTGTACCGCAACATCCGGATTCAAAAAGGAAGTCCGATATCCTTCTACCGTCTTCGGTGCATACAATTCCTCGTTCTGACGCCGCAACTCCTCGCAAGTTGCTTGCAACAACTTGCCCTCTTGCGCAGCGGAAAATACATCTGCAATCTGCAGTAGCTTCCGCGCCACCTCGCCACGATAGTCCTCCGCGTTATATTCCAAAGCAAGCTCTCGGATACGTGCCATCACAAGCTCGTATCTCTCCTTCGCCGTCTCATCCCACTGCAATAATACAGGCAAATGCTTCATAATTCTCCTCCGCATCCCTTAAATCACAATTCCAATCAAATACAAAGAAAACAAAATCACCGTCATCCCGACATTCAAAAACGCTCCGATCAATGCTGCCCAATCGTACGCATTGCTCTCGCGGAGTCCTTTCCCCGAAAACACTATCCCTACAATCGCAAACACCAAATTCAGCATTCCGAGTGCCGCAAGCCGACCTCCGTCAACCGCCTCACTTCGTGCCTCCCACACAAGAAAAGAAAAGATGCACCATACAGCAATTCCGATAAGCAATGCCGTGCGTCCGATGTCCGAGCGCTTCCGTCCGTGCCGTCGTTCTTTCTTCTCCTCCGTCAACGGTTTTTCAAATATGTCCTTCAAGTCTTCCTCCTGTGAATCACGATTCTGCACAGCACATAAAGAATGTAGCCGAGCATTCCTCCCAAGGTATTCAGCATGATATCATCCAAATCAAAAATGCCGACACGACTAATCAACTGCAAACATTCTACCGCAAAGCTTGCCAAATAGGTCATTGCCGCTACATACAAGAAGCCTCTCTTCCATTTTGATGCCATCGGCACCAAAAAACCAAGCGGTACAAACGCAACGATGTTTCCGAGAATGTTCAACCGGAACAAGTAGGATCCGATTCCCCCACCGGAATATCGGCGTATCTCACGGAATGGCACCAAGTTGTACCGATACCCGTTGTATTGTTCCGTTCGTCCGTACTCCTTACTGAAAAACAATAGATACAACAGAAGTGCCAAATACAACAGCAATAGAATTCTCCAAATTGCAAGCTTTCGTTCCTTCTTCATATCGACACTCCCTCGTAGCCTTCTTATACCGACTCACCGTATAACAGTATACACGAAAGGACTCAAGGATTCAAGCAAATCATTTTTTTATTATGATATCGATACCAACGTTGCTGTTTTCGGTATTCTATGTTAAAATCGAGTCGATACTCATAATATAATACACAAATCCAGAAAGGAACCGCTATGATTCACCTAACCGCCCCGGTGCAATTTATTCGTAACTTTTTACACAAGCTGCGTGACGATAACATTTCTGCCTTTGCGGCAGCCACAACGCTCTTTATTGTTATGTCCTTTTTTCCGTTTTTGATGCTTCTGATTACGCTAACACAATATCTTCCGGTTACAGATACAATGCTCCTCCGCTTTATCGAGGCACTTCTTCCCAATGCTTTGGGAGACTATGTCGTCACAATGATTACGGAGCTTGTTGCCGGAAGCAGGGGCACTCTGATTGCCACAACCTCCATTGCTTCTCTGTGGGCCGGTTCAAAAGGATTTCTCTCCATCGAGCGAGGGTTGAATTGTATTTATGCAGTGGAAGAACACCGAAATTATATCATTCGTCGCTGCCTCTCAGTCATATATACCGTAATTTTTGCCGCCTTTATTCTTGTCATACTTTCCGTCTTCGTCTTCGGAAATCAGATTTCCATTGGATTGATACAGCTGTTTCCGAAGCTTGATCATCTTACCGGCTTCGTAAAAAGTATTCGTACCGGCGTCGGTCTTGTTATCATGATTGTATTTTTTGATCTTCTATTTCGTTTCATTCCCAATCGGGGCGATCAAACAAGCAGTTTTGTAACCGAACTTCCCGGAGCAATTATTGCTTCTTTCGGTTGGATTGGTTTTTCATTTCTCTTTTCCCTATACATTGATAACATGCCACGGTTCACCGCCGTTTACGGCAATCTTACCGCCATTGTACTGTGTCTTCTTTGGCTATATATCTGCATGTATATTATGTTTGTCGGCGCGGAAATCAACGGACTGCTAAAGCTTTACGAAATACGTGCCTCTCAGTTAGCAAAGAAAATGGTGCAAAAGGTCGAAGCACACCGGCACCCTCACGAGGATTGAGTTCCGTACGCCTGCCATACTTGTGTTCCTTCAAAATAATGCATCAAAATCTCATCGCATGGGTATCCAGCCTCTGCCATTGCATTTGCACCGTTTTGGCTCATTCCGACTCCGTGTCCGTAGCCTCCTCCGCAAATTACGAGGCTATCCCCTTCCGTATCTACATAGAAAAATGCGCTGGGAAGTAAGCCCAAGCCTTCCACTGAGTCCGCATTTTCCCGCGCGATCTTCAGATTCCTCGGTGCCAACACCGTGCGGATTACCGTCTGTTTTATAAGCCGAGCACTTCCGCTCGTTCCGACCAGCAATACCTCGGTTGCGACGCCGCTTTGCCCTCGTTTTGTGACACGAACCTCTTCGATTTCTCCCAATTCCATCGCTTCGTTATCGTATACAATCCCTTTTCGAACATTCTCCCCCGCTGCATCAAGATTGTACGCAATGTTCTTTGTCATTTCTTCTTTGTCTGCCCGAATACTCCAACGATACCAAGCGTATTCCGAATCCACCGGCACAACCTGCTCTTCAATCGTCAGATTTTCAACCGTCAGCTTCACTCGGTTATCCTTCAGAAAACTGCGAAATGCCCCCTCCTCCGAAAGATCTATTCCCCGTAACAGTTGTGCTCTATCCGTCACTGACAGAAGCGTATTCACTACCGGAGAAGCATGCTCTAACATACTGTGTAGTTTTGTTACAAGATAGTTCTCTCCCTCAGAGTTCCATATTTCCTCAACAGCGGCTCCCATTCCACAAGAAGTGGAATAATAATACGTCGCTGCCGTCTTCCCGTCCTTGGTAAGAATCCGTCCACAGGTAGCATTTACCGCTGCAATTGCAGCCTCACTCGTCTTTCGTGCATTGTAAACCTGCGCATTCGTACTGTCATCCAGATTCGCCCTCACCTCCGGATAACGATAAGAGGAAAGTGTCCCATAGGCATACGTTCTTGCACAGATCGCTTGCGCCTTCTGTGCTTCTTCCTCATAACCGGAAGGAATCTCTCCTGGGAGAACCCCATAAAGATATTGCTCAAGTGGCAGTTCATTTACTGCATAGATCCCGTCGTCGGTAATCGTAAGCTCCAACTCGCCATTGTACGGAACCTCTCCCCCATCGATGAAAAAGGCTCCTTCACTTGCAATCCGAAGCATAGTTCCATTCGGATACATCCCCTTCTTTACCTCAAGCATCTCTTCGGCTCGATACTCTTTTTTCGTACCGTCGACCATCGACACCAGATATGATTCTTCCGCACGTATGCTTATTTTCGAACGTGTCTGTCCACCGCTATTCCCCAAAAGAAGCACTCGTATGTTGGGTTGCATGGAATATCTTGCAACAGCGGCACACACAGTATCATCTTTTAGATAAAAGATTACCTCACCGTAGCCGGCGAGCTGCTCTTTGGCTATCCCCTCTCTCCGCTCACCGTCGTATGCACGAAATTCCTCCGAAATCGCATAGGAAGCCTCCTTTCCGAACAACAGACGACCTCCGTCAACCTCCCAAGCTTCCGCCAAAATGCGCTGCCCTTTAAAGCGGATTGACAACACCTCTTTTCCCTCTATCTCCAGATCCGCTATCGCCCCCGTTCCTACGGTCTTCGACAGCTCCTCATACGTTTCGTCTCCCTTCAGTGTAAACCGTTCCGTTCCGTTCTCGGTTATCGCCGTTATGCGTTCCTTAGTAACCTCGACGATATACGCGTTGCAAATCGTTCTTGCTTCTGCCGATGCTTCTAATTGTTCTTCGTTCCCGTTGCCGACGTACACCGCAACGAACAGATATAGCAGAAACAGATTCCCAATCCCCAATAGAATGCATCCCAACCACATTTGCTTCCGCATACAAAATCCCCCTTGTCCGTCCTCTCTTCACATATATGTCTGCAAAGAGAATTTATGACGAGCAAAGGGGCCTCATATTTACTTAAAATTGTCGAACATAAAGCTTGCAAACGTGTCCACGTCCCGCTTATCAATAACAAAATCGGACACTCCGTTGCAAATCACGCGGTATTCACCATCCTCTCCGCTTACAAAAGAAAATGTCTTATCCTCCATCGCATCGCTGTTTGTTTTACAGGCTACCGTAAGATACGATTCTTCCTCCCCGGACAGTACAGACGGCTTGTATGCGCTCACCTTTAAGCCAAGCAGTGCCGTACGCCATGCACTCAATTCCTCCTCGTCAAGCCTTTTTCCATTCGCCGAATACGTCGGATTCTCACCCTCGTTCTCACTTCCTTCATTGACGAACACAAATTCTGTTTCACCGATAACGATGGTTACCTCTTCAAAATACGGAGTTGCAGGATACAATAGCGTAGGATAGCTCCAGCCAAACACATCGCTTTCAAATCGCTCCTTTACCGCAGATGCATCCATGCGGAAGATCCATTCAACACCGCTGACTGTCGCATAATACGAACCGTCTTCCAATCGGTTACCGAGCTTAAGTACATAGGAGTTGTCTTCCGTCCCTGTACCATTGGTATATCGCACCGTAAGGGTTGCCGAAGGAACGTCCAGTCCATACTTTGTCATATCCGTCGCACGAAACTCTATCAGCTCCGCATAATTCAAGAACGTATACCGCTTCAACTGGTCCGTCCAGGCATTTGACATTGCGTCGGTATTCCACGGTGTCTGCAAGGGCTCATCAATATACCACTCGAACAGTCCTACGCCGGAGTAATCCAATGGATTCTTCTCGGCGAACACCGCATGAAAAGCTTCAAACGCATCGCCTTCCATTCGTATCTCTCGTAGATAATTCACATTCTCCACCGAAGGAAGCTCGATATTTTCAAGAAAATCGTTCTTGGTCATACCGAGATACTTCGCAAAGTTCGGGGAAACAACATATACATTATCATCCCCTTCGAACATGCAATAATAGCGATCATTCACCGGGAGCTTATTCCCTAAAAAAATCGCACACACAAGCTTCTCCCCATCGTAAGCGGATAACTGCGCCGCCGGATTCTCCAACCCATACTCGGCGAGTGAAGCCGCATTCTCCACTTTGGAAAATGCATTAAGATTGCTCAATAGCAGGTTGCAAATGCTCGCCATAATATTCTGCTTTACAGAGAAAAAATCGGCAGCATTGTGTAGCCAGACATCCCCCTCTTTCACAAACTCCGCGGAAAACTCCGCATTGCGAAGCACTAGTCGATTTACGGATTCCACATCAACGGTCATAACCGGAAACACATTAGACGTCGGTGCCGGCGGTGTCTTTGTCTTGTCCTTCTCGGAAAGCACAAAGTAGAGCACAAGCAATAGTGCTGCCGCCAAACAAAGAACACCGATTGTCAATCTATTTTTAATCTTCTTTGTCATGTTACACCTACGCCCTTCTGCGGAACACCACGATTCCACCGAGGATTAAGAACACTGCGGGAATACCAATGGAAATGGCCGCGACACGATTCTTCTCCTTTGTCGTCATCGTCAGCCCTTCCTCGAACGCCGATGCATTGGGAATCGTCAACGCGCTTCCGCCTCCAGTCAGCTTTCCAAGCTCAGACAGAAACAATTGACGGTTATTATATGACGAAGAACCCTCGATACAAACATCCGCCAAAAAGAAACAAGAGGCATAGACCTGTACACTTCCCGTATTCCCCGCGTAAGTCTCTGTTGCTTTTGTAAGTAACGAGTACGTCTGTCTCGGAATCCCTTCCTCCCAAGCCTGATTGTTCAAATCCTCCTTCAGATATGCACTCGCCGTCGTCGAATACAACGATTCCACCGTAAGCGTGTCACGTAATTCATTCTGCTTCGTAACACCGGTACAGAGAGCCCACTGTACGTTCCTTCCGTCGTATTTTGTAAGGATATAATTGCTGTTGCCCTGTATGGTGTATGCAGAATCCCCTTCATTTAAGAGACCGACCTGCATCTCCATTCCGTAGGCTTTCATCAGCGACTGCAACTGTGGGAGCGGTTGCCCTGTATAGTACAATAAAACAATCAGGTTCCCTCCACCGGTAATAAAATCCTTCAACAATACGACCTCTTCCTCCGACAGATCCGTAGTCGCACCACCGATGCATAAAACATTACAATCCCTCGGCAATTCCGTTACGGTCGCAAGATTCACGTATTTTGCTGTATAGCTATTCAATTGCAACAAATCATTCAGTGCCGTACTGACCTCGGGTTCCCTTGTATTCGGATTAATCAAAAACTCCCCGTGGCCTGCGGTGAAGTAAATGCTCTGATTTCCGGAGTCCGTAACGGAAACCATTGCCTTTACAATCTCCATTTCCGCATCGTATCCGGTTAACGTCTTTTTTGTATAATCGTTTTTGTCCAACGAGTAAATGCACATCTCCTCGTGATCGATATATGCATAGCGTTCCGGATCGTCTGCATTCATAACAAGAATGCTGTTATTGTGAATCTCCGATACCCCATTATACTGATACACAAAGCCGGGATACTGCACCGGATCCTTGTAAGTAAGCGTTACATTTTCCCCATGCTCCGCAAACAATTCCGCAGTTCGGGAAAGCACAAGGCTCTCCTCTCCGGCTTCGGAGATATAATACAGCTCAATCGGACTTGTAATCCCCTCAAGATAAGCCAAGGTCTCCTCCGTCAGGGAATAAGTCTTGGTCGCAGTAAGATCAATCAATCGGTTTACGTTTGTCGCCAACAAATTGATAATCAAAATCACCGCGAACACCAACAGAGAGACCACGGTTGCGTAGGCTCCGCCACGAAATTTGCGGCTGCTAAAACTGTTCTTCTTCATCTCTACGCCTCCCATCTTCTCTTCTTAATCTTCTGAATCGTCAAAAAGACAAAAAGAAAGCTCACACTCACATAATACACATAGGCCGATATATCAAGAATCCCGAAACGGAAGTTACCGAAACGAGAAATGACCGAAAACCAGCCAAACACTCTGGCAAGTGCTCCGTCGAACATTTCCGGACGTATCACATACGCAATGGTCATTGCGCCGATTGAAAGAATGCCGCAGCCCAAGGATACCCACAGATTCTTCATCATAGAATACGTCCATACGGACACCAACAGCAAGCATCCCGCCAATATTCCGAACGCAAACAAATGACCTGTAGGTAAAAGTACCACAAGTAGGTCAACCAAGAGCGTGAACAGAATCACAATAAACGTAAGCACTGCCGCGAAAATCTGACTTTCCGTAAGTGCCGATAAAAACATTCCGATTGCCATGTACGTACAACCAAGCAGAAAAAAGGCCGCAATCGTCGAATAAGCGATTTTTAAATTTGTGTGCCCGTAATTCCGAAGAATCACCGGATAGATACACACAACCGCAATTGCAATAAAAAATACACTGATCAATGCAAGATATTTTCCTACGATAATCTTCGCAATGCTGACCGGAGAGGTAAACAACAGCTGATCGGTCTTCTGACGCTTCTCCTCAGCGAGGATTCGCATCGTAAGCATTGGAACAAGCAAAAGGAAAAACGTCGACGTTCCATTGATGGCATATGCAAAATTGGCGTAGCCGACACGGAGATTATAGATGTATTGATATACTGCAACAAACGCCAAAAAGAAGGCAATAAACAAATATCCAATGTAGGATGTAAAATACGAGCGTAGCTCTTTTTTATAAATTGCAAGCATCTCTTACGCCTCCATTTCCTCGGATGCAGTGTCCGCAGCTTCCGTCAGCACAACCTCTCCGTCAGTCATTGCAATAAATACTTCCTCGAGGGACTTGCTCACACGTCCCATTTCGTAAATCGGTAGGTTCTTTGCCGCAAACGTACAGAAAATCTCCTCTCGCAGATCACACTCTGTTCCCGAATATACAAGCAATTCACTCAATCCCTGCTCATCCGCTTCCTTCGTAACGAGAACCTTCTGTACCTTCGGGATGCTCTCCAGCAGTTCCTTTGCAAGCATTGCGTCTGCCTTAGCAAGCACACGAATTCCATCGGTTCCACCAAGCTTCGCAATCACATTTTCCGGCGTATCGATAATGAGCTTCTTTCCTTGATTGATAATCAACACACGATCACATACTGCACTTACCTCGAACAAAATGTGCGAACTGAGAATCACCGTATGCTCCGTTGCCAAACTTCGAATCAACTCTCTCATCCATGTAATCTGCATAGGATCAAGTCCGACCGTCGGCTCATCAAGAATAATAACCGCCGGGTTGCCGATTAGTGCCTGTGCCAACCCGACACGCTGACGATAGCCCTTACTCAGATGCTTTATTAATTTGTTCTGCATGTGTGATACACGCACCTTCTCCATCACCGCATCCACCTCGGCCTCTCGCTCCTTTGCGGGAATCTGCTTCAGTTCTGCGGCAAAGCGTAAATATTCCTTCACCCGCATATCCGGATACACCGGCGGTATTTCCGGCAAATATCCGATTTGACGCTTTGCGAGCTCGGGTTCATCGTAGACGTTGTGTCCATCAATCCACACATCCCCCTCCGTTGCCGATATGTAGCCGGTAATCATGTTCATCGTGGTAGACTTGCCGGCTCCGTTCGGTCCGAGAAAGCCGAGAATCTCACCCTTCTTCACCTCAAAACTCAAATGATCTACCGCACGAAAATTCCCGTATTGCTTCACAAGATTTTCTACAACAATCACTTCGCAAACCTCCTGATATTCGTTCTACTACTGAAAATGAGGGCTTTCTCCAAGCCCCCATATCATTCTCGTTATCAACCGATGACATCCTTCATAGAATACATGCCCGGTGCCTTGCCCGCAAGGAACTTGGCAGCACTGACCGCACCCTTACCGAAGATTGCTTTGGAATATGCCGTATGCTTAATCTCAATCACTTCATCGATACCGGCAAACACAATCTCATGTTCTCCCACAATGGTGCCACCACGCACCGCAGAGATTCCAATCTCATTTTTCGGACGTTGCTCCCTTCTGTCCGAACGATCATACACATACTCATACGCCTCCGGCAATGCCTCATTGATAGCATCCGCAATGGCAAGTGCCGTTCCGCTGGGTGCATCCAGCTTCAAGCGATGATGCTTCTCTACGATGTCAATATCAAAGCCTTCTGTAGCTAAGGTCTCCGCCGCCTGCTTTACAAGACGAAGCAGTACATTTACCCCCAAAGACATATTGGCCGAACGAAGAATCGCCAGTTCCTTAGAGGCTTCCGCAATCTCCTCCACCTGCTCCTTAGTATAGCCCGTAGAGCAAAGAACCAAAGGCAAATTACGTTCCTTTGCAGTCATTAGTAGCTCCGTCAGAAACCTCGGAGACGAGAAATCTATCAACACATCCGCATCTACCGTCACCTCATCAAGAGATTCGAATACCGGAAATGCATTGCCCTGCTGTCCGGAAATATCAATACCGGCTACAACCTCTGCCCGGGGATCCTCTGCAATCAAACCACAGATCACACGCCCCATATGACCGTTGCAGCCACGCATAATCACTCTAACCATAGTTCCTCCTCGACGACAAAAGAATGTCTTTTCATAATTATAAAATGCCCAAGTGTTCCATCTCTGCCTTGAGAACCGCTTCGTTCTGAGGCTCCATCTCGGTCAGTGGCATACGAAGCGTTCCCTGACAATAGCCCATAAGCTTCATTGCTGCCTTCACCGGAATCGGATTCACCTCACAAAACAGTGCTTTGCACAAATTGAAATAGCGAAGCTGCAATTCTCTTGCCCGATCAACATTTCCCGCCATATACTCCGCAACGATGTTGTGGGTATCCTCCGGAGCAACATGGGAAAGCACAGAAATCACGCCCTTACCACCAAGAGAAAGAAGCGGTACAATCTGGTCGTCGTTACCGGAATATACGTCAATCTTTCCGTCCGTAAGTACCATCAATTCCGCAATAGAACTGATATCTCCGGTAGCATCCTTCACCGCCACAATATTCTCAACCTCACGATATAGCTTTGCTACAGTCTGGGGTGTCATCTTGCAACCGGTACGTCCCGGAATATTGTAGAGAATAATCGGCTTCGTTGTTGCGTTTGCCACTGCCGTAAAATGAGCAATCAAACCATTCTGAGTCGCCTTGTTATAGTAAGGGGTCACCACAAGCATTGCATCCGCACCTACGCGCTCTGCTTCCTTCGTAAGGTAAATGGCGGTCTCGGTACAATTGGAACCGGTACCTGCAATTACGGGAACTCTTCCCGCAACCTTCTCTACACAATAACGAATACACTCGATATGCTCCTCGTGAGTCAATGTGGAAGCCTCACCGGTAGTTCCACAGACAACGATGGCATCGGTCTTATTCTCAATCTGAAAATCAATCAATCTTGCAAAGCTCTCAAAATCTATCTTCCCATTTGCGTCAAACGGGGTAATAATCGCAACTGCTGCTCCTGTAAACACCGACATCTCCATGTCCTCCAATCCTCTTCCGGGCAAACGAATTGTCCTAATAAATCATTGTAATCTTACCATTTCCATACGCGTATGTCAACAAAAAAGAATCCGCAACCTTTCCTTGCTGCGGATTCTTTCCCTTACTCTACTCTTCTACTTCCAATTTGCTCACGGACACCTCGTACGCCACGCGCTTTTCACTCTCTGTCTCTGAAAGCTTCTTTTGATATTCCCTCGATTGAATCCGTCCCCATATCTGAATGTGGGCGCCGACCTCAAAGCTATCCGCAAACCGTGCATTTCTTCCCCAACAGATGCACGGAATATAGTCAGACTTTCCATACGGACGATTTACCGCCAACAAAACATCGGCAATTTCCCTGCCAAGCGGCGTCTTCCGATAAATCGGTTGCTTACATACATATCCGTCCAAGAAGATACTGTTTGGATTGATTTCTTCAGGAAGTTCGCCGTACACTTCAAGCTCTCTCGCAAACACAGAAAGTACCAGACGATTTTTATTTTCCTCATGGCGATTATAAGAACGGAACTGGCCCCCGACAACTACATACTTCCCGATCAAAGACTCCCCTACGTTCCACAACCGCTCCGACACCATCACCGGAATCACATCGTAGGAATCGCTCAGTCGCCCTACCGAAACATCCATCAAATAGAAGCCCTCTCCGAATACATCGTGACTAAACACAAAATCGCTGACCACCTCGCCAGCCAAGCTGACCTGATTGTTTTCAAAAACTTTATCCGTCATAACTCAAATCTCCCTTCTTATGTCATTTTCATTGTTATGTGACTGTATCGGTATTATAACTGTAAAACATTGTCTTTTCAAGAAATTCTCTTCGCATTTTTTCGACATCCTTCTTCCCGAAAACGTCCAAAACCATGACGATATCAGGCTGTATCTTTGTAACATCTGTCCCTTGAAAAATGCACGGTATGTGATACAATAAAATGCGGTATTGCAGTTTGAATTGTATAGAAAGGTATAGTATGAAACGAAACGATATTAGAAATATTGCCATCATCGCACATGTTGATCATGGCAAAACCACACTGGTAGATGAATTATTGAAGCAAAGCGGTGTCTTCCGAACCGGACAAATTGTTGAGGATCGCGTTATGGATAGCAACGATATTGAACGAGAGCGCGGAATCACGATTCTCTCTAAGAACACCGCTGTATATTATAAGGGAACGAAGATCAATATCATCGACACTCCCGGACATGCGGATTTCGGCGGCGAAGTCGAGCGTGTTCTTAAGATGGTAAATGGTGTTATCCTTGTAGTCGATGCCTTTGAAGGACCGATGCCCCAAACCAAATTCGTACTAAAAAAGGCACTGGAGTTGCATCTCCCGGTTATCGTTTGCATCAATAAAATCGATCGCCCCGAAGCACGACCTTCGGAAGTAATCGATGAAGTTCTTGAGCTATTTATCGATCTCGATGCAGATGACGAACAATTGGACTGTCCGTTTGTCTTTGCTTCTGCCAAAAGCGGGATTGCCATTCTCGAGCTCGGTGACAATCCGGTCAGTATGGAGCCCCTTTTTGAGACGATTATTGATTATATCCCCGCACCGGAAGGGGATGAGATTTCCGGCACACAGGTTCTTATCAGCACCATTGACTACAACGAATACGTCGGACGCATCGGTGTCGGCAAGGTCGATAACGGTTCCATTCGCGTAAACCAAGACTGTGTGATTGTAAATCATCACAATCCCGATAAGAAGCAACGTGTGAAGATCAGTAAGCTTTACGAGTTCGACGGGCTAAAAAAGGTCGAGGTTTCCGAAGCAACCGTTGGTTCCATCGTCGCGATTTCCGGCATTTCCGACATTCATATCGGAGATACCCTCTGCGCCCCCGATGCACCGAACGCCATTCCGTTCCAAAAGATTTCCGAGCCGACCATTTCCATGAACTTTATTGTAAATGACAGTCCTCTCGCGGGTCAGGAAGGAAAATACGTCACCTCGCGTCATTTGCGGGATCGCTTATTCCGTGAATTAAATACCGACGTATCTCTTCGTGTTGAAGAAACCGAAACAACCGAAGCCTTTAAGGTATCCGGACGTGGAGAGCTTCATCTCTCCGTATTGATTGAGAATATGCGCCGTGAGGGTTTTGAATTTGCGGTAAGCAAAGCAGAAGTTATCTATCGCTACGACGAAAAAGGCACCAAGCTGGAGCCGATGGAGGAATGTGTGGTTGACGTTCCGGAGGAATACGCCGGTTCGGTCATCGAAAAACTTTCTTCCAGAAAGGGCGAACTGCAAAGCATGGGAGCCTTCGGAAGTGGTTCCACACGACTTACCTTCCAGATTCCTTCCCGCGGACTCATCGGCTATCGGGGCGAATTTATGACCGATACCAAAGGCGAAGGAATCATCAATACCGTTTTTGCCGGCTATTCTCCGTATAAGGGTGACATTTACTATCGCTCACAAGGAAGCTTAATTGCATTCGAAAGCGGTGAGGCGGTAACATACGGCCTCTTTAATGCGCAAGAACGTGGCAGTCTGTTCATCGGTGCCGGAACGAAAGTCTATGCCGGTATGGTGGTCGGTCAGAACGGCAAGGCTGAGGACGTTGAGGTCAATGTCTGTAAGAAGAAACAGCTGACCAATACCCGTTCTTCTTCTGCCGACGAAGCACTTCGCCTCACCCCTCCTCGTATCATGAGTCTGGAACAATGTCTCGAATTCATCGATAACGATGAGCTGCTCGAGGTAACGCCCAAAAGTCTGCGAATCCGCAAGAAGATTCTCGATTCGCTAGAGCGAAAGCGTTCTAAAAGAAACTAAAATCATACAAATAAAAAACGGCATGGACAACAACCACATTGTTATCCATGCCCTTTTTTGTTTGCGTTCAAAATCTCTCTTGTATATGCTCGTTGTTACACAAGATGTGTATAAATTGCCTGCTTAATTGCGTTGTACATCTTTGGACGACTACCGTTTGCTTGCTGCACCATATACACAAATACAATTTGGTTTGTCGGATCCATCATCACATATGTCCCTGCCCAGCCGTCCCATCCAAATTCACCGGAAAACGCAGGTGCATATCCACATACATCCGTATCGACAAGCACACGCATCAAATTGCCGTAGCCAAAGCCCTTCATAGACTCCCAGTTCACATAAGCCATCTGCTGAGATGTCAACTCCGTCACGCGCATCGCACGAATCGTCTCCGGCTTCAAAATCGTCACCGGTCTACCGCTGGCCGATGCACAAGCCGGCAAGGTCCCTTCGTTAACAAGCATCCGTGCAAATCGCGAATAATCTTCCGCCGTTCCAACCAGTCCGGCCCCTCCGGAGAGAAAGCTAGGCATTTTCCGTCGGTCACCTAGACCGAGAAACCACGGATCTTCCTCAAGCATTCCCTTTTCTGTCGGGATGTACATTGCAGCATAGCGATCCCACTTCTCCTGCGGAACGTAAAAGTCCGTATCCTCCATCCCAAGCGGCAATAAAATGTTCTCACGCATATACTCACGCAACGTCTTCCCCGTCACAACCTCAACAATACCTCCGAGGATATCCGCTGACGTTCCGTAATTCCAACGCGCTCCAGGATGATCCAACAGCGGATACTCTCCCAAGCGCATACAGATACTCTGCGTATCGCACATTTCCGAACCGTCGCGCAGTCCGTTATAGTAAGTCTCAAGCATTGCTGCAACGGGATTGTACGGATGCGGATACTCAAGCCCCGATGTCATATTCAAAAGATCTCTCACCGTTATCGGTCGCAGTGGAGCAACAAGCCCCTCCGGCGTCCACACCTTCTGCTTTGCAAAGGTCGGAAAAAACGTAGCAACCTCATCCTCCTTTGAAAGAAGTCCTCTCTCCAGCAATTGATGAAGCGCAACCGACATAACTGGCTTCGTCATTGAAAACAAACGAAAGATTCGGTCATCGGTCATTGCATTTTTCTTCGCAATACTGTCAATTCCGAAGCTACCGCGATAGCACTCCTCTCCGTCCTTGTATACCAAAAGCACCGTCCCGACAGCTTCCCTCGCATCAATCTCCCGTTGCATCACCTGATCCAACACCTGCTTTAGTTCCTTCATACTTTCCCTCTTACACCGGATGCTTTACTTCTGTTCCGTTCCCTTCATCTTGCTCTCGGACCACTTTGTAAACCAAAGAATTGCTACCGCACATGCAATACAGAGCATAAACGCAACAACCACCGCAACCACCGAGGGTGTCTTTGCAAATGCTCCGGACTTATACAGAATACCAAACGGTGACGACGCAACCAAACCGAAGATCGCAAAATACGTTGTCACACAATGCTTCTTGAGCAAATATTCAATCAGCTTTGCAATTCCACCGATTCCAGCAAGTACGCCAAGACCGAATGGAATAAGCAGCAGACAAAGTTTTAATATCGTTCCGATATCAACTGCAACCAATGCATCAATAAAGGAATTCACAAGATTCAGAACACCGTAATAATATCCGAGAATCATCAACACCATTGAGCCACTGACCCCCGGAATCACCATCGTCGCGGAGGCAACAATTCCAAGCACAAAAAGAATCAACGCATTCGGCACAGATACGGCGATTACCGCCGATTCCGAGCCCCCTCCCTGCAATAACGGAAGAATCACCGCAATCGCAAGGAACAAAACAAACGCTATAACGTTCCAAACAGTAAGCTTTGTACTTCCCTGCTCTTTCTGTCCTCTGCGAAGCGCTAGCAACAGAACGGGAATTCCCCCGAAAATCAAACCGATAAATGCACCTGACGTCTGCAACGGATATTCCTCCAGCAGCGTCTCCATTATACGAGAAAATCCGACAATCCCGATGGCGGCACCAAGTAAAAGAGGAATCAAAAAGGCCAAGCTCTTCTTCCACTCTTTCACGATTCCGGAAATCGAACCGATCAGTCGATCATAGATTCCGAGCGAAACGGCCATCGTTCCACCGCTGACTCCGGGAATCACATTCGCAACTCCGACTAAAACACCGTAGATTACATTCAAAAATGTCTTCATCACTCCAAAAAACCTTTCTTATACTCCGAGAATCCTACGCACAACCGCCTGCATCTCTTCCGTTGCACAAACCGTAGTGTGTCTAATCGGCGCTGTGCGAATCTCCTCAATTGCCGCAGGAACCTCTACATTTGCCACTGCGGAAAGCTCGTCGATCAGCGCAAAATCCTCCTCCGCGCATTTCTCCGCACGAATTGCTTCCATCACACTTCTGGAAAATTTAAACGGACTTGCAGTCGACGCAATTACGGTCTTCGTATTATCTTTCGCCTCTGCCGCATAGCGTTGGTAGACAGATGCGGCAACCCCAGTATGCGTATCAATGACATACCCCGTCTTCTCGTACAAACGACGAATGGCCTCTCCGGTCTCTTGCTCAGTTGCATAGCCTGCTGCAAACTGCGAAAGTTGTTCGCGCATCTCTTCCGTGATTTCATAGCGACCGGTCTGTGCAAGCTGTCGCATCAAGGCTGCATTTTTCTCTGAATCATCTCCCGCAATATGATAAATCAGTCTCTCGAGATTGCTCGAAATCAGAATATCCATCGAAGGAGAATTGGTAAGTACAAATTCGCGGTTACGGTCATAGCAACCGCTCATAAAGAAGTCAAACAATACTTTGTTCTCATTCGACGCACAGATCAATTTTCCAATCGGAATACCGATCTTACCTGCATAATAAGCTGCAAGGATGTTGCCGAAATTTCCGGTCGGAACAACTACGTTCATCGGTTCTCCATCATGCAAATGGCCTTCGCCGAGAAGCTTTGCATATGCATACACATAATACACAATCTGCGGTACCAAACGACCGATATTAATGGAATTCGCGGAAGAAAAACAAAAACCCTTTGCTTCCATATCTGCCTTCAATGTCGCATCTCCGAACATCTTCTTTACACCGGTCTGTGCATCATCAAAATTGCCCTCGATTCCGACAACATACGTATTTTCTCCCTTCTGCGTCACCATCTGCTTCTCCTGCACCGCGCTGACACCGTGCTTCGGATAAAAGACGATAATCCGTGTTCCGGGCACATCCGAAAAGCCGGCAAGCGCCGCCTTTCCCGTATCACCGGAGGTCGCCGTCAAAATCACTATTTCTTCATGGCGATTATTCTTCCTTGCAGACGTAGTCATCAAATGAGGCAAGATACTCAACGCCATATCCTTAAAAGCAATGGTCGCGCCATGGAACAATTCCAAATAATAAGCACCGTCTGCCTGTACCAAAGGAACAATCTCCTCCGTATCAAACTTCGAATCGTAGGCACCGGCGATACACGCCTTTAACTCTTCCTCCGTGAAATCGGTCAGAAACAGCCGCATCACCTCATACGCAATCTCACGATAATGCATACCCGAAAGCTGCTCCATCGAAATCGCAAGTTTCGGAAATGTCTCCGGAACAAATAACCCCCCGTCGTCTGCAAGCCCCTGCAAAATCGCCTGTGACGCGGAAATGCCGTTCTGTCCGCCTCTTGTGCTTCTATACAATATACTCATATGCGTACCATGCCCTTTCTTTTATCGATTGCAAATTTGATGCTATTATACCATATCCATTCTCGGTATACAATACGAAAAATGGACTCGTATCACCGTTTCTATGTCGATAATATAAAAAAGCAGGCTTCGCCCGAGCAAAGCCTGTTTCCACTTCACCTATAAAATTCGTGTCCTCCGAACTTTAAGACTTTTTCAAGACAGGTATCAAACCATTTTGCATTTGCCTTGCTCGTCCATTTTCTCGCAAAGAAATAAAGAGCTCCCTGAGAATAGTCTTCTCCTTCAAGTGCACGATTCACCGCACGGATCGTCGCATCGGACACCTTGACACGATAATACGAACCGTTCCGAACCGGAGAAAACTGCTTTTCTTGAAATACAACGCCGGTAACCGTATTCGGAAACCCTTGCGAAAGCACACGGTTCAGCACCACATTTGCCACGAGAATCTTTCCTTCTACCGGTTCATCTCCGGCCTCCGCTTGTACAATTCGTAATAAACATTCATACTCTTTCTTGCTAAGATCCATACGATATGCCGTATTGCGCTTATATATCAGCCCCTTTGCCGCAGCATTCGTTTTCAATTTCTCTTCGGCTGCCTGTGCCTCACGTTCCTCGCGAAGCCTTTTTTCTATCTCTGCATACGCCTCTGCCGCCTGCATTCCTAGCATCTCATCTCGCTTCGCATACTTCGCTTCACTCTCCGTTGCATACCATATACGTAGCACCTCATATTCTCCTCGCTCTGCCGTTGCTTTCACCCACTCCGACGAATGTAACGAGGTCAAACCCTCCTCGTGTAAAACGGTCCAAAGGCTCTCCTCTGTAATCATATCGAATAAAAGAGCTTTTTGATTTTCCGGCTCCGTCAAAGGTGTCAGCAAAAGCGAACGCTCCTGCATCGGCATAAGCAGTACGTTCCCTTTTTCCCTCGCAAATGCAATACCATCTTCCTCTGTCACATGCTCAATAAGTGCTACTCCGAGCACAATGCCGATTGCGGCAACCAACACACGCAATCCACGAAGCAATTCTTTCTTTTCTATCATTCAAACCTCCGTAATTCTGTGATTCCCGCCGTCAGCGGTTTTCACTGTCCCGTGCATATTATCCGATTTCGGAATCATATGTCAATCTCTCGCCAACAATTTCGTGATTCCCCTTCTTCGGATCCCGAAAATCACCAATCACTTCGGTAATTTTAACAAAGCTCTCCCTTCTTTGTTCTTATCAATTGTACGCTTTTCGTTTTTTTGCTGTCACGTCGATATTTCGTCTTTGTATATTTTTTTCTCAGCGTAATGCATTTCCTTGGCAAATACAATGCTGTTCCGCACATTTTCGCAGATTCGCTCTCCATTTTCTCCGCAAAATCCCCTTCAAAAACATTCATTCCTCTCCACTTTACGAAAAACGTTTTCTTTCGTCACCTTCTCGCCACCGCACTCCTCGTCGTCTCCGCACATGCTATCCGCTCCATTTTTCCTCTGTCTCACCCCTCGCGGAAGGGAATATGGAAGTACGCAAAAGGAGCCCTGCGACATAGTCGCGAGCTCCTCCTCGGTAACCACATAAGCCGGGTTCTGTATTCGGTGATCATCTATCTTGACTACATGTTACCATGCAGCTCCTTTACCCCTTCGGGGTAAAACGCGACCTACCCGAAGGCACGACGGGCCGCCGTATCGCCTTCTGTTTGGTCTTGCTACGAGCGGGGTTTACACAGCCTTCTTTGTTACCAAAGAAGCGGTAGTCTCTTACACTGCCATTCCACCCTTACCACTTGCGTGGCGGTTTCTTTTCTGTTGCACTGGCCTGGGAGTTACCTCCACCGGACGTTATCCGGCGCTCTGCCCTGTATAGCCCGGACTTTCCTCACCGACGCTGTCGGCGCGACCACCCGTGTTACCGCACTATCATACCATCGGTTACTACAAAAAAGCAAGCCTTTTTTCATTAGGTTCGGAAACAACTACCACCGATAAACTCACGGATCAACGCATTTTTCGGTATTCCTTCGGAAGGAATCGCAAGAAAATAATCCAAGAACTTCAGCAAGCGATGCGCTTCCAGATATTCCGGACAGTCCTCCGGAATTCCAAACAACAACGGCTCCGCATAGAGCTTCAATACCGCAAGTTCGTAAATGGAAGCGGAATTAAACATAACATCTGCATCTTCTTGAAACGGGAAAATATTCTTCTCTTCTCCTCGTCGTACCGACGGCCACATTGCAATCGTTGCACGTGCCGAAGTATTTCTCGTTCGAGCATCGCGTACCATACGACGAAGCAAGCGTCCGTCCGTCGTCGGAATACGGTTGTGTCTGTCGACATTCAATTCGGTAAGCGCACTGATATAGATTTTGAATTTGCTCTCCTTCGGTAACGAATACGACAATGCATCGTTCAAGCCGTGAATTCCTTCGATAACCAAGATATCATCCGCGCCGAGCTGTAGCCTTTTCCCTCTAAACTCAGACTTTCCTGTCTTGAAATTGAACTGCGGAAGTTCTACCTCTTCTCCATTTAGCAGCTGAAGCATCTGCCGATTAAACAATTCAATGTTAATCGCCTCCAAGCATTCGAAATCGTATTCCCCATTCTCATCCTTTGGTGTCTTCTCGCGATCAACATAATAATCATCCAGTGCAATCGGATGCGGATGATAGCCAATGGTCTGCAATTGAATCGATAAGCGGTGTGAAAACGTAGTTTTTCCCGAAGACGACGGTCCCGCAATCATAATAAACTTTTTATTGCCGGATGTTCGGATCTGTTCCGCAATCTCCGCCAAACGCTTCTCCTGTAATGCTTCCTGAATCAAAATGACCTCTTCCATCTTTCCTGCGGCAATGTAGTCGTTCAGATCCCCAACCGTATCAATTCCGAGTGCGGTATCCCAACGGTTCGTCTCCTGCAACGTCGTATATAACTTCGGAAGATCCTTTACTGGCGCCGGCCGCGACGCGTCCTTAGTATCCGGAAGCACCAAAAGAAACCCTTCTCGGTAAGGCACCAAATCAAAAACCTTAAACACTGATGTCGAAGGTGGCATAAATCCATAGAAATAATCCGTGTATCCCGCAAGCGTATATACGTTGGTCTTCGAAACACGACGATACCTGAGCAAACTTACCTTATCCTCCATACCGGCTTCTCGAAATCGTTGTATCGCATTTGCGGTATTCATTGACTTCTTCTCTATTGCAAGGTCTGCTGCCACCAACCGTTGCATCTCTTCCTTTATCGTCCTAAGATAACTCTCATCCACCGGCTCGCCGTCTCCGCGCTCGCAAAATAGACATGCACCAATGCTATGCTCAATGCGAATGCGATTGCATTCCTCAATCCCAAATATCCGATACACCGCCGAAAGAAGCAGTAACGACAGGCCTCTTATGTAGGTCTTTCGTCCCGCCTCCTCCGTAATGGTCAAGAAGCGCACATCGGCGTCGCGATAGAGCCCTTTGAACATCTCCTTCAGCTTCCCATTCACTACCGCAAGCAAATATGGGTGCTCTCCTTGTCCGTACACGTCCCTTGCAACTCTCTCAAGCGTTACTCCGGGTTCGTAATTCATCTCCCTGTCATTTACCCGAATACAAATCATACGTCTCCTCCTCTCACAAGCCCCTTCTTTCATTCATAACACCGAAGCGCATCAAGAATCCGCCTTTCCTCCGCCTCGGCACTCTCCATCCGCTCTCTCGCAAGCGGGGTATCTGCCACTCGCAATTGTGTAAGCATTGCTTGCTTCTTTCGAAGCTCCTCCTCGAGAAATTCTCGGTATACCGGATGTCTTCGTTCCGTCAAATACCTGCCATAGATGTCCTCATACGAAGTCCTCGCATTCACCGGTGTTCCATGAAATGCTCGCATTACCACATAATACTTACCATCCTCCACACAGCAGTCTTCCTTGTCTATAACGTACCCTTGCCTTCGCAATTCCGTCCGAACCATTGTAACGTCCGATTGCGGTTGAAGTACAAGACACTTCGCTGCCTGCACCTGCGCCTCGCCCTTCTTCAACAATCCGCTCATCAATTCACCGCCCATACCGGCAAACACGAGCGTCTCTGCCTCGCCTACCAACAACTTCTCAACACCGTCCGATAGACGTGTCTCCACATACTCCTCTTGATGAAAAAAGCGTATATTCTCCTGTGCTCTCGATAACGGACCGCTTCGCAGATCCATGGCAATGACGTGGTCAGCAACCCCTTCTCTCACTAACCAAATGGAAAGATAACCGTGATCGCAGCCGATGTCTGCCACAATCTCACTACGTGGCACCATATCCGCTACCATTCGCATACGTTTCGATAAATGCATTTCCCTTTATTCCTTACTCCAAATAGTCTCTCAATTCACGGCTCCTCTTCGGATGTCGCAATTTTCGAAGTGCCTTTGCCTCAATCTGACGTATCCGCTCACGAGTCACATTGAACTCCTGTCCGACCTCCTCCAGTGTCCTCGGATTGCCGTCCTCTAGTCCAAAGCGCAAACAAAGCACCTTCCGCTCTCTTTCGGAAAGCGTATCAAGTACTTCGAATATATGCTCTCGCAATAGAGAATTTGCCGCTGCATCTGCGGGAAGTGCCATATTCTCGTCCGGAAGAAAATCTCCGAGATGACTATCCTCTTCTTCACCAATCGGCGTCTCTAGCGAAACCGGCTCCTGAGAAATCTTCTGAATCTCCAGAACACGCTCCACCGGCAGCTTCATTTTCTTAGCAATCTCCTCCGTATTCGGTTCTCTTCCGAGCTCCTGCAGCAATTGACGTTGTACACGAATCAACCGATTGATGGTCTCAACCATGTGCACGGGAATACGAATCGTTCTTGCTTGATCCGCAATCGCACGCGTTATCGCCTGACGAATCCACCATGTTGCATAGGTGGAAAACTTATAGCCCTTTTTATAATCAAATTTCTCCACAGCCTTAATCAGACCCAAATTTCCCTCCTGAATCAGATCGAGAAAATGCATACCACGCCCCATATAACGCTTTGCGATACTCACAACAAGACGAAGATTGGCCTCGGCAAGACGCTTCTTGGCGGCCTCATCACCCTGTTCCATACGCACAGAGAGCTCCACTTCCTCCTCAATTGTCAAGAGCGGTACCTTTCCGATTTCCTTAAGATACATCCGTACAGGATCTTCAATTCCGACACCGTCCAGTAAGGACTCGTCGCTCTCCGGCTCAATTTCAACCTCCGGCAAAAGATCCAATTCTTCCTCACCTGTCAGCTCCGTTAAGTCCTCTAGCTCGGCAAATGCATCCGCGCGCAGAATATCTACACCGTTCTTTTCAGCATAATCACAGATCCGTTCAATGCTTTCGGGTGGAAGGTCCATATCGGCAAAAAAATCGGCAATCTCCTGATGCTCCAGCACATTTTTCTTTTTCTTTGCATACAGCAACAGTTCCTTCAGGCGCTCTTGGAACTTCTGCAAATTCGTATCTTTCGCATTTTCCTCAGACGTGCTCGCTTCCCCTTCAGCTCCATTTCCCTGTGCAAATTCCTCCTCGAACGCGGGGTCATAATTTGCTTTGGCCTCTGCATCGTTTCTTTCATCCATCGTTACATCCATTGTTTCATCCAGCATCTCTTCCACCTACTCTTTCTAACCCAACAACTGCTTGTGTAGCTTCGGGAGCTGTGCCTTTTCCATCAGAATTCTCTGCAATTCCTTTCCGTCATTGCTCACAAGCGCCCTCGTCCTTGCTTCCTCCAGACTCTTTCCGCGAACCTTAATGATTGCGTCCGCAAATGCTTTTTTCCGTTCCTCTGCACTCATATCCTCACGTAGCACCGTAGAACAGATATCTGCAGCAAGCGACTGCTCCTCCTTGGATTCAAAACGATCGATCAATCTCGCAACCTGGATACTGCCGTTTGTACGGTATTCCTCGTAGCATAGACTTGCCACCGAACGATAGGTTCCTTCTTCAAAGTCCTCCGGTGCCAAAATTGCCATCAGCTTGTCCATGTATTGCGAATCATCAACTCCCCAACTGAGCAAAAGCTTCTGTGCCACCGTAGTTCCGCTTTCCTGCTTTTTCTTTCGTTCTCCGCTCACTACAGGCAAAGTCTCCTTCTCTTCGGTCTTCGCCCCAAAGGAAGCATTGGCTCCCATACGATTTACCAGTCTGCGAAATTCCTCATACGGAACTTGAAATTCCCGACAAAAAGCTTCGATATAGTTCAAACGCTCCAGTTCATCGGTAAACTCTAACATCCGTCTTGCCGCCACTTGATAGAACTTTGTCTTCTCACCCGGGTCGGTATCTTCAACATCCTTTTCAAGTACACGCATTTCAAAGAAAAATGCAGCCGAGGCCTCATCAATCCTCTGCTCATACGCATCTCGTCCGAGTGCTTTAATAAATTCATCCGGATCCTTATACGGCGACATATTCAATACCTTTACTCGAATGCCCGCTTCCTTGAGAATCGGAATCGCACGAACGGCTGCCTTCTGACCGGCTCCGTCACTGTCATACGTAATCACAATCTCCTTTGTATAGCGTGCGAGCAAATTTGCCTGTAGCCCTGTCAGTGCGGTTCCAAGCGAAGCAACCGCATTGTCAAAACCTGCTTGGTGCAACGAAATCACATCCATATAACCCTCACACAGTAACATGTAGGATTTCCTTGTTCTTCGCGCAATATGCAAGCCGTACAGGTTTCGACTCTTATCGAAGATCTCTGTCTCCGGAGAATTCAGGTATTTCGGCAATCCGTCTCCCATAACACGTCCGCCGAAGGCAATCACTTTTCCGTTCGCATCAAAAATCGGAAACATGACACGGTTAAAAAACTTATCGTTTACTCCGGTCTCCTTAAACGTAAACAATCCGCTCTTACTTAAAAATTCATCTCCGTATCCCTCTTCCTTCATCGCGGAGTACAGGTGTCCGTCGCTGTATCCCAAGCCGAACTTCTGCATCGTCTCCGCGCTCAAGCTTCGCCCATTGAGATATTCCATTGCGTACCTGCCCTTCGACGAGCGGAGGCAACGGTAAAAATACGTCGCGCTCTTCTTGTAAAGCTCCAACATATTCACTTTAAAATCATTTTTCCGACGTTCCTGCTCGCTATATTCCACCTTCGGAAGCGTCACACCCGAACGCTCCGCCAGTACCTGCAGTGCCTCCGGAAACGTAAAATTCTCATATTCCATCAAAAAAGTATATACATTCCCCGCCTTGCCACAACCGAAACATTTGTACATCTGTCGATTGGGATTTACGGAAAACGAAGGGGTCTTTTCGCTGTGAAACGGACAAAGCCCCTGATAATTGCTTCCCGCCCTTTTCAATTTTACATAGGTTCCAATTACCGAAACAATATCATTTCGGCTCCGTACCTCATCAATAATCGTATCCGGATATCGCATCAATACACTCCCCATGCCTTTGGTATCATTATATCATCATAGCGCATAACGGCATACTTGTCGGTCATACCGGCAATATAATCCGCCACAACACGATCTACGGCTTCTCCGTTCTCAAGCATTGCCATATATTCGGCAGGAAGCAGTTCTGTCCGCTCACGATAGTAGCCAAATAGCTGCTCGAGCATACGCTCGGCCTTTGCCTCCTGTCCCTTTGCGATCGGGTTGGTATACACATTTCGAAACATATATTCGCGCAGTTCATGCATCGCCTGCACCATCCCATCCGACATCACAATCTCCGGTCGGTCGTAACTGTGATTCACAATATCGTGCACCAATGCATTCAGACGTTCCTTCAGCGAATGACCGAGAACATCAGTCAACTCTTTCGGAATATCCTCTTCGCAAATAATATGCCCGCGAATCGCATCGTCTATGTCGTGATTGAGATAAGCGATCTTATCAGACAAACGTACCACCGCACCCTCCAGTGTTGTCGGCGTCCCGGCCGTCTGGTGGTTGAGAATACCGTCCAACACTTCCTTCGTCAGATTCAATCCACGCCCGTCCTTCTCCAAATGCTGCACAACACGAACACTCTGCTTCTGATGCTCAAAGCCACATTCACACACACGATTTAAAGCCCGCTCGCCCGCATGACCAAACGGTGTATGTCCGAGGTCATGACCGAGTGCAATCGCCTCCGTCAAATCTTCATTCAGCATCAACGCTTTTGAAATGGAACGCGCAATCTGTGAAACCTCCAGCGTGTGTGTCATTCGCGTACGATAATGATCTCCCTCCGGCGTTAGAAATACCTGCGTCTTATCCTTCAGACGACGAAAAGCCTTCGAGTGTATGATGCGGTCACGGTCCCTTTGAAAGACCGGCCGAATGTCACAAGGCTCCTCCTCTTTCAGTCGGCCCGCGGAAGCGTCGGAGAAGGTGGCATAAGGGCTCAACATCTTATGTTCACGCTTTTCCAGCATTTCACGTACATTTATCATAAACGCTTCTCCCTTCGTCTAGTCATTAAAGTCCTCCAACAATCTCTTATACTTTTGTCTCTGCAATTTTCTCAAGGCCTTCGCTTCAATCTGACGAATACGCTCTCTTGTTACGTCAAATTCCTTTCCGACCTCCTCCAGTGTCCACACGCCTCCATTCTCAAAGCCCATACGCAGACGCAATACCCGTCGCTCACGTTCCGACAACACGGTGTCCATAAGCTCGAGAATTACTTCACGCTTGTGGAAATTCGCCGCCACGTCCTCCGGAGACAGCATATTATCATCTTGAATAAAATCACCCAGATGACTGTCATCCTCTTCGCCGACCGGCGTTTCCAGGGATACCGGTTCCTGCGCAATGCGCTGAATTTCAACTACTCGCTCCACCGGCATCCGGAGATGTGCCGACAATTCCTCAAGACTCGGTTCTCTTCCGAGCTCCTGTAACAACTGTCGCTGTGCTCTCGCCAGACGATTGATGGTCTCCGTCATATGCACCGGAATACGAATGGTTCTCGCCTGATCTGCAATCGCACGGGTGATTGCCTGACGAATCCACCATGTTGCGTAGGTCGAAAACTTATAGCCCTTGGTATAGTCAAACTTCTCTACGGCCTTAATCAACCCCAGATTGCCCTCCTGTATCAGATCCAAAAACGGCATCTCACGCCCCATATACCTCTTTGCAATGCTGACCACCAGTCGCAGATTCGCTTCCGCAAGTCGTTGTTTTGCCTCCTCGTCACCATCACTCATACGCCTTGCCAGCTCTACCTCTTCCTCCATGGTAAGCAACGGTACCTTGCCGATTTCCTTCAGATACATACGCACCGGATCCTCGATGCTTACGCTGTCCGGCACACTAAGATCGACCTGCTCTAGGTTTTCGGACTCCTCAAAAGGCTCGTCCTCTTGATTGCTCATAAACATCTCAAATTCTTCGTCCTCGGATATCGCGGGGAACTCCTCATATACCTCCAATAGATCGGGACGTAAAATATCCACTCCCTTCCTTTCAAGGTATTCATAGACTGCGTTTTCCTTACCCACAAGCTCCTTGGCTCCACCGAAAAATTCCGTAATCTCCTGAGGCTCCAACACATTCTTTCGCTTCTTTGCGTAAGCCAACAACTCCACCAGCTTTTCTTCCGTAATTACGGGAGTTGTCTCCTCACGGCGTTCCTCGGACATTTCCTCCGACTGCATTCTCTCCTCCATAAACTCTTCTCCCTTCGTAAAGTCCCCTTTGGTATACGCTCTCCTCTGTATAAAACTCGACATGCAGAGTGTTCTACTTATATTATTCAACAAAAAAAAGGAGTCTCCTTTATTTTTCACAAAAAATTCTCTTCTTTTCGTTTACTTTCTCTTTCGAATACGTTATACTGATTTACAAATGGTAAATGTTGCCGCGACGCTTTCGAAAGGAGGGAAGTGCATCTTGCTTCTGTCAATCACCACACTATGTGAACACTTTAAGGCTTGGCTTGATGCTTCACCGCAATGGACAGCCACCTTCACAGACTTTGTGCGTTATGCATTTCCCATAATGACGACAATGATTCTGTCCGGTGCCTTTCTATCTTTGCTGAGTCTTCCGAAACGTCCGGAGGTATTTGCCAAGCTCTCTTTGGACAATGGAAAAGAGATACGACTCACCAACTGGGAATGCATCGTCGGCCGCTCACGCTCCGCAGATGTACGACTCGCCTACCCGTCCGTCTCCCGTTTGCATGCGGTAATTTCCCGCAAAGAAGTCGACCAGTGGACCATTTACGATTTGGATTCCAAATGCGGCATTTTGA
This sequence comes from Lachnospiraceae bacterium, assembly GCA_045601665.1. Classification (GTDB taxonomy): domain Bacteria; phylum Bacillota; class Clostridia; order Lachnospirales; family Lachnospiraceae; genus ISDg. The sequence continues at coordinate 98,461 of JAZRZZ010000053.1, forward strand.
AAAACGGACGTGATGTCGACAACATGACATCGCTACGCTATGGCGACGTTATCACCCTCGGGGAGATTTCCTTTACCTTTCTTCCGATCGGTACCGCAGAACGGCGACAAGTCGAAAAACGACGTCGAATTCGACCGATTCCGCCTTGGACATTGCTTCTGCTTCTAACGATTATGCAGGTACTGCTTTGTGTTCAGCTTTGCATTGAGAAAAACGCTCTCGCGACTACGTACATCGTCCCCGTATTTTTCTCATTTACCCTGCTTATGTGGGTCTATTTCCTCTCCATGCGCTTTGTCGGTGTCATCGGCTTTGAGCTTGAGTTGATTGCATTTTACCTTACCACGCTTTCTCTTTCGGTAACGACCTCCTGCAATTATACTCTGCTTTGGAAGCAATTGATTGCGGTTCTTCTGGGATTGCTTTTGTATCTCGGTCTCAGCTATCTACTATGCGACCTTTCACGCGTGCAGAAGCTTCGCTGGGTCATGGCCGCCTTTGCGCTCGGGCTCATGCTCCTCACACTAATGCTCGGGCAAATACGGCATGGCGCAACCAATTGGATACGTTTCGGACCCTTAAGCTTTCAACCCTCTGAGCTTGCGAAGCTCTGCTACATCTTTGCCGGCTCGGCAACACTCGACCGACTGTTTCGCAAACGAAACCTCGGCCTGTTCATGCTTTTGTCGTTATCACTGATTGTCTGCCTCGGACTTATGAACGACTTCGGAACCGCAGCAATCTTTTTCATCACTTTTTTGGTTATTTCGTTTCTGCGTTCCGGTGATTTTGCCACACTGCTCTTAATCTGTGGCGGTGCAGTGACGGCAGGTTCTATGATTTTGATTGCAAAACCGTATATATGGGCTCGCTTCTCTACTTGGGGACATGCCCTAGAATATTCCTCCGCCGGAGGCTACCAGCAGGCACGTACCATGACCGCCATTGCTAACGGTGGCCTGCTCGGTGTTGGTCCCGGTGGCGGGAATCTGAAGAAAGTGGCGGCTTCGGATACCGACCTCGTCTTTGGGATGCTCTGTGAAGAATGGGGATTGCTTGTCGCCGTTATGGCTGCTCTTTGCATTGTTGTCCTTGCCGCATTTGCTATTAAGTCCTGCACAATGAGCCATTCCGCCTTTTACACCATTGCCGCTTGCTCGGCAACTTCAATGCTTGTTTTTCAGACGGCACTAAATATCTTCGGCTCCGTTGACATCTTTCCTCTAACGGGCGTCACGTTCCCGTTTGTTTCAAACGGCGGGTCTTCGATGCTCTTGTCCTACGGTCTGCTAGCATTTCTGAAGGCCACCGACTCACGTCCCTGCGCCGGCTTTATCAGTGCCCTGTCTACCCGCACTCGGAAGGGAGGTCGAAAATGAAAAAAATACAAAAGCGCGCCTTCTTTTGCACGATTATCGTATTTCTTTTTCTTGTGTTTCTGGGCTTCTTTCTCTACCGTTATCTTTCGAACGGAAAGCAATGGTATGTTCAGAACTACAATCGAGAGCTTTACACCGATGACTTACAGCTGATGCAAGGAACCATTTTCGATCGAAACGGAATCGTTCTCTCTTCCGTCTCTGACGGCAAAAGACAGTTTCATGAGGATGAGCTTCTACGTCGTGCCACTCTTCATGTCGTAGGTGACGCATACGGTAAAATCGGTTCCTCCGCATTAAACTCGCTTGCTTCGGAACTCGTGACCTTCGACCCGTTCTACGGGAGCTCCTATGCTCATACCGGCAACCATTGCTACCTGACCATTGATTCCGAGCTTTGCAAGCTTGCCTATCTTGCCATGGGCGGAAAAAACGGTACCGTAGGCGTTTATAACTATAAGACCGGTGAGATTCTATGTCTGGTTTCTACACCTACCTATGACACAATGAATGTTCCCGACGATCTCGAAACACTTCCGGAGTACGAAGGCGCCTACCTCAATCGGTTCTTCTCCTCCACCTTCCGCCCCGGATCCGTCATGAAGACGGTAACCTTACAGGCCGCATTGGAGACACTGCCAGAAGTTCGTGAACAAATCTTTACCTGTAACGGGGAAATGGTAATTGACGGTACCCTCGTTTCCTGCCCCAAAGCTCATGGTAGGATGAATCTCAAAACCGCATTTGCCTTATCCTGCAATTGCACCTTTGCATGGCTGGCGACGAAAATCGGCGGCGAGGCACTCTTAAACTATACAAAACAAGCCGGGCTGACCAACAGTTACCGAATCGGGAAAGTCTCTACCGCACGCGGTACCTTTGAGATGGCTACAGTCGATGACTATCAACTGGCATATGCCGCAATCGGGCTCTATCATGACCTCGTAAATCCGTGTAGCTTAATGATTTATTACGGTGCCATCGCAAACGGCGGTTCTGCTGCCATTCCTACGTATGTGAAGGAATTCCGCGATGCCGACAATGCTCTGCTTTCCACTCCACAGACGCGTTACAGCGAATTGCTCTGCTCCGAAACCACGGCGGAAACACTTCGTGAATACTTGATCAATAATGTTACCATTGTATATGGCACCGATCGTTTCCCTAATCTTCCGCTAGGCGCAAAATCCGGAACGATCGAAAAGAAAACCGGTGCATCTGACTGCTGGTTCGCGGGCTTTTTGACATCGGAGCAGTATCCTTATGCTTTCGTTGTCTACCTGCAGAATGCCGGTTCGGGCAATCGCGTTGCAGGTAGTGTTGCCGGCACAGTTTTAAAGTATTTGGTAGGTGAGCAATCGGAATAGTTTTTCCCATACAAAAAAGGACCCTTCTCGAATCCCTCATTGACCGTTCTTTCTTTTGACACATGAAGGTGATTTTCCCGGGTCCTTTTTCTTATTCTTGATTCTTCGCTTCTTTCTGCTTGGCCTCTCTTTTCGAAAAGACGCATCCGCAATAATTTTGCCGATACAGTTCGTATTCCTTAGACAGCTGCACCGACTGACGATATCCGTCCTTCTTCTTAAAATCCGAAAAAAGATAATTTACATCCCATCGCATTGCCTCTTCCGTGCCGATTCGGTTCAATAGCTCCGCATTTTTCAACGGACTTATGGACAACGTTGTCGTTACATAGTCAAACCCCTGCTCCGCGGCCATTCGAGCTGCATAACCAAGTCGTAACCGAAAACATGCCTCGCATCTTTTTCCACCCTCCGGTTCCATCTCCAGGTCTTTCGCTATTGCATAAAATTCCGACGGGACGTATTCCGGCACGATCAAATGCACCGGATGCTTCATCGGCATATCGCAGATCAAACGCGCTTGCTCCTTCGCGCGTTTCTCAAACTCCGCCACATCGGAAATGTTCGGATTGTAATAGCATACCGTAATACGAAAATATTCGCTCAGATAGCGAAGTACATAACTACTACACGGTGCACAACAGCTGTGTAACAAAAGGGACGGGACTACCCCCGCCCTTTCGTTCCGAACAATAACCGATTCCAGTTCTTTCTGATAATTTCGCTTCTGCATATATCTTACCTCAATATATCGGCAAGTGCCTCGATTAAACACTCCATTTCCTCATCTGTTCCGACCGTAATACGCAGATAATTATCAATGCGCGGTTTCCGAAAATACCGAACATAGATTTTTCTTTTTCGGAGCTCCTCATAGATATCCTCTGCAGGCACACTCGCATGCGTCACGAACAGAAAATTCGTTGAAGACTTTGGCATGGAAAAGCCCATTTGCTCCAATCGGCTCGCCACACGTTCTCTTGTTGCTTTAATCTTCGTTGTTGTCTCGCCAAAATATTTCTCATCTTCCATCGCAGCGGTGCCTGCGATAATCGAAGGCATATTCATCGTGTAGGAATTATAGGAGTACTTTACCGCTTGTAGCGCCGCAATCAAACGCTCATTTGCAAATGCATATCCGATCCGCATTCCCGCAAGCGAACGGGACTTCGAGTATGTCTGCACAACAATCAGATTCTCGTATCGATCAATTAGCGGAAGTGCACTTTGACCGCCGAAATCCACATATGCTTCATCTACAATGATCACAGACCCGCGGTTATTTGCGATCAATTGCTCTAGTTCGTCCAGTCCGAGTGCAAGCGATGTCGGTGCGTTCGGGTTTGCAATTACAATGCCACCGTTTTCGCATGCATAGTCCTCAATACGAATCCGAAAGTTCTCATCCAATGGTACCGTCTTATACGGAATGCGGTACAATTCTGCCCATACATCGTAAAAGGAATACGTAATATCGGGAAACAAGATCGGCTTTGTTCCGTTAAAAAAGGTTAGGAAAGCCATGCCAAGCACATCGTCCGATCCAACTCCGACAAAGACCTCGGTCTCTTTTCTCCCATACGCCTTTGCAATGGTGCGCACCAACGTACCGGCCGTCGGATCCGGATACTTGCGTGCATGTGCATTGTCAAATGCATGCAAAGCAAGTGCCACCTTCGGCGAAGGCGGATAAGGATTCTCGTTGGTGTTGAGTTTTATTACCGATCCCGTCGGCTGCTCACCCGGCACATAAGGCTCCACCGTTCGTATATTTTTTTCCCACTCGTTCATATGCGGGCTCCTCTCTTCCTAAATCAATCCAAACTCCTCGGCAAGTGCACGGAAACCGGGAAGGGATCGTTCGATCATGGCATAATCCACACAATAGGCGATGCGGAAGAAACCGGGCCCTCCAAAGCCGCTTCCCGCGACAACCAAGATGCGATGCTTCTTTGCTGCCTGCACAAATGCCTTATCATCTCCGCCCGGTGCCTTAACAAACAAATAGAAAGCTCCCTGAGGCTTGATGCAAGAGTATCCGTACTCCGTCAGCTTCGTATAAAGCAACTCACGATTTCGGTTGTAAATCTCCACATCAACCGATGCATCCAAGCAACGTCCAACGACCTTCTGAACCAGCGACGGTGCATTTACAAATCCGAGAATACGGTTCGCAACCGCCGCCCCGGGAATAATCTCCTCCGCGTCGTCCAATTCATTCGGAAGTACCAAATAACCGATACGCTCTCCCGGCAAGGACAAGGACTTACTGTATGAGTAACCAACAATAGTATTGCGATAATACTTTGTCAAATAAGGCACAACCGCTCCGTCATATACAAGCTCACGATACGGCTCATCCGCCACCAGGTAAATGCTTGTACCGTACTCCGCTTCCTTCGCCCGAAGCACTTCGGCAATTGCCACAATTGTCTCCTCGGAGTATACAACCCCCGTGGGATTGTTCGGATTATTAATCAACAACGCCTTTGTTTTTTCTGTGATAACAGAAGCTAAAACCTCGGGAACCGGTTGGAACGTCTCGGCATCCGTCTGCGCAATTACAAGCTTCGCACCGAAGTTAGCTACATAGTTTCTGTATTCACCGAAGAAAGGAGCGAACGTCACGACCTCATCTCCGGCGTTAATAATTGTCTTCAGAATTACATTCAGACCACCGGCCGCACCGACTGTCATGACTATGTTACGTGCGGAAAATGCAGTGCCATGCAACGCATTTAGGTGCTTTGCCACCGCTTCTCTTACGTCTTCAAATCCGGCGTTATTCATATAGCCGTGCAACGTATTCTGTTCTTCCTCCCTCACCAGGGAAATCAACGCTTCCTTAATCTCCTCAGGTGGTTGAACACTCGGATTGCCCAAGCTGTAATCGTATACATTTTCCTTGCCGAACTCCTTCGCCATTTTGGCACCTTCTTCGAACATCGCACGAATCGCGGAGCCGTTTTTATTCAAATCGAGAATCATACTGTTAATCATATTGGTATCCTCATTCCTTCCTTGTATTTCTCACCGTTGTCTCGTTCTACCGACTTCATTGTAAAATATACCACCGCCCTGCAAAGAAGTAAAGTGTTTTTCACCGATTCTCGGCAATTGCACCGAAAATGCTTAGTTTTCCGTAGCCCCATTCTCTGTTCGGGTAGGTCCTTTCATCCCGAACCGCACCGTTAATAAAATACGTCTTTGCCTCTGCACCGGTGAGGAACGGTCGGTTTTCTCTTACCACTGCCCACTCCAGCAGTAGCGCATTTGCCCCTGCCGCGACAGCCGCCGCCTGCGAAGTATCTGCCCCCGGCACAGAACCCTGCCACATAGGTGCCACCACATCGGGCTTCACGGTAGAATTTAGCGCAAACCCTCGCCCACTTGCCGGTTCAATGCTCCCTGTAAATGCATCGTATGCCCCAATCGCCATACCGATTTCGGAATTTCCCGGTTCCGTAACCGTGATATCCGGATCCGGACGCAAAAATTCCGCACTTCCTTTCAGGAAGGGAGTCACCGGTAACCAGCAATGATATTCCGTTTGACCGCCGAGTGTACGCTCGGGATAAACACGTACCGTCCATATCCCCTCGGACATAGTTTGAAAACGAAGGAGAACTAAGGACGCGGTTGTGTGCAACCCAATCGTCTGATACGTTACCGCAATCGTCGTTCCCTCCAGCCGGAGCGTGCGACTTTCATAACGTCCGGACACAGGATCGATTCGCCGTAACACTTCTCCGCCCGGGGACTCGACGCCGACCGACAACAAATTCGGAGCCTCACACCACAGCTCCATAGTAAGGCTCTCCCCATTCTGTACACGAAACTGTACCGCTTCCATTGCTACATCTTCCGTCAAACGACCATGAAAATGATGCCCTTTATTTGCCTCATTTCCCGCTGCAATCACCACCTGTCTGCCTCGCATGCGGCAAATGTCATCAATGTATTGCTCCAAATACCCCGTCCCGGTATGGCCTCCCATATTTGTGCCGAGTGAAAGAAGGATCACCATCGGCCGTTCGAGACGTGCCGACTCCGCCACAAGATATTGAAGCCCAAACATAATATCCACCTCACTATAGCACGGTGCATTGCTCGCAATTCGATGGTATTGACGCAACTCCTCCGGGGCATTTCGAAGTTTCACCACAACCAATTCGACATTCGGAGCAATGCCTTCGTCTCCCGATTCACTACCGGCAGCAATCCGTGCAAGCAAGGTCCCATGTCCAATGGAATCTTCCGTCTGTGCCGTGCCATCCTGTAATTCTTCTCTAGAAAAACGCCTTCCATACGGGACATTCTGCCCACTTTGCTCTTCGCCCGTCTGATCCCATACAGAAACAATCCTTGTCATACCATTTCTGCTCCGAAACGCTTCGGCTCCATACGTAATCCCTGTATCCACCAGTCCAAATAAGACTCCTTGTCCGTACAGATCGAGACCCGGGAGACGACGCAACGATTCTATACCGATCGCATCCGACACATCCTCCTGCATCAACGCAAAGCATCTTGGAACGGCACTATAAAAAAAGTTGTCACTCATAAGCTCCGGGCGATTACAATAAGTCGCAGCTGCATACCTTCCGCCGATTACTTCTATTGATGTCGGTGCCCCCTGCTCCGCAAAGAAGTCTTCCCCCTCTACATACGGAAGAAGAAATGTAAAGCATTGTTCCATGGAAATCACTCAACTCATTTTCTTATCCATATGCCGCACTCTACACCTTTGTCACTCTTCCGTGCGCATTTCCATAGCAATAAAACACGAGGAGTGTTCTACCTCCTCGTGTCATATACTTCAATCAATCGTCTTCTTCACTTCTTCGCCGTCCGGATCTTTCCGTAGCTTCTCCCGAATATTGCTTTGTGTCACTTCCATAATACTTGCCGTAATACTTACCGTAATACTTGTTCGACTTCATATCCACACGGTTCAAGATGACACCGAGAATCCGACACTTACTCCGCTCAAGCAATTCCTTCACGTGCTGAGCCATCTTGGCCTTTACGATTCCGGGACTCATAACATACACCGCACCGTCGGAGTGTTGTGCCAATACAGCCGCATCAATGACACTTCCGAGCGGAGGTGCATCGATGATTACATAATCATAATGCTCACGAAGTACGTTCAACAATGTTATGAATCGCTTGGTGCTCAAAAGCTCTGCCGGGTTAGGCGGAAATGCTCCTGAAAATAAAATATGGAGATTCTGCTCATCGGTCTCGCAAATACAGCTGTCCAAATTCTGCATGCCGGTCAAAAAATGCGTCAGACCACAAATTCTCTGCTTTGCGCTGAACTTTGAGAGAAGTACCGACTTTCGCAAATCACAGTCCAACAGAATCGTATGCTTTCCCATCTCCGCCAGTGACTTCGCAAGGTTCATTGCAACCGTTGATTTTCCGTCGTTGGGGTATGTACTTGTAAGCAAGATTACCTTAATCTCTTGACCGCAAAACTGTATGTTTGTACGTAGATTTTTAAACGCCTCGACGGAAGCAAAATCCATACGCTTTTTCTCGATAAATTCTACCTGTTGCATCTTATCTTCCCCTTGCCTTTCTGCGCATCTCCGCTTTTGCCTGCTTCTTTCGCTCCTTAAGCGATGCATCGCCTTCCGCAACCGGAATCAAGGCAAGTACCGGAAGCTGCAACACTCGTTCTACATCACCCTCGTTTTTAATGGTGTCATCCAACATAAATCGAACCACAATGACAACAACCGCTATTACAATTCCGACCAGCACTCCGAGAATCGTATTTCGCATAATATTCGGTGACGTCGGTTCCTTCGGAGTCAATGCGGTGTCAATAATACTTGCCTCGGTCTCCATTCGTTCTCCGATACATTTTACCATAACCTCAGCGACCTTATCGGCAATCTGCTTCGCCCGAATCGGGTCAGCATCCATAATCGTAATAATCAGCATGCGCGAACTGTCGGGGACGCTGATACTGATCTCACGGCTCAGACGCTCGTAAGAATATTCTTCCGCAATATCCAGCTCACTCAATACCTGATTTACTACCAAACGACTTGTCGCCAAATACTGATAATCGTTCAACAGCGCATTACTGATAGAAACATCACTTGTCGTCAGATTTTCCCCCGTACGCGTCATAACATATAGCGTACTATCGGCTTGGTACATCGGTGTTACGAAAAACATGTTGTATAATGCAACCAAACCACCAAGCAATGCCGCTACAGCAATCACATACACAATCTTCCCGCGAATCACATCCAACAACTCCAACAAGTCAATTTCATTTTCCTGCTGATTCATTCCGTTTGTCGTTTCCATTCATTCTCCAATCCGTACACTCATTGCGCACTAACAAATATCTTTTCACCTACGACGATTTTTCGCGGATTCTCGCAAAAAACAGTCTGTGCAAGTTTCTCTCCGAATCTTCCCGCAACATACAAATAGCACTCACGCAACGTAGGCGTCCGATGGTGTATCCCATGTGCATCGGATGCAACCAAGGACACCAAACCCTTCGTCAACAGCTTCTTCGTAAATTGTTTTACGGCAAATCCCCACTCTCCCATAATGCTATCCGCATTTACCTGAATCAGGGCAAGTCGAGCCAATTCGGCAATCACCTCCGGCTTACGCAACTTCTCATAACGCTCCACATGCGCGACAATCGGCCAAAACCCCGTTGCGGATAATTCACGAACACGGTGACTTACCTCCTCGAAGGTTACCTCGTTGGGAAACTCAATAAGCACATATCGACTATCCGCCAACGTGCCTGCTCGTTCTTCGTATATGCTGTCTGCCGGGCTGCCGTGTCCTGCATACACCTCGCACCCCTCGTATATTCGCATCGGTAACCGATTCTTGTCGAGAAATGAATTGATTCTCGCCACCAATTCGCTGCGCTGCTTCTTGTCTGCATAAAATCCTTTACAACCGTAGTGCGGCGTCGCAATAATCGTGCGTATTCCATCTTTGTATGCAAGTTCCAGCATCTTGGCCGTACGCTCCCAATCCTTTGCACCATCATCAATGCCGGGAAGCAAATGACAATGCACATCATACAACGGCGGAACCACTATTTCGCTCTTCCCTGCCATACGCAATCCTCTCAATACGAATAATAAAACTACACACCAAAAGGAATGGCATACCAAAATGTACGCCATTACCTCCTTGTGCATTCTATCAAACCATGCGCTTTATGTCAATACCTTTCGTCCTACTCTGCATTATCCCAAGAAATTATTCTCCGTATACAGACCTTCCTTGACATGACCGTCAGCGTAGATCATGCGTCCCTGTCCATGACGCTTATCCTTCTTCCATTCTCCTTCATAGCAGTCTCCGGTCGGCCATACAAAGGTTCCGATTCCGTCACGCATACCATTTACGAAGGTTCCCTCATAGCGACTTCCGTTGGAATAATAGTAGATTCCGATTCCATCGGGACGATTGCTGTCATCCACTTCACCCTCATAACGGTTTCCGCTCTTGTAATTCAGCGTACGGAACTCACGCAACGGACCGGAAGAGACTTTCTTTCCATCCTTCCACTCCTGTTTCTCCTTGATTCCCTCCGCTGTCGTCAGGATGCCTTCCCCGTCTCGACGGCTCTTTGTCCATGTGCCCGTGTATGTATTTCCATTTGCAAAGTAATAGGTTCCTTGTCCATGAAATGCACCGTCTGCAAACTCACCTACATATCGTTCCCCGTTGGCTGCAGTAAACGTACCAAGTCCGGACTTCTTACTATTGTTCCATTCTCCGTCATAAATACTACCTGCAGCATAGGTCATCTTGCCTTGTCCATGGCGCTTTCCTTCCTGATAATAGCCTTCGTACCGATCTCCGTTCGGATAGGTCATTACACCATAACCGTGTCGCATATCATCCAGAAATTCTCCCTCGTAATGCTCTCCGTTCGGATAATCCTCCGTACCATAACCATTTTTCTTCTCGGGAAGCTGTGGTTCCTCCTGTGCTGTAGCCACTTCTTCCTGTACCCCTTCTATCTGCACATTCTCCGAACCATACACAGCCTCCGCATTCGGTGCCTCTTCCTCTACCACAGACGCATCAAACACTTCCACCTTCTCTTGACGAAACTCATCCAGTACTTGATGCTCGAGATTCGCAAGATATAATGCCATCTGCTCTTCCGTTGGCTTATCGGGAAACGCACATACGCCATCTACCCAAAAGCCTTCCTCGGCATGTCCGTCACGAAAATACATCTTCCCCATGCCGTTAGGCATATCATCGCTCCACTCGCCATCATACTCTCTTCCGTCACCAAAATAAACGCGTCCGTTTATCAAACGTCCTGCCTCATAAAATCCCTCAAGCACATTCCCGCCGGGCAGCGACTCTTCTCCATAACCATCGTATTTATCATACATCCACTCACCATCGTAAGATGCATCGTTCTTAAAAATAAGCTTACCCTTGCCGTGGCGCATTCCATCCTTAAAATCGCCTTTATAGCTTCTCCGAGAATCGTGCTCGTTGTATGTAATCTCCCCTTTTCCGTTGGGAATTCCATTTCGAGTTTTACCGAAATACCTTCCCTCCGGAAGCAAAAGCTCACGGTCGGTTATCCCCTCCAAATGTTGTGTATTCAGTTTAAAACGGCACTTTACGCACAAGCCATCCCCTCCGGCTCTGTTTTCATTGCACATTACACATTTGAACTCTGCCATTGCTACTACCTCTCTTTCCCCAAGACCCCAAAAATGTACGTCTATTTTTATAATATCAAGTTTTCTTGAAAATTTCCATAGGAAAACAACTTTTTTTCAAAAAAATAACCCGACGAAACATCATCGGGTTAAAAAGCTGTCTAGCGGATTTGAACCGCCGACCTCATCCTTACCAAGGATGCGCTCTACCAACTGAGCTAAGACAGCATCACGAACGGTATAATAACACACTTCCTTCGGTTTTGCAATACCCAATTTCGTTTTTTCTTATTTTTTTGTCGTATAGAAAGTCCTATATTGCTCTAATCTGTCTCTTCAACGAGCACTTGCTTCATCTTCGCGCGAATACGTTGCACAGCATTATCTACCGATTTTGTGTCTTTTGAAAGTTTTTTCCCTATCTCCTCGTAGCTCATTCCCGCAACATAATCCGAAAACACATCGGTTTCCAGCTTGCTCAGTCGAGAAAGCAAATGTTCTCGCAAGCGTTCCGCTTCCTCCTCGGCAATGCATATTTGCTCCGGATTCCCGACACGAAGCCCGCCATAATGATTCGCATGCTCCTCCTCTTTACTGATAAACTCCGGCGAATCAAGCGAAACATATTCCTGCATTGGAAGGTTCTTCTTCCGATTCGATTTCGTAATTGCATTGTACATCTGCATAAGAACAAGACGTCTGGCAAAGGTCACAAATTTTGCTCCACCATCCTCTCGGAAGCCTCGAATTGCACGGTACAATCCAATCATCCCCTCTTGTATCAGATCCTCGTGATCTCCCCACGCAAGAAACAACGACCTCGCCTCACTTCGAACGAGTCCCTTATACTTAATAAGCAAATGTTCTTCCGCCATGGGATCGACCTGCGCCAAACGGCAATTTTCTTCATCTGAAAATGCGGAATAGTCCCGTCGCATTGGTTTCCTCCTTCTTCAACGACATTATTCATCTCCGATGTCTCATTTTCCCATGCGCTGTCTAACAATTTCATACGCCAGAACACCCATCGCAACCGATGCATTTAGGGAATCTATCTGTCCCTTCATCGGAATCGACGCAGTAAAATCACAGGTTTCCTTCACGAGCCGGCTGACACCGCTTCCTTCATTTCCGATCACCAAGCCAATCGGTCCCGTTAGATTTGTGCAATACATCATATCACCTTCCATGTCCGCACAAACAAACCAAATGCCACGTTTCTTCAACTCCTCCATCGTCTGCGTCAGATTCGTCACCTTTGCTACCGGTGTATAGTTTAGTGCTCCCGCAGAGGTCTTAGCCACCGTAGCGGTCAGCCCGACCGCACGACGCTTAGGAATAATTACCCCATGTGCCCCGACCTGATTCGCTGTACGAATCATTGCTCCGAGGTTATGAGGATCCTCAATGCCGTCCAAAAGAATCAAAAAGGGTGCTTCTCCCTTTTCTTCCGCCATCCTCAGCATATCCTCCACCTCTGCATATTCGTAGGCCGCGGCATATGCGATGACGCCCTGGTGCTTTCCGGTATCACTCATCTGATCCAGACGCTCCTTCGGAACGAAATTGACAATCGTATCCCCTTTTCTCGCCTCACGCAAAATGCTCTGAATCGGGCCATCCTTACAACCGTCCTGCACAAACAATTTGTCTACCGTTTTCCCTGCGCGAAATGCCTCCAATACTGCATTCCGCCCTTCTATCGTAAATTCCTCGTATCTCATACTAATGTTCCTCCATCGCATCCAAACCGGCCTTTATAAGCTCCAGCACCCGATCCGTTCGGCCCAAAAGGTACAGATATCCGCACAAGGCCTCCAACCCCGTAGCAACACGGTAATCCGTCACGGAAGCATTCTTCGCAACAGAATACGATTTGGCATTGCGACCTCTGCGAAATACCGCCTGCTCCTCTTCGGTCAGCAGCGATGCAATATGCCCCGCTATTTCACGCTGTGTCTGCGCCTTCACAAGCTCACAGGTACGCTTATGCAAATGATGGACCGTCCGTTCCTTTGTTCCGAGAACTACAGAGCGAACAACCAACTCATACACACTGTCTCCGATATAAGCAAGTGATAACGGGGAATATGTGCGTATATCTTCTTCCGCAAGAAAGAATCTTGCACGTACCTCACCCATCAAATCAGTTCCCATACAACGCCCTCTCTGGTGTCTTTAATCTGTACCCCTTTCTCCAAAAGCTCACCTCGAATTGCATCTGCCAACGCAAAATTCTTCTCCTTCTTCGCCGCGGCACGCTTCGCAATCATCTCTTCGATCCAAGCGGTCAACTCCTCGGATGCGTCCGTTGCTGTTTCTTCCTCCGCCAAAAGATTGAGAGAAAGCACTTCATCAAAGCTCTGTGCCAACGCACGCTTCGTCGCATCGTTCGTCTCTGCCTTCAACATGTCATACAACACCGTCAATGCAGAAGACGTGTTCACGTCATTGCACAAGGCCTCTTCAAAACGACGACGATACTCGGCGAATACCACCTCATCTACGCTCCCCTCTGCCGAAAGCGAAAGCAACCTACGTCTCAGCTTGTCATATGCTGCCTTTACTTGATCCATCACCTCATAGGAAAACTCCAACGGCTTACGATAGTGAGACTGTAAACAGAACATACGGTATACCAGCGGCGAGTAGCCCTTTTCCTCAAGAAGCGATACCGTCAAAAACTCCCCTTTGCTCTTGCTCATCTTGCCGGAACGGTCATTCAAGTGATGCACATGAAACCAGTAATTGCACCACTTGTGTCCCACATAAGCCTCGCTCTGTGCGATTTCGTTCGTATGATGAGGAAAAATGTTATCCACTCCACCGCAGTGAATATCCATATATTCGCCCAAATGCTTCATACTGATGCCCGAACACTCGATATGCCAGCCGGGATATCCAACGCCCCACGGACTATCCCATTTGAGCGCCTGATCCTCGAACTTAGACTTCGTGAACCAAAGTACAAAATCATTCTTATTCTTCTTGTTTGTGTCAACATCCACATCCTCACGAACACCCTGTAGCAATTCATCCTCGTTGTGGTTGGTCAACACATGATAGTTCGCAAGCTTCGAGGTGTCAAAATATACGTTTTCTCCGGAAATGTACGCAAACCCTTTCTGGAGTAATACTTCTACCATTTGAATAAACTCACCGATACAATTGGTCGCCGGCTCTACTACATCAGGTCGCTTAATATTCAGCTTACTGCAGTCACTAAAAAAAGCATCGGTATAAAACTGTGCAATCTCCATCACTGTCTTCTTCTCGCGTTTCGCACCCTTAAGCATCTTATCCTCACCGGTATCCGCATCACTCGACAAATGTCCGACGTCCGTAATGTTCATCACCCGCTTTACATCATATCCGAGATATCGGAGCGTCTTTTCCAAAACATCCTCACAAATGTAGCTACGCAGATTTCCGATGTGTGCAAAATGATACACCGTTGGTCCGCAAGTGTACATTCCGACCTTTCCATCCTCATTCGGAACAAACAATTCCACCTTCTTTGTCAACGTATTATATACGTTCAAACGATTTTCCATAGTCCCTCCTGTTCAAAATGCCATTCACATTTTCTTTCAATTTGTTTTATTTTTCTGTCTTCTTTTCCAAGACCTCCAGACGTCTTCGCAACTCTGCATTCGATTCCTGCAGATTCCGAATGTCCGCAAGAACCGGATCCGGAAGATTTACTTGATCGAGATCCTCGCGCGGCACTTTCACATTGTCTCGTTTTACAACACGCCCTGGAACACCAACCACTGTCGAGTTCGGCGGAACCTCATGTAGCACCACGGAACCCGCTCCGATCTTGCTGTTCTCTCCTACGGTAAAGGAGCCGAGCACCTTTGCCCCCGCACTGATCATGACATTATCACCGATTGTCGGATGACGCTTTCCCTTTTCTTTTCCCGTGCCGCCGAGCGTAACCCCCTGGTACAGAGTGACATTGTCTCCGAGAATCGCAGTCTCGCCGATAACCACACCATGTCCGTGATCGATAAATAGCCCCTTTCCGATCTTTGCGCCCGGGTGAATCTCAATTCCGGTATAATGCGCCGCAATCTGAGAAATCAATCTCGCCTGAGTATACAGTTTCTTTTTGTAGAGAAAATGTGCCGCACGATGCCACAAAATCGCGTGAAAGCTAGGATACAAAAACACTTCGGCATTCGATTTGATTGCGGCATCTCGCTCTCGAATTACCTGAATTTCTTCTTTGACATATTCAAAAAAACGCATCTTATCGCTCTCCTTATTTCAAACCATCTCAAAAAAAACAGAAAAGCCCCGTCTCCGCAAAGAGACGAGGCTGTCGTGGTTCCACTCTTCTTCATGCACATTCCTGCGCACCTTTCGCACATAACGGCTGCTACCGAATCGAAATACCGGCAGATGTCTCTGCGTTCCTTCGACTTGCTCACGGATGCACTTCGCAGGATTCTCTGTAAAGGCACTCTCAGCCTACGATGCCTTCTCTCTGCACAAATATTCTCTTGCTACTCTTTCCGCTCATTGCATTTGTCTTGTCACTATTCTATTGAATCTTTTTCGTCTTGTCAAGGGACATTTCACAAAAGCCTCCCCTGCCATCGTCCTTATAGTTTCATTGTGAGCTGAATTCGCTTCTTCTGAAGGTCTACAGAAAGCACCTTTACCTCTACGATATCTCCGACTTGTACAACTTCAAGGGGATGCTTGATGTATCGCGCCGTCATCTCGCTAATATGCACAAGACCGTCCTGATGTACACCGATATCGACAAATGCCCCGAAATCAATCACATTTCGTACCGTTCCCTTCAATTGCATTCCGGGCTTTAAATCCTTCATGTCAAGCACATCGCTTCGTAAAATCGGCTGCGGCATACTCTCTCTGGGATCTCGTGAAGGCTTCTCCAGCTCCGCAAGAATATCATGCAGCGTAATCTCACCGATCCCCAGCTCTTTTGCCAGCTTCTTCACATCTCCTGCCTTTTTCCGAATTCCCCGGGCTCCACCGCTCGCCACATCGTCTTCCGCATACCCGAGCTTGACAAGTACCGCATTTGCCACCTCGTAGCTCTCCGGGTGTACCGCTGTTGCATCGAGTGCACGTTTTCCCCCACGAATACGTAAGAAGCCCGCACACTGTTCAAATGCTTTCGGTCCAAGCTTCGGCACCTTCAAAAGTTCTCTTCGGTCACGAAACACACCGTTTGCCTCACGATAGGTCACAATATTCTTTGCAAGCGTCTTATTGATACCGGACACATACTCTAGAAGCGATGCAGATGCCGTGTTTAGGTCCACACCAACACGATTTACACAATCCTCCACAACACCGCCAAGGCTCTCTCCAAGCTTCTTTTGATTCATGTCGTGTTGGTACTGGCCGACACCAATGGCCTTCGGATCAATCTTCACAAGCTCTGCCAACGGATCCTGAAGTCGTCTTGCTATCGAGGTCGCGCTTCGTTGTCCTACATCAAACTGCGGAAATTCCTCGGTTGCAAGCTTACTGGCAGAATAAACACTTGCGCCTGCCTCATTCGTAATAACGTAAGCTACTTTTTGAGGAATCTCCTTCAAAAGCTCAACAATCACAGCCTCGGATTCACGCGATGCGGTTCCGTTTCCTACGGAAATGAGTTCAATACCGTACTTTGCAATCAACTGCTTTAGGATACGTTTTGCATCCTCCACCCTGTTCTGCGGTGCGGTTGGATAGATAACCACCGTATGCAACACTTTCCCCGTCGGGTCGACCACCGCCAACTTACAGCCGGTACGAAACGCAGGATCCCAACCGAGCACCGTCTTACCGGTAATCGGAGGCTGCATCAACAACTGCTCGAGATTCTTGTCAAAAACTTTAATCGCACCATCCTCCGCAAGCTCCGTCAGCCGGTTTCGCAATTCTCTTTCAATGGAGGGAGCAATCAAACGCTCGTAGCTATCCGCGATTGCCATCTTAAGATACGGTGTTGTATTCGGATTTTCACGGACGATCACCGATTGATTCAAATACGCCAACAATTCCTCGACCGGCGCTTCGATGTGCACGGAAAGAATCTTCTCCTTCTCACCTCGGTTAATCGCCAAGGTTCGATAGCCCGGCATTTTCGCCAAGGCATGTGAAAAATGATAATACATCTCGTACACCGAGCTTTCTTCGGTCTTTGTCTCGGAAGCAATCGTTCCGTTCTTGTAGGTGTATTCACGAATGTACGTACGATATTCCGCATTGTCGCTCACTGACTCCGCAACAATATCCATTGCCCCCTGAATTGCTGCCTCCACATCATTAACACCTTTCTCTTCGGACAGGAAAGTCTTTGCCTCTTCCTCCATCGAGCGTTCCGTCATCTGCAACAGCAAAATGTTCGCAAGTCCCTCCAGTCCCTTTTCCTTTGCATCGGTCGCACGAGTTCGACGCTTCGGACGATACGGACGATAGAGGTCCTCTACCGCTACCATCGTCGTTGCAGCAACGATCTGCGCACGCAACTCCTCTGTCAACTGTCCCTGTTCTTCGATCGAGGAAAGCACCTGGGTCTTCTTATCCTCAAGGTTTCTCAAGTACGTCAAACGTTCGGAAAGTTCACGAAGCTGTTCATCGTTCAACTGTCCGGTAACTTCCTTACGATATCTCGCAATAAACGGTATCGTATTCCCCTCATCGATTAGTTTCACCGCTGCCTCAACTTGATGAACTCCTACGTTCAATTCTTTTGCAATCTGTTTGATTATCATTTCTGTTCCTCATTTCTTTTCTTCATATTCTTTTGCCCACATCATAATCTATGGCATCCTCCACAACCGAACGAATACGGTTGCGGTTTTTCGATCATACACACTGCCTGTGCGGATATTCCTTCACCATTCCCCGTAAATCCGAGTCCTTCCTCAGTCGTCGCCTTGACATTTACCTGCTCCAGCTCTATGCGCAAATCTTCCGCGATATTCGCCCTCATCTGCGCAATGTGCGGCGCCATCTTCGGTCTCTGAGCGATGATCGTCGCATCGACGTTCGAAATCACATACAGCTTTTCTTCTAACAATTCACGCACTCTACGAAGAAGCCGTCGACTATCCGCTCCTTGATACGTCGGGTCGTTATCGGGAAAATGCTTTCCGATGTCCCCCAGTGCCGCTGCCCCAAGGAGTGCATCCATAATCGCATGCAACAAAACATCCGCATCGGAATGTCCCAGTAGCCCCTTCTCATAGGGAATCTCAACTCCTCCTACAATCAATCTACGCTCTTCTACCAAACGATGCACATCGTAACCGATTCCTACTCTCATGACACAGCTCTCCTAATTCTCGTTTATGTATTGCATCTGTTTTTGCTTGCTCACGGTCAAAATCGTGTCATACACGCGTTCTACCGCTTCCGCATAGGCATCACCCGCCAACGAACGCACCTTTGTAAGTAACTGACGTTCTCGTTCTGCATCATATACCGGCATATGATTCTCTTTTTTATAAATTGCCACATCCATCGATGCGTACATGCGCTTTACTAAAAGCTCTACCAACTCGCGATCGATTGCATCGATCTCCGCTCTACACTCTTCTAAATTTTTCATATTTCACCTCCGAATAAATCCAAAACTACAAGCTTCTTCTCCTGCTTTCCAACGCGGACGTTTGTCAAGCAACCGTTCACCGCAATTAAAAAGAGCACTTCCGAGGAAGTGCTCTTTGGAGTAGCGAAGAAGGGATTTGAACCCCCGACACCACGGGTATGAACCGTGTGCTCTAGCCAACTGAGCTACTTCGCCACATGGAATCCGCATTCATAAATCGCGGTACCTTTGCTATTATATGCAGGAAGCGAACATTTGTCAAGCATAAAAAACATTTTTTTCGTCATTTTATTAAGCGAAGGCCATCGGCAACAATTCTTTTAACGTATGAATGCGCAACGCCCCTGCAGGTCGTCCGAGAATAACGAAAAATTCTTCAGGGTCGCAAAACTCCGCCATTACCTGAAGACACATTCCACAAGGAGGACAAAAATCTCGCAACACCTCATCCCCTCCGACAACCGCAATAGCCTCAAACTCACAATTGCCTTCACTGACCGATTTCACAATCGCCGTCCGTTCTGCACATATGGTTCCCCCATAAGAAGCATTTTCTACATTACAGCCATGCAAAATGCTCCCGTCCTTACGAAGCAACGCGGCCCCTACCGAAAACCCCGAATATGGGGAGTAACTGTGTTCCCTTGCTTTGCATGCTTCCGCCAGCAATAAACGTGCCTTTTCCTCCGTCATGGTAGCCTCCTATTCTTTCTCCTTTGTTCGAATGCTCACGCGGAAAAATTGTTTGAGCAGATTCTTCCCGTGTAGTGGCTTCGCGGGATACAGATAACTTCCTCCCGCAACATTTTTGTTCTGCGAAATCAATACCCCGAGCCCAATTACACCGGCCAAAAGTCCCCATACTCCGAAGAGTGCCGTCAATGTAAGCAACGCAATACGAATAAACTTGATTGCATAGCCAAGCTCCAAACTCGGCTGTGAATAATTCGCCAATGACACAAACGCCATATACAACACAATCTCCGCGGAAAACCATCCACTACTTACCGCAAACTCACCCATGACAATCGCAGCAATGACCGATAACGGCGTACTGAGCATATTCGGCGTATTCAATGTTGCAAGACGCAGCCCGTCAATGGCAAACTCGAGCAATATGAACTGCCAAAAGATTGGTACATTCACCTGTTCTTTGAGATAAATGAACGAAAACCTTTCGGGAATCCACTGCGGATTTTCCATCAACAGAAGAAAGATCGGTGTCACAAATATCGCAAACAACGTAACAAACATACGTGACAAACGCAAATAAGTTCCCGTAATGGGTGGAAAATAATAATCATCCGTATCCTCGATAACATCGAAAATCGTGTTCGGAATAATCATAACGCATGGAGAATTGTCGATTGCAATCACAATATTTCCTTCCAATAGCGATGCTGCCGCGGTATCGGGTCTCTCAGAATACTTGAACTTCGGGAGCGGATTCCACCATGATCCATGATAAATGCTCTCCGCCAAGCTCTCCATATTCATCGACAACGAATCCACTTTAATTTCTTTAATGCGTTCTCGAACCATCTGCAACAGCTTTTCGTCCACACGCCCCTTCATGTAACACACAACAATGTCGGTTTGTGAGGATTCTCCCGCATGAAACAACTGAAGTATCAAATCACTGCTTCGTATTCGTCGGCGGATCAATGCCGTATTAAATACAATAGTTTCAACAAAGCCATCCTTCGAACCACGCATAACCTTGTCCTTCTCCGGCTCGGAAACACTTCTTGCGGGATATTCCCTGCAATCAATCAAAATCGCTTTATCATACCCATCGATCATTAAGCAGGTCATCCCCGAGAACGTCAACAGCGTAATCTTATCCCAATCATCAGAGGTCAACGACTCATTGAACGGAATACACTGTGCAACTACATCCTCTGCATCGGCAGGCAACTCTCCGACTTTCAAATCAATCAGATACTGAACCACCCTCTGTAGCACCATGCCGTCCGTAAATCCGTCGATGCAATACGTACAAGCATTCTTACCGCTAACCGACAGCCGCCGAAAAATCACATCATAATTCTCCGGAAATGCAAGTGCCTCATTCATATATGCAATATTCTTCTCTAGCTCGCGAAACATACCTTTTCCCTCCGTCTTCTTTGGAAAAAGTATGTCCCTATACCATTACAAATATGCGCATTATTTCTCTGGCGTCACCGTCAGTTCGTCTCCGTCCGTAAATAACACGATTGTGCCGTTTAAATCGGTGCGATACGTCTTGACCGAAAAACTATCCAAGCGCTGCAACACTTCTTCGTCCGGCAATCCATCGCCTTCTGCATCAATATCCATACCACAACAAATCACCGCATAACTCGGCGCAACTTGCTGCAGAAATTTCTTCTTTGTCGCTTGATCCTTTCCGTGATAACCAACCTTAAGGACATCGGAAGCTAAGGCGTATTCGCTCTCACGGAGCTCCTTCTCCGTTGTCGAAAGAGCATCCCCCATAAACAAAATGCTTCGCTCCCCATATACATAACGCAACACAAGAGAGGCATCATTATCCGTACCCTCAGCCAGTGCATCTTCCCCTGGTGCCAGGATAACAAAGCTTCCCTTCCCAAGCGTGTATTCCGCACCAAGCGCCGGAACCGTATACGTAAGCTTCTTCTGCTCGATAATCTGCTTCATTGCATTGTATTCCTCAGAGTTCTCCGTCTTCGGTGATAGCAACAACTGATCGATTTCAAATTCCGAAAGCACCGATGCCATTCCCCCCACATGGTCCTTGTCCCCGTGCGTGGCAATGACATGCCGTAGTTTGGAAACCCCCTGTTTTTTCAGATAATCTACCACCTGCTTCGCGTTGACCGCATACCCTGCATCAATCAACATCGCTTCGCCGTCCGCAATCACCAATATGGCATCCGCCTTACCGACATTGATGAAATGAACTTCGCAGTTTTCAGCAAGCAACGCTTTGGCAGTGTCTCCGTCTTTCTCCTCGCCGCAACCTACCACCAACATCATAATGACCAACAACAAAATGCCCCAACGCACCTTCATACCGTTCTCCTTACCTACTTCAAGAACCCATTGATAATCTGAGCTTCCGCCTCTTCCTCCGTAAGTCCCAATGTCATCAACTTAATAATCTGATCTCCCGCAATCTTACCGATAGCCGCCTCATGAATCAGTGCCGCATCCAAATGATTTGCCGTTAGCATCGGTACTGCCGTCACCGCACCCTGATCCATTAGAATCGCGTCACACTCCGTATGTCCGTTGCAACGGTTGTTTCCGTGGATTGCAGAAATAAATTCCTGTTTCGAACGATCTCTTGCCACCGAACGTGACACCACATCCGCACCACAATCCTCACCGTTTAGTTCCACAGAGAAATTGGTCTTGGCATACTGCTCCCCATGGGTCATCAGCTTCTCACGAATCAAAAGCTTCGCACCATCCCCAAGTATTGCCTGTGTGTCACGATCCGTTGAATCTACACCCTTAATCTGTACGGTGTCCATCTCCATGGAGCTGCCTTCCTCCATATGAATCACTGTCTTTGGATTCATAATGCGTTCACCGGTACCCTCACCGGAACCATAGTGCTTCTCTACATACTTTACCTTGGCATTCTTTCCGATAAAAAAAGTATGAATACCGCTGTGCTCCGATGCCTCAGCACCGGCATTGTGAATACCACAGCCCGCAATAATCGTCACATCACAATCCTCACCGATATGAAAATCATTGTACACACTTTCCTTCAAACCCGCCTGGCTGAGAACAACCGGAATGTGAACACTTTCCTTCTTGGTGCCCGGCTTGATAATAATATCAATACCAGGCTTGTCCGTCTTCGTCACTATGTCAATATGCTCCGTTGTATTTCGTCCGGCACCCTCGCCATTTACGCGAAAATTGTATGCTCCCTGCGGCACCTCATGCAGATCCGCAATCTGCGCCAGCAGTTCCTTCTGTATTGCGTCCATAAATGCTCCTCACTTCTACTTCAAATCTATGCTCTCTGTACAACTATTTCTGAAAACGACATTCCATAGAGCGATCTAGCAACCGCGGTAGAATCGCCTCTCTCTCGTCCTCCTCCAAAATATGTCCGTCCGCCACGACGATAATACGATCGGCAATATTCAGAATACGCTCCTGATGTGAAATGATTATAATCGAACCCTCCATATCACGATGCATCTTATCAAAGATACGAATTAAATTGCTAAAGCTCCATAAATCAATCCCTGCCTCAGGCTCATCAAATACCGCCAAAGAAGTTTTTCTCGCAAGAATCGTAGCAATCTCGATGCGCTTCAATTCTCCGCCGGACAGACTTGCATTTACTTCACGATTGATGTAATCTCTAGCACACAAACCGACCTCGGACAAAAATTCGCAGGCAGAAGAAGTGCTGAGTTTTTCCCCCGCTGCAAGTGTAATCAAATCCTTCACGGTGATTCCCTTGAAGCGAACCGGCTGCTGAAATGCAAATCCGATGCCCAACTTCGCACGTTCCGTAATGCTCATCTCCGTAATGTCCTGCCCATCGTACAGAATCTGACCCGAGGTGGGCTTTTCAATTCCGACAATCACCTTTGCTAATGTAGACTTGCCTCCGCCGTTCGGACCGGTAATGGCCACGAACTGACGATCCTCTATCGTCAGATGAATGTCCTTTAATATTTCCTTTGTTCCGTTTCCGTTCTCCGCAGGCACCTCGAAACTTATATTTTTCAGTTCTAACATAATATCTCCAATCAAACTCCGGTACGCATAACACGTACTTTATTTTCCTCGCCTTATTCGTATTTTATGCGAATGCATATAGAATTCCGCTAATGCGCTATCAGTATAGCATATTCCTACCGCAATTTCTAGACCCTTTCATGCAGAACCTTTCGACGACATGGATTCCTTCCTATTGCGCCATAAAAAAATTTCGAACAAGCAGCACTTCTCTGCAGAAGAACCCTTGTCCGAACGCAAATTGTTTGTTATTTAGATTCCCATGCGGCTCAAATACTCTTGCTTCGTATTTTTGTTGTCCTTCCGATTGCCTCCTCACCGAAAAAAGGATTTGCATGGCTTGTTCGTATTCACAAACACACATCACATCATGCCCTTAGTATACCTTGCTTTTTATCAGCCTGTCAATTCACTTTCCTTTTATAGCCACTATAACAATCGGTTTATATTCCCGCATAGTTGCCCCTTAAACGCTTTGGACTTCCTATTTTCCCAAATCTCTTCATTGAACAAAGCAAATCCCTCAATGCAAAAAGATAATCATTGACATATCCCCTTCACATAGGCTATAATATTTTCCGTGTTTATCACGAAATTCTATTTATAAGGAGTGTGACAACATCTTGGACCCAGACGCCCAAATACTTATTGTTGTTATTGTTGTTTTACTATTTCTTTCTGCATTCTTTTCATCCGCAGAGACGGCATTGACATCCTTTAATCGGATTCGTATGCGAAACCTCGCGGATAACCACGTAAAGCGTGCTGCCATGGTATTGAAGCTGGATGAGCGCAAGAGCAAGCTGTTATCCGCCATTCTTATTGGTAATAACATCGTGAACCTGACTGCCTCCGCATTGACAACCGTCTTGGCAAATGCTCTGAACCTAGGTACGTTTCTTTCGATTTTTACCGGTGTGCTTACATTTTTGGTCATCATTTTTGGTGAGATTCTCCCAAAAACACTTGCCACACTGTATTCTGAAAAAATATCCATGCTTTATGCTCCGGTTATTTTTGCAATAATAACGGTTCTTACACCAATCATTTGGTTTGTGAATTTGATTTCTAACTTCTTGATGTTTTTGATGCGCATTGACCGTAAAAAGGCCGTTAATACCATGACCGAGGACGAACTACTGACGGTTGTAGATGTCAGTCATGAGGAAGGCGTTATTGAGAGTGAAGAACGTGAAATGATTGCCAACGTGGTGGATTTCGGCGATTCTCTAGCAAAGGACATCATGGTTCCCCGCATCGATGTGGATTTTGCGGATATTGATTTTAGCTACGACGAGACCGTTGCTGCCTTCCGTGCAAACAATTACTCACGTCTTCCCGTGTACGAAGGAACTCGCGATAACGTTGTGGGTATTCTTTTTCTAAAGGACTTATTCCGTTACGAAGGCGCACACAATGCATTTCGTGTCGCAGATTATATGCGAAAGCCCTATTTCACTTATGAGTTCAAAAAGACATCCGATTTGCTGGCTGAACTACGGAAAGAATCTGTGACCATTGCAATTGTACTTGATGAATACGGTTCTACCGCCGGTATCGTTACTTTGGAAGATATGATTGAAGAAATCATCGGAGAGATTCGTGATGAATATGATTCCGACGAGGAAGATTTGATCACCAAGATGGGGGACTACGAGTATCTGGTGGATGGTTCTGCAAAATTGGATGATATCAATGAAACTATGGGTCTTTCCCTCTCCTCCGACGACTACGATTCGATTGCCGGACATATCATCCATCTGCTCGAACACTTGCCTGAAGAAGGGGAACAAATCACCGATGAAAATGTCACCTATATTGTAGAAGCGGTTGATAAAAACCGCGTGGATCGAATTCGAATCCATCTTCCCGAAAACATTTCCGGGGAAATATAAAAGGAATGCCGTCGTGCTCGGAAGTCCCTCCCACGACGGCATTCTTTTATGTTCATATCCCATATCTCCTCACCCCTGAAGCATTGCGGTTATCGTCGCTGTCCCAGAGATTACAATTGCGGGAATAGGGTATACGAACATCAGAAGAATTCCAACGGTAATTCCGGTTAGAAAAATCCCCTCTGCTACCTTCTCCGCATTGTTTTTCAACCATACTCTCAGCTGTCTCATAATGTTCACCATCTTCCATTCGGAAGTCCTTTCTCTTTTCTGAGTGCATTATAAAACATTTCGAGTGTCATTTAACGGACTCATACATCGACAAACCTACATTTTCGACATTCTCCTTGCTTTTTCGATAAAAACTTACTATAATGACCCATGTTCTGTATTCGCCGTAGGAGCTTCCATGACAAACCTATTACTAATAGAAAATGATCCCATGATTGCCGATACTCTACTCTCCTATCTCAGCACCGTTTCGGCGGATCTTTCCTGCGCAGTTCGCAAGTCTCCTCCGGAGGCTTGTGCCTATCTCGCAAAACATTCGGTAGATTTGATTATTTCAGAATTATTCCCTCACTATTCAAATCCGCAATATCTCAATCGCTACTGTATCAGAAATGTACCGGACATACTTATCATCTCCGACTGCGGAGATGCCGCTACCATTTGCACACTTTTGAAATACGGAATCCTCGACTATTTGAAGAAGCCGTTTCACTATGAACGTTTTTGCGCTACAGTTCAATGTTTTTTGAATCGCATTACAGCAGTTGCCTCCAAGGCCGAGTTGAATCAACAACAAATCGATGCATTGATTCATCCGGCACCTTTGAATTCCTCCCCTCTCACAAAAGGCATCAGCAAGTCTACACTGCAAAGGGTATCGTCTTACCTAACCCTGCACCGTGACGCACGCATAACCTTAGCAAACCTCGAAGAAGCACTTTCCGTTTCTCGTGTCACCGCCAAGCGTTATTTGGACTATTTGGTTGCAACCGGGTGTCTTCAACTTGTTCCTAACTACACTACCGGAGGGCGTCCAGCTTCAGAATATATCCTTCTCCGCGCCCCCACTTACAAGTAACGCTCCATTTGTACCATCATGCTCCGCTCGCAGGCAATCATTTCATCCACAAGATTACGACACTCCTTATCTGCCGAACCATATCGGTTTCGATACGTAGCGAGGGACTGTATTCCCATATTACAGCCATCCATCATAATCTTAGCAATCTGTGAATCCACCTCTCCTGCACGCAGACGTATTCCCATGGACAGATTTGCCATTGCCTTTGCGAAGACCCCCGGTTCCTTGTCCGGAATTCCACGAGCCAGTAGCATGCCATGGAGTCGGTTTCCAAGCTGAGTGTGTACACGCCGATAAGCGGAAAGCGTCATACGTAACTTAGATGCTTCCGCAGACTTTATCGCACGTTCGATGCTTGCAACAGCCATTTTACTTCCTTTATTGCTCTCAACCAGTAACAACTTTGTATCTCTTCCTGACATAAAAAACCTCCCTCATACGATTGCAATCTCTTTGCTTTCAGTATGCCCGGGAGGTCTTCTCTTATTCTCTTTTATCGCTCAACACGAATCAAATAGGTGGTAAACAGCTTCTCATCTGTCGGAGCGATTTGCTTTACTATCGTTCCGAGACCTGTTAACAGGGAAATGTTCGTGTCTATCTTCTTGTAGGTCGTACCCTCGACAGAACGCCACTGTGTGGCATCATAGTCTTCCGCCTGTGCATCACTGTCACTCTTCTGCCGATAACCGTCTACAAGCTCGCATTCGCCGATATAAATGTAGTCAATATCATATTTTTTAATCAGTTCACGTACTCTTGCCTCGTCCGTAGACGTGTATATTTCCAAAATATCATCGTGACGTTCACTCACAATCTCCGGATATTCCAAGTCTCCGCTACTACGCCACAACCATTCGTGAGTTTGCCAACCAAGCACCGTAGACATTCCGGTAAACACCGAAATACGATTAAAATATGTGTAACTCAGACCGCACATTTCGAGAATCACACACTGCTCATCAATGTTCTCATTTATATACTGTATCATCTCTGCATCATCCGCATTGCAGTCATCCGCAATAAACGTCGTGGCATCCAACGTTGTATAGTACCCGTTAAACCACGCAGTGTATGCTTCGTTGAAATATCCCAAGGTCATGCTGAACAAAAGCAGCGTAGCAATACCAAAACCCTTTTGTAGCGCTGTCTTCGGCACGGAAACATATTTCATAATGATATAAGGCATAGAAATACCGAACATAATAAATGACTGATAAGTCAGCTTAAACATTGTGTTGGCTCTCTTATACGCTCCGCTATAAATATCCTTTACATAAATGATCTCAGGAAGCAACACCAACCCGATTGCACACAATCCTATGGTAAGTACGAACAAATCGGAAATTCTCATGCTCTCCATAAAGCGACGAATCCACGGTTTTCCCATACGCTGATTGTTTGTCGCCGACCACACATTTGCTTCTCGCCACTGAACAAAGAAGAATACGACCACACAAGCAACCGGAAGTCCCCAAAGAACCATCAACTGATACAAGGACGTATGACGATCACACAAGCGTATTGCCGTAGAAATACTATCAAAGCTCAACGTGAACGGCAGGCTGACCAAAATCCCCATGACTACGAATACCGCTGCTTGGTATGCCGTCAACAGCCATGCTTCTTTCTCAAAGTGATATACAATCAGATTTGAGAAGAGGATTACGGCACCACACACGACGAAATAGATAGGGAAATCCCAATAATTCGTCATATGGAACAATCCGACGAAAAAGGCACTCACAAGAATCGCCGGATGAAAAACTTCGGACAACAGCGTCGGCTTTTCATGACTCTTCCCTAAACGAACCGCATCCATTTTGTTCTTGCGAACCATTAACCAAGCAAATAAAATCGCAATAACCGTCAACACGAAAATCGTGTTAATAACGTGAGCATGCAAGTCTCCGATAACATACGAATATATCGGAAATTCATGAATCGTCTTATCATCGACATCCGGTTGATAACCGATAAATCGCGTCGCATCGGGAAACCAATAAGAATATTGTGTTTCCTCACCGCGAAGTCTCTGAAGCTTTGGATAAAGAAACTTGTAAATCGGATAATGCATATTGCCCGCAAAGCCTACCGCCAAACCGGAGAGGATACCGGTGAACAACGGACGCCAATACGGTTGCCCCTGTTCGCTCGCCACGGAGCCGATGCGTGCCATAGTCTCCTGCTCCGAAGCAGAAAATTGGTCATTCTTACGATCCTTAAGGAACACACGCATAATGTTTACACCAATAGCGTACGGAAGACTAAAGCCCATAGCCGCCAACGTCATCATAGCAAGGTTATAGCCATAAGAAACCGGAACTCCTGCAAGCTTTGTAATATAGGTCGCCAAATACTGTCCCACATAGTAATAATTGATCCCGTGTCCGGACAACCAGATATCCTCCGCAGGCATGTAGTCAGTACGTGAAATGGTCATCATATAGCCAAAATCCATGTATCGTTCCGTACCGAACGCATCCGGGTTAATCCCCTTCAGATAACACCAAAAAAGGAATACCGCAAAAAACAGAACCTCCGCACTAAACATCGAACACACACGATCCGGCGTGTAATATTCGGCTAAAGCCCACCTTTGCTTTTTCTTTGATACCATAAAATAGTGAAACGCTATATTTAACACAAAACACAACGTCAACACAAAAAAACAATTGAATCTTGTGAACTTCAATATATGGCAGGAGGACAAAAACCACATCAGCCACCCACTAATCGCAATACTGAGCGTTTTCGCAAACATCCACCCGCCGTCATGAAATCCACGAAATAGATATAGCGTCAATGGCTGAAACGCAAATCCCATAGCCAACAGCGTTGCCCACCATCCAAGTACATAGGAAAAATCCTCACTTCCGAGATAACGCATACCAAGATAAAAAAAGATACACAAAAAAACCAACGGCGAGACAAGTCTCAGGATACTCGTCTGATGCTCTGACCTATTTTTCATATTACGCTTCCTTTCCCATCGTCTGCTTAATGCAACGATTAATCGTACGGAAATCCTTTAAGGCCTGTTTTCCGATTTTGAAGATTCTCTTCATATTGATGGAGTTCACCCCACCTTGACGAGGTCGAAAAGTAATCGGAATATACTGCACCGGCTGCTTCTTCTTTGCGTAAAGCACCGAAAGAATTACATTCGGCAGATTATAATTCTCCGGAATCACCTTCATATTCTCCCGCAAGGGCTCCGCCTGCATCAAGCGAAAGGGCGTGTTGGCATCCGTTACTTTTACATGGAAGCACAAAAGACATACGAACTTCAAAGTCTTTGTGACAAATACACGAGACCACCCGTCCTGTCTGCCCTTGCGATGACCGATCACCATCACGTACTCGTTTCTTCTCTCCCAAAAGTCCGGGAACTCCTCCGGTCTGGTTTGCCCATCCGAGTCGGTTTGGAACACAAAGTCCGCACCTTGATCCAGTGCATAACGATATCCATACAGTACGGTCGCACCGTGGCCTCCATTCGGCTTTGTCAGTGCAACCAACTTCGGCATCTCCTCTGCCATTCGTTTCATGATGGCGTACGTAGAGTCCTTGCTCCCGTCGTCGATAACTACCAAGCGACTGTCCTCACTCCTTTGGGCAATCACTGCATACCATTCTTTGATTACCGTTTCAATATTCGCTTCCTCGTTATATGCCGGAATTACAACATACAGTTTGTCCATTGACCACCTATCCTTCCGCGGCTCTCCGCTATTTTTTCTTAGTCGTATCGTAAATACTCGTCATTTCATACGTAAAGACACATTCGTATGTGTTTTTTATATTTTCTTCATTCACTGAATATTCCTGCGACATCCTCACATCGTTGTCCACCACAACAAAGCGAATGTTGTGCTCGCGAATCATAGCATCCAGCTCCTCCGGTGTGTCAGCCTCGTACATCAAACGTACCTGCTCGTCACGCGACGGTGTGTCATAGCCAGCTGACCATGCATAGTAGGGCCAGCCGTAATACAGCATTGCTCCACCCATTACAAAATTATTCAACGAATAATACGAGGTCAGGAAAATGTCCTGCGAGGTTGCATTTTCCGCCACCCAGTTCGTAATCACATCCTCTTGGGAGAACACAAGGCATCGTCCGCTACGATTGTCATTTTTCTTAATAACCGTATCCAAATCATAGATTCCGGTCACCGTAAGAACGAACAATAGCCCAATACTGATCATCTTCGGCCAAATACCGTATCTCTTCCATAACCAATGGAGAAACGTTGCTGCAGGAATGCTCAAAAGCATCAAGCTGATCATGATGTACTTGTGATTCACCGTAATATCCACGGTAAGAGACAGTGTAAATGCCAAAATAAACGGCGCACTAAATGCGAACATAATCCACTTCTTCGTTCCGTTAGCAATGAGAAATGCCGCCAACAGTACAAGTGGCATGATACCACACAGAGTCATAATGTAATCAATCGCACCGAACAACGTCTTGTTGTCTGCGAGGAAGCCGTAGAAATACTGCATATCCACCGCCGAGCCTTCCATAAAAAAGCCCGTTGCAAGAAGCGTCATTCCCACCGTGATCGCTGCAACAATCGCATATTCCAAACGACGGTCAGCCACAATTGCCATTACAAACAGAACGGCCAAGCATGCAATCACACATGCTCCATTAAAGAAGCAACACATTCCGAGTATTACAGCCAGTGCCAAACTACTTCTCAAGCTACTCGGAAGCCATCCCTTCGAACAAAACAATGAATTCTTTGCCACAAGTCCCGCACGCTCCGGCCAAAGCAATGTCAACCCCGCGTACTTCTCCGCCAAACGCTCCTCCTCTGCCGCCATAACCGCACGTGCGCGCGTTGCCGCATCAAATACATTCTGCATCAACACAATGACAAGGAACAATAGAACGCAAAGTCCAAGGGCCAAGTGACGCTGATTGCAATATACATTCAAATTCCACAGTCCCCAGCTTTCATTCGTTGTTGTCCCGATAAACTCCATGTTCTCACGTAACGCCTTAAGTATCCCTACTTCCTTTGGTACGGTCTTCAAGAAATCAAAAAACGCATCGGAGCTTCGGAATGCAAACAAAAATGCAGAAACGTATCCCACATAACGATATCCGGTCAGTTTTGCCGCCAGCACGTACAACAAGGAAAACACACCCAGCATACTGCATGCACTCGGAAGATTAAACGCATAGTCAATACGCATTCCGAGGTATTCCAAATTTCCAACAAGAAACTGAAACATAAAATGATACTTCATATCCTCGCCCGCAAAATGCGAATACTGCGTCGGAAAATTGTTTCCAAAAGAAAACGATCGTATCATTCCCATATGTGGTGCAAAATCGCTAAACACAGAAAAGCCGACATACACATGGTTGTTCTTTACAAAGAATGTCCACCACATCAAAAACAGAGATAAAGCACCTGTCAAGATCACAAATACAAGATCCATCAAGGTAAATTCGCCAAGCTGTAATCCGTTCCCCCTATCCCGTTTTTTGCGAAACAGAAATACAATTCCCGCTGCGGACAGCGTAGCAAACAAAGGAATCACAATCACGTTACTCCAAAGCAACGGTTCGGGTGTTGATCGAAATAGATATCCGAGAGCATAGGTTGCCCATGTCATCAGCATCGTTCCGCTCAGCCACCATGCAGGCAATAACAAAAAAAACGGACACAACCGAAGCTGCTTTCCCGAATATGTCTTCTCCGTAAAAGACGATAAACCGGGAAAGGCAATTGTGCAAAACACGTAGCCCACAGCAAAACACAAAAATAAATAAATGAATCCAAACATATGTATTCCTTTCTGAGTCCGATGTATCCTTTCATCAACACGTCGCCTTGTTTTTTAGTATACCACAGAAATGCCCTCTCCCGCAACCGAAAGACTGTGTATTTTCTGAAAATCCTTATCCGAAAGCTTATCCACCGCTTCTTTTGCATCACGTAGCGCTCCCGCATCACGAATCAGATCGGCAATTCCAAAGTCCATATCTCCGCTTTGGCGAATTCCGAAGAAATCCCCCGGCCCACGCAATCGCAAATCCTCTTCCGCAATTTGAAATCCATCCGTGGTCTTTAGAAGTACCTCTAGACGTGCCTTACTTTCCTCTCCTCCGCTTCCTTGTACAAGAATACAATAAGACTGTTCTTCCCCACGACCTACACGACCACGTAGCTGATGGAGACCGGCAAGTCCGAAGCGCTCTGCATTTTCAATCATTATTACCGTTGCATTCGGGACATTGATCCCCACCTCGATTACCGTCGTACTTACAAGGATGTCCGTTTCGTGCATAGCGAATGCACGCATGGTTGCATTTTTTTCAACTGCACTCATTCGACCGTGCAGAAGTGCGATTTTGGCTTGCGGAAATTCTTCTCTCAAACGTTCCGCATAATCCTTCACATTTTCCCCTTCCATCCCTTCGCTCTCTTCAATCAGAGGGCAAATAACATATACCTGTTGGCCTACGGATATTTTCTGCTGAATAAAACGGTACGCCGTAGCACGATATCCTGTGTCTACAACACAACTCTTGATTAGTAGGCGATTCTTCGGCATTTCATCCAATAACGATAGATCCATATCCCCGTACAGCATCATCGCAAGCGTTCTCGGAATCGGCGTAGCACTCATAATGAGCAAATGCGGAGTCTCTCCCTTTTGTTGCAAACGTTCCCTTTGCTTCACACCAAAACGGTGTTGTTCGTCCACGACTACCAGTCCGAGGTTTCGAAATACAACACTCTCCTGGAACAGCGTATGTGTACCGACAACAATTTGCAATTCACCGTTCTCCGTGTTTTCACGGACGCAACGCTTCTCTCCTGTACTCATTGAGCCGGTCAGTAATCCTACGCGAATCCCGAGCGGAGTGAGTATTCGTTGAAATTCCTCGTAATGCTGCGTTGCCAACACTTCGGTCGGTGCCATCAGGCAGCCCTGGTAACCATTCTCCGCACATACAATCAATGCATACAATGCAACAACCGTCTTCCCCGAGCCGACATCACCCTGAAGTAATCGTTGCATCGGCACTCCTCCCTGCATATCCGACAACATCTCACCGATTACTCGTGTTTGTGCATTGGTAAGTTCGTAAGACAAGTTTCGAAGCATACGCTCCGCAAGTGCATTTTTCATAACGGGAAAATGATTCGGAGTAGCAAGCACCGTCTGTCGCATCGCCCTCACCGAAAGCAAAAAACGAAAGAACTCATCAAAAGCGAGACGGCGCACCGCTTCCTTTGTCACTTCCTCATCCCTTGGAAAATGAACCGCCTCAAAGGCATCCGCCAATCGCATGAGCCTATATTCTTTTCGCATGCCTGCCGGAAGTACATCCTCTATTTCCGTCACAGAAAGCGCCTGCCGCACCGCCTTAGCAATCGCATTTCCCGTAATCCCCTCCGTGAGATTATAGATTGGCCGGAGGCTGCGCAGAAGCGGACGATACTGCTCCGGTGAATAAATCTCCGGCTGAACCATCGAAAAAACTCCTCCGTCCCGAACAATCTTTCCGCGAAAGATTGCATGTGTCCCCATGGAAAGACGTCCACGCAAGTACGGTTGATTAAACCATTTTAGCACAACACTTCCCGTGGAATCCTTCACATGACAAACCAGCAGCTTTGCACGTTTTGTCTGAACAAGCTTCGGCGTGGCAATTGGCATGCCTTCTATTGCACATACTTCGCCCTCCGATAGTTCTCCTATTGGCTTCGGTATGGCAAATCGCTCATATGCACGCGGAAAATGACGTAACAAATCCTCCACGGACACAATCCCCAGCTTGGCATAGCACTTTGCACTTTTTTCGCCGACTCCCTTTAGTTCTCGGACGGATGCCCTCTGCTCCATGCTCTTTTACTCCTCTTCTCACGGGTCTGTCCCCCCGTTCATATTAACAAAAACGGTGTGTTTTCACCAACTGCAACTACTGAAAACACACCGTTTCTTCTACTCTACAGAAAGCACATAATAATAAATGGGCTGCCCGCCGGAATGCACTTCTACATCGGTCATCGGATATTTCTCCGAGATTCGCTCGGCCAACGCTTCTGCCTCTTCCTCGGTCGTATCTGCACCGTAATAGATGCTAATCAATTCCGACTCTTCGTCGATCATCTCTTCGAGCATTGCAAAGGTGGTATCCGCAATATCGCGACCTACCGCCAAAATGCCTTGATCGCCGATTCCCATAATGTCGCCTTCGTGAATCTCCTTACCTTCAAAGCTCGTATCACGTACGGCATATGTCACTTGTCCGCTCTTTACAAGGCCAGTGGCCTCTGCCATTGCTAAGGCATTCTCCTCCGGAGACTTATCAAATACATAGTTGATAATTGCCGCAATTCCCTGCGGAACCGTCTTTGTAGGGACAACAATTATCTGCTTGTCTTCTACCAAATATTTTGCTTGCTCTGCGGCCAAAATAATATTCTTATTGTTCGGAAGGATAAATATCGTCTCAGCATTCACCTTGTCGATCGCTTGAAGCATATCCTCCGTGCTCGGATTCATCGTCTGTCCACCTTCGATAATATAATCCACGCCCAATCCACGGAAGATCTCATTCATTCCTTCCCCAATGGAAACCGCAACGAACCCAACCGGCTTCTTTGGTTCTTCCGGCTTCTTCACTTCCTGTGCCGCCTTCTCGGCTTCCTGAATTACACGCTCATTGTGTTCTTCGCGCATGTTGTCAATCTTCATTCTGGTGAGCGATCCATAGGTAAGTCCTTTTTGGATTGCAAGACCCGGATCATTCGTATGAACATGCACCTTCACTACTTCGTCATCCGCAACACATACGATAGAATCGCCAATAGAGGAAAGGTAATCCTTGAACAAATGCTCATCGTTCAACGTGAACTCCTTCTCAAGCATAATAATAAATTCGGTACAATACCCAAACTTAATATCCGCCGTCGAAATATTCTCCGATGCCGCACCGCGAGCCTCTGTCGACGCCCCTGCCCCCGCAGGGACAACGATTTCGTAATCAATCTCTTTGCCG
This sequence comes from Lachnospiraceae bacterium, assembly GCA_045601665.1. GTDB lineage: Bacteria > Bacillota > Clostridia > Lachnospirales > Lachnospiraceae > ISDg. Next base: position 134,247 of record JAZRZZ010000053.1, read on the forward strand.
AGCAGTGCATCATTGGCACCCTTCATAACCTCCAAAAGTCCCTGTCCGCCAGAATCCACAACTCCGGCTTCCTTCAATACCGGCAACAATTCGGGAGTAAAGTCCAGCGCCTCTTGCATACGTTCCAAAACCTTCGCAAGGAACTCCTCGAAATCATCAATCTGATCCGCGATTTCGGCTGCACATTCCGCTCCTGCTCTAGCAACCGTAAGAATTGTTCCTTCCTTCGGTTTCATAACCGCTTTATACGCCGTATCAACAGCCTTGGAAAACGCCTCTGCAACAATGGAAACAGTCACCTCATCATAGTTCTCGATTCCTTTTGAGAAACCACGAAGAAGCTGCGAAAGAATAACGCCGGAATTCCCCCTAGCTCCCTTCAATGAGCCCGAAGACATTGCCTTTGCCAAGGTCTTCATGTTCAATTCAGGGAGAAAGGTTACATCCTTCGCTGCCGCCAAAATGGTCAACGTCATATTGGTCCCCGTATCACCATCCGGAACCGGGAACACATTCAACTCGTTAATAATCTCCTTCTGTGCCTCCAAGTTCTTCGCACCTGCCAAGAACATCTTCTTCATCAAGGAAGCATCCACTGTCATAATTGCCACTTTACTATTCCTCCTTCTGCCGCACATCGCACATTACAGCGATGTCCAGTACTGTATCGGGTTCTACCGGTACAAGGCATATTAATCGATTACACGCACACCTTCCACGTATACGTTAATCTGATCCACCGGAAGTCCGGCAAATTCCTGTACACGATACTTTACACTTTCGCAAAGATTCTGACATACCGTCTCAATACTTACACCATATGCAACGATTACATGCAAATCAATCGTCAAATGATTCTCGTTTGTCTTCACACGAACGCCGTGGCTAAGGCTTTCTTTACGAAGAAGCTTAGCTAGACCGTCCTTCATGCTTACCGCTGCCATCCCGACGATTCCAAAGCACTCCACTGCCGCAGAGCCTGCATACTGCGAAATCACGCTCAAATCAATATATACATCACCGACACCGGTATTGATATTTCGTTCCATGGTTCACTCCTCCTATCTCCATACCGAAGTACTATTCCCGCACACCCACTGTGCGATATTGTATTCATTATACCCTCTTTTTCCGAAAAAGAAAACATCTTTTTTTATTCTAACAAAAAAACATTCCCCAAATGCACTCCCACCGTTTTTATGGTTTTTTTCTCGATAAAGCTTCATACACTATACCATAGCATGCCAAAGGATATCTCCTTATGAAACGAATGCTTGGTTTTATTATGTTTTGGATTGCCATAGGGATGACGATTATGCTGTTTCTTCGAAACACACTTCTCGCCCTCGTGCTAATCTTCCTCTTCTTAACGCTCGGTTATCACTTATTCTGCGACGACTGAACGTTGCAAATCATATCCGATACGCCAAACAACAAATAGCATAAAAAATGGGTGTCAGGAACGACACCCACTCATGATTAAGCTCTTTCCACCTTACCGGATCTGAGGCAAGAAGTGCAAACATGCATCTTCTTTGTTCCGCCGTTTACCTGAACTCTTACAGACTTCACGTTGGACTTCCACATCTTATTAGCTCTTCCAGAAACCTGACTTCTCGTAATACTAATCTGTCTACCGAAAAGCGCGCCCTTATCACAAATATCGCATTTTGCCATGATACAAGCACCTCCTTTAACCTGTATATTGGGTCAAACTTTGCCCGAACATTTTTATTGTAACAGAACAAATGAGAAAATGCAAGCATTTTTTTCATTTTCAAAAGGATTTTGTTCGAAAGAGACTTTATTTCTCTGCCTCATTTAAAATCTCCTGTGCAAGCTGATCGATTTTCTCATCGGAAATCTCTTCCCCGGCTTCCTTCTTTTTTGCAATCATCTTCTTCAAACGCTCAATGACATCCGGGAGCATTTCAAAGATACGAGACAACGTATCCTGATCCTTCAGCATAATCAAGCGCGTATTGCCGTCACGAATAATCAATACTGCACAGGGAGACATCTTTCCTCCCATTGCTCCTGCCGCCTTATTCTTCGGCTCCTTATTAAACACACCGGAGCCCACGGCAAAGCTTACGTCCACAAGAGGAAGAATTACCGTTCCATCCTCCATGCGAATTGCGTCACCGACAACGCTCTTTGTCGATACAAAGCCCTCCATGCCATGCAACAAACTCTGAACCGTCTCTTTGAAATTAACCTCAGCCATCTGAACCTTCCTTTCTGCACTATCGTGCGCCCTTTTCCTATGTTTTTTATCCTCTGCGTATTACGCAGCCTTTCCTATAATATCCTTGGCCTCTCTCGGCACGTCCATCATTTCATCCTTTACATACATTGCTTCCTTAAGCACCTGCTTGAAGTTTTTATCCAGCAACAGCTTAATCACCCGATAGATGATTCCGAATAACCGGATTCTTCCCGAAGCTTCCCCTTTTACCTTAATCACCTTCTCCTCAAACTCAGGATACACACTTAAATGGGATTCGTATAATGGAAACAAAACCGCCGCCACAGCAAATATCTTTCCGGTCATCTCGGGTTCTCCGCTTCCGTAAGTAACTTCTCCTTCATACGTTCTCGGTGCAATGTGTTTCAGAATCCACCACAGAACGTCCACCACATGAAGCAATGCTTGTTTCGTAGTTTCCTTCTTGCAATAGTCAACCAAAAGTCCCTTCTTTCGAGTGAATAACTCGAGCATGCACTCTGCCACCATTTTCCACTCTTCCACTTTGGCTTTCCATCCGAAAACCTTTTCTTTGAGCTTTGCCAGTCCTTTTTTCTTATGCTTTTCTTCTGTCTCTTGCAGTTCCTGTGCTTCGGCGTCCTTTTTGTTTTCAGAAAATGTTGGTTCCGAAACCTCTTCGGAGCCTGCTATGGAATGCGCTTCCTCCATCTTCGTTTCCGTACTCACGGGTTCGGAATCCGCTTCCGTCAGTGGTGCATATTCTGCAGGATCTAAAACACTCGATTCCTCCTGTTTTGCCTCGCCCTCTTCTTTCGTCCCCTCGTCAACTTCCTTCTTGTCAAGGGAAATCGGAACAAATGCTACTCGGAGTTTCTTATTCACACCCTCTGCCTTCGAATAATCCACACGAATCGCAACAACCCGTAACAACCAATGCACCTTCGCCACTACATCAATCCGTTGCCCTTCCGACTGTCCCTCGGGTGGAATCTCCACATCTCCGGCACACTCATAACGAAACGGAACAAACAAAATCAAAAGAAGAATCAACAGCAAAAGACCGATAACCGACAATAGCACGATACCGATTATCTTTAATATCAACAGCAAAATGTGCAACACATCGCGTCTCCTCCTTTCGTAACCTGCTATGTTCCCCCACTACTCCGCATACACCTTTCGAACATCAAAATCGCCGGTCTTTTCATAGACCTCCGTTAAAATGCTCTGAAGGAGTGCCAATGCTTCCTCTCGTCCATGCGCAATTCCCACAACAAACAGCTCTCTACTCTTCTTTTCAAGTGCCATAATGTGCAGGGGAATGATCTCAAGCACTCCCTCACGAGGCGTCGCGCATACGATACAATACAGGGAGCTGAGCTTCGAACGACATTTATTCACCTCGCGAAGCATGCTTCGTTTCTCCGTGCCGCGTTCTTCCGTCACCCTTACATTCTTGCTTATCGTCACCATTGTCGTTCCTCATACAATTCTTTCACTTCCGCAACCGCCGCAAGCTTCTCATTCTTACTTCTGCAATTGCCGAGCGCTTGTAGCACATAGTTCATAACTTCCTCTCTCGAATTGAAAAATACCGGAAGTTCACCGAGCACCGCCGCCATTACGGCACGTACATAGCTTCGATGTCTGCCTTCGAGACTTCGTGCAAAGTCCTCCAAAAGGGCTTTCGTTTCGTTCCGCAAAATCTCTTCGGTCACAGGAACGCTCTCTTCTTCCGTCAGTTCCGCATAAACCGAGGTTGACATCAATTTGGAGATGCGAACAAGTAGCTCACACTCCTCCTTGGCCGCCCATTCCGCATTGCTTTCACGAAGCTGCTGAAGACTCGCTTCCCCGGATACTAACAGTTCCGAAGAATTCTCCATACTACCCTCAAGTGCCGAAAATGCATCCGCCATCTCTTCATCATATGTCCCCGCATCCGCCTCACGGCCCAGTTCCTTCAACAACAACGGCAACAACGGAGCCAGCCTCTCCTCCACATCGCGCCCTTCATCGGCAATATCCTCATGCTCCTTCAACATGCAAATAACCGTCAGATTATTCACCGCATATGTGACGTTCTCCAGTAGCTCCATCTCCGCACGGACCGAGTCACCGGCCAACTCTAAGCGTTCCATACAGTCTTTTGCATCCTTCTCCGTAAGCTGAGAAAGCGCAAGAGCCTTCATCTCATCCAAAACCCGATACAATTCCTCATAGGCATCGATTCGCTTTCCTTCTCCCATTGCCGCAGCCGAACGTATGCGGTAACAAAACCCTTGCAACGCCACCGTGTCCGACTCGCCATACAACGAAAGGTTTTGTGCAAGTAAATCATAAAACCGGCTCTTTGTCATGCGCACCGGAAGACACGACACCATATATTGAATGCGTAGATTGGTTACCATCGGGTCTTCGCTTTCAAATATCGCATGCAACAGCTCTCTTGCAATCTCCTCATCGTCCGACTCCGGGTCTGCTTCTTCTACCCCTACGATTCTCTTGCAAATGTATTCATACAAGGACAACTCCCCGGCAAGTGCGGATAATGCCTCCACTCTCTCTAACAGGCTCACGCGGAACGTCAACAGTGCCTCCGCAAGCTCTTGGTTTGTCATTTCACCACTGATGTATGCAGCGGCGTACTCAGCATAGCGCTCCGCCGGTTCTGTATCTTTTGCCTCCACTCCAGTCTCGTACATTGTGCCTATAAGACCATCCGTATATGCGATTGCATTCATCCATGCAAGCGTATAATAGCCGTTGTTTAGGCGTGCCCGCAAGCGGTCCGCATTTATCTTCTTTTCCTTCATAGTCCAAACCTCTTTGTATTCTTATTCCGGTGAATGCTCTCTCGGTTCTCTTACAACATGCGTGTGCGTATACAAGTGATCCATACAATATTCGAAATTCCCATCACACTTCGAGCAAAACCGAAACTCCAAGTCGTCCCCATCCAACTCGGTTCTGCCGCACACAGCGCATTTGTGTCTGGTAATTACCTTCTGTACTCCGGCTCCGGTCACCTGTCCCGCGTGTTCCCCGCGATAAACTTCCGAGCGATACTCGAACTGTCTTCTTTTCTGCTTCACATAGCCCTTTCGTTGCTTTCGCGTCGCAAAGAAAAACAGCAAGAAATTCAGCATCGCAACCACAACCGCAACTGCGCTTAAGCGCCCCATGGTGTTTCCATGTAGGAAGACATTTGCAATTCGATAGAGCTCAATTACACCATACGCAATCCCGAGATATTTCACCTTAATCGGTATTACGAAGAAAAGCAGAAGCTGCACGTCCGCAAATTCTACCGCAAACGCCAGAAACATGGACAAGTTAATATACTCCAAGGTGATCGGATAAGAAATACCGACGCCCGTATACATAAACGACGCCACATAAATAATCACCACCGCTAGAACATTAAAAAGAACTCCCGAGAAGTAAAACAGATTAAACCGAAAACTTCCCCAACGCATCTCCAAGCTATTGCCGATAATATAATACAGATAAAGCGATATCAACAAATAAAACACACCAAATTCAATCGGCTGAATCAAAAAGGTCACCAACCGCCATATCTGTCCATGCAAAACCGCATCGATATCCAGCATTAGGTATTCATGATAGAACATCGGGGAAATCGTATATATAACAAACCCGAGCACATACAAAATAATTACATAGCGCATTAAGCCGTGTATTGCATACTTTCCGAATCGTCTTTCCAACTTATTTAACATGGCAATCTCCGTTTCCGTCGAGTCACTTACCCTCGACAATTCAATTATAAATAATTGACATGGTATTGTCAAATGAATTGTGCTATACTCTTGCTGTAATGGAGGTATTTTTTCATGGCTTTTGACGGATTTACCGTATCCTGTCTCGTTCACGAGTGGAAATCGCTCCTGACGGGAGGAAGGATCACCAAAATCAGCCAACCCGAGGCTGACGAATTGTTACTTACAATAAAAAATTATGATACGTATCGCGTACAGCTCTGTGCGAGCGCCACGTTACCGTTGGCATGCATTACCGATAGCAACAAGCCCGCTCCGTTGACAGCACCGAATTTCTGTATGTTACTTCGCAAGCATCTCAACAGCGCACGTATCCTCGAGATTTCACAACCCGACCTCGAACGTATTATTCGCATCAAAATCGAGCATTTGGACGAGTTAGGTGATCGGTGCATTAAGTGGTTGATCATTGAGTTGATGGGCAAGCACAGCAATATTATCTTTTGCGACGAGCAATTTCGAATTATTGACAGCATCAAGCGAGTATCTTCCTTTGTCAGCTCCGTGCGTGAAGTATTGCCCGGACGAATGTATTTTATTCCGCAGACCACAGAGAAGCGCTCGTTTTTGACAACGCCGGCAGAGGAATTGGCATCGGTACTCTGTTCTCACCCACGCCCCCTTTCTCAAGCCATCTACCATGCTTTTACCGGCATCAGCCCCATCCTTGCCAATGAATTATGTCATCGCGCAACGTGTGACGGCGATGTGCCCGCTTCCGAGCAGTCGAAGGATGCGTTACAAAGACTAACCGCCTGTATATGCCGTCTTCGTGAAAAAATAATCGCCGGTGATTTTACCCCCTGCTTGATTTCACAGAACGAAGAACCACGGGAGTACGCCGCGATTCCGCTGACCTGCTATACGGATTATGCCGGTTATCAATCCGAAGCATATGAAACTATGAGCGAGCTACTGCTTCGTTACTATAGCAAAAAGGAAGCAGTAACACGAATTCGTCAGAAATCCGCCGAGCTTCGCCGTGTCGTTCAGACCGCAGTAGAGCGTACCGCAAAGAAGCTAGATCTTCAACAAAAGCAATTTGACGATACCGAAAAGAGGGAGCGATACCGCATCTATGGCGAGCTGCTGACTACTTACGGTTACTCGGCCGAACCGGGTGCAAAGGAACTTACTTGCACAAACTACTATGACAATTCAGAAATCACAATTCCTTTGGACGATACGCTCAGTGCGATGGAAAATGCAAAGAAATATTTCGATCGCTACAGCAAGCTGAAGCGAACCGGTGAATCATTGCAGGCTCATCTTGCCTCCAGTCGTGAGGAGCTTGCACATCTCGAATCAATTCGCGAATCCCTTTCCTTTGCGGAAAGCGAAGCGGATTTGAACGACATTCGCCGCGAACTGATTGATTTCGGTTATATCAAATTTCGAAAAGAACATGACGGAAAGAAACGGCGTCAAGACAACAGTTTCCCCTATCATTTTCGTACCCCGGATGGTTTCGATCTATATGTAGGCAAGAACAATTATCAAAATGACGAGCTCACCTTCCGTATTGCAAACGGCGGTGACTGGTGGTTTCACGCAAAAGGCATTCCCGGCTCCCACGTGATTCTTCGTACCGAGGGTCGCGAAGTGCCCGACGAATGGTTTGAAGTAGCCGGTGCACTGGCCGCCTATTACTCTAAGAACCGGGATGCCGGTAAGGTGGAGGTCGATTACTCGGAACGAAAGAATATCAAGAAGCCTTCGGGTGCCAAACCGGGCTTTGTTGTGTATTATACCAACTATTCCCTAGTCGCCACTCCGGGCATTGACAAGCGCCTACTTTCCATCGACGAATAGAAAGGAGACTATCGATGATTTTGTCTGATTTTCATACGCACACCTCTTTTTCTACCGATGCGGATGCGTCGCCACGTGAGATGTTGGACCGCGCAGTAGCACTCGGTCTGCACAGCTACTGTATTACCGATCACATGGATCCTTGCTTTCCTTCCCTTGCCGCGAAGCCGGGGGCATTTACCTTCGATCCCGAGAATTATTTCTCGGTTCTCAATGTGCTTCGTGAGGAATACGCCGATCGTTTGAATCTACGCATCGGTATTGAACTCGGTCTGCGAAACGAGCCGATACTTTGTGAAAAAGTACTTGAAACGTGTACCTCACTCATTCGAAGGTATCCCTTTGATTTTGTCATTGGCTCTACACATTGTATCTGCAACCAAGATCCTTATCTTCCTGAGTATTGGGAAGGATTCGAAGGTACGGGAGGAATTGATGCCTATTGGGAAGCCTGTCTGCATAACGTCAGCGCTTACCCCTGCTTCGATTCGTGCGGACATTTGGATTATATTTATCGCTATGTTCCTTCGACAATTTCCTACCGCAAGGAAGACTATCACGAGATCATTACCGAGATTCTTCGTGTTCTGATTTCTCAAGGAAAAGGCATTGAAGTCAACACCGCCTGTCTGGCAAAAGGCTTCATAGAGCCACACCCAAGCCTTTTTGCCCTAAAGCAATTTCTTGCACTCGGCGGAGAGATCCTTACGATTGGCTCCGATGCGCACTCTCCCGAGAAGATCGCCGCCGATTTTCGCACAGTGTCCGATTTGCTCACAACGATCGGCTATCGATATTATACGACCTTCACCGGTCGGATTCCATCGTTTCATCGTATTCAATGATATTTCTTCTGCACGAGCGTGTTTTAGGGGAGACCCCTTAGGAGCCTCCCCCATTCTATCTTCTTCGTCTTTGTAATCGTTTGTACTCCTCGCTCATTTCACGTAGCCTTGCAACAATCTCCCGAAGTGCCGCCGCAACCTCGTCCATTTCCTGTATTGTATTGTTCTCATCAAGCGAAATTCGCACGGTCCCATTCACAAGTGTCGGGGGCAATCCAAGTGCTTGTATCACATGCGACGGTGCACCTGATGCCGAGGTACATGCCGAGCCTCCGGAGCAATGTATCCCCTGCATATCCAGATATACAAGCAGTGCACTTGCCTCAACGTATGCAAAGCTCAAGCTGACAATTCCACGATGTCTTCCTCCATTCGTAAAATCCGCCGTTCCATTCAACTTAACATAAGGAATCTCTCGCATAACTCTTCGAACCAGGTGCTGAGATAAGTCTCGCAAATGCACTTCGTTCTCTTTCATCTTCTCATATACAACTTCCATCGCTTTCGCCAGACCAACCGCCCCCGCTACATTTTCAGTGCCGGCTCGCAAACGCTTCTCCTGCGCACCTCCATATAACAACGGCTCCATCTTCGTTCCGTCCTTAACGTATAAGAACCCCATTCCCTTTGGTCCCCCGATTTTGTGCGCACTGGCACTAAGCATTGTAATTCCAAGCTCCTCCGGAGCAATTCGAAAATGCCCCACTGCCTGCACCGCGTCGCAATGAAAAGCAATTCCATGGAGCTTCGCAAGTGCTCCGATTTGTGGAATCGGCATTACCGTACCAATTTCATTGTTCGCATACATGATACTGATCAGCGCCGTCTCCGGACGAATCGCCGCTCGGAGACGCTCTACGGAAACGACACCATTTTCGTCCACCGGTAGGTACGTAACTGTATACCCTTGCTTTTCAAGATATTGGCAGGTGTGTAAAATCGCATGATGCTCTACTGCCGAGGTAATAATATGGCTTCCCTTGTCAGGATTCGCACGCAGGTAGCCCTGAATAGCCCAGTTATCCGCCTCAGTCCCCCCTGACGTAAAATATACCTCATGTGGCTTACACTCCAAGCGTCGTGCAACCTCTCCTCTCGCTTCCTGCAATGCCTTCTTCGCCTTCAAACCAAATTCATGTAGGCTAGACGGATTACCATACTGCTCCGCAAAATACGGCATCATTGCCTCTACGACCTCCGGACGCATTGCCCTTGTCGCAGCATTGTCCAAATAAATCCCCATCTCCGTATTCCTCACATCTTTCTATTATCCTATGCGGAATCCGGTGTAAAGTTTTCCGCAATTCCCGAAAACGAACGCATATATTGTGTAAAAGCAGTTTCAAAGGGCTGTCCATGAAGCATTCCATCATCCGCGGAACCGTTATCCTTACCATTGCCGGGCTTTTGACCCGCGTTCTCGGCTTCTTTTACAAAGTATTTCTCGCACACCGCATGACTCCGCAGCTCCTCGGCCTATATCAGTTAATTGCCCCCGTCTACGGTCTGTGCTTTACCATATATGCCTCCGGCATACAAACCGCTGTAAGCAAGCAGGTTGCTGAAGCACTCGTTCAAGACGCAAACAGCGGCAGTTGCAGACATTATGCACGTGCGGTACTGCTCCGTGGACTCACGGCATCTCTCACTCTCGCTACTTTGCTCTCTCTAGCATTGTACGCATATTCGGTGCCGATTGCAACCTATATTTTATCCGAGCCCTCCGCTGCACCATCCCTTCGTATCCTTTGCATTATGTTTCCCTTCTGTTCAATTACTGCTTGTCTGAACGGATATTTTTACGGCTGCCGTATCACAGCGCCGCCTGCTACAACACAGCTTTCCGAGCAAATCAGCCGTATCGCCTTTGTATTGATTACCACCGGAACACTTTTCCATTCCTTCGTGCTTTCACATACCGTAAGTTGTGAACTCGCTGTGCTCGGCTTGGTTCTTGGTGAAATTGTTGCGGCTTTGGTCGCGAGTGCCCTCTTTCTCTTTATAGAGCGAAAGACGCACCACGAGCCTTCGGCTTCTTCGCGCACCGTTCCGGTATTTTCCCGCAACGGCCTATATTCTCTTCTTGCACTTGCATTTCCCCTTACTGCCAACCATCTCATCCTTAGTTTGCTCCACAGCTACGAAACGATACTAATCCCGGAGCTCCTCGTGCGAAACGGTCTTAGCAATGCCGATGCCCTCGCTACCCTCGGTGTGTTGACAGGAATGGCTCTTCCCTTTCTGTATTTTCCGACCGCTCTGACTGGTGCACTTGCAATCCTCTTACTCCCAACTGTCTCAGAAGCAAATGCGAAGAACAGTACCTACACCCTTCGTATCACTTCACTTTTGACCATTCGATACACTATGCTTCTCGGCTTTCTTTGCACCGGCTTGTTTCTCTTGTTCGGCCCTCCTCTATGCACATTCTTCTTCGGAAATGCAACTGCCGGAAAGTATCTGCAATTGCTTGCACTGCTATGCCCGTTTCTCTATGCAGAACAAACCATTGCCAGCATTCTAAATGGACTGTCCAGAACCTCTGTAACCTTTCGTAATGCAATCATTGGTTCTTCCCTGCAGCTTATCGCACTCGCACTTACGGTTCCGCGCTTTGGAATCTATGGATATTTTATTTCAACTGCACTTGATCTCGGTGTGACTCTGTGCGCCAACCTTTGCGCACTTCGCAGTGAAGGATACTTTATTTCGGATTGGTGTCGGGCATTTTTCAAACCGCTTTGTACCACCGGCATTCTGCTACCTTTTTTTCTTCAACTACGAGACTTTACACTTCCCACCGGAGCATCGTATTATTTTCTCAAACTTGGGATCCTTGCATTCATCTACATTGCATTCTTCACCGCCAGTGTAGCCTTGCTTCAATGCTTTTCCCGCCGTGACACTGCCATCGAGAACCTTTCGTCAAACCACAAAACCCATACATAATAACAAGATCCCGACGCAATTGCTTGCTTCGGGATCTTGTGCTGCTTACTATACGGGATATGCCATGTTTGCCGTATCTGCTGCGGCTACATCCACCTTCGTCTGCTGTGCCTGACGGTACTTGAAAAAGTCCGTTGCAACCTGAGGGAACAATGCATAGGACAATACGTCCTCATCCTGCTGGATCCATTCCTTACATTCCTCACGGAACTTATCAAGCTGCGGAGGAATCAAGTCTGCGGGTCTGCAAGTAATCGGCTTCGTATCGCCGATACACTTCTTCTGTACTTCCTTATCGAAAGGCTTAATGGTCTGACCGAACTCACCGGAGAGAATCTTCTTAGATTCCTTGGTTACCATCTTGTAACGCTCGCCCTGCAATACGTTCAATACAGCCTGTGTACCAACGATCTGGGAAGAAGGCGTAACAAGCGGCGGCTCACCGAAGTCCTTACGAACTCTCGGAATCTCTGCAAGTACATCCATGTACTTATCCTCTGCTCCGGCTTCCTTGAGCTGGGATACCAAGTTACTCAACATACCACCGGGTACCTGATACAACAAAGTCTTGATATCAACACCGAGTACCTTCGGGTTCAACAGACCGCTCTTAAGAACTTCCTCTCTGTAAGGACGGAAATACTCTGCGATCTCTGCAAGAAGGTTCTGATCCAAACCGGTATCATAGGGAGTTCCCTTGAAGGTCTCAACCATAACCTCTGTCGCCGGCTGAGAAGTGCCGAGAGCAAGAGGCGACATTGCACAGTCGACGATGTCACAGCCTGCCTCAATTGCCTTCAAGTAAGTCATGGAACCAACACCGGAGGTGTAATGGGTATGCAATTGAATCGGAAGGGAAGAACCATTCTTCAATGCGGTTACCAGCTGGCTTGCCTCATAAGGAACCAAGAGACCTGCCATGTCCTTGATACAGATAGAATCCGCACCCATCTCTTCGATAGCCTTAGCGGTCTTCTCCCAATACTCCAAGGTATAAGCATCACCAAGGGTATAGCAAAGTGCGATCTGTGCATGTCCACCTTCCTTCTTGGTGGCCTTTACTGCAGTCTCCAAATTACGAAGATCGTTCAAGCAATCAAAGAGACGAATAATGTCCATACCATTTGCGATACACTTCTGAACGAAATACTCTACAACATCATCTGCGTAGTGATTGTATCCGAGAATGTTCTGACCACGGAACAACATCTGAAGCTTCGTGTTCTTAAAACCATCCTTCAACTTTCTAAGTCTCTCCCACGGATCTTCCTTCAAGAAACGAAGGCAGGAATCGAAGGTCGCACCACCCCAGCACTCAACGGAATGGTAACCAACCTGATCCATCTTCTCAACGATAGGAAGCATAAGCTCCGTAGGCATTCTTGTAGCAATCAGAGACTGATGAGCATCACGCAACACGGTCTCTGTAATCTTAACCGGCTTTTTCACCTGTTCTGCCATGTGTTTACCTCATTTCTGCGCTGCTTTCTCAATGTACGGTAGGTGAGTGAGTACAGCGCGGACACTCACCACCGAAAATGATATTCTAACTTTCAGTAACCTATGCTTATACACCGAATACAGCCATGAATACACCGGCAGCAACGGCAGTACCGATAACACCCGCTACATTGGGACCCATAGCATGCATAAGAAGGAAGTTGGAAGGATCCTCTTCCGCTCCTACCTTCTGTGATACACGAGCAGCCATAGGAACCGCGGATACACCTGCGGAACCAATCAAAGGATTTACCTTGCCTCTGGTAGCCTTGCACATAATCTTACCAAAAAGTACACCACTTGCAGTACCTACGGCAAATGCAATCAAACCGAGTGCAACAATCTTCAACGTATCCAACTTCAAGAATGCCTCGGCACTGGTAGTTGCACCAACAGAAGTACCAAGAAGAATAACAACGATATACATCATCGCATTGGATGCCGTCTCCGTCAACTGACGAACCACACCGGACTCACGGAACAGGTTACCGAGCATCAAGCAACCAACCAAGGGAGCGGTGTCCGGAAGTACCATTACGCATACAATCGTAACGATAATCGGGAACAAAATCTTCTCAAGCTTCGATACCGGACGGAGCTGCTCCATCTTAATCGCACGCTCTTCCTTCGTGGTCAACAGCTTCATAATCGGAGGCTGAATAATCGGCACGAGGGACATGTAAGAATATGCTGCCACTGCAATAGCCCCCATGTAATCCGTCTGTCCCAGCTTACCTGCAAGGAAGATGGAGGTCGGTCCATCCGCACCACCGATAATGGAGATAGCTGCAGCAGCCTTGTCGTTAAAGCCAAGGAAAATTGCGGACAAGTATGCGAAGAAGATACCGATCTGCGCTGCGGCTCCCAGTAAGAAGCTCTTAGGGTTGGCAATCAAAGGACCGAAGTCGGTCATAGCACCGACACCCATGAAGATCAAGCAAGGCAAAATTGCCCACTCGTCAAGAACGAAGAAATAATGAAGCAAACCACCGGCCTGCTCAGTCTCTTCCATTTCAGCCATATCTTTTACGAAGAAATTGGACTGTACACCCTCCTTCGTATCGAACCGAAGCACTACCGTACCATCCGTGGTAGAATAGGTCGTCGTAATCGTGCTTGTCCAATTGGTCTCGCCCGGAGCTGATGCTACCGCACCCTCAGCGTCGGTATACGCCACCGTCAAGTCCTTCTCATCATATAAATCAAATGCTACCTCTCCATCGGAAATCGTAACAATCTTCTCTCTTTCAGAGTTGTAAAAAGTTTTTACACTCTCTACTGGTTCTGCCATAATGGGCGGATACAGGTTAACCAACAACATACCGAAAGAAATAGGTACCAACAAGAGAGGCTCATAGCCCTTGCCAATGGCAAGGTAAAGGAAAACCAAAGCTACAACAATCATCAAAAGATTGCCCCAAGAGAGGGATGCAAATGCAGTAGCTTTCGCTAAATTTCCTAATGTGTCAATAATATAATCCATTCTGCGTTTACCTCCCGGTTAATTTCGTATCACTCACTACAAATTAGTTCATTGTAGCAAGTACTTCACCGGGCTCAACACTCTGACCAACGGACACATTGATGCTTGCAACCGTTCCGTCCTGAGGAGCAACGATGTCGTTCTCCATCTTCATAGCCTCAAGAACTACAAGAACGTCACCCTTCTTCACTGCTGCACCTGCAGCTGCTACAACCTTCAAAATCTTCCCCGGCATGGGAGCGCTAACCTTAACTCCACCCTGTGCACCTGCGGGTGCTGCTGCCTTAGGAGCCGCCTTGGGAGCTGCCTTGGGAGCTGTTGCTACGGGAGCTGCTACTGCGCCCTCGCCTGCCTCTTCTACACATACGTCGTATACGTTGCCATTAACAGTAATCGTATAATTCTTCATAATAATCCTCCTATGATTTAAGCATTCTGCCACTTAGTTTTGTTTACTTTACGAATGGAGCGAACCACCAGACCACCAGCCGGTACATCATTTCCCTGTGCTGCCTCATATGCATGAATCGCAGCGGTAATTACCGCGACAAGCTCCAAATCATCGGCCTCTTCCACTACCGTCTCAACAGGTGTGACGGGTGCAGCAGGCGCTGCCTTCTTCTTGCCGATATTCTCAAGCTTACCGATATATTTGAACAAGGAGATAATGAAGCTGATTGCCAAGAGCATGACAAATACGATACTGATACCCATAATCGTATTCTGTCCTGCTTTTATCAGCACGTCTGACGAAACGCCAAAAAGAAATAAATTCATATTGCTCTCCATTTCTGCGCATATTGCGCGACTGTTTCGTTATCGATTAGATGGTTCCGTGCTTCTTCGCGGGACGGCACTCACGCTTCGTACTAAGCATCTCATATGCGTAGATGAGCTGTGCACGTACTTCGTCACCGGAAAGGATGGCGTCAACATAGCCTCTCTTTGCAGCACTCTCCGCACTGAGACAAGCCTTCTTGTACTCTACAGCCTTCTCCTTACGAGCTTCCTCACTCTCACCTGCATACATAATCTGTGCAGCCAAATCAGCATCCATAGAACCGATCTCGGTATTCTCAAGTGCGAATTCCATGTCAGCACCGATAGACTTGGAGTTCATACTGATGTATGCACTACCATACGCCTTGCCAACAACAACGTTGATCTTCGGAACCGTTGCATTTGCAAATGCGTAAGTCATCTTGCCTGCTGCAATTGCTACGCTCTTCGCCTCACCCATGCAGTTCGCATAACCGGTAACGTTCGTCAATGTAAGTACCGGAATACCGAAAGCATCACAGAACTCTACGAAGCTCTCTGCCTTGTAGCAACCCTTCGTGGAAAGTGCAGCATCATACTTAGCAACCGCCTTGCCGTTCTCGTCCACTTCTGCGGTACGATTTGCAACCGCACCAACGGTAATGCCGTTCAAACGAATGAATCCGGTAACCATATCCTTCGCATATGCAGCCTTAACCTCTACAAAAATATTGTCATCGGACAAATCAGTCAATGCCTTCGCAGGATCTGCAATCTCAGAAGAAAATGCGGGAACTGCTCTGTTCAAATCATCGCTGCACTCAACTGCCGCATCGTCCTCATTGTTGGAAGGAAGAATTGCAATCAAATCGCGCACGCCGCCAAGTACCTCTTCCTCACCTTCCATAACGAAATCCACCGTGCCTGCTTCTGCCATAAAATCTGCACTTGCGGTATCGCATTTGCCTACATTGTTGCCTGCTACCGCGTTGGGTGTGTTCACGAACAACTTCGCATTCTTCTTCTCCATGAATACGAAATCACTCATGGAAGCAAGAACTGCCAGTCCACCGCCACAGGTACCGAAGATAGCGGTAATCTGCGGAATTACGCCGGATGCCATGCTCTGTGCCTTGTAAAGCTCGCCAAAGCCCGCAAGAGCATCGGTAGCCTCCTGCAAACGTACACCCGCACAGTCCACAAGACCGATTACCGGTGCTCCCGTCTTCATTGCCAAGGCATAAAGATTGGCAATCTTCTTTGCGTGCATCTCACCCAAAGTGCCGTTAATGGAAGCAACATCCTGGCTGTATACGTATACAAGTCTACCGTCAATCACACCGTAGCCTGTAACAACACCGTCACTCGGAGCATCCATCTGCTGCAAGTTAAAATCCGTGCTTCTCTTCGTAACAAGCGCACCGATTTCAACAAAACTGTTGTCGTCAAGCAAAGTATAGATTCTGTCCTTTGCCGACAATTTTGCTGTACTACTCATGTTCAGCCCTCCATCTTATTATTTATAAATTAAATTCAAAGAACCAATTTACACCGATTATATTATAGCTCCAAGCCTCACAAAAAGCAATCAAAAAATCAATAAATTCAAAGTTTTTTTCACATAAAATACACCATTCTTGATATTCTCACAAAGAACCTCCGCTTTCCTTTCTTTCTAAGTTTTTCATGTTTTCCTTCTGTCCTTTTCATGCTGTAACCGCCACCTACAATTTTCAAACGTTCCTACTGCATAAAAAAGTAGAGAAGTCTGCATATAGCAAACTTCTCTGTCCAGTCAATCTTCTATCTCTACGTCATCTACGTCCGAGTACTGTTGCAAACCACGCCGTATCGCTGCCGCAGAAAAGCCACGTCGAGCAAGCGATGCATAACATCTTTGCCGTTCGGAAAAACTCAGAAGCATCCCATCCGCATATTTTTTCTTCAAAATTCTGCATACCGCCTCTGTCTCTATATCCACCGCATCCGAAATGTCAACTCGTTCTTCCGCACATTCCTCAAGATACTGTTTCCACGCTTCCGAAAAATCTTCCGAAGATATTCCCTTCTCCCGAAGAGTCTGTTCCATCTGTCGTATGCTCTTGCCCTGCCCCTTCGAGCGTAGGTAGTGAAGCGCATAACGAACGTCGTTCAAATATGGGAACTGTTTTACATAATTCAGCACATCGCAAACCTGTTCTTCGGTATACCCTTCCTTCACAAGCCGATCGTAAAGTTCTTTCTCCGTTCTCTCACGAACAAGCAACAAATCAAGCGCCTTCTTCTTGCCTCGGGGGAGTATGTAGGTCCGTTCAATCTCTTCCCAACGTTCCTGCGCAAGCTCCCCATTCTCTTCAATCCCGAAAAAGTTCATATCCCGGCACTCAAGCATGCCGAAATATACACCCTCTACATAAATCCGCACATAACGCTTCCCTTCGGGAATTAGCCGTGTCACTATCATATTACTCTTCCACAGCACCTGTGCCGCCGATTCCGTAATGTTCACGTACCCGCGCCTCTACTTCCGCCATTACCTCGGGATTGTCCTTTAGGAAGCTCTTTGCATTCTCGCGCCCCTGCCCGATCTTCTCACCTTCGTACGCAAACCACGCACCACTCTTGCTCACCACGTTACAATTACACGCCAAATCAAGAATGTCACCCTCCCGTGAAATGCCCTGTCCGAACATGATATCGAATTCAGCTTCTTTGAACGGCGGCGACACCTTATTCTTTACGACCTTAACACGCGTTCGGTTACCGATAACCTCTCCACCCGACTTCAACGACTCAATGCGTCGAACGTCCAAACGCACCGAAGAATAAAACTTCAGCGCACGGCCACCGGTCGTGGTCTCCGGATTGCCGAACATGATGCCGACCTTCTCTCGCAATTGATTGATAAAAATAACAATACAGTTTGAACGACTGATTACCGCCGTCAACTTTCTGAGTGCTTGAGACATCAGACGTGCCTGAAGACCAACATGCGAGTCACCCATATCACCGTCAATCTCTGCCTTAGGAACCAATGCAGCAACCGAATCTACAATCACGATATCCACGGCACCGGAGCGTACCAACGTTTCGGTAATCTCGAGTGCCTGCTCCCCATTGTCCGGCTGAGAAATGTACAGATTGTCGATATCCACGCCGATACTGGCCGCATATACGGGATCCAATGCATGCTCTGCATCAATAAAGCCCGCAATTCCACCAAGCTTCTGAACCTCCGCAACCGCATGTAGCGCTACCGTCGTCTTACCACTTGACTCCGGTCCGTAAATCTCTACAATTCTTCCTTTCGGAAAACCACCGATTCCTAACGCCACATCCAAACTCAAAGCCCCCGAAGGAACTGCCTCGACACTCATTGTAGAGCTCGAATCCCCCAGCTTCATAACAGAACCCTTCCCGAAAGATTTCTCAATCTGCGCCAATGCAGATTCCAATGCCCTTTTTTTATCTTCATTACCGGCCATAACTCTCTCCTTTTCAGAAAACGAACAAATGTTCTATTTGTATGATATACTGTCTTGTTTCATTTGTCAACAGGAAAATGCAAAAAAATGTGCACGTTTTTTTCGTCATCTTGCCCTGACTAAAATAAATTGTATCACAAAATATTCGCTTCGTCGATTCGCAAAATCCCCAAGAATCGTCCCTTGAATTCAACACAATAACGAAGGCGATACCTTCCTGCAAAGCTCCTTCTTGTCACACCTCACAGTTTTGTACCGCCTTTTTTGTATACTTTTTTTATGAACGGAACAACGTTTTTGCGTCGTTAATCAACATCCTTACCATCGGCAGACTCGAACAATGCCTCGACAAACGCATCCGCATCGAAGCGTTGTAGATCTTCCAGCTTTTCACCGACACAGATGTACTTCACCGGAATACCAAGCTCCTTCTGAATGGCAATCGCAATGCCACCCTTTGCGGTACCGTCAAGCTTCGTAATGACGATGCCCGTAACATTTGCGATTTCACCAAACTGTTTTGCCTGTACAAGAGCATTTTGTCCGGTCGTACCGTCCAAAACAACAAAAGTCTCACGAAGTGCCTCAGGATACTCGCGGTCAATCACGCGATTGATCTTCGCCAACTCATCCATTAAATTTTTCTTATTATGAAGTCTTCCTGCCGTGTCGCAAATCAAAACATCCACGTTTCTCGCCTTTGCCGCAGTAACCGCATCGAAAACCACCGCCGCCGGGTCGGCTCCCTCCTTTGCAGAAACGATTTCGCAACCGGCACGGTGCGACCACTCAATCAACTGCTCTGTTGCCGCCGCACGGAACGTATCCGCCGCCGCCAAAAGCACCTTCTTTCCGTCCTGCTTCAATGCCCCTGCCAGCTTACCGCTTGTCGTCGTCTTGCCTACTCCGTTCACACCGACCATCATCACAACCGACCTCTGTTCCTCAAACGCATATGCGTCCTCAGGCACCTGCATCTGTTCCTTCATGCTCTCCATCAAAAGCTCCTTACAATCCGCAGGTTCTTTGATTCTCCGCTCCTTTACCTTCTCGCGAAGCTGCGTGAGAATTGCTTCCGTCGTAGCAACACCAATATCCGCCATGATCAGAATTTCTTCCAACTCTTCATAGAAATCCTCGTCAATCTTGCTAAACCCGTGAAAAATGGAATCCAAACCACCGGCCAAGCTCTTTCGCGTTTTGGTCATTCCCTCCTTGAGTCTTGCAAAAAAACCTTTTTTCTCTCCCATTGGGGTTCCTCCGTAACTCTATTTGTCCAAATCATTTTCGATCAAATTGACCGAAACAAGGGTGGACACACCCTTCTCCTGCATTGTAATCCCATACAATGCGTCTGCCGCCGCCATCGTTCCACGGCGATGCGTGATTACGATAAACTGCGTTTCCTTTGTCAATTTATGCAGATACTGAGCAAAACGACTCACATTGGAATCATCCAACGCCGCCTCAATCTCGTCGAGCAGACAGAATGGCGACGGCTTCAAATCGAGAATTGCAAACAGCAAGGAAATGGCCGTCAGCGCCTTCTCTCCACCGGATAGTTGCATCATATTCTGAAGTTTTTTCCCGGGCGGCTGTGCAATCACATGGATGTTCGCATCCAAAAGATCCGCATCCTCCTCCAACTCCAAAGTACCTTTTCCTCCTCCGAACAACTCGCGGAAAACCTTATCAAAGCGGGTCTGAATCTCCTTGAAGGTCTCCGAAAAGCGTTTGCGCATTTCCTCGTCCAATGCCGAAATGATACCCACTAAGGACTCCTCTGCCTCCAAAATATCATTTCGTTGGCCACTCAAGAAATCATATCGTTCCTTTGTCTCGCGGTACTCCTCAATCGCATTGACATTCACATCTCCCAGTCCGCGAATGCGTCCCTTCAATTCGTATATCTGCTTTCGATTCAGCGTCGGATTGTCAATCTCCTCAGAGCGAAACTCCTTTGCCGTATTATAGGTAAGCTCATACTCATCCCACATATATTTCGTCTGAGCATCCAGCTGTTCGAGCATCTTCTCTAACTGACTCTGAAGACGATACACTTCCTTATCCAACTGTGTCATACGGCTTGCTAAATGCTCTCTTTTCTCAAAAAAGCCTTTGTTCTGTCGGGTGATTTCTTCCGCCAAACCGCTCAACTCATCAATGTGTTCCTGCAACTCCTTGCATTCCTTTTGAATCCTGCATTGCTCCTCTTCAAGAGCGATAATACGACGATTGGTCTCCTCCGATTCCTTATCGGAATCTGTGCGACCCTCGCGCAATTCTGCCAATTCGTTTTCAAAGCTTTCCAATTCGCGTTGCAGACGATTTCCGTTGTCTACTTGATAGGCTAGACTTTGCTTCAAGCCGGAATATTCCGTGAGCACACGTACCGCCTCGGCACTTGCTTCGTCCTCCTCGCTACGCAGCTTCTCCATGCGTACACGAATCTCCTCCGCACGTCCCTTATCCTCTTCGTTCTTTTTGTTGTTGCTCCGAATCTCCTCTCGGAGTTCTGCAAGCTTCGAAAGAATCTCTTCGCACTGCGTCTCTGCCTTCTTCAGTTCATCGCGAATACGGTCACGATTGCCGAGCAAATCTCGGTTCTGTTCCGTAATATGATTCAGATTCAATTTTGCGGTGTTTTGACGAACATACAGTTCCTGCAAGGTTCTCCGTTCCTTTTCAAGCGTTGCACGGAATTCCTCTCGTTCCGCACGTAATTCTTCCAAAGCAGCTTCTTCGTTCTTTGCCGCCGTGCGGTCCTTCACAAGCGCCTCTTCGATTTCTTCAACCTCGCGTCGCTTTCCGAGCAAATTACCACTGTTTTTAAACGCACCACCGGAAATCGCTCCCCCCGGTTGAAACAGTTCTCCGTCCAAGGTAACGATCCGCAAACGATAATAGTATTGTTTTTCAATCGCGATTGCATTTTCAATCGTATCAACAACAAGAAAACGGCCCAACAGGTATCGTATCGCCTCTTGGTAGATACCGTCCGCATTTACCAAACTCGATGCAATGCCGATAACACCCTTCTTTGTAAACACATCTGCCTCAAATTCATCCTTCTTTGCTCGGATCCCGGACAATGGAATGAACGTAGCTCGTCCCAAACGATTATTCTTTAAGTAGCTGATTAATGCCTTTGCAGTCTCCTGCGTATCGGTTACGATATTTTGAATATTGCCGCCGAGTGCGGTCTCGATTGCAACCTCGTATCGATCCTCTACCTGAATAATATCCGCTACAACACCGTGGATTCCCGCAAAGGAGGACTTCTGCTCCATTACTTTTCGTACCGCACTTCCGTAGCCGTCGTACCGTTCTAGCAGATTCTTCAGCGTTTCCAATCGAGAAGCATTGTGGATCACACGGCTCTGCAATTCTTCTCCGAGACTTTTTCGCTCGTTGATTCGTATGGTGAGTTTTTCAATGCTCTCATCAATTGCTTTACACCGTTCTGCAGTATCCGCTACAAGCGTCGATGCTTCCTTCAATGTGGATTCCGCATCTTCCACTTGACGCGCAGCCTCATCTGCATCTGCCTTGAAGCGTAGTAAGCTTGCGTTCCACTCGGCCTTAGAAATATTCTGCTGCTCAAGCAATGTCTGGTAACGCTCCAGCTCGTTTTCCTTCTTGTTGTTCTCCTGCAATCGGTCGATATACGATTGATTGCACTCCTGTTCCTCGGCAAGCATTGCATTGATGGTTGCTTTCATTTCTCCGAGCAGTGCATCGGCACGCTGCTGTGCCTCTGCCAGTAAGGTCATCTTCTCTTCAAAGCTTTTTCGGATTTCCTCATGTCTCTCCAACGATTCTTTCCGCTCTGATATCTGCAATTCCAGTTTTCGAATCTGTTCCTCGTACTTCTGCTCATTCTGTCCGATAATCTCCAGCTGCTGATTCAACAGGTTTGTCTCACCTGTTGCCTTTTCAGCGGCAATCATACGCTCGCTATATCGTTCCCTTGCATTTTGCAACGCCTCCTGATGACGCTCCAGCTCATTCAGCAGACGATCATACTCCTCCTTCGCCTGCTCATAATCGTTCTTCGTCTGTTCGAGATCGTCCGATGCAATGCGAAGCTTGTCCTCCATTTCCTGCTTTACCGTTGCGCTCTTTTCGTACTCAAGTAGGAACTGATTGACTTCCATTACTTTTAGGTCTTCTTTGTATTTTAAATAAACCTTTGCCTTTTCGTACTGCTTTTCGAGCGGTCCCAAACGTCCTTCAATCTCCGCAAGAATATCTGTTACACGGGAAAGGTTTTGCCTAGAGGTCTCAAGGTTCTTCTCCGTCTGGTGCTTTCTACGCTTTACCTTTGTAATTCCGGCCGCCTCGTCGAAAATTTCTCTGCGCTCCTCCGGCTTTCCACTGAGAATTTTATCAATCTGTCCCTGTCCGATGATCGAATACCCTTCCTTACCGACACCGGTATCGAAAAACAATTCCTGTACATCGCGCAAACGACACTCCGCACCGTTAATCAGATATTCGCTCTCTCCCGAACGATAGACGCGTCTGCCGACCGTAACCTCATCATATTCAATCGGAAGCCAATGGTCGGAATTATCAAGCGTCAATGCAACATAAGCAAAGCCCAAAGGCTTTCTTGTCTCTGTACCGGCAAAGATAACATCCTGCATACTGCTTCCGCGTAATTGCTTTGCGCTCTGCTCCCCAAGCACCCAACGTACCGCATCCGCAACATTACTCTTACCGCTACCGTTCGGTCCCACGATACCGGTTATTCCCTTATCGAATTCAAAACGAATCTTGTTGGCAAATGCCTTAAACCCCTGTACCTCAATGCTCTTTAGATACATCTTGTCCTCCATTCTGTTCCCGTATCTTCTGTATTACGGCGAACGCCGCCTTTTGCTCTGCATTTTTCTTCGAGGTCCCGACCCCGACTGCGCTCAACGTAGGCGACACACTCACTTCTACGGTAAATATTCTGGCATGGGGCGGCCCGTCCTCCCGAATCACCGTATACTGCGGCGTACACTGAAAGTATTTCTGCGTCATCTCCTGTAAAACAGTCTTATTATCTCGGAACAGCTCGTCGATCCGCAGCCCTTTCAATAACATGCTATATACAAATGACTTCGCCGGTTCAAATCCTCCATCCAAATAAATCGCACCCAAAATTGCCTCGAATGCATCGGAAAGAATCGAATCACGCTCTCTTCCACCGGTCGCATCCTCTCCCTTTCCGAGAAGCAGATGCTCCCCGATTCCAATGCGTACCGCACATGCAGCCAAGGATGGCTCACATACGATTGCGGCACGAAGCTTTGACAATTTTCCTTCCGGCATTTTCTTGTGCTTGTCATAAATAAATTCACTCGTCACAAGTTCGAGTACTGCATCACCCAAAAACTCTAGGCGCTCATTATCGGAAACTCGTACCTTGTGACGACTGCATTCATTTGCATACGAACTATGCGTTAATGCCTGTCGAAGCAACGACAAATCGGAAAACGTGTACGCGAGCTTCTGCTCCAGCACCTGCAAACGATCCATATTCGCACTCCCCATGTCGTCTTCTCCTTTCGTTACATTTGCATTACCATACGTAACTTGTCATACAACTCTTCTACCGTTGTTACCGTCACATCCTCCGCGGACTGCGAAAGCTCCACATCAAACTCAAGCTCAAGTGCCATCACAAGCTGATACAAATCAAGCGAATCCGCACCGAGATCCGTGGCAAAGGCGGTTTCCTTCGTCACATCCTCCTTCTCCACATGCAACACCTCACAAATGACTTTCACCATGGAATCGTAAATCATACTCTCCCTTTCCGCCATCGACTGGCGGAGTACATTCCGCCAACCGAGACTCTTTTCTTTCTTATGCTTCCGCACCCGATTCGGATACCGTCAAGTTTGCACGAATCTTCCCTTCGATGTCTTGCCGTACAAAAGTACGACACTGTAAAATCGAATTGCAAATCTCTGTGCTCTTCGCATTTCCGTGTGTCTTAACTACCAAACCGTTTAGACCGATCATCGGTGCACCACCGTATTCCGCAGTGTCAAACGACTTCAACGTCTTCTTCAGTGCAGGCTTTACCAAAAGCGCACCCAGCTTGCTCCGTAAGTTGCTCACCATACCGCCTTTTATCTTCTGTACAAGCGTTCCTGCGAGCCCTTCGTAGAGTTTGAGAATAACATTGCCTACAAATGCATCGCAGACAATAACATCGGCCACTCCGTTCGGTATCTCACGTGCCTCGACACTTCCGATAAAATTGATGTCAGACTGTTGCTTTAACAGAGGATAGGTGTCCTTTACAAGCGCATTTCCCTTTTCCTCCTCAACTCCGATATTGACAATCCCGACTCTCGGATTCTCAACACCGATAACGTGCTTCATATAGATGCTTCCCATCTGCGCATACTGAACCAATTGCTCGGGCTTCGCGTCAACACTGGCACCGCAATCAACCAAAAGCGACACACCCTGTGCAGTCGGAATCAACGGGGCAAGCGGAGAGCGAATCACGCCACGGATACGTTTAATTATAATCTGCCCACCAACCAAAATGGCGCCCGTGCTACCCGCGGAAACAAATGCATCGGCCTCCTTGTTCTTTACAAGGTTCATTGCCACTACCAAAGACGAGTCCTTCTTCTTTCGTACCGCAAGCATCGGTGGTTCTTCACAGGAAATCTCCTCTTCGGCATTTACAACGAGAATCCGGTTCTCCGGATAGGTATATGCGGCGAGCTCAGCCTTAATAACCTCTTCCCTTCCCACCAAATAAACCTGGATGTCCTTGTCTGCCTGTACTGCCTCCACGGCACCTTTTACGGTCTCCTTCGGAGCATTGTCGCCTCCCATGGCATCCAATGCCACACGTACTATTTTGCTCATCACTAACCTCCAAACCATGCAGGGACATCATTGTGAAAAAAGCACAATGGGAAAATCACATCCCATTGTGCTTCTGTTCCCTGTTATTGCTTCTATGCAGCTAACGCAACACTTACGCATTGCTTGCCGAACAAATTACTCCGTAACTTCCTCGATAACCTCTTCTGTTACCTCTTCCTCTACCTCTTCCATCAAGTCCTCAGCAGGAGCTTCTTCAAGTGCCTTCATGCTAAGGCTGATCTTCTTCTCATCCAAACGGAAATCAACGATTACCGCTTCGATCTCCTGGCCAATGCTCAATACATCAGCGGGCTTCTCTACATGCTTGTGAGAGATTTGAGATACATGAAGAAGTGCGTCCACACCGGGAAGAAGCTCTACGAATGCACCAAATGCAGTCATTCTTGCAACCTTTCCGGTCACTACGGTTCCGGGGGCATAACGCTCTTCAGCGTTCTGCCAAGGATTCTGATCTGCGAACTTCATGCTGAGTGCGATCTTCTCACCCTTGATATCTTTTACAAATACAGTGATCTTATCTCCTGCCTTGAATTCCTTCTTGGGATTCTGAATACGTCCCCACGACATCTCGGAGATGTGCAACAAACCATCGATACCGCCGATGTCTACAAACACACCGAAGTCGGTCACGTTCTTTACCGTACCTTCGATTACATCATCAATCTGGATACGTGCAAGTGCTTCCTCCTGCATTGCCTTCTTCTGCTCAACAAGAAGTGACTTACGATTACCGATGACTCTTCTTCTCTTCGGATTGTACTCGATAACCCGGAAAGAAATCTCCTGTCCCTGATACTTAGTCAGATCCTTCTCGTATACATCGGATACGAGACTTGCGGGAATAAATACTCTCGCATCGTCAACTACGACATTCAAGCCGCCGTCAACTACATTCACAACATTTGCAGTAAGAACGGTTTCATTCTCAAGCGCATCCGCAAGAATCTGGCTCGTGCGCTCTCCCTGCAATTTCTTACGACTGAGAAGCACTTGACCCTCTCCATCGTTCACTTTAAGAACCTTTGCCGACATTACATCGCCTTCCTTAACGACCTCACGAAGATCGCCGACCGGCTGGTTCGAATACTCGCTGCGAGTAATAATACCGTCAGCCTTGTAACCGATATTCAAAACGATATCGTCTTCCTTGACGCGAATGACTGTACCTTCGACTACATCTCCGTTTCGTATAGTTTTCAAAGATTCTTCCAATAATTGTTCAAAGCTCATGTCTCCCATGTTAGTCTGAACCTCCTCAATAATATTTCTTGGGGTGGAAGCCCCGGCTGTAATACCTACGCAACGAAAAGATTTCAAAACGTCGAAATCCAGATTTTCCACCGACTGCACGTAATATGTGTTCTCGCACTCCTGCTTCGCGATTTCATATAGCTTTCGCGTATTGGAGCTATTTTGGCTGCCAATAATAATCATCGCGTCACATCGGCGAGCCAGGCTACGCGCCTCTGTCTGTCTTTCCTCCGTGGCATTGCAGATAGTATTTACCACACTATCATTAATATAATAGCCCATTTGCTCAAAAATTTCAACTACATCTTTGAACTTCTTGTAATTATATGTCGTTTGTGCGACAATACAGATATTCTTTCCGCATTTTTCAGACACTTCACGCGCTTCATCTGTAGAATTCAGAATAATTGCTTCGTTTTCACACCATCCTTTAATGCCCTGCACCTCCGGATGTTGTTCATCTCCACATATAATCACGGTTTTCCCCTTTCCGCTTTCTGCGGAAACAATGCGGTGAATCTTTTTCACAAAGGGACAGGTCGCATCAACAATTTGCACTCTCCCGCCCGTCTCTATTTCACATCTTAACATTCGGTCATTAATTTCCTTTGACACGCCGTGAGACCGAATCACGACGGTCCCTTCGGTAAGCGCTTCAACCTCCGATACCTCATGTAGCGTTGTAACGCCGCGTCGCATCAATGCACCGACCACCTCTTCGTTATGGATAATCGGACCAAACGTATATACCGGACCGTGCTCCTTTTCCGTCAGCTCATATACCGTATCTACGGCTCGCTTGACGCCAAAACAAAACCCGGCGGTCTTCGCAAGCTCTACCTTCATTCATATACCTCCGTTTCAGCGACACAGCCGTAAGATTGCTTCTTTCACTTCCTCCACAGTCATCTCCGTGGAATCGAGATAATACGCATCCTCCGCCTGCTTTAACGGTGCATGTTCTCTGTTCATGTCACGATAATCGCGTTCCGCAATATCTCTTGCAACCTGCTCGAAATCAACGGGAATTCCCTTGCCTTCATATTCTCTTACGCGACGCTTCGCACGCTCCTCCACGCTTGCGGTCAGATAAATCTTCACATCGGCACCGGGCAATACGTTGGTTCCGATGTCTCTTCCGTCCATCACCACATCCTCCTTAGCCGCCAACTGCCTCTGTAGCTCCGTCATCTTCTCGCGTACACGCAGATTCACCGAGGAAGCACTCGCCATATTGCCGACCTCCTCCGTCCGAATCATTCCATTGACATTCTCACCATTCAGCAACACCTGCTGCTCACCATCCGCATAAGTGATCGTCACGTCCGCATCCTCGCACGCCGCCGCAATTCCCTCCGCATCCTCTGCGGAAATGCCCTGGCGAAGAAAATGCAATGCCATCGCACGATACATTGCCCCCGTATCCACATAAATATATCCGAGATCTCGTGCCACCGCCTTTGCGATTGTGCTCTTTCCGGCTCCTGCCGGTCCGTCGATTGCAATATTTCTGCTCATAGTTCTATCCTCGTTTCTCCCCGCAAAAGCCTAGACCTCCGCAAAGGGTATACTCCTTCCGCAAGCATGTCCCGTAGACCATGCGATCTGTAAATTGTATCCGCCGGTAAATGCATCCACATCCAGCACCTCTCCGACAAAATACAATCCGCGTATTCGTTTGGACTCCATTGTAGCGGGATTCACCTCGTCCACACAAACGCCACCCTTGGTTACCACCGCTTCGTTGTAGCCTCCCATACCGGTAATATGCACGGGAAACGCCTTCAATAACCGTAAAATCTCGGTTCGCTGTTCCTTGGTCAGTGCACCCGCCATTGCCTCCGGCGAAATCCCTGCCATTCGAAGTAACACCATTCCAAACGACTGCGGAACAAGAATGCCGATCCAATTTTTCATCTGCTTTGCTTTGCCTCCCTCGATTTCACGAAGAAGCCGTGCATCCAATTGCTCCTCGGTAATCGCAGGCTTCAAATCCAATAAAAGCGTCGTTCCGATCAAATGCTCGGAAGCCTCCGCCGAAGCAGACAAAACCACCGGTCCACTGACACCCTTATGGGTAAAAAGCATCTCTCCAAACCCCTCATATACCGTCGTACCACTCTCATTCGTAAAACGCAGCGAAACATTTTTCAGAGACAGTCCCATCAATTCCTCGCAAAAGCGTTCTCTTGCGATCAACGAAACCAGCGACGGCATTAAGCGCGTTACATTGTGTCCGAGTTCCCGCGCCATACGATACCCGTCCCCGTCCGATCCGGTTGTCGGATACGACAAGCCTCCGGTTGCAACGACAACCGCATCCCCATAGATGCGCTCGCCGTTCGTCAGCTCCACACCGAGCACACGCGCATGCGGCACTACCTTTTTCTTCTTTTTGTTCTCTCCCTCCGATGGTATCTCACATTCCTCCGTGAAAATGCGCCTCACCTGTGTCCGAAGATGAACCCGAACCGAAAGTCGTTCCAGCTCCTTCGCCAATGTACGAATCACATCCGACGCACGATCCGATACGGGAAACACTCGATTTCCTCGCTCTGTCTTCGTTGCCATCTGACGACTCTCAAAAAAATCAATGGTGTCCCAATTATCAAACTTATGGAACGCACTGTAGAGAAATCGCCGATTCGTTACCACATTGTCGAGAAGCTGTTGCATGTCGCACGCATTTGTTAAATTACAGCGCCCCTTTCCGGTAATGTATATCTTCTTGCCGAGCTTCTCGTTTTTTTCGAGAAGTGTGACTCTATGCCCCGCCTCGGCAGCCGTAATCGCGGCCATCATACCTGCGGCTCCGCCGCCTACGACAATTACATTGCTCATTTGTCCGTAATAACCTGCCGATTCTTCCAAATATAATCAACCAAAGACACAACAGTCAACACAAGTGCCAGCCACATGAATACTTGACCGCACACAGCAATCACACGGAAAAACAGATTCTTGTAGGAGGGGTCTGCAGTGAACAGTAGAAAAATACACATAAACATCTGCGCGACAGTCTTGAACTTGCCGAGATAGCCTGCGGCAATCACAACCCCCTTGTCGGACGCAATCAAACGGAACCCGCTGATAATAAACTCTCTGGCCATAATCACAGCCACCACAACTGCGGGAATCTTGTCCAGCTCAATCAGCAAAATCATCGCAGTACATACCAAAATCTTATCCGCAAGCGGATCCATAAACTTTCCGAAGGTAGTTACCAAATTGTACTTTCTGGCAAGATATCCGTCCAGAAAATCGGAAAAGCAAGCAATCGAGAATACCCCAAGTGCAATAAAATTATAATACGGAATCTCATCTACCATGAGCAAAATAACGAACACGGGAATTAAAAACACCCGGAACATCGTAATCTTATTCGGCAAATTCATCTTCAATTACCTCCCCTATCAGGTCATATTCATTTGCACCGACAATCCGAACGGGAATTATGGTCCCTGACATAATTGCCGCTTCGCAGCGAACAAACACCGCACCGTCCACTCCCGGAGCATCCATGTAGGTCCTACATACATACACCCCTTCGTCCGGCAAATAACCGTCAACAATTACAGAATAACAAGCTCCGATTCGTTCTTGTCCCTTTTCCGCACTGACCTGTTGTTGCAGGCGCATCACACGGTTTCTTCTGCTTTCCTTTGTTCGTTTCGGAACCTGCTCTTCCATACGTGCCGCCGGTGTATCCTCTTCTTTCGAATACGTAAATACACCGAGTCGTTCAAATCGGAGTTCTTTGACCAATGCCAACAATTCCTCAAAATCTTCTTTCGTTTCCCCTGGAAATCCGGCAATCAACGTCGTCCGAAGTGCGATTCCCGGAAGCTCATTTCGAAGCCTCTTGACAACCTCCCGTATCTCCGCGGCATTCGTCCTTCGTCCCATTCGCTTCAATACACGATCTGCACCATGCTGTATGGGCATGTCAAGATAACGGCAAATCTTCGGCTCCTCTTTCATCACCCGAATCAGTGCATCATCAATCTCCTCGGGATAGCAATACATCAAGCGTATCCATTCGATTCCGCCAATGGAACAAAGCTTGTGCAACAGTTCGGAAAGTTTCTTCTCTCCATACAGATCCATTCCGTATACCGTCGTCTCCTGCGCAACGAGAATCAGTTCCTTCGTACCGTTCTCGGCAAGGTACTCTGCCTCCCGTAGCAAATGCTCCATCGGTACCGAACGATAGTTGCCACGTATCTTCGGAATCGTACAGTACGTACAATGCTTATCACAACCCTCGGCTATCTTCAGGTAAGATACGTATGGTGTTGCACCAAGCATCCTCTTTGTCTTCGGCAACGGCAGATATTCCAACGACTTTCTCACATAAAAAGCATCCTCCGCCGCAAGCGCCGCAACAATCTCGTCGTATGCCGTTGTTCCAAGCACGGCATCGACCTCCGGAAGCTGCTCGGGCATCTCCTCGAAATATCGTTCAGCAAGACAGCCGGTTACAATCAACTTCTTCAACGTCCCGGTCTGCTTCAAACCTGCCACGGACAAGATCGTCTCGATGCTCTCTTCCTTTGCATCATGAATGAAACAACAGGTATTGATAATCACCGCATCGGCCTCGGTCTCATCATCTACAATCGAATGTCCCGCATCGCATAACAGTCCGAGCATCGTCTCGCTATCCACCAGATTTTTGTCGCATCCCAGCGAAATCAAGCACACCTTCATCTAGCGAACACTCTCCACACAATTATTCATTAACATCGCAATCGTCATCGGCCCCACTCCGCCGGGTACCGGTGTGATCGCACTACACAACGGAGCTACCTCATCATAAGCCACATCCCCGCACAGTTTCCCATTATCCATACGATGAATGCCGACGTCAATAACAACCGCACCTTCTTTCACATATTCTGCAGTAATAAACTTCGGCTTCCCGATTGCAACAACCAAAATGTCCGCTCTGCGAGTTACTTCTGCCAAATTCTTTGTTCTGGAATGACATACCGTTACCGTTCCATTCTCACGTAAAAGCATTGCTGCCATCGGTTTTCCGACAATATTGCTACGTCCAATAACCACGCACTCCTTACCGGAAATTTCGACGCCGGAACGCTTTAAAAGCTGAATGACACCGGCAGGTGTACAGGACTCAAAACACCGTTGTCCGATATTCAAACGTCCCACATTCACCGGATGGAACCCGTCCACATCCTTGTCGGGATCAATGGCAAGCAGAATCTTATCCTCGCATATATGCTTCGGAAGCGGAAGCTGTACTAAGATTCCATTCACATCTGCGCGAGCATTCAATTCCTCCACAAGTGCAAGTAGCTCTTCCTCCGTCGTCTCCTCCGGAAGCTCGTATGCCAGCGACTCCATCCCCACATACTCACACGCCTTCTTCTTATTGTTCACATATACGGAAGATGCGCTATCATTTCCTACTTGAATCACCGCCAAAGTAATGGTGATTCCCTGTGCCTTATATCCCGCTACCTTCTCTCTCAATTCGTCCTTGATTTCCGCGGAAATCCGCTTGCCATCGATTACGGTCATATCTGATATCTCCTTTTATTTCACCCTGCAACAACGCAGTCGTGGCATCTACCGCCGACACACCTCGCATTGTCGCACACTATGCTCTCATTATACTTCATCTGCCGCCGGAATACAAGAACTCATTTTCGTAAATACATGTGCATCTCCGCATTTGCAAAAAGAACACAGCGATCCCTCATCCACTGTGTTCTTCCCTTCTCATCTTTATATTTCTATACACTGAAAATCAAATATACGAGTAAGATCAGCAATCCCACACAAAATGCGAGCAGTCCGTAAGAAAGGCTTCGCGACACCAACTGCAGCGACTCATTCAGATCCTCACGAACAACATTCGCACTGTGAACGAAATCCTTTTGTATCGGATTCTTTCTGCGTACTGTTGCATTCAAAACGGTAGCAATTCCGTTGAGGACATGTCCGATTCCGTTGTATATTGACTCCTCCAATGAGGTCGTCTTCTCACGATATACCGGACGGAGGAACAGGCGCTGAAACAACCGTAGAAAGCTCTCCGCCGCAACATCCAGTACCCTTGCAAAAAGCGTTCCTACAAAGATGCTTCCTTTTAACCACGTAACCACATTGAAAAACACTTCCGCTACACTCGTAACAATCGAACCGAGAAACGGCAAAAATTTAAGAAGAATCGGACGATACAGATACTTCTCCATATCAAGCATCTCAGGCCAACGGTTCCTATAGCACACCACACCGTCCTTCGTTCTACGAATGATCGGACGCACGATGCAGAAATACAGTAACCCGCCCACGATCAAAGAAACGACCGCACCCTTCAGACATTCCCATGCAAACAGGTGAATGTGATTGCTCTCACCCGCACACTGTGCAATACCCTGCGCATATTCCGCTACAGGAATCATCGTAAGCTTTGCCGTTGCTCCAAGTACAAGAATCGCCACTGCCGGGATTGTAATCGCAAGCTTCGCGCTCATTCCCATATACGCTCCGTCCTTACATGCTCGTGCATGCCTTGCAACCTCCTGCGAAGGCTCCTCCACAAACAATACCACGAAAAGCTTCAGCATATACGCCACGGTACAGCCACCGGCAAAAAGGAACAATACCTCAACAAGCTTGTACATCCCCATCCCGGTTTCATAAAGGCACTCTAGAATCGCCTCGTGAAGCATGGATTTTGACACATACCCGGAAAACAGCGGCACACCGCCAATCCCCAACGCACCTAACAGATAACATACCAAAAACCAAGGCTTTCCCCTACCGAAGCCGCGAATCACATTAAAATCTCGCGACTCCAGATTCATTACCACCACTCCGGCCAACAAAAAAAGAACCAATTTGAAAATCGAATGATTGCACATATGCAGAATCGCGCCGTGCACCGCCAGTGCATTTTCCTCGTGAAGAATGCCAAGCGTTCCAAGACCTACAAGAATAAATCCGATCTGCGATACGGAGGAACAAGCTAATGTATGCTTCATATCAATCGAAAACAGCGCAACAATTGCACCCACAAGCATGGTAATTGTTCCGAGAACCATAATCAAATTGCCCCATGCCTTGTCTCCGAGAAACATCTGACCCGAAAGGAGAAAAATTCCGAGTACACCGGCCTTTGTCAGGATTCCGGACAATAACGCCGATGCCGGTGCCGGAGAGGCCGGATGTGCCTTTGGCAACCAAATGTGAAGTGGGAAGCCTCCCGCCTTTGCACCGAAGCCGAATAACATACAGCCACCCGCAATATAAAGAAGCTTTCTATCCTTGACTGTGGCGATCGCAGCCCTCAGATCGGATAATGCAACGGTACCGAGCGTATCGTCTAACAGAAACAATCCCATCAGCATCACCAGACCACCGATTACCGCAACCGCAAGGTACGTTTTCGATGCCGCAATCGCATCCTCCGTCTCCTCTTCCGCTACCCACACGTACGATGCAACGGACATCACCTCAAAAAACAAAAAGAGAGTATACAAATCCGCTGCCAAAAAGACACCCAGTGTCGCCGAAAGCGTCAGCAATACAAAGAAATAATACCGAAGTACATGCGTCTTATGTTTCATATAACCAATGGAAAACACACCGCTAACGAACCATGCAACCGTTGTCAACATACAATATAACGCACGAAAGCCGTCCATATGGAAGCGCATTCCGTAGTAGCACAAACGCAGCTCAGCCGTGCCCCCTTCCCCGCGAAAGCCGGGAATTCCACATACTGTTGCCACAACGAATGTCAGAAGGAGCACCGCAAGATAGGAAAGCTCCGACACTCTTCTGCCCTTCTCTGCGGATGCAAAGCGTTCTGTCAAAGCCCCGGCAAGTACGCAACCGAGACTTCCGACAAGAGGAATCAGCCAAAGCAATATAATTGTAAAATTCCCCGTCATAACGAAGCTCCTCTCTAAAATAGTCCTGACGCAATCTTCTCAAATACCGAAATCAACACCTCGGAATACAAAGAAAACACGACAATCAGACAACACAATAAAACCAACGGAATTCGCATATACGTTCCCGGCACTTCCAATTCCTTTACGGAATCCGGATCGAAGCTCTCGGACGGAAACCAAGCACGTATTACCACCTCCATAATGTACATCGCGGTGAACAACGCCGAAAGAATCAACGCACCGACACCGATTTTCGCAAGCATCGAGCCTTCCGCCACCGCTGCATTGGCAATGTACCATTTGCTCACAAAACCGGCAAGTGGAGGTACTCCAATCAACGCCAATCCGGAAACGGTAAATGCACTGAACACAAGCGGCATACGTCTTGCCAAACCATCCATTTCCCACAGATAGGTACGATTTGTCTTCACCATTACCGCACCGATGCAATAAAACAGCGTAATCTTCATTAAGCCGTGGAATATGATATGTACCATACCGCCGACCAGCCCCGCCGGCGACATCAATGACGCCGCAAAGACAATGTAAGACAGATTGCTTACCGTAGAATAGGCAAGTCTTCGCTTACAATGACGTTCCTTCAACGCCTTTGCCGACCCGAATACGATCGTAAATACCGCAACGCCCATTACTACATATTGTGCCCACGTCCCCTGTAAAAAATCCGTTCCAAACGAATAATAGGTCACGCGAATGATTGCAAAAGCACCGGCCTTCACAACCGCGACCGCATGCAACAATGCCGTTACCGGGGTGGGCGCCACGGATGCACTCGGAAGCCAGCCATGGAACGGAAAGATTGCCGCTTTTACACCGAAACCAAACACCATCAGAACATAAATTGCGAGCAGCAAAAACTCCTTCTGTGCCATAGCTGTCTCCGCCAAAACTCCGCCAAATACAAAATCCAGCGTCGTACCGAAGGTCATAATCGCAATAAAGCCGATAAAGGCAAAGGCTGCACCCCCGATGGAATATTTCACATACTTGCGCGTCGCTACAATGGACTTATGATCCAACTCATGCATGACAAGTGGTACCGTTACAAGCGTCAACATCTCATAGAACATATACATAGTCATGAGATTGCCTGAAAATGCAATGCCGAGCGTAATACCATAGGTCATAGTATAGAACGCAAAGAACACATTTTCTTTCCCTTCCTTGCGCATATATTCAAAGGCATATAACGTCGCAAGAGGCCAAAGAGTTGACACCAGTCCCGCAAACACACAGGAAAATCCGTCCATATGGAATTTTATGGCCAGCTTGCCGGCCATATTGATCATTATGGCATCGCCCTGCGGTCTACAGAACAGCAACACCCATACAATCACGGATGTTAATAACGTTCCGACCAATACGTAAATTTCACGTCGTTTTCTCACATGCATATGATGAATGCCGAGAAAAGCTCCCCATAGCAAAGGAAGAAGAATCGGAACCAATAAGAAATACGCACTCATAAAGTCACCTCATTTGTGCCGATATCGGCTTACTGTAGGCTTTGAAGCATTTCCGCGAAAATGCTCCACTCATTCATCGGAAGAATTCCGAACAATACCGAGCAAACCGCCAGAATCACAAGCGGTACAAGCATCCATAGCGTCGGGTCCTTCGCCGTCGGGTTCGGATTCGGCGCCTCCTGCTCTTCTTCTTTTTTCGCAAGGAAGAAAGCGTCGGCCGTAATTGTCATCAGATATCCCGCCGTTAACAACGCACTGATAAGAAGCACGGCAGGCACAACAAATCGAAAACCCTCCAGACCGCTGTCCAACGCGCCGGTCGCAAGCATCCACTTGCTCACAAATGCACTGCACGGCGGTATTCCAACCAATGCAAGTCCCGCAAAGGTAAAGCACCACATCGTAACCGGCATACGCTTACCGATGCCATAGAACTCGTCCACACGGTGCTTTCCCGTTGCATAAATCATCGAACCGGAGCACAAAAACAGCAGATTCTTAATCACGGAATGAAACAGCACATGGAGCATCGCACCGCAAATTGCTACCGGATGCATCATGTACAGACCGACCAATGCATACGACGTCTGGCTAACGGTCGAATATGCCAACCGTTTCTTCAGCAGCTTCTCCTTGTACGCCAGCATCGATCCGAGGAAAATAGTTGCCGTCGCAAGCGTTACCAATGTATACTGTACCCAAGACCCTCGCAAATGCTCTGTTCCAACGGAGAAGAAAAGCACACGAACCACAAACAGAATTCCCATCTTCGTAATGTTCCCGGACAAAAGCGCGGATGCCGGTGCAGGTGCGACGGGATGTGCCTTCGGCAACCATCCATGGAGCGGAAACATGCCCACCTTCGAGCCAAGACCGACAAGCATTAAAAATACGGCGACCAAAAATGCCGTTCGATTCTCCGCCACCAACGCAGGATCCAAAAATCCACCCGCCACGTAGGAGAGCCTACCTCCGGTTACGCTTCTCGTGATGCTGTTCTGGTAAATAAAGAAGATTCCGATCAACCCCATGAACGCTCCTCCGATGGAGTAGAACAGGTACGTAAAGCCCGCCGAAATCGCTTCCTTCGTCCTCTCATGAAGCACGAGCGGAAATGTTGCCAATGTCATCATCTCGTAAAACAGATACGTGGTCATAAGGTTACCCGAAAAACAAATCCCGAGCAACGCTCCCAAGGAAAGCAAAGAAAAACACGAATAACGTCCCTCTTCCTTTTGGTGGTTCATATACTCAAACGAGAACATCGTAGAAAGTGTCCACATCCCTACTGTCAGCATGGAGAAAAATTTCGCCATCGCATCTGTCCGAAAATAAATCGGCATCTCCGGCAGAAAGCCGATTACGAGCACTTCACTGCTCGCCTGTGCGCACACAATTCCCACAACAAGCGCTGTCAGTAACACGGTCACACCGGTCACACGTCGAACAGCAGCTCTCTTTTCTCTTACCTTTCCGCACAAAAGCACCAGTGCGCCAATCACCGGTATCAAAACCGGAACCGTAATCATCCAATTCGTATTCAAAACGACTCCTTCCGCGAATTCGCGTGATTCATAGTATAGTAACGCTTATTTTAAGAAAACAACTCCAACCCTTTGCTCAACCATTGAAATATCGGGTAGCTTCCGATACCGAGCACCAAATTGATCGCGATAAAAAGCACCATCGCTATGCTCATTGACCTTGCTGTGCGATAGCCTTTGACCTTGTATTGTTCATTTTGCGGTGTATAGATACTGATAACTTGGCGCAAAAAATATACTGCGTTCAAGATGGTACTGATTGCCAAGGCCACCAGCGTAATCAGCATCTTCGACGTGGAGGCATTCATAGCCGCCTCAGCAAAGTATACCTTCGACGTAAAGCCGGCAAAGAGCGGAATTCCAACCATAGAAAATGCTCCTACCGTAAATCCAATGCCGGCAATGGCATTTCGATAACCCGAACCGCGGAGCTCCGTATAATACGTACTTTCAGCCGAAACCTCCGCAAGACCGGTCGAAGATACAAACAACATCGACTTACATGCTGCATGAGAAAGAATATGAAACACCGATGCAAGCATTCCCGCCTCTGTGTTTAGACCAAACCCCATATAGATATACCCGATCTGTGCCACAGAGGAAAACGCAATCATTCGATTAAGATCCGGCTGCTGAATCGCACTGACCGAACCGAAAATCATGCCGGCAATACCGAAAATGAATAACACGTCATCTACCTTTGTCATTTGGATCACATCCATTCCGATGACACGATAGAAAAATTTAATCAACAGAAAAATATAACCTTTGGATACCAAGCTGGACAAAATTGCACTGGAGGAGCAAGTCGCGTATCCATACGCATCGGGTAGCCACGCATGAAACGGGAACAACGCCGATTTGATGGCAATACCAACACTAAACAAGCCGACTGCCACCGTCAGGGGAGCCACATAGGTCCCGTTCTCCACAATCGCTACTACCGCATCGTGCAAATCTTCCATTAACAAATGCCCGGTAACACCGTACAAAATGGAAATCGACATCAACAAAAGACCCGAACCGAGCAATGACATAATCATATACTTTATGGCCGCAAGCAGGTTTCTTCCCCACCCACGAACCATAATCAAGCCACACGCCGAAATCGTGTTAATCTCGATGAATACGTATGCAGTAAATAAGTCATTTGTATAGATCAACGCCAGCAATGAGCTAAGCAACAGATTGACCATAATATAGTACAGGTTCTCCTTCTGTTCTTCCACATCTTTCTCTGTGTGTCTCAATCCACCCCATAGAGAAAGAAGCATAATGATGCAGAAGAAAAAAGCCATAAACGCTTCAAGCGTGCCTACACGAATCTCATTTCCGAACGGCGCCGGAAAACGTCCCATGCGATACACAAATGCCGCGTCCAAACGCAACGTGTACCAAAATACGATTCCGGACAGCACACAGGAGAGGGATACCACGGCAAAGCTGACTCTTTTCGCGGTCTTTCCCTTTAGACATGAGGAAATCGGACCGGAAACCATTGGTATGAGAATACTAAAGAAAGGGAAGTTACGAATAAAGTCCATCATTCGATATGCTCCTTTCTGACAAGTAGCGTAATCTTATCAATATCCAGCGTATGATAGCGCCTATAGAGACGAATGGTCAGCGAAAGCATCAGTGCAGTTACACTGACCGATACTACAATACCCGTCAGCACCAAACCGCTGGGAATGGGATTTATGTAGCGCTCCGCTTCCGTTACACCGTCTACGACAATTGGCGCACTTCGCCCACCAATGTAGCCCATAGATGCCAGAAAGAGATATACCGCCGTGTCCATTACGTTCAGACCGATAATCTTTTTGATAAGGTTCTTCTGCAAGAGCAGATTGAAGAAACCGATACCGAAGAGAATCATGGCCACAACATCCAAATAATTGCTCCACAACTGCTCTGCCATATCAGAATCCTCCTTTTCTGAAAAATGCATAGAAGGCGTACATCGTACATGCCACCTCAAGTCCAACCAACACATTTATCGGTAAAATCAGACCGGCGCTGAGGATCTTTCCCGGCGTTCCCAACGGCACCACAGACGCAATCCCATTCGCACCGATAAATAGATAGTACGCAATAATCAACGCATACAGGCACAACGAACCGACCTTGACAACCTCGTATATATGCTTGTTAAAGAAGCGCTGTGTCTTTGAAAATCCGAATGCGGCACTATGCAAAATCAGCCCCGAGCCCATAATGGCCCCCCCTGAAAAACCGCCTCCCGGAGAAAGATGCCCGTTGAGAAGCACATAAAGGCCGAACATAAAGATTCCCGGAATAACAACTCGTGCAACCGACTGCAAAATCAGGTCGCTTTTCGGCTCATACGTACGGTCCACATCCAATTGAAGCTCATCATTCCCTTTTTCATCGCGCTTCATCATCAACAGAATCATAACGGTACAGGTCGCAATAAATAGGACGTTAGTTTCTCCGAATGTATCGAAGGCACGATATTGCAAAATCATACCTGTCACAAGATTCACAACACCGGTCTCCTCTTGCCCCTTTTCGAGGTAACGTTCCATAACCTCGTTGTTCGTCGGAGACTCTGCCTCACCAAACGTCGGCATCATTCCGACATTATAAATCAGCAATGCAATAATCAACACACACAAAAAGCCCGCAAGCACTTGATAAATCTTACGAAACCAGCGAAAGCCGGACATCTCCGCAAAACGCTTTGCATCCTCCTGCGGATCGTTTTCTTTGATCACCATAAACTGCCCCTGTTCCGTAGCAGAGAGGTATGGCTTATGCGTATCTCCTTCGAGATCACTCGGGGGCTGCTCCTCAGCAGACTCCGGTATTTCCCCATCCATGAAACGCCAAAAGCGATAACTCATTGAGCGATCATAATCCTTCCGAATCTTGCTCATTGTTCTCCTCCTCTTCCTCCATGGAATCAATCTTCCGCAACGTAATAAAGAACAACACACTGGTTACACCGGCTCCAACCGCTGCCTCCGTTATTGCCAAGTCCGGAGATTCGAGAAATATCCATACCACCGACATCGCAAGGCTATAAGACATAAAAATGACCACAGAAACGAGCAGATTCTTCGTAAAGCTTACACTAAGGGCGCAGACAATAAGAAAAGACGCAAGCAAAAGTAAAATGATCTTAGTCATAACCGCTCCTCCTCTTCCTTTATCGTCTCCTCAACCGCCTCGGGGATCTCGCAATCATCCTTCAAATGGTCATTGATAGTAACCTCCATTCGCGCAAGCAGATGACTGGACACCGGACTGGCAAACCAAAGAAAAATGATAATCAACAAAAGCTTCAGTGCTTCAAACGATATTCCCCATAGAACAATCAAGCCGGTAAGCACCAAAAGCAT
Source organism: Lachnospiraceae bacterium (assembly GCA_045601665.1). Taxonomy (GTDB): domain Bacteria; phylum Bacillota; class Clostridia; order Lachnospirales; family Lachnospiraceae; genus ISDg. Next base: position 175,573 of record JAZRZZ010000053.1, read on the forward strand.
TGCAAAGGTATCGCACAGTGCGGCAGCATGCATACGATTCAGTACAAACCGAAACTTATGAATCCCGAAGGTGGCAATCGCGGCGATTGTAGCTCCCGACAGCAAAAATGTCGCTGCAATAACAAAACGCACCCACTCCATCACTTTGTACCTTTCCCTTTCTTTCGTAGATTCTCACGATGTACTCCCATATATACCTTGGTAAGAACAACGACCGCAATAAAACTGATCATCGCATAAATCAACGCCACGTCAAGCAAATAGCTCTCCTTCATCCACACCGAAAGAATTCCGATAATCATAATCGTAATTGTTCCCAGCATATTAATTGCAACAATTCGATCCGTAATCTCCGGACCTTTAATCGCACGAATCAAAATAAAGAACATAATCAATATCAATAGAATAATTGTACTTCCATACAGAATATCATAAGCCTGTGTTATACTCATCGTTTTTGTCCTTTCCGTTCATTTTCCAGAAGCATTTGCTCGAAAACAGTATTGTCAATATCCTCAAGCAAGTCTTTATCCAACCCATGAACAAGAAAACGATCTCCCTCTACCTCTACAGAAATGGTTCCGGGCGTCAATGTGATCGAGTTTGCAAGCGTTACTTTGCCAATGTCGCTCTTGAGTTCGGTATGAAATTCCACCAATGCCGGTTCCACCTCATATTTTGAAGACAATATCAAATGAATTACCGCAAAATTCGCCTTGACGATTTCACAAAGCAATACAAAAATATAGCGAATCGCAAACCCGACACGTTGTAGGAAACGTATCTCCTTTTTCGGGCTGAAATGCATATAGCGACAGAAAAATATGTAGACGGGTATGGCAATAACCACACCCATGATTGCTGTCTCCCATGTCAACCTACCGTTCAATACAATCCACAGTCCAAAGAAAATCAATAGCATTTCGCGCCTCCGAACAAACATCATTTTCCATGCCAAACATCGTATATTACGACAAAAAACAAAATCGGTTTTATTGTAGCACTCCTGTCACCGGAAGTCAATGCTGCAATCTCGGAGTCCTTCCCATGTCTTATCACCCTTTCCCAAGATAGGTCCTCATGCTTCGAATTGCCGATTTTTCCAAACGAGAAACCTGCGCTTGTGAAATGTGAATTTCCCTTGCCACCTCCATCTGTGTCTTTCCTTGATAAAAGCGCATATTGATAATGGAATGCTCCCGCTCGGGAAGTCGTTTGAGGGCATCCTGCAATGCCAGCTCCTCGACCCAACACTCCTCCTGGTCTTTTTGATCGGATACTTGATCCATAATATATAGGGTATCCCCTCCTTCGGTGTACACCGGTTCAAACAACGACAACGGGGTCTGAATTGCATCGAGCGCCGCCACAATGTCCTCAACCGGAATTCCGGTTGCCTTTGCGACTTCTTCCATTGTCGGCTCTGCATTTTGCTCTTTTCTAAGCACCTCTCGTGCATAGATTGCCTTGTAAGCAATGTCACGAAGCGAACGAGACACACGTATGGCGTTGTTATCCCTAAGATATCTTCGTATTTCTCCGATGATCATCGGTACCGCATACGTCGAAAATCTGACATTTAAAGATATATCAAAATTATCAATTGCCTTAATCAACCCAATACAGCCGATTTGAAACAAATCGTCAACATTTTCATTGCTCGAGGAAAATCGTTGAACAATACTCAAGACAAGGCGCAGATTACCGTGAATACAGCGTTCTCTGGCGGCGAGATCTCCTTCCGTAATCTTCTTCAGCAACGTTCTTTGCTCTTCTTCCGTAAGAAGCGGTAGCTTTCCCGTGTTCACACCGCATATTTCCACCTTGTACATTGCCATAAAAAAGAATCCTCCGGGTACGTTATACCCAAAGGATTCTCTAAATTCACAAACTTTATTCAGTTTGAAACGATTTGCTTACGACTAAGCGCGAGCCTTCTTAGAAGCTACTACTGCTACGAAAGCAACAGCTGCAACACCTGCGAAAAGAACGATGCTCATTGCATCTGCGGTCTGCTCGCCGCCGTCACCGCCTGCTGCAGCACCAGCGGTAGAGAACAATACGCTACCATCTGCGCCGAGTGCATCAATCTTGGTGATTGTAAGATCGCTTCCCCAGTAGGTCTGGATAACGAGCTCATTGTAGCCGCCTGCAGTGCTGTAGAAAGCTTCCTCGGAAGTACGAGTAATCGTAAAAGCATCACCATCTGCTACAGCAGTGATCGGCTTACTAGCACCATCGTTACCCCACTCGGTATCTGCCCATCCAGCAAGCTCACTGTTGAATGCCATACCACCACCGAAACCGGCAGTTGCATCAGCAACAGTAAACGTTACACGTACGCCTCTAACTGCGTCAAGGTCGCCGCCCTTTGCGGTTGCAAGAGCTGCCATGTTGTAAGCATACTTACCGTTACCGCTTCCTGCGTCTACGCTTGCGGCTCCGTTACCGTCGTTGATACCGTCCGTAATCGCCTTCTCAGCGAAACAGGTACCGAACATCATTACTGCTGCAAGAGATACAGCAAGAATCGTTGCAAATAACTTTTTCATGAAAGTTACCTCCTTATATATTTTGTGAATTCACCACGTATCTATTATAACAAAATCCTTCTTCACAATCCACTAGCATTTTCACAAAATAGAGGTGCTTTTTTTGTTTATTTTGACGAAAAAATAGTTTTGGCCAAGATCGCACAACGCAAGATATTGTGGAAAATTCAGCATTTCATCAAATGCGCTCACACTTGAAAAAGAGCCTGTTTTGTGATAAAATTATTCGTAGGCATAGCGAATCCCCTTTTTGTTTTGGTTTTTTTGTGGTGAATTAATTATAAACGAAAAGATTTGTTATGCCTAGTTTTTTTATTTCGAAAAGAAAAGGTTCTAAACCTTACCCCATGTAAAGCTTAGAACAAAAAATCGGGGCACATCACTGTGCCCCGACTCCATCTTCAATAATGTACGCGATTAAGCGCGAGCCTTCTTGGAAGCTACAACTGCTACGAAAGCAACTGCTGCAACACCTGCGAAGAGAACGATGCTCATTGCATCTGCGGTCTGCTCGCCGCCGTCACCGCCTGCTGCCGGAGCGCTCTTCAAAACAACGGATACAACAGAATAGCCGTTGTAGAAGTTAACCTGAACAGCACCGGTAGCTGCTGCCTTAACAGCTGCTGCATCATACTCAACTACAATCTTCTCACCAACAACAGGGTCAGCCTCAAGCTTGTACTCGTAATCCGGAGTTACCGTCCAGTCACCAGCAAGGCAAAGACCACCAACGCCCCAACCGGTTCCTGCAGTTGCCTCAGTACACTCAGCGGTAATAACAAGCTTATCACCCTCTACAGCAGCACTAAGATCAAGCTCTGCATTTCCAGCCTCAGAAAGCGTGGTATCTGCCAATGCAGTACCGAATACCATAACAGCTGCAAGAGATACAGCAAGTACGGTTGCCAAAAACTTCTTCATGTTTGTTACCTCCTATTTCTATTTGTGAATTCACCACGTACATATGGTAACACATTTGTAACATTTTTACCACCGTCATTTTGCACAAAAAAGTCCTTGTTGTTTTGTGCAATACGCTGTTTTTTCATTCCAACCGTAGCATTTCTTTTTTCAGTCGCAGAATAATCTTCTTCTCCAGCCTCGATATATACGATTGCGAGATTCCGAGCATATCGGCCACTTCCTTCTGTGTCTTCTCCTCTCCATTGTTTGTGCCGATTCCGTAACGCAGCCCGATGATCAACTTCTCCCGGTCGGAAAGCTTGTGCATCGCCTGTCGCAGCAGCATAAGATCCACCGCATCCTCCATAGGCTTTAATATTCCATCCTCTTCCGTTCCAAGCACATCCGACAGCAGCAATTCATTTCCGTCCCAGTCCACATTCAAAGGCTCATCAATCGACACCTCTGCACGCAACTTGCTGGTACGCCGTAGGTACATCAGAATCTCATTTTCAATACAGCGAGATGCATACGTCGCAAGCTTAATGTTCTTATCGCTTTGATAGGTATTAATTGCTTTCATCAAACCGATTGTCCCGATGGATATCAGATCCTCTACCCCGACCCCGGTGTTGTCAAACTTTTTTGCAATATACACGACCAAGCGCAAATTGTGCTCTACCAAATGATTTCTCGCCTCTTCCCTTCGCTCTGTCGCTAACAAACCGATCCACTCATTTTCCTCCTCCGGCGGCAGCGGTGCCGGCAAAACGTCGCTTCCGCCGATATAGTACAATCGAATCCCCCTCACTATCCTTCGCATTCGCCTCGAATCAACCAACCATTTCAGAAAACCGAACATTTCCATCCCCTCCAATACCTTTTTCACAAATACTCCACAAGACCTTCCGGCAGTAGCACCTCCGATTTCATCGAGAACTTTTCGTCACCGCATGCCACAATCGCATTATGTTCCTTAAATACCGCTCTTCCGTCGCACATTACTTCTATCGCTTCCACGCAGATCCCCCTTAGCATGCCGCATCCTCCATTGGCCATTATATACGGAACCATCACAGGCTTCTCCACATCTCCCGCCATTTCCTCGAACAATCCACGAGCGGCGACATAGACCCCTTTGCCCTTGTACTTCAGAAAATTTCCGGTATCACAATAGCCCTTCACCGTCCAGAACCTTCCCGCCCATCGAAGTCGCACCTCACAGGAAAAGTTCCTTTGCCTTCGCCTCCTTTGCACCTCCCGCATGCCTCCAATCAGTATCACACCACCGATTCCGGTCATGCAGAGCTCCTCAAAAAAGGTGTTGCTTTCCCGTCCAAGCAGTAATACGAGAACAGCCCGTACTGCTCCCAACGCAATTGTTAAGCCTGCATACCTTAAAAAAGCCTTTGCTCTTGCACAAATATTTCCGCGGACTTCCGCAAAAATCGCGAAAAACAACGTACCTACAATAAGAACATGATACCATGCGTTCGCATACACTTCCGCATAGATTCCAATGCAGATAAGGCCGGTGGTTAGTAGCGCATTTACCGTCGTCCACAAAGCGTAGCAACGCTTTTTCATTGCACTTGGCATAACAACATGTAATGCGCGTAACAGAATCCCTTCGGTCAGCAAATGCAACACAAACAACCGATCTATGTAGACAACCAAAGCAAGCACCTCACCCTTTGCAGTGTATGCCCATTGTAGCACATTCCCGTTGCAAAACATGTCATATTCGCAACACGATGCTTCTCTCGTAATAAAACACTCGACAAAGCATACGTTTGTGCAACAAAAATAACACCGAACAACGCATATGCATCGCTCGGTGTCGTAATCAAGTTATTATGAAATTAACCATTCCAAGTCCATTCCGGCTTCCAATTCCATTGATATCTCTGCCAAGTGCAAACTCTAGCTTGCACCTCCCACCGGAATTACCGGCTTCAAAGTATCCCTCTTCACACCCTTACTTGCGGTTCTTCTGAAGAAAATCCGGAATCTTAATGCCGCTTGCGGTATCGTTTGCCACCGGCTTGTTATAGCTCGGTGCGGCAGATGCGGGCTCCTGTGACGTTCCGTACGAAGGCTTCGTCTGCGTTGCAGATGTCTGCGTATTCTGACGATTGTTCATGAAGCCAAATCCGGTATAACCACTGTTGTTGCTCGTTGTCGCCTGCGGCTTCTTATTCTGTCCGTAATAATTCGGCCGTGTTGCACTGCTTGTCTGTGCATTCTGCGGTGCTTCCTCAAGTCCCGTTGCAATTACGGTAATGCGACACTGATCGGGTGCGGTCTCATCGTACATCGCACCGAAGATAATGTTGGCATCCTCACCGGCCAGCTCCTGCACGTAGGTTGCGGCTTCATTTACTTCAATCAAGCTAACCGCGCCTGCAATGTGCAAAATGATATGACTTGCACCTTCAATGTTCGTCTCAAGAAGCGGAGACGTGGTAGCCTGCTTTACAGCCTCCATACACTTGTCATCCCCACTGCCGTAACCGATACCGATATGTGCAACACCCTTGTCCTTCATAACGGTCTGAACATCCGCAAAGTCAAGATTGATCAAAGCAGATTCGTTGATCAGATCGGTAATGCCCTGAACACCCTGCTGCAACACTTCATCCGCCTTACGAAGCGCCTCAGGCATCGTCGTGCGACGATCTACGATCTCAAGCAAACGGTCATTGGGAATGACTATCAACGTATCTACCGCCTCACGTAGACGCTCGATACCGGAAATCGCATTGGCCATACGCTGCTTTGCCTCAAAGCGGAACGGCTTTGTCACAATACCTACGGTAAGTACACCGAGTTCCTTCGCAATCTGTGCCACTACGGGCGCCGCACCGGTTCCGGTACCGCCACCCATACCGCAGGTTACAAATACCATATCACAACCCTTAATCATCTGGGTCAATTCTTCTTTACTCTCCTCAGCAGCCTTTTCACCAACCTCAGGCTGTGCTCCGGCACCGAGACCCTTTGTGATCTTTTCACCGATCTGGATGCATTGAGGGGCCTTACAATTCTTCAGGTGCTGCTTGTCCGTATTCACGCATACGAAATCGACACCTACAATTCCTTCTTCAATCATTCGGTTTACGGCATTATTTCCGGCTCCGCCGACACCAATCACCAAAATCTTAGCTGCAGGTTCATTTTCATCAACTCTAATTTCAAGCAAAGTTAGTTCCTCCTTTAGCAAAATACCTAACTACCTAACATATATCTTATATTCAAATGCAAAAATAATCAAGTGGTAATTTCTCTTTTCAGACCATAAAACCACATTTTTTTCGCATCAAATATTCAATTTTCCGAGTCTTCCCGCTCGGTAGCGTAAAAACGATCTCCGTTTTCGTAAACGTTTTCCATATTTATATTATACTTTACGTCTCCGCCTTCTTCGCCCGTTGCCGCTCGTTCTGCCAATTCCTCAAGAATTCCGCCGATCATACTGATTTGAACATCATATACTTCCCTTTTTCCGAGCGATATCCGATGACCTTCACAATACAAAACAACCGCATCGTCATTCATAAAATGAATCTCCTGCACAGGCACCTTATATTTCTCCATTTGGCGTACGAGATTCATGACTACACCATACAGATTTGTGTTTTTTGTTTCAAACACCTGATACAACGCAACGCTGGTATACTCCACTCCGGTAACAACCGGCAGGTTCTCTACATTTTCGGTCTTCGTCGAAACAATCACACCGTCCGCGTCAAAATACAAATAGTTTCCCATCTCCAAAATGCAACCAATCGGGAGCTTCTCATATGCGGTAATCAGGACCTTTCCCTCTTCACTGACCTGTACTGTGATCTTCTCAAGAAACGGCAACGGCTCTGCGGTACGAAAGCGGTAATACCAATCAATCAGAACCGAATATTTTTCATACCATTTGTCGAGCACATGCTCTTGGATCTCTTCTTTCGTATAACGTTCTCCGCTCCCGATTATCGTTACCGTTACATCGGTTGTCGGATCAATGCGATACTTATTCCGAAACCATGCTCCAAACACAAGTAAGCAGAGAAATACGATTCCGAGAGCCAGCGAAAGACGTATCCAAAATTTCGTTTTTCTCTCCAAGCGTATCAATGCCATATCGACTTATTTCACTCCTCCGTTACCACAATACAATCCGCGCCTAGACGACGTAGATTTCCGTCAAAATTCTCGTATCCTCTTCGAATGTATTCCATGCCACCGACTCTGCTTTCTCCCTGTGCTGCCAATGCAGCAATGGCAAGTGCGGCACTTCCTCGCAGGTCTGTCCCTTTGACCGACGCCGCCCGTAAGCAGGCATTTCCCATCGCGTGTACGTAAGGGGGATCGACAGCCAGTTCCGCGCCCAAGCGATTCATTTCCCGAAGTGCAGTAAATCTCTTTTCAAATACCGTTTCACGCAGCTCGCCTCCACCATGTGCCACTGCCATCAACGCAACCGCAAACGGTTGCATATCCGTCGGGAATTCCGGATACGGTCCTGTCTCTAGCTTTATTCCTCCGCACAAACGAAGCGGAGCCTCCATATAAATGCCCGTCTCGGAACAAACAAAGCCACAGCCGAGAGAAGCAAAGAAACGCAAAATGCTCTTCATGTGCGACACCGGTGCACCAATCAATTCGCAACACCCACCGGTAATCGCCGTGGCCGCCAGATACGTCCCGGCTACGATTCGATCCGATGCCATCGTAAAATGCACTCCATGCAGACATTCCACTCCGTCCACGCAGAGCGTCTGCACATCGTCCCAATAGATTCTCGCACCTGCGGCACGCAAAAAATCACAGAGGCCTTCCACCTCGGGTTCTCTCGCCGCCCCGCGGATTGTTGTCTTCCCTTTTGCAAGTACTGCGCAGAGCAATGCATTTTCCGTTGCTCCGACACTACGCTTTGTATACGCAATTTCGGCACCTGAAAAGCCCTCTGTCTTCCCTCCGATACCGTCTTCTGTTTCATAAATTTCCGCACCAAGCGTGCGAAACATGGAAACATGCATATCCACCGGTCGTGTTCCGATTGCACATCCGCCGGGATATTCCATGTATCCTTTTCTCAATCTCGAAAGGACACAGCCGAACATCAGAATCGACATTCGATTCCGCCTTGTCAATTCTCCGCGAATGTCTCCCGAACAAAGTGCAGTACAATCACACTCGATTCGCTGTCCCTCTCGTTTTGCAATTGCACCGAGCTCTCGGAGCATTTCCAGTGTTTCGTCCACATCCGAGATACAAGGACAGTTATCAATTACTACCCTCTCCGGAATCAATAAGCATGCACACAAGATCGGCAATGTCATATTTTTCGAACCGTGAACAAAAATACTGCCCTGCAGCGGAATCCCACCGCGAATACACAAGCTACTCATAAGCGGAACACTCCGAACGAATTGCTCTATCCTATTCCGCCGACGCCAAAATGTGCTTTTCCACTATTTCTTATCGTATTCGATTCGATTCGCAACACTCAGCACCAAACCGATTTCCGCCATCATGAAAATCAGCGAGCTTCCACCGTAGCTGATAAACGGGAGCGGAATACCTGTAGAAGGCATGGTATTGGTAACTACCGCAATGTTCATGCACACCTGCACCGCAACCTGAATCAATACTCCGCAGGCAATCAACCCGCCGAACAAATCCGATGCATTTACCGCGACTTGAAAGATTCTCCATAGAAGCAGAACAAATAAAGCAATTAAGCAGACCGCACCGAAGATCCCGAGTTCCTCACAAATGCAAGAGAAAATCATGTCGGTATGAACCTCCGGAATGTAACCGAGCTTCTGAATGCTGTTTCCAAGCCCTTTTCCAAACCAGCCACCCGACGCAATGGCGTACAGGCCCTGTAAAATCTGATATCCTCCGTCCGCCGTCTCAATGTGTAGCCAGCTGTCGATTCGATTCACTCGAAAGCCTACCAAAAACATACCGGCAGCCACCGTTGCTGCGCCGATTAATGCAACGATAATGTAATATTTTTTATTTCTGGCTGCAATAAAGCACACGCCGCAGACAATCAACGCAAGTACAATTGCGGTACTCATATTTTCGTACGCCACCAATCCGATTGCAGGCAAGCAAGGGCAAATGCTAATTATAAAGCCTAAAAACGTGTTCAGCCTTCTCGGTGCACATTGCACCATATATGCCACCCACAATACAACAGCAATCTTTGTTATCTCCGACGGTTGAAGCTTAAACGGCCCTAGCTCAATCCATCTGGTCGCACCATTTGTCGCACCACCGACAAACAAAACCACCACCTGCAGGATCGTTGCACACAACAGTGCAACGCTCACCAGCGAGATCCCTTTCTTTCCGCCGATACGTACCGCATAAACGTGATAGTCAATCCCGGAAACCCCAATCATAAGCACAAAACCGACAACTGCAAAAAGTGCTTGCTTCCTCACAAACAACGAAGCGTCATCGTAATATTTTGCTGCATTGTAGGCGCTAATGCTCGCTATCATTACCAATCCAAAGCACACGAGAAATACAACAAGAAACAACAAGGTATAGTCGTAATACTTTTTCCGCTTGCGTGTCACGCCGCGATTCATTTCCTCTCTTGTCATAGTTTCTCCTTTCTTGCGTATCAAATGCACAATTCACCGCAAATTTATACGATCAAGTGACTATTCCTCCGGCAAACTACGAACAAGCTTCTTGAAAATTTCTCCTCGTTCCTCGTAGTTTTTGAACATTCCCCAACTCGCACAGCACGGAGACAGCAACACTGCCTCCCCGGGCTGCGCATTTGCATACGCGTAGCTTACCGCTTCTTCCATGCTTCCTACACGTACAATTGCTTCAAAGCCCATACGGCGTGCCGTAGCCTCTATCTTATCTGCGGTTTGTCCCATCAGCACAAGGGACCGAATCTTTCCGTCAAATGCAGCGATCCACTCCTCATAGGAAGACCCCTTGTCGTATCCTCCGCCAATCAAAATCGTAGGCCGATCCATCGCGCGCACCGCCTGAATGGACGCATCCGGGTTAGTCCCCTTAGAATCGTTATAATAAACAACTCCGTTCTTTGTCGCGGTGTATTCGATTCGATGCTCCACCGCTACAAAATCGTGCAACGCCTCGCGAATACGATCCATCGGTACCGCCAGAGCAATCCCCGCCGCAATTGCAGCCATGGCATTTTCGTAATTGTGTTTTCCGATAATGTTCAGCTCGTGCGTAGGAATAATCACCGTTTCCTTCGAACCATCGTTGTATACAATGGTATCACCCTTAAGATACAGTCCACGACGTAGAATTCTTCCGCTACTGAACCAAAACACCTTTGTACTCAGCTGTTCTCCGATTGCACGCAAACGGTCATCTTCGTAATTGAGCACACACACCTCACTAGGTGTCTGATTTTTGGCAATGTTGCATTTCGCTTCGGTATATGCCTCCATCGTGTGGTGACGATTCAAGTGATCCGGTGTAATATTCAAAATCATACTGACATTCGGATGAAATTCCTCAATAGACTCCAACTGAAAACTACTCATCTCTGCCACGGTAACACTTGTTTCATCCGTCTGCAGGGCGAGCTCTGTATACGGTGTCCCGATATTTCCGACAACGAACACACGATCAAAAAATTGCTTCATAATTTCTCCTGTCAGCGCCGTTGTCGTCGTCTTCCCGTTGGTACCGGTAATGGCAACCAGCTTGCCCTTGCTATACCGGTATGCAAGCTCTACCTCCCCCCAGATCGGAATCCCTTTTTCACGTAATGCGTTTACATACGGAAGGTCGGTCGGCACGCCGGGACTGATAATAACAAGTTCTGTCCTCGCAAGCAACGCTTCTGTCATTTCTCCAAAGAACAATTCTCCCGAAAACGAATCGGAAAGTTTTCCGCGTACCTGCGCCTCGGTCAATTCCTTATTTCCATCATACAGCGTAATATGTACCGGCTCCTTACTGAGCAGATTGCATGCAGCAATTCCGCTTTTTCCTGCTCCGATAATCAAAATTTCTTTGCACTTCCACTCCATGACCGTGCTCCTTTCCTCCCGTCGTCAGGGTCGATTAATCTACTTTTTCCTTAACATTCTGCCTAGCAATTCCGAGATAAGGCAAGGCGTTTTCAAACACCTCGGAAATCACGGGGGCCGCAATCGTCCCTCCATAATACACCCCTACCGGTTCGTCAATCAATACAAGTGCGATAATTTCCGGATCATTCGCCGGTGCGAAACCGACAAATGATGCAATATATTTGTTCTCGCTTCTCGGAAGCTTTTCACTCGTTGCAGTCTTTCCACCAATGCGATACCCTTCCAAATAAGCTCGCTTCCCGGTTCCTTCTGCAACGACCGCCTCCAGCAATTCCCGCAGCGTCTCCGTTGTCTCTGTTGATACCACTCCCGGAGTACTTCCGTAAGTCAATTCCGTGACTGCTGTCCCTTCCTCCACTACCGACACGCCGAAGTGGGGTGTAATCAATGTCCCTCCATTGATCGCACAGCTTACCGCTCGCAACAACTGTAGCGGAGTAATCTGAAACGACTGTCCAAAGGACATGGTTGCTAACTCTACCCCACCGACATTTTCAAGCTTATGAAAAATCGAATTGGCTTCGCCCGGCAAATCTATACCGGTGCGCGACATTAATCCGAGTTTTTTATAGCTCCCGTACATATCGGTTGCTCCGACACGTTCCCCAATATCCATAAAAACCGGATTGCAGGAATTCATAATACCGAGTCGAAAATCCTCTGCACCGTGACCCGTCACTTTGTGACAATGAATGGTACGGTCTTCGACAATTCGGTAGCCCGGACAGAAAAAATGATCATTCACAGCAACCACACCTTTCTCCAATGCGGCGGTTGTCGTAATGATTTTGAACGTAGACCCCGGTTCGTATGTGTCCGAAACAATCGGGTTTCTCCACATTTGATTAAGAATCGTTGTCTTCTCTTCCTCGGTCAATTCTTCGTAATCGACCGCAACCTCGCCTTCCTCGGTTTTTCGTATAAGCATAGAAGAAAGTATTTCATACGGATTGTTCGCATCAAATTCCGGCCAAGTCGTCATTGCCAACAGTTCTCCGTTTTTCGGATTCATCACAACAATGCTTACGGTCTTCGCACCGGTCGTCGCAAGACATTTTTGAGCCGCCTGCTGACAGTACAACTGCAGATTGTAATCCATACTAATATACAGATCCTTTCCTGCAATCGGCTCAACCCTTTGCTCGGCCGTCCCGTCTATATTATATCCGTGTGCGGTTGTAGTCGTCAGTATCGTCCCGTTCTTTCCCTGAAGAATCGAATCATAAGTAACCTCCAATCCGACAATTCCTTGATTGTCGGCCCCTGTAAAGCCAAGCACACGTGCTGCCAAGGTTCCGATAGGATAATACCGTTTATAATCCTCATCAACAACGACTCCCGCCATCTCTAAAGATTTCAAGTAGTCACCCGTTTCCTTCGAAACGTTCGATTTAATTCTCTCCATTGAGGAATACTTCTCTACACGCTTTCGCACGTATTCCTCTGTAAGATTCAATGCTGCCGCAAGCTCATGAATCACAAATTCGGGGTCTGTAATCTGATTGTGAATCACCGAAACGGTACATACCGATCGATTTGTGGCAAGCACCACGCCATTCCGATCAAAGATCTGGCCTCGCGCTGCCTTGATTGGGCGTTCTCGTTGCCATACATCCTGTGCCCGTTCCCCATACTCTCCCGAGCGAAACAACATCCAGTATCCCAGGCGTCCGCATAACACTGTCATAAGCAAAAAAATTATCACGAGCGCAAGAAGCATACCTCGTTTTTGAAATGCCCTCACCGTAACCTCTTATTTCTCGGGTTCGGTTTATTTTATGATACTTCCGAAAGGTTATTCCTCCTCAGCGTCTCCTTCATCGCCGTCGGTTCCATTGTTTTCAATGAAGCCGTCATTGATTTCGTCGCCGTCTGCGGAATCTCCCTCGTACTCAATGCCGTAATCAATTTCTCCGTCCGGATAGATTCCAAGATAGGGCAATGTATCCTTTAGAATCTTGCTCGTCAAAGAGGTTGCCGGCTTACTGCTATTGTAAAGCTCATCGTCATTTACTTCGTCGATTACTACGTAGATTACCACCTGCGGGTCATTTGCAGGAACACTTCCGAGAAAGGATACCACGTACTTTCCATCCTCACGATTTCCCTTCTGTGCGGTTCCGGTTTTGCCACCCACAAGATATCCCTCCACCTTTGCAGGTGTTGCGGTGCCGGATTCTACCGTAAGATACGTTGCATCACGCATGAACTCAGAGGTTTCTTCGGTTACGGTATTCCGAATCAAACAGTCCTTTGTCTCATATACTGTAGCGCCCTCGGAGTTCACAATCTCTTTTACCACATGTGGCCGATAATATTTCCCTCCGTTTATCAAAGAGCTATATGCAGCCGCCATCTGTACCATTGTTACGTTAAAGCCCTGACCGAAGCTACTTGTTGCGAGCTCGGTGATATTCAATTTACTTTCCGGAATCAATATTCCCGCCGCTTCTCCGGGAAGATCCAGTCCCGTCTTACTACCGAGGCCAAAATGACCTTGATAGTACCGAAACAGCGTACGTCCCTCTTCCTCCGCTATATCCATCAACGCCATATTGCACGACATCATCAACGATTGTGTCAAAGTCAGCGTCCCGTGACCGGTCTTTTTGTTGCAATGAATTGGCCAACCGGCGATTTCTTCGCGACCGGCACAGTAAAAGCAATCGGTTTTCGCAACGATGTCCTCTTCGAGCGCCGAGGCCACCGTCAAGCATTTGAATGTGGAGCCCGGCTCAAAGGTGTCATTCGCACAGAAATTTCTCCACAGCTTGTTCAATGCGGCAATCTGCTCTTCGTCGGTCATCGCACCGATTTCCGCATCTGAATAAATTTTGCTCAAGTCTCTCGGATTATTTAAGTCGAAGCCCTCATTGGAAGCCATAGCGTAGATTTCTCCGGAGTTCGGATCCATCATAATAACACCGATGTTCTTACACCCCGTCTCGTCCATGAATTTCTTGATTTTTTCTTCCACCACATTCTGTACATAAACATCAATGGTTGAAACTACCGTATCTCCCGGTGTTGCTTCCCATACCTTTTTGATAAGATTGAGCTCTGCATCATAGTATCCGGACTCTCTTCCGTCAACGCCGTTAAGGTACTCATTGTAGTATTGCTCAATCCCATAGGTTCCCACATTTCCCTTGTTCGTATATCCAATCACGTGCGAAGCCAAGGAATTGTATGGATATCGACGCGCATACTCCGTCTCAAACCATACTCCTTTCACCACCTTATGATCCTTTTCCTGCAATGCATGAAAGGCTGCTATCTTTTCATACGGCTGATTCTTCAGCAGCACATAATAAGAGCTTGTCTTATTTGTATTCAAGATAGTCTGCAGTTCGGTAATATCCAACTCAAATGCCTTAACCAGCGCATTTAGCGTCGGCTTGACAAAATCATCGTTCGAAAGCACAACCTTCGGGTCGAGAATCACATGATAAATCTTCTCGCTAACCGCAAGCTCTACACCATTGCGATCTGTGATCGTTCCTCTCTGGTAAGGTACAACGGATCCGACAAAGCTCTGATGACTCAGCACCTTATTGCTGTATTCCGTTCCCTTTGTTACTCTCAAGTAGACAACACGTCCGATCAAGAACACAAAAACCGCCATGAAAAACCCAAACAGAACAAGCGTCGTCTTTTGCATCTTACGTGTAAAATATTTTTGCTTTTTTGTCGATGTCGCTTTCTTCTTCATCTAATACTCCATCTCACCGTTTCCGAAGATGCATTCGGCGGTGTCTTTCTTACTTGCCTGCTATCACGCGAAAAGGCTCTCCCCATATTAGGGAAAGCGCTTTCGAAACTATCGTAGCAATCGATTCAAAATTTCAAAGACGGTGCTTTTCTGTTCTGCGTCCGTCTCCGGAATCGCTCCGTATTGCCGTACATACCCGTCATTTTCATAGGTGAAATGAATCACCTGATTGTTGTTGGGATATACCATCCCCAGTTCACCGACCGCAACACGGTATACCTCGTTGAGGTCTACACCGTCTGCAATCGATGCCAGCATCGAATCATTTTCCTGCGTTGCTGCCTGAAGACTCTCATTCAACGATGCAATGCTCTTGTCAATCTCCGTGATTCGTGCCGAAACATTCAAATAACGAATCGCCAATACACTTGTTACAAGAATCGCCGTAACCAACAAAACGGCTGAAATGATATCAATATTTCGCCGTATCCCGACTAAGGAAGGCTCCTCACGGTATTCCGGTTGCTCCTCAACCGCACGTCTTTTCTCCCTATGCGGATCGTACTGCGGAGCGGGAGCCAACTGCTTTGCGGCACTACCGTCTACATATGCCTGATTTCGCAGGCTCTTTCTATATTCAAATTCTTCTCTAGTATACACCCTTTGCGTTCTCATTTTGTTTTTGCTCCTCTCCGTAATATTTCTCTACTCGTCACGTTCAAATATGCGAAGCTTTGCGCTTCGTGCGCGACTGTTCTCTTCCATTTCCTTCTCTGTCGGTAAAATGGGCTTTCTCGTTATTACACGCCCTTTGCTCTTTTTCCCACATACACATACGGGAAAATTCTTCGGGCACGTACACGGGTCCTCATTTCTCTTAAAGCACGTCTTTACAATGCGGTCTTCCAACGAATGAAATGTGATGACACACAAACGACCATTGGGCGCCAATCGCTCGATCATTCCATCCAACGAATCCTCAAGTACCTTCAATTCTCGATTCAGCTCTATGCGAATCGCCTGAAAGGTACGCTTCGCCGGATGTCCTCCTGTCACCTGAACCTTCATCGGAATCGCTCCTCTGATGATGCTCGCAAGCTCTCCGGTTGTTCGAATCGGCTGCTTGTCCCGCTCACGAACAATGTGCTTTGCGATATTCTTTGCAAAGGAATCCTCGCCATAATCACGAATGACACGATATAGTTCATGCTCGCTATATCCGTTTACGATATCCGCTGCCGTCTGCGTCATACGGTTGTCCATTCGCATATCGAGCGGTGCATCCTCCATGTAGGAAAACCCTCGTTCGGGTGTGTCGAGCTGATACGACGATACCCCGAGATCCAATAAGATGCCATTCACCCGTTCAATCTCCAAACTGTCCAACACCTGTGTCATATGCTCATAATTGCTTCGTACAATGGTTATCTTATCCCGATACGGCTCCAGTCGTTTCGTCGCTGCTGCGATTGCGTCCTCATCCTGATCGATTCCGATCAGACGACCATCCGTCAACCGCTCCGCTACATGAGATGCATGTCCCGCTCCTCCGAGCGTTCCATCCACGTAGATTCCGTCCGGACGAATCGAAAGCCCGTCCAAAACCTCATCCAAAAGTACGGATATGTGATGAAATTCATTCATAGACTCCTCCGCTCGGCTTAGTAACGTATTCCAAAGCCGGCCAAGCTCTCCACCATCTCTTCCATAGCATCGGCCGTATCTGCCTCTTCCCAGCGTTCCTTGCTCCAAATCTCCACGCCATTAATATTTCCAACGGAAACAATGTCCTTCACCAATCCTGCTTTCTCACGAAGCTCCGCAGGAATCAACACGCGTCCCTGCTTGTCGATTTCGCAATCTTCCGCATTGGACATAAAGTATCTCTGCACACGTCTCGCATCTCGCGTTCCGGGCAATTTTTCAAATTGTTCAAGAAAGCGTTCCCACTGATCCAACGGATACATCTTAAGGCAACCGTCAACACCAAGCGTCATGATAAAGTTCTCGCCAAGCTTCTCACGAAACTTCGCGGGTACAATCATTCGACCCTTGGCATCAATGCTATGGCTATGTTTTCCGGAAAATCCAGCTCCCATTTGCCTTAAAATCCTCCACTTTCCTCTACTTCGTGTGATTTTCGCTCCCTTTTCCTCCACTTACTTGTCATTCTACACGTGTTTAACGCAAAATGCAATAGGAAATTTAAAATTTTCAGAAACTTTTTTTTGCCCACACTCTGAAAACACACGAAAAAAAACCACCTCACTCCACAGAGGCAGATTTTTGAGCGTTCCTCTCTTCATTTTCCCCCCTTCACAAGAAAATGAGCACTTTCAAGCAATAAAAAAAGTCCTCACCCGGACTTCTATATGCCTATATTTTCATCTCAGTGCAAAGAGTCTTCGGCAGACACTCCCTCCAAACACAGTCGCTTGTGACATTGCCTCTGTTCTTGCACTCCCGATGCATGATAATTGACGCATGAAATGGTCGTTTTCTACACCACAGAGAACGTATTTTTATCACACGCGCTTGCGCTTCTCGCGGAGCTTCTTCTTTGCATACCGCCTAGCCTGCTAAGGTTCTTATAGAATGTGCTTTTCGTGAAACATAAAATCGGAGGCACTGCCTCCGATTCCAAAAATCTCATGCTTTCGCTTGTTTTGTTTTTTTGTTCCGCTTCCATAGGAAAATATACATCCCCATACTGAGCACTATCAGTATCAGACTTAACAGCTGGGATACCGCAATCGGTGTATTAAACAAGAACAACTGATCGGTTCGCAGACCTTCAATCCACAAACGCCCTGCGCCATAACCAAACAGATACCATAGAAAAATCTCACCGTCGAATTTCTTGTGTTTCGTGTATACCAAAAGGAAAACAAGTAATACAAGATTCCAAACCGACTCATACAAAAACGTTGGGTGAACTTGAATGTAGGTAGCTCCGTCAATTACAACCGCATTGTTACGGATCTCCATAATGTTTGCTAATGCATCCGGCTTGCCTACATAAGCATTTTCCACAAGCTTTGCACTCGTATTCGGATTGAAATAGCTGCTTACGCTTCTTACGTCTACCTGCATTGCAAACAAACTATCGGTATAGGTTCCAAACGCTTCTCGATTGAAAAAATTCCCCCAGCGACCGATAATCTGTCCCGTAAGAAGACCGACGATCGCCGTATCAAAAAACTTTCCCCAGCGAATCTTATGAATCCGGGAATATACATATGCCGTCAAAATTCCGCCGATAACTCCGCCGTAAATGGCCAGCCCTCCGGTTCGAAGATTGAATATTGAAAGCAAGTCATCCGAGAAGACTCTCCAATTAAAGATCACATAATACAAACGCGCGCAGATTACAGAGATGATAATTGCCCAAATTGCAAAGTCCAAATATATGTCTGGATTCTGCCCGGTTCTCTTTGCTGTCCATTCGGACACAAGATAACCCACTAACATGCCGATACCGATTACAATACCGTAATAAGCAATGTCCAAACTACCGATGGAAATCTTTTCTCCGACCCCTTTCAGACAAATCCCCAGGTTCGGAAAGTTTATATTCGTATTTTCCACCAAAAAAGGAAGTAAGAAGTTCATTATTCTCTACCCTTTGCCTTTCATGAAAACCACGCCGAAACGGATCCACTCCTACACATTGAAACGGAACAAAACCACATCGCCGTCCTGTACCACATATTCCTTGCCCTCAGAGCGAACCAGCCCCTTTTCCTTTGCCGCATTAAAACTGCCGCTTTCCACGAGCGCATCGTAGCTTACGATCTCCGCACGAATAAATCCACGTTCAAAATCACTGTGAATCTTTCCTGCCGCCTGCGGTGCCTTCATACCACGAGTAATAGTCCATGCCTTTGTTTCCTTCGGTCCCGCTGTCAGATAACTGATCAGACCAAGCAAATGATAACTCGCGCGAATCAACTTCTCAAGGCCACTTTCGGACAGTCCGAGTTCTTCAAGAAACTCTTTCCGCTCGTCCTCCTCCAACTCGGAAATCTCCTGCTCAATCTGTGCACATATTACAAATACTTCGGAGCCTTCCTCCTGCGCCATCTCACGTACCTTTGCCACCTGCTCATTTGACACTCCGTCATCCGCAAGGTCATCATCCTTCACATTTGCGGCATAGATTACCGGCTTCGCCGTCAAAAGCGAATAGCTCTTCAACCAATCCCGCTCCTCATCGTCTTCCGGATCAAACGCACATGCCTTCTTTCCGGACTCTAACAGCTCCTTCAAACGATTCAGCATGGCAAGTTCCTTTGCCTGCGTCTTATCGTTCTTTGCTCCCTTCGCAACACGCGCAATACGACGCTCTATCATCTCGAGATCAGAGAAAATCAACTCCAAATTGATGGTTTCGATGTCACGCAAAGGATCAATAGAGCCGTCCACGTGGATAATGTTAGTATCCTCAAAGCAACGTACTACATGTACGATTGCATCGGTTTCGCGAATATGCGAAAGGAATTGATTTCCCAACCCTTCCCCTTGTGATGCTCCCTTTACAAGACCTGCAATATCTACAAATTCAATGGTTGCGGGAACGACACGCTCTGAATTGTACAAATCGCCAAGAACCTGAAGGCGCGCGTCCGGCACACAAACAATTCCCACATTGGGGTCGATGGTACAGAACGGATAATTCGCGGATTCCGCACCTGCCTTCGTCAAGGAGTTAAAAAGGGTGCTCTTGCCTACGTTCGGCAAGCCTACGATTCCTAATTTCATGAATTACCTCATCTGCGCGTTGCGTCGCGCCTTATCTTCGGTTGAATACGCATAATTTTATTGCAACCGTTCTACTCTTTACCGTAACAATGCTCCGACAGAATGCGTCGGAATTCCGTAACATTTTCGCCGATGTTTCCACTGAAAACAGCACTTCCGGCCACAATGGTATCCGCACCCGCACGAAGCACTTGCGCGACATTTTCACGGTTAATTCCTCCGTCCACTTCCACACGAGGAGGCGTTTCCAAGCCTTGCAGCAATCCTCGCAAGGTATGCAGTCTCTCATAAGTCTCCGGCAAAAACTTCTGTCCACCGAAACCGGGCGATACGGACATCAAAAGGATCAGATCCACTTTGTCCACATACGGAATAAGTACCTCTACCGGTGTCTCGGGGCGAATGGTTATACCGCACTGGCACCCCATCTCCCGAATCACTGTGAGGGTCTCATCCACATCGGAACACGCCTCATAATGCACCGTAATCAAATTTGCCCCAAGCTCTGCGAATTCCTTCACATAGCGGATCGGCTCTTTTATCATCAAATGTACATCGAAAAACAAATCTGTTTCTCTTCGTATCGAAGCAAGCACCGGCATTCCGAAACTGATGCTGGGCACAAACACCCCATCCATAACATCGATATGAAGTGCTTCCGCACCTGCCTCGGCAACCTTCGCTATTTCTTCACCTAAGCGATTAAAATCCGCAGCCAAAATGGACGGTGACAGCCAATTCATACTACCTCTTTTCCGTGCGTCCCACCGCACAATCCCTCTAGTTTCTTCGTTTCTTTTCGTCCAGCTCATCAAACAAGAGCCGGTAACTCTCGTATCGTTCCTTCGGAATCGTTTCACAAACTACTGCAGCCTTAACCGCACACTCCGGTTCGTTTCTGTGTACGCAATCCGGGAATCGGCATTTCCCTACAAACGGCTCAAATTCTTCATAATATCCCGCAAGTTCTTCTGCGGTCAGCTCAGTCAGATACAACGAGCTAAATCCCGGTGTGTCACACAAATACGTATTCTCCGCTACGTAAATCAATTGAGAATGGCGCGTTGTATGCTTACCTCGCTTAATCTTCTCACTAATACAGCCGGTCTCCATCCGAGCTTCCGGCTGCAATGCATTCAAAATTGTGGACTTTCCGACACCGGACGGTCCTGCCAAAACCGTCGTTTTTCCGCAGAGTTTCGCGTAAACAGCCGCCAGCCCCTCCGCAGTAGTAGCCTTTGTAAAGAACAACTCTGCACCACTACCACCGTAAATTCGGCGCAACGTCTCTTCCTGCTCCTTTGTGCCTTTGTCCGTTTTGTTAAAGCAAATGATAACGGGAACCCGCTCCATTCGCATAAGAATCAGAAAACGATCCAAAAGATTCAGATGTGGCTCCGGCTCGCTCATCGCAAATACAATCATCGCCTGATCAATATTCGCAACCGCCGGACGTATCAATGCATTGCTCCGTGGCAAAACATTAACAAGATTGCCTTCTGTTTCTCCTTCGGACATCTCCACCGTCACATTATCGCCAATCAGCGGGCGAACCTTGCGGTATCGCAAGATACCTTTTGCACTGCAATTCACCACACCGCTTCCCTCGATATAGACCTCATAACGGCCGCCGACGCCTTTCATTATCTTTCCTTGAAATTGCTTCATATAACTTCGCCACTCAGCCCTCGGACGGAGTCTCCTGTCCACCTTCCTGTACCGGCTCCGGAGTTGGGGTCGGACTCGGCGAAGGCTCCGGCGTTGCCGTAGGTTCCGATGTCGGAGTAGGTTCCGGCGTCGGGGTCGGCGTCACTTCCGTTGTGGGGGTCGGGGTCGGACTCGGCGGAGCGCCAAGACTAATTACAATTTCCACCTTTTCTCCTTCTACCAGTTCCCCATCTGCAGGGCTCTGTGACATAACCAAGCCCGCCGTAACCTCCGCACTGTAATCGGAAGTAATGTGATAGGTCAGACCTGCGTTAAGAATAGTCTGCTTTGCATCCGCCTCGGTCTTTCCAAGTACGTTAGGAACCGAAACAACCTTCGTGCCACCCATATTCAAATAAACAACAAGCGTAGAACCCGAAGGCAGCTGTGTATTCGGACCGGGATCCGTACGAATGACGCAATCTTCCTCAACCTCATCACTCTCTTCATACTTGTACTTAATCACCAAACTATCTCCGATGACCGTCTCCAGCTGGCTCTTTGTATAGCCCTTATAATTATCAATGGTAATGTTTTCTTTTCCGATACTGATTACCAAGAAAATCTGTTGTCCTTCCGTCAATACCGCTCCATATGCCGGAGTCTGTTCAATTACGGTTCCGCGAGGGTAATCCTCGGAATACTCTTCGGAATCCTCACTCTTAATGTCGAGATTCAAACCAAGTGCAAGCAACTTCTGCTCTGCCATTTCATAGCTCTGTCCGAACAAATTCGGCATTCCCGCAACCTTAGGCGGAAGTGTCGGAGTTGGCGACGCGGTTACCGAAGGTGTCACGTTTTTCAACGGTCCCTCCGGATCCTGCTTCAACAAATCAAATGCCTGCAACACAAGCCAGATGATGCCGAAAGCCAGCAAGAGTACCAAAACAATGCTCGCAATAAGCAACGCTTTGTCCCATTTCGAGGTCGCGGAATCCAAATCCTCATCCTCATCCTCAAAATCGTTCTTGCGAGAACGGCGTACCGGCTCACGATACTCTTCCTCATCGTCAAAATATTGGTTGCTCTTCGATGCACTTTTGATCTGATGCAGTTCTTCCTCGGTACGCACTCTCGTAGGCGAATCCGTCACGATTGCCGGTGCTACCTTAACAAAGTCACCTGCAGGATTCATAATCGCAGCCTTCAGATCTTGGATCAACTCAGCCGCAGACATGTAGCGTCTCTCGGGCTTCTTCTGCATACATTTCTGCACAATCTTCTCGATGCTCGGGGTTACACTCGGATTCAACTCCGAAAGAGGCGTAGCCTCCCCCTGAATGTGCAGCAGAGCCACAGACACGGAGTTGTCACCTGTAAAGGGCACCGTTCCGGACAACATCTCATACATCGTAATTCCAAGCGAATAGATATCGCTTCGCTCATCACTGTAACCACCACGTGCTTGCTCCGGAGAGAGATAATGCACCGAGCCAACCGCACTTTGGTTAATGGTATTGGCAGTTGTTGCCTTCGCAATACCGAAGTCGGCAACCTTCACCTTGCCTTCACGGGAAATGATAATGTTCTGCGATTTGATGTCTCTGTGAATTACATGGTTCTGATGTGCAACATCAAGTCCCTGGGCAATCTGGATGGCAATTCCTACTGCTTCCTTGATGTCCAAGCGACCCTTACGCTCAATGAAACGCTTCAACGTAATTCCTTCGATCAGCTCCATTACAAAGTAATGCAAATCTCCGTCGTCGCCGACATCAAATACACTGACAATGTTGGGATGGGTTAAGCCCGCGCATGACTGGGCTTCTCCACGGAATTTTGTAACAAAATTTTTGTCACTGGAATATTCCGGTTTCAAAATCTTAATTGCAACAAAACGATTCAAACGATGACATTTGGCCTTGTATACATCCGCCATACCGCCCGAACCGATGTTTTCAATGATTTCATAACGGTCACCGATAAACATTCCGGGTTTGATCATACTCATCTGCGTTACCTTACCTTTCCGGCATCCTTGCCAAAAAAATTATATTTTAATCAACACTAATGTGATGTTATCTTTTCCTCCGTTCTCGTTTGCAAGCGCGACCATCTTCTCCGCAATGTCGCGTACCTCGTCATATTCGCTTACAAGCTTGAACATCTCCGACTCCTCCAACATGTCGGACAGACCATCGGAACACAACAAAAGGTAATCTCCCGGCTTCACACGAACCTTGTAAAAATCGGGCTGTGCCGAAACCTGCGTACACAAAGCACGCAACACGACATTTTTGTTAGGGTGAAAACGTGCTTCTTCCTTTCGGATATCACCGTTCCTAACCATCTCCGCAACGAGCGAATGGTCCTGCGTAATCTGTCGTACCTCGTCGTTGATAAGATACAAACGACTGTCACCCACATTCGCCGCCAACATATAACCGTCTTCTTGAATCGTTGCCATAACAAAGGTCGTCCCCATGCCCTCCAGATCCTTCTGACTCTTGGCTTTCGCAATCAATTCGTCGTTTGTAATCTTCAAGGCCGACTCGACAGTTTGTATTCTCGTGCGCTCTTTGCTCTGTTCCACCAGCTGTGTAAATCGCTCCACACAAAACCGCGATGCATAATCTCCTGCATTGTGTCCACCCATACCGTCTGCCACGATATACAGATTCGGCAGAATTCCGACCGGTGTATCGCTGCAGAAAAAATAATCCTGATTCATGGTTCGTTTGCTACCAATGTCGGTCAATGCACAAGTCTTCATCCTCAGCCTCCTTTTTTGTTATTTCCCCTCGGTGACGGTACCGTTCCTCTCATAGTGCCGCCTCAACTGCCCACACGCAGCATCAATGTCGGAGCCCATTTCTCTCCTTATAGTAGCATTTATTCCGCTCTTTTCAAGCATATTTTGAAAGTTTAACACATTTGTAATATGTGAGCGCGAAAAATCCCGTTCTTTTACCGGATTCATTGGAATCAAATTCACATGACAATTGCGTCCGTGCAACAACTGTGCCAGTTCCCTTGCCATGTCGAGAGTGTCGTTTATTCCCCGTATCAGACTATACTCGAAGCTCATACGTCGTCCTGTCTTCTCGACATAATAATCCGCAGCTTCCATAAGTGTTGCCAAATCATAGCTCTTTGCCACCGGCATAAGCGATTTTCGCAATTCATCATTCGGAGCATGAAGCGAAATCGCAGGGGTAATCTGTAATCCCTCTTCCGCCAAACGTCTGAGCTGCGGCACCAATCCGCAGGTCGATATCGTTATATTTCGCTGACTTATATGTAACCCCTTTTCATCGGTCAGCATGTGAACGAAACGAATCAGCTCCTCATAGTTATCCAAAGGCTCACCGGTTCCCATAACCACCACATTGGACACACGCTCACCGGTATCTCTTGTGATTGCATAAACCTGCTCGAGCAGCTCTGCCGCTGAGAGATTTCTTACCAAGCCCCCGAGTGTCGACGCGCAAAAGCTACAGCCCATACGGCATCCGACCTGTGAAGAAATGCACACCGAATTGCCGTGATGATACCGCATCCAAACACTTTCAATCACATTGCCGTCGACAAGACGAAATAAATACTTTCGCGTATCCCCCTCGCGGGATTGTTTCACCACAACCTTCTCAAGCATGGTAAATGCATATTCCTCCCGCAGACGTTTCCGAAGTTCTGCCGGAAGATTTGTCATTTCCTCGAAATCTACAACGAGCTTCTTATGGATCCACTCATATAGTTGCTTTCCGCGAAACGATTTCTCGCCGAGACCAACGATTAAGTCCTTTAATTCGCCTTCTGTTAAACATTTTATATCAATTCGGCTCATAAATCCACTCTCTTTTTATTTTTCTCGCCGAAACAGTGCCAAAAAGAAACCGTCGGTCACGCCGCTCTCCGGGAATAGCTGTACTGCTTCCTCATCTCTCTTCACCCCTCCGAACGTTTCCGGAATCCGGTCTGCAATCGCTACCGGCACCATAGATAGACCTCGTAGAAATGCACTGTTATCGTCATTTTCCTCCGTTGTGACGGTGCAGGTGGAATACATGAGATAGCCGCCCGGCTTCACATAACGCACCGCATTTTTCAGAATACTACGTTGCACCTTAGCAAGCGCAAGTACATCCTCGTATGTGGTTTTCCACTTGATATCGGGTTTCTTTCCAATAACGCCGAGCCCCGAACAAGGCAAGTCCGCCAATACAATATCCGCACTGCCCTCGAGCTTCGCATCGTATTCGGTAGCATCAGCAACAACACAATGCAAATGTTCAAAAGCCAGCTGTACTTTTTGTTCTGTAATTCTGTCAACCTTTGTCTGGCGCAGGTCCCGTGCCTCCACCGTACCGTCACCGAGCACTCTCAGTCGATCGGCAACATGCAAGCTCTTTCCTCCGGGAGCCGCACACAAATCAAGTACACGCATTCCCCTCTCAAGCGGGAGCAAATTTCCAACAAGCACCGAACTCTCGTCTTGTACGCGGAATCGTCCCTGCTGATAGGCCAGGCATTCTGCGGGACTTCCCGCATCGAAAACATGAACTGTATTCGGTAGTAAGCCGGGCTCCGAAACAATCTTCTCTTCCTCCAATAATGCAACCAACTCCTCCGGTGTCCCTTTGCTTTCGTTGCACCGGAGCGTCACCCCTCGCCTATCGAGAAACGCTCTCAACATCTTCTCCGTTGTCGCCTTAGGATAACGCTCGCGCCAATATGAAACAAGCCATACCGGCATGGAATACCAAAAACACAGTCGCTCCGTTTCCGTCATATCTTCGGCAAACGCCTTTTGATACTGTTCGCGTCCACCTGCCTGCTCAATCTCTCTCGAAAGACCACGCAAAACGCCGTTGACAAAACCCGAAAGACCCGAAAGGCTCCCCTGCTTTATCAGCTTTACCGCCTCATTACATACAGCCGATGGCGGCACCTGATCCATAAATAAAAGCTGATACGCCGATACACGTAGCAGATTTCGAATCTTCGGTTTTACCTTACACATCGGACGGTGTGCTTGGTGCTCTAAAATCCAGTCGATTGTCAATTGACGTTCTAGCGTACCATGAAACAGTCTCGTTGCAAAGGCACGCTCCACCTCCGGAAGAGCATGCTCCGAAAAGGCCTTGTTCATCACATGATGACTCAGTCCATCCTGCTCGTTTACTTGTATCAGCATCTTCCATGCCAATTCTCTCGCCGTCATATGCAACCCCCTCATTTCCGCACAGTCCGAGACTATATATTACTTTTCATTAGAAAACCTTGTTTCTGTCGTCAAATGCACTCCCCGTAGAAACTCCCCTGCCGTCATACGGCGCTTTCCTTCTAACTGCAACTCCGTAATTCGAAGCACACCGTCACCGGTCATAACGTCAAAAAAGTCACTGCCAATTCCGACAACCTGTCCGCATTCTCCTAGCGTCTCTGATGGCATCGCCTGCGCGCGCCATATCTTCAGTATGCGTCCATTCAAAAAAGTATATGCACTCGGCCATGGATTCAGACCACGCACACGACAGGCAAGTGCCTTTGCACTGTCTGAAAAGTCCAATAATCCCATCTGCTTTGTCAATTGTTTTGCATATTCCGTCGTCATTTCTCCCTGCGGCATCGCCTTCAAGCTCCCGTCCAGTACCCCGGGAATCGCCTCAAGCAGTGCTTGTGCTCCTGCAACCGCCAGCTTATCATGCAAGGTTCCACCGGTCTCCTCCGGTGTGATCTCCACGGTTTTGCAAAGCAAAATATCTCCGGTATCCAACCCTTCGTTCATGTACATAATGGTTA
Organism: Lachnospiraceae bacterium; assembly: GCA_045601665.1. Classification (GTDB taxonomy): domain Bacteria; phylum Bacillota; class Clostridia; order Lachnospirales; family Lachnospiraceae; genus ISDg. The sequence continues at coordinate 203,058 of JAZRZZ010000053.1, forward strand.
CACCGGTCTGCGTTTCGCCGTTCAATATTGCCCATTGAATCGGTGCCGCACCACGGTATGCGGGCAACAGAGAGGCGTGCACATTGATACAGCCGTACCTCGGAAGTTCCAACACTTCCTTCGGCAACAGTTGTCCGAACGCAACTACAACGATCATGTCCGGCTTTGCGTCTGTAATCACCCGAATGTTTTCCGGATTACGCAAACGTTCCGGCTGAAATACCGGAATATCGTGGCGTATTGCCAATTCCTTCACCGGCGAAAATGCCAGTTTTTCTCCACGCCCCTTCGGGCGATCCGGCTGCGTTACCGCCAACACCACCTCATAGGGCTCCTTCAACAACTCCTCAAGCACCGTTGCCGCAATATCCGGTGTCCCCATATAGACAATTCGCATCTTCTTACCCCCTTCGGCGGTCTAGTCATCCGCCCTTTCCAGTTCGTCATTATCGTAGAGCCTTCCCTCAACCTTCTCCACATACAAATGCCCATCCAAATGATCCAACTCATGACACACTGCTCTTGCAAGAAACTCAGTCGCCTCAAATACAATCTCCTCCATGTCGAGGTTCTGCGCCTTGACTTTCACATAATCAGGGCGAGTCACGACTCCGCTCTTCCCCGGAACACTAAGACATCCTTCATACCCGGTCTGACTACCACTGCTTTCGAGAATCACCGGATTGATCAGCACCATCGGCGAATCCTGTTCGGGTGAGATGTCGATCACAACAATCCGCTTGAGAATTCCGATCTGCGGTGCCGCCAGTCCGACTCCTTCCGCCTCATACATGGTATCCAACATGTCCTCTGCCAAGGTTCTGGTTCTATCCGTTACCTCTGTAATCTCCTTCGCTACCTTTCCAAGAACGCTGTCGCCCTGAACACGAATCTTTCTAAGTGCCATAATCCCTTGTTCCTTTCTCATCTCTAACAATCGGTATACACCAATATCTATTATAGTCATTTACGGATCAAAGTCAAACTGAACCCTCACGCCCGCAGTATATTCCTCTAACATCCAAGCTTCTACCACATCCTTCGCGCCAATCAAAAAACAATAATCATCATGCTTTAGATACATAGCTCTGCGATAAAGGTCATTGGCTTTTCGCAATGCCGCCGGTGCCGGACCGATCAAGCTTCCCTCACTCTTCATCATAGAACGTACAATCGCCGCCACGCGCTCGGTCACCTCTGTAAGCGTTGTTTCATCCTCGTGTGTGGTCTGAATCAAAAGCAAATGCTTTGCGGGTGGATAGCCCATCATTTTTCGGTATGCAATCTCTCGCCGATAGAACCCCCCGTAGTCCTGTGTAGCAGCAGCCACCACCGCATAATGCTCCGGTTGATAGGTCTGTATTACGACCTCACCAGGCAAACGGTCTCTTCCCGCTCTTCCCGCAGCCTGTGCAATCAAGTCGAAGGTTCTCTCCGCACTTCGATAATCCTCCGCACCGAGCGACAGATCCGCCGCCAATACGCCAACCAACGTCACTCCGGAAAAGTCATGTCCTTTTACAATCATCTGCGTTCCGATAAGAATGTCCGCCTTTCCCTCGGAAAATGCAGCAAGAATCTCCTCGTAGCTGTCCTTTCCCTTCACCGTATCCGCATCCATTCTCATCACACGTGCCTGCGGAAACTCTTTTGCGGTCAGTTCCTCTATCTTCTGCGTACCCGTTCCAAATCCACCAATATATCTGGAACCACACTCGGGACAGGTTCTCGGCATCGGTACCGTATGACCGCAATAATGGCATTGCATCGTTCCATTTCGATGGGAGGTCAACGCGATGTCACAATGCGGACAATGCATTACCGTTCCGCATCCGCGGCAAGAAACGAATCCGGCATATCCGCGCCGATTAAGAAACAAAAGAATCTGCTCCTTTCTATCCAGACTCCTCTGCATCTTCTCCCGCAAACTTCGACTGAAAATGGATCGATTGCCCTCTCGCAATTCTGCCCGTAAATCCACTACAGTCGCTTCCGGTAATGCGGCATGCGTTTTTGCACGATGCTGTAGCTGCAACAACATATACTCGCCGTTCTGTGCACGATAATAACTGTCTACCGACGGTGTCGCCGAACCAAGTACTACCGTAGCTTGACACATCTCTGCCCTCATGATGGCAGTTTCTCTTGCGTGATAGCGCGGCGTGTTTTCGCTCTTATATGAGGTCTCGTGTTCTTCGTCGATAACGATCAACCCCAGATTCGGAAATGGTGTAAACAATGCCGAACGAGGTCCAATCATGACGGAAATCTCACCACGTTTCGCACGCTCGCTCTGCAGATAGCGTTCCCCTGCTGCCATCTTCGAATGTAAGAAGGATACACGGTCACCGAAACACCGGTAAAATCGTAGCACGGTTTGGTATGTCAATGCAATCTCCGGAATCAATACGATTGCCTGCTTCCCCATCGCCAAGGTACGTGCGATAATCTCCATATACACCTCGGTCTTTCCACTTCCGGTAATACCGTGTAGCAAAAACACCTTATGCGTCCCGAGACTTGCACAAACCGCTTCCGAAGCCACTCTCTGTTCCTCATTCAAGGATACTGCCATCCCATTTCCGAAAGCTCGCTCTTCCTCGCAAACCCCGACGGCAATCAGTCCTGCATCCCGCAGTCCATCCAGCGTCGCCTTTCCGATATTCAGCTTTCCCGTCACAAGTTCATAAGGAATCTGCTTCTCCGATTTCAATGCCTCTAACAGCCTTGTCTTTGCTCTGTGCCCCTTCTTAACAGCTAACTCGTATGCGTTCTCTAGCTCCTCCTCCGTGCAAATGCACCTTACTTCGCGTTTCGGTAGTCGCTCTACCCGCTGTCGTGTCGGAATCACTGTACGCATCGCCTCATACAGACTTCCGCCATACCGTTCTTTCATACGATAGGCAAGGCGCATCAACTCATCCTCAATGGTCAGCTCCTTTTCACACACCTCAGCAATCGACTTGATCCTCTCAGGTGTGAGTTTAGGTTCTTCGGAAATGCTTAGAATATATCCCTTTCGAAGACTTTTTCCATTTCCAAACGGGATACGTACCGACGCCCCCGGCACGGCATATTGGTACCACTCGGCAGGAATTCGGTACTGAAAGCTCTTATCGAGCGTCGGCGCGGTAATATCCAAAATCACATCCGCATAGCGTTCCAAATTGCTCACCTCCGGTTCGTCATCTTCAAAGCTACTTTATGGTCTTTAATACGTCTCTGAGAGCTGCTGCCGCATATTCAAGTCCCATCCCACGAGAGCCCTTCATCAATATCGCATCTCCGTCCTTTACAATGGACAAAAGACATTTCAGTCCTGCCTCTTTCGTCGCAAAAGACATGATCCACAGCCCTTCCTTTTTGGCGGCCTCAGCCGCAATGGCCCTTGCCTCTGTTCCGACCGTGATCAGCACATCCACCGGACACTCTGCCACATAGGCACCAACCTGTCGATGACAGCTCTCACTTTGTTCTCCGAGTTCCAATATGTCTGCCAACATTGCAATGCGTCGCTTCGCTACGGTGCCCGCCAGAATCGCCAATCCGCTTCGCATAGAATCCGGACTTGCATTATAGGTATCATCGATCAGCCAAATGCCCCTCGGAAGCTGTTCAACCGCACCTCGCATCGACATCGGGTGATAGTTCTCCAAAACCTTTGCCGCATCCGTTATCGCAATTCCGAGGCGATGCGCAACTGCCAAAGCCGCCACCGCATTTGCCACATTGTGAAGCCCCGGCACCGGCAATCGTATGAAAACACGCATCTCCTTATAGCAAAACAGAAACTCTGAGGAATCCGGGTGTAAGCGTACCCTCTCGAATCGGTAATCACACCATTCCGCCTGTCCGTAGGACAATAATGTCAGCTCCGAGAGCTTACTGCGTGTCTCATCGTACATCGCAATCTCTTCCGGCGACCGCTGTCCTCTTCCCACTTCGCACAATTCCCGCAACAATGCATCATCGCCGTTCAACAACACAACTCCGGGCGCCTGCATATTGTTAAGCATGCTCAATTTTTCTTTGCGTATATTTTCTTTCGACCCGAGATTGCCGATATGCGAGACCCCGATATTCGTTATAATTGCATAATTCGGCGCCACCACCGGTGCAATACGCGCCATTTCCCCGAACAAGCTCATTCCCATCTCGATAACCGCTACATCGGGCTTCTCCGAAAGCATCTGCATCATATGCGGAACACCGAGCTGCCCATTTTTGTTACCAACGGTCTTCAGCACCGTGCCCATCGGTGTCAGAGTAGTTGCCACCAATTCCTTCGTTGTCGTCTTTCCCACGCTTCCCGTAATGCTTACGATCGGCACTGCCGAGGCTTCCTTCCGAATCGCTGCTCCGAGACGTTGCCATGCCCCCACCGTGCTATCTACCGCGAGATAAACCATTCCCTCTGTCTGCGGCTCAACCGCTCCTCGCTCGGTAAAGGTAATCCGGCACCCTCTCGCATAGGCATCACCGATAAAATCATGGGCATCCACACGCTCCCCGACAATCGGCAGAAATACCGTATCTTCATCGCACTCCTTCGATGAGAAGGAGAATTTGGTCGCTGCCCTCGTTACTTCCCCGCACAGAAGCGTTGCACCCGAAAGCCTCACAAGCTCTTCCACTGAATATGTCTTCATATTACACTTCCCCTCCTGTTATTCCAAGCTTTCTTGCCTCTTCCAAAATCATCGTTTTATCGTCCATGGGATATTTAACACCACGAATCTCTTGATAATTCTCGTGTCCCTTTCCGGCAATAACGATACAATCCCCCGGTCGTGCATAGGCGAGTGCATAACGGATTGCCTCCCGGCGATCGATAATATCAACATAAGCCCCCGGCCCCTTACGGATTCCCGTAAGTATGTCATTCAATATATCCTGCGGCTCTTCGAAACGGGGATTGTCGGAGGTCGCGATCGTCAGATCTGCCAGATTGGACGAAATCTCTCCCATTTCAAATCGACGATCTCTGGAACGATTGCCACCGCAGCCGAAAACACACACCAAACGGGATGGCTTATATTCACGTAGCGTATTGAGCAGACTCCGCAACGCCATTCCGTTATGCGCATAATCGAGAATCACAGAAAATTCCTTCGATATCGGAACCAGCTCCACGCGTCCTCTAACACGTACATTCGCAAGTCCCGCGAGAATCGCATCTCGGGGAATTCCGATTTCTCCGCATACACTCAATGCCGTAAGGCTGTTGTATACATTAAATGCTCCGGGAAGGTTCACGCGCACGTCTGCCTCGAGCTTTCCACTTACCCGATACGCAACTCCGAGACTCCCCGCCTCACTGTAAAGTCGCCGCTCGCTCAAACGATAGTCACAGTCTTCTCCGCAACCAAAACGAACAACACGGCATTCCGCACCCGCGATCATCTCCTCCGTATATTCCGCGTCTGCATTAAATATCCCTGTTCTGCACATAGAAAACAAGCGACGCTTGCATGCAAGATAATCGGCAAAATCCTCATGCTCTCCGGGACCGATATGATCGGGCTCAAGGTTCGTAAATATGCCATAGTCAAAAGTAATTCCTCCAACACGGCTCATCTTCAGCCCTTGTGAGGACACTTCCATCACCACCGCACGACAGCCGTTCTCCACCATACGTGCAAAATATTTCTGTACCAAATACGACTCCGGTGTGGAGTGTGAAGAGGTAACCGTCTCCCCTCCACCGAGAATATTCTCCACCGTTCCGATCAATCCGCAGGAAATGCCCGCCTGCTCCAGCATATGATAAATCATAAACGCCGTTGTCGTCTTCCCCTTCGTTCCCGTAATTCCGATGGTCATCAATTTCTCTGCGGGGTAGCCAAACCATGCCGCACTGAGAGCCGCCAACGCCATACGTGCGTCCTCGACACGAATCACCGTAACCCCCTCAGGAACCGAAACCTCCTTGGTTACTAATAAGGCATTTGCCCCGAGCGAAAGGGCTTTGTCGATGTACGAGTGACCGTCCTGCACAGTTCCCGGAATACATACAAACAGCTCTCCTCCTCGCATCGTCCTCGTATCGTAGGCAACATCACTGACCTCCGTTTCGGGACTCCCTTGTAGGTAAGTGACTTCCAATTTTTCCACCAAAGCACCTAGCTTCATCGTCTTTCATTTCCTCCATGTTCCAAAAAACCAATGTTTTTCTCCGTTCTTTGTCCAAACAGAAAAACGCAAATTCCCACAGCACATTATATGCTGTGGGAAAAGTCCATATATCCGAAATCATGCCTCACACATCGCTTTACATGCTGCGATACAGTTCCTCGTATTGCTTTGCGGAATTCGTCCAAGAGAAATCTCTCGCCATTCCTCGATCAATGATCTTATTCCACTCACGCTTATGATTATAATAAACATCCTTCGCATAGCGGATCGTATTTAACATCTCATGTGCATTGTAGTTTCGGAAGCTGAAGCCTGTGCCGGTGCCTTCATACTGATTGTACGGCTCTACGGTATCTCTCAGACCGCCGGTTTCGCGTACAATCGGTACCGTACCATAACGAAGGCTCATTAGCTGACTCAAACCACAGGGTTCAAACAGCGATGGCATCAAAAATGCATCACAGGCCGCATAAATACGATGAGACCTCTCGTTGGAATAGAAGATGTTGGCAGACACCCTTCCACGGTACTTCCACTCAAAGTGCCGGAAAAGATTCTCGTACTTGGAATCACCGGTTCCGAGAATAACGAACTGAGTATCCGGTGCGCAAATCTCTTCGATCACGTAATCCACCAAATCCAACCCCTTCTGATCGGTAAGACGCGATACGATTCCCATCATAAATACCTTATCGTCACGATCCAGTCCGAGTTCCTCTTGTAACGCTCTCTTATTCTTTATCTTCTCTTTGCGGAATGTTACCGCATTGTATTTCGCCACGATCAACGGGTCTGTCTCGGGGTTGTATTCCTCATAATCGATACCATTCACAATGCCGGACAACTCGTTGCTTCTGGCATTCATCAATCCATCCAGCCCTTCTCCGTAAAACGGAGTCTTAATCTCTTCGGCATACGTATCGCTTACCGTTGTAATACGATCGGCATATACCAACCCTCCCTTTAGGTAGTTGGAATCGCCGTAAGCTTCCATCTTATCCGACGTAAAATAATATTCGGACAGCCCGGTAATATCCATCACCGACTTCTTGTCCCATACCCCCTGAAACTTCAAGTTGTGAATCGTCATGATTGTCTTGATTCCACGGTAAAACGGATTCTCCTGAAAACGGTCATGCAACATCACCGGAATCAATCCCGTCTGCCAATCATGACAGTGAATGATGTCGGGGCGAAAATCTATCACCGGCAGAGCCGCTAAGGACGCCTTACAGAAGAATGCAAACTTTTCGATGTCCTCATGGATATATCCATAGGGACGGTCACCTGCGAAATAAAACTCATTATCGATAAAATAAAACGTAATGTTATCCAATCGCATCGTCAAAATGCCCACATACTGACTTCTCCAAGCCAAGTCCACATAAAAATGGGTGATATACTGCATCTTCTCTTTATATTTCTGAGGGATTGCCATATACTTCGGAACCATAACACGAATATCGAACTCTTTGCAATCAATATACTTCGGCAAAGATCCCACAACATCCGCAAGTCCTCCTGTCTTAATAAAGGGTACACACTCGGACGCAACATACAAAACCTTCTTCATGACCTTTCCTCCTAACGAGTCGTAATCTTACACACCACATTTAGTATAGCATATTTCGATCATTTAGAAAAGTCCAAACCACATTTTTTTTGCGTATTTTCAGAAATTTTGCTTATTGCATTCGAAACTTGTATTCTAAGCGGATTTTGTCGGCAATCAGGGCAACAAACTCCGAATTTGTCGGCTTTCCCTTCCCACCGTTTACCGTATAGCCAAACAACTCATCTATGGTATCCATCTTCCCTCTGCTCCACGCCACCTCAATCGCATGTCGAATCGCACGCTCGACACGACTCGGTGTTGTTTTGTGACGTTTTGCAATGCTCGGATAGAGCTGTTTCGTAATCGAGTTCAACATTTCCGTATCGTCCACCGACATCATAATCGCATCTCGAAGATATTGGTATCCTTTGATGTGCGCCGGCACACCGATTTCGTGGATGATGTTCGTCACATCCGATTCCAGGTTGTGCTCCCGCTTTTCCATACGCATGTGAACCCCTTCCTCTCGCCGTCCGTCGAATGCTCGAATCGTAAACTCACCACAGGCTCGTCTCACTTGATTGTGCAATGTTTCGGGATCAAACGGTTTCAGTATGTAATAAATTGCTCCCAACTCAAATGCATTTTCCATGACGCGCTCCTGGCTGATGGCACTGACTACGATAATTGCGGGAAGACGTTTTCCTTCACCTGCCGGATTCTCCCCTGCCGCTTCCGCCTTCCGAAGTCGTTCAAGTACGCCAAGCCCGTCCAGCTTTGGCATAATCAAATCCAATAATACCACATCGGGCGATTTCTCCTTAATCAATGCCAATCCGGCAATCCCATCTTCCGCTGTACCTACCACTTCAATATCCGCGTCTCCCTTCAGTGCTTCCTGCATCGAATGTATCATCCTTGCATTGTCGTCAATAATACCAACGGTTATTTTCCCCATGGTTACCTCCTGTTTTTACTTTATTTGTCATCTGCACATTCAATATACAACATCACCTCTCGATTTTCAAGTAAATTTTTAACTCTTTTTCAGAAAAGGGGCTTTTCCATTCGACATAACAAGCACAAGCCCTCATGGTTATTTATTTTTCGCCGTACACCTCCGACATCCTTGCTGCTTCAACAAAAAACCCGTTGCTCTATATAAACAACGGGTGTCTGTCAAATCGATTTTCTGTCGTTTTTTTATCCGTGACTCTCAAAACGGCTCCTTTTGTGCGGAAGAAAACACATCTACAACTTCACTGATGGTTATGTAAGCATGTACATCAATGTTATGCACTATTTCCTTCAGCTTCACTACCTGAAAACGGTTGACTACAAAATAGATCATCGTCTTCTTCATGCCTGAATATCCACCACGCGCATCCACGAGTGTGCTTCCGCTTTCAAACTCTTCCGACAAGGCTTTGCACACCTCACTTGGACGAGTTGTGATAATAATGGCACATTTTTCGCGATCCATACCTTCCACAATAAAGTCCACCGTCTTCAAAGCCGCAGCGTAGGTCACAATCGAATATAAGGGAAGGATCCAACTGTCAATAACAAACCCGCAAATCACATACAAAATCACATTATACAGCATAACAAAGGTGCCGACAGAGATACCAATCCTTTTCGCAAAAATCACAGCCATAACCTCAATTCCGTCCATTGCCCCTCCAAAACGAATTGCCAGTCCACTGCCGAGTCCGGAAATGATGCCACCGAACAATGCACACAGGAGCAAATCCGTTCCCGCCAGCGGCGATGCCATATTTACGTCCACCGGCAAAACATCATTGATTAACCATGCGGTTACAGAATAGATTGCTACCGCATATATCGCATATATCGTAAATGTAACTCCCTGCCGCTTCAAACCGTACAAAAACAGCGGAATGTTCAGTACCAGCAAGAAAATCGACAACGTTAATCGTTCGGGTGTTACCTGTGCCAATAGCATAGATGTGCCTGATATTCCACTGTCATACAGCTTCACCGGAGATAAAAAAATCGTAATACCGAATGCGTTGATAATACCTGCCAAGGTTAGCATAAAAAACTTTCCAATCTTCAACCTCTTCAACTGCTCCGATAACCGTTTTTCCTCTTTCATTTCGTACCTCCCATCGACTTGTCGCTTTTATCTTAACAAAAATATGTTTGATTGTATAGTAGAAAACGAACTTTTCCTATCCCTCTATACATCATTCATCAATTTCCAGCATCTCCTCAATAAATATCCCATACCCCCTTGTCGGGTCATTCACAAGCACATGTGTCACTGCGCCAATGATTTTTCCGTTCTGAATAATCGGCGAACCGCTCATACCCTGCACAATGCCCCCGCTTTTTTCAAGCAATCGCTCATCGGTGACACGAAGCACCAAGCCCTTATTGTCCTTTGCCCCAAGATGAACCTCTTCAATCTCAACCGAATAGCGTTCTATCGTTCCCGAAAAACCGTTGAGAATATAGGCGCTTCCTTTTCTGGCATCTTGCCGGAGTGCGATCGGATAGGTGTTCGCACGCAACTCCTGCGCTTCAATCAGCAGATCCATTTTCTCCGAGATGGTTCCGCCGAAGATTCCCTTACGTGTATTACGCGAAACCTTCCCGAGGCATTTTTCTTCGGTACGACACATCGTTCCCACAAGCTCTCCCGGATCCCCGCGTTTTCCCTTTACAACCGAAAGAATCTCTGCTTCATAGATTTCTCCTGCTCCTACCTGAAACAGTTGCCCCGTATCCCCATCGCTAACACCGTGACCAAGCGCTCCGAAGCTTCCGTCTGCCGGGTCAATGTACGTCATCGTTCCGATTCCTGCAGAATCGTCGCGAATCCACACACCGAGTTTGTATGCTCCGTCAGAGGCACATTCCGGGTTTAGGCGTACCGTAATCGTACTTTCCCCTCGTCGAAGCTTCAATGTCACAGGAGCATTTCCGCTGTTTTGCACTGCCTCAACAACTCCCTCCTTGTCCTTTACCGCCTGCCCGTTTACCTCCAAAATATAATCCCCCGTTCGCACGATTCCCTCCGCGGGACATGCTTGTCCCCCACCGCGAAGCGTGAACTCCCCGGTGCCAAGGACAAGAATACCGTCTGTCTCCATGTAGATGCCGATCGGTATTCCGCACGCAATCAGCGACATATCCTCGACGACACTCACCGGAATCTCCGCCACAGTAATAAAGCCGAATAGCTTCACGGAGGCGGTATACTCTCCTTTTGCGTCAGAGGACAAGGTAAATGGTGTGCCTCCGTTAATCGAAATCTTTTCCGCCGGAACTCGCCCATCCGTTCCCGACAACACATAAATGGCATCGGTCTCAAACTCCACCGAAAACGGAAGCTCCAGATCATAATTTTCTTCTGTTCCGACACGCAACCACAACTCACCCGGAATACGCCCCTTTGCCTGCAAAAAGGCAAACACGCATGTCAGTACCACTGCGACCGCCAGCACCACAATCAATATTCGACGATACTTCTTCATAAACCACCTTTCCGGAGCCGACTCCGTAACAAAAAAAGAGGCATCCTCACTCTCTGCTCAGATCCCTCTTTCGTAAGTATATTCGTTTCTTTTCAATCCTTAGTATGTGTTTCTTTTGTCCCTTTATGCGAAGTTCTCGTCAATCCGTTCCCGAAGTGCCTCCTTGCGCTTTTGAGCCAGCATACGCATCTCCGAAGCATTCTCCGTAACCGATTTTGTAATCTGTGCACCTCCGAGAATCCGTGCCAGCTCCATGGAAATCTCCTCTTCCTCCAGTCTCGTTATTCTCGTTCGGGTCGCAGTTTCATCCGCTTCCTTTTCTATACGAAAATGTGCATCCCCCATCGCCGCGATCTGCGGAAGATGTGTAATGCAAAGTACTTGGTGTGCGGCAGATATCTGTGCCATCTTCTCTGCTACGCGCTGTGCGGTACGTCCACTGACACCCACATCGATTTCATCAAAAATCAATGTCTCGATTTCATCCTTTCCGGCAAATACCGATTTCAATGCAAGCATAACTCGTGACAATTCGCCACCGCTTGCAATCTTGGCAAGTGGTCGCGTCGGTTCTCCCACATTCGTGGAAATCAAGAACTCGATTTCATCGTTGCCATACTCCGTTATCGATATCGAAGGTGTCACCTCTACGGAGAACTCGACATTCAGAAAATTCAAATCGCCGAGTGCTTCTTTGATTTTTCCCGAGAGCTTGTCCGCAGATTTCTTACGAACCGCCGTCATTTGCTCGCACAATGCACGCATATCGGCTTCCGATTCCACTTGCTTTTTCCTAAGATTCGCGAGATATGCATCGTAATTCACCAAGCGCTCTAATGTCACTTCCAGATTCTCTGCATACTGTAAGACATCCTCTATGGTTCTGCCGTATTTCGATTTCAGCCGATTGATTCGATTCAGCCGTTCCTCCGTCCGTTCCAGCTCTCCGTCGTCCTCAAACAGTTCGGTTGAGTATTCACCTAGCTGACAATTCAACTCTGTCACCTGATCCTCCACCGACAGAAGTCCCTCGTACAACGGTGTCAAACGCTCGTCATAAGGCAAAGCCCTCGCTAATTCCTTTAGCGCGCGCGAAATGCCTTCCGACACAGCATCATTGCCGGTGCTCAGCTGTTCTTCTGCACGAGATACCGACTCACGAATACGATCCTTGTTCGCAAGCACACGATACCGCTCCTCCAGTTCCTCGTCCTCTCCGAAACGCAACTGTGCCTCGGTAATCTCATCGTACTCGTATTGCACCAGTGAAAGTTCCCGCACCCTGGTCTGCTCGTGCTTCTCCGCCTCCGCAAGTTCCTGACGCAGAGCAGAGTAGGTATGGTAGGTCTCCCGAAGCAACGCCAAGAGCCTTGCCCCTTCTTCTCCCGAATAGCGGTCCAAAAGCTCCCTTTGGTGTGCCTTAGACAGCAATGCCTGGTGTTCGTGCTGTCCATGAATATCCAGCAGAAGACCGGATACCTCACGGAGAATCCCCGCATTTACCACCTCGCCGTTAATCTTTGAAATGCTTCGTCCACCCTCCGTAATACGTCTGGAAATCACAAGATTGTCGTCCTCTATCGGCAAGTCGTGCCGTAAAAGCACCTCTCGAACACGCGTATCCGGCGCCGAAAACACCAATTCAGCCAAGGCATAATCGGCATTTTTTCCAAGCATTTCTCTGCTTATCTTTCCGCCCAACGCAGCACCGACGGATCCGAGCAATATGGACTTCCCCGCACCGGTCTCACCGGTCAAGACATTGAGTCCCGGCGAAAAATCCACCCAAATCTCATCGATAATCGCAAAATTCTTTACATGCAAACTGACTAACATAATATCCTTTCCCTCTCTCCGGGGTTATGCGAACAGCCGTGCCTGCATTTTACTCATCCCAGTTGTGGTATACCTGCTGTACATCGTCGTCCTCGTCCAGTAAGTCTAAGGTACGATTCATCATTTTAATGTCCTGGTCATCGCTCAGGCTTACCCAGGTCTGCGGAATCTTCGTTACCTCCGCCTCGATCATAGGAATGCCCGCTTCTTCCAGCGCCTCACGAACCGCAGAAAATGCATCGGGCTCGGTAATGACCTCGTAAGAGTCATCTTCCTCGGAAAAATCTTCCGCGCCGGCATCCAAGGCAAGCATCATCAAATCATCCGGGTCCATATCGCACTCTTCCTTGTCAATAATGATCTGTCCCTTCTCATCGAACATAAAGGACACACTTCCCGGTGTTCCCATCGTTCCGTTGCCCTTGGTAAATGCGCTTCGAACATTTGCTGCGGTACGGTTCTTATTGTCTGTAAGCGCATCCACGATAATCGCGATTCCCTTCGGGCCGTATCCTTCGTAAGATACAAACTCATAATTTACGGCATTCGCATCGCCGGCAGCCTTCTTGATGCTCCGATCAATGGTATCGTTCGGCATATTATTGGCCTTTGCCTTCGCAATGACGTCCTTTAGCTTGCTATTGTTGTTCGGGTCGGGTCCTCCCTCCTTAACCGCTACGGCAATCTCACGACCCAGACGCGTAAAGATTTTTCCCTTTGCCGCATCGTTCTTCTCCTTCTTGTGCTTAATGTTCGCAAATTTAGAATGTCCTGACATACGTTCTATGTCTCCTCTCTTGTTAAGATAATGTTCTGTTTTTATGTTAACGAGTCTTATCCAAGGCCTCGCAACGAGCATTTATCGCACGAAGTGCATTCATCGCATCCTCTGCGGTTTTCAGTGCACAAAATACGGTGTCATCCCCCGCGAGCGAACCAACAATGGTTTCCATATGCAGAGCATCGATTGCAGCCGCTACCGCCATCGCCATTCCGGCACTTGTACGAATCACCAAAAGATTCTGCGCGGTATCCATCGACACCAGCGCCTCCTTCAAAATGCGCGCAAACTTCTCCTGTGATTCTGCTTGCGACACGCTTCGTCCTAGCACGATGTATTTCTGCCGCCCACCGGCCACCGGTACCTTTGTCAGCTTCAGCTCACGAATATCCCTCGAAATCGTCGCCTGCGTCACCTGATAACCGGCCTCGTTCAACAATTCTGCCAGTTCCTCTTGCGTTTCAATATTTCGCTGTGCCACTAACTCCAAAATCTTATTCTGTCTGTTCGTCTTCATAATTTCCCTCCGTTTCTATCTCGGACTGCTCTGTCCCGTCTATAATTTCCCTCTCACACGTTCCCAAAAAGTCACGTCCTGTAACATTACGATTTCCGCCTGTCTCTCGGAACGTCTTACAACAACCTCGTCCGTGACATCCAGCGTCAATACCTCATCTCCATCCACCGTTACCAACGCCTCGCCCTTCACAGACCGAGAACTCGGCAGAATTCGTACACAGATTTCCGAATCATCCGACACTGCTAACGGTCTCGCATGCAATGTATGCGGACAAATCGGCGTAATCAGCAAAATATGTGCGGTCGGCTCTACAACAACACCGCCTGCACTAAGACTATAGCCGGTAGAACCGGTCGGTGTCGACAAAATCACCCCATCGCATCGGTAATCGTCCACAATTTGTCCGTTCACAAGAATCTGCAAATGAATCAAGCGTGAATATCCGTTTCTTGAAATCACCACATCGTTCATGGCACTTTCTCTCAGTAGACTGCCCTGATAGGACACCTCCAATAGTGTGCGCTTTTCAAGCGAATATTCTCCGGCAATCACACGGTCGAGTGCCTCCTTCGCACCACGATACTCCGCCGCCGTCAAAAAACCAAGGTTTCCAAGGTTGACTCCAAGTACCGCCAGCCCTTTTCCCTGCAGGGCCTTTGCCGCATGAAGAAAGGTTCCGTCTCCACCCAAAACGATACCGCACTCCACTCCGTCCGGAATCACCTCACATACAGGCTCCTCACCGACCACATAAGGCCTACACACATGCACCGTACAATCACGTGAGCGTAAATACTCCGCCATTTCAGTGGTGTATGCTCCCGTTGGATCCTTTTCCTTGTTTGCTATGATACAAAAATGCCTCATCGGTTATCCTTTCCGCCTGCTGCTTCGTCAGCCCGCCGGCCATCCGTATATTATTCGGCGCATACCTTGCGTACAACAAATACTCGATATTGCCGTTCTGTCCGCAAATCGGAGAATACTCCAATGCCAAGCACCGAAAGCCATGCATCTCCGCCTCAGCAGTTACCCGCATCAGCACCTCTCTGTGTACCTTTCGCTCCTTTACCACTCCGTGTTTTCCGACATGTTCTCTTCCGGCTTCGAATTGTGGCTTAATCAAAAAGACGCCTTCGCCACCATCCTTCATCAACCGAGCAATCGCAGGTAACACTCGTCCCAGAGAAATAAATGCCACGTCCGCACTGACAAAGTCCGCCTCTTCCCCAAGCCTCTCCTTTGTCACATCGCGAATGTCGGTCTGCTCCATCGATATGACACGTGCGTCCTCACGCAATACCTCCGCAAGTTGATCGGTTCCGACATCCACGGCATATACCCTCGCCGCCCCGTTCTGTAGCATACAATCCGTAAAGCCTCCGGTAGAAGCTCCTACATCAATGCAAACCGCTCCTTCCAGCTTCGGATGATATGCTTTGACAATCTTATCAAGCTTACACCCCCCACGACTGACAAAGGGAATGTCTTCTCCCTGCATTGTTACAATGGCGTCCTCAGCGATCTTTGCCCCCGGCTTTGTCGCAATCGTTCCGTTTACCGTCACTCTTCCGGAAAGGATACATTCCTTTGCACGTTCCCTCGATGCGCATAAGCCCTGTCTGCACAGTCGAATGTCCAACCGTTCCTCCATCGTCTGTTATCTCCGGTAATTCTCTCGTATTTTCTCAAAAATATCCTGTTCTGTCAACTTGTTTTCCGAGCGAAGTTCCTTGCATGTCCCGTGTGGGAGAAAACTGTCGGGCAGTGCAATTCCCAGCACTCGAATTGCTTCTTCACGTTCTTTCATAAATGCAGCAATTCTCTGTCCGACACCACCTACGCCAATGCCTTCTTCTACCGTCACAAGAAGCTTGTGTGAGTCTGCGATTCTTTGTAACAGTTCCGTATCGAGCGGTGCGGCAAACCGTGCATTTATCAACGAACAACCGATTCCCTCCTCGCGTAAGCGCGCTTGTACGCCGCGTAAGGTTGTCTCATAAGTCCCAACAAAGAAGATTGCGACATCTTCGGCTTCCTCAAGCACCTCAGCTCGACCATATTCAATCGGTGCCACGGGTGTCACGAGCATTTCACAATCTTCACTGCCCCTCGGATAGCGTATCGCGACAGGCCCGTCGTATGCTACGGCAAAACGAAGCATCTGGCGCAGTTCTTCTCCGTTTCTCGGTGCCATCACGGTCATTCCCGGAATATGCGAAAGGAAAGCCAAGTCGAAGATTCCCTGATGTGTTTCACCATCACTTCCTACGATTCCCGCACGGTCCACCGCGAAGGTTACCGGCAAATGATTGATGCACACATCGTGAATCAGTTGATCATATGCTCTTTGCAAAAAAGTAGAGTACACCGCGAATACCGGATGCAAGCCACTTGCCGCCATTCCCGCAGCAAAGGTCACTGCATGTTCCTCCGCAATTCCCACATCGAAAAATCGCTCCGGATACTGCTTTCCGAATGAGGTAAGCCCCGTACCACCGGCCATTGCAGCGGTAATCGCAACAACATCCGGACGTTCCTTTCCGATCCGTACCATCTCCTCGCCGAATACCTCCGTATATCCGCGTGCTTGCTTACTATTCAACGGCTCGCCCGTCGTCAAACGAAACGGTGACACTCCGTGGAACCGACTAGGTTCCTGCTCGGCAAAGCGATAGCCCTTTCCCTTTTTTGTGACAACGTGCAGAAGCACGGCTCCGTCCACTTGGGCCGCCGCATGCAATGCCTGTGTCATAGCCGCAATGTTATGCCCGTCCACCGGACCGAAATATACCAAGCCCATTTCCGTAAAGAAGTCTCCCGGAATCAACATCTGACGAATGTAATCCTTGGTCTTCTTTAATCCCTTCGCCACACGTCCGCCTACACCGGAACGGTTCAATACCTGCTCTACATTGTTCTTAAATTCCAAATATCCCGAGCTGACACGTACCTTGCCGAGGTAGTTTGCCATACTTCCGACATTTTGAGAAATGGACATCTCATTGTCGTTCAGCACAATAATCAGGTTCTTATCAAAATGCCCCACATTGTTCAACGCCTCGTACGCCATGCCTCCGGACAGTGATCCATCTCCGATTACGGCTACAACACGATGCTTTTCTCCCTTGATATCGCGTGCCTTTGCCATCCCCGCCGCCACGGAAACGGATGTAGAGCTATGCCCCGTATCAAATGCATCGCAAGTGCTTTCGCTTCTCTTCGGAAAGCCACTGAGCCCATCTTTCACACGCAGCGTAGAAAACCGTTCTCTTCGCCCCGTCAGAATCTTGTGCGTATACGACTGGTGTCCGACATCCCACACCAACTTATCCTGCGGAAAATCAAGAAACCGGTGCAACGCAATTGTCAGCTCCACCGTACCGAGATTTGACGCCAAATGTCCTCCGTTTCGGCTAACGGTCTTGAGAATCAGACGACGAATCTCCGACGCAAGCTTCGGAAGGTCTTCCTCTGCAATCTTCTTCACATCTCCGGGATTATTTATCCTCTCCAGTAAACAACTCATTGGTAGCTTGCCTCCGTTTGCAACTCCTCTTAGTTTCTTCGATGTACTAACGATACAATCAAATCATGCAAAAAGTCGTCTTTTCCTTCCCGCTTCAAGCCAAGCAGGGTTTTCACTGCTTCATCGGACAATCGCTCAACAGTCAGAGTCGATTCCTCCATGCCATGTAAAGTTACATAAGTAGTCTTTTCGTTTCTCACATCACTATGCACCGGTTTTCCTAACTCCTGCTGAGTGCTTGTCAAGTCCAAAATGTCATCTTGAATCTGAAAAGCCATTCCAACCTTCGCGGCAATCTGCTCTATGGCTGCCACCTCCGTCTCGTCAGCTCCTGCAAGAATCGCCCCAATCATCATGGCTGCTTCTAAGAGTGCTCCGGTCTTCAAGCGATAGATGAAATCGATTTCTTCCTCCGTCAGCGCATTTCCGGTCTTCGTAACATCGACGGTCTGACCACCGACCATTCCGTACGCTCCGGCCTTTCTCGCAAGCACTCGCAATGCACGCATCATTCGCCGTGCGACCACTTCGTCCTCCGCTTCCGCCAGAAGCGCAGTCTCGTATGCATAATTCAATAATGCATCGCCCGCCAAAATGCCTACATCCTCGCCGTAGCGCTTATGTGTTGTCAGCTTGCCGCGACGATAATCGTCATTGTCCATCGCCGGCAAATCGTCATGCACGAGGGAATACGAATGAATCATCTCCATCGCCGCCATAAACGGCTCCACAAGCGTCGGTAGCTGTTTCTCGTCTCCTCCGAAGAAACGGTACGTCTCTTGAATCAACATCGGACGCAGACGCTTCCCACCATTTTGCACACTATAATTCATTGCCTCAAACAGTATTCGCTGCTGATTCGTTTCTTCGGGCAACCAACGATAAATTCTCTTTTGCACTTCCTCCGTTTTTTCACGAATGCGTACCGCAATGTCATTCATCTTCCGCGGTGCCTCCCTCCTCAAGAATCTCCAGCTCCTTCTCCACACGATCAATCAGGCGGTTGCAATTTTGAAGGTGATCCATACCTTCTTTGTACAGTGCAAACGTTTCGTCCAACGTCAAACTCTCCTGTTCCATCTGACGAATCAATTCCGACAACGCCTCCATATGCTGCTCCAGATTATCATTGTTCTGCTTTGTCTTCTTCTCTGCCATTGCTATCCTCCCGAAATTCCTACCGCTTCGTAGGGGTTACCTTCGTTACATCAGCCATCAACTCACCATCCGTCAGATACACACGGATACTCTCGCCGGCACATACACTCTCTACGGTTGCCAGCGGATGTCCTTCTGCGTCGGTCACAAAACCGTAACCCTTGCTGATCTTATTGAGCGGAGACACTCCCTGAAGCCGTGTTGCCGCCACCTCCATACGATGTCGTTTCTCTCGCAGGCACTCGTGCATGCTTCTCCGGAGTCGTTCTGTCAACCGCTCCAGCTGCTCCTTTCTTCTCTGCAGACGCATTGAGGGGTGATTGTACCGGAGTGCTTTGCGAAACTGCTCCGCTTTTGTGCGATATTCTTCAATGCTCCGCAGTAGCGCCATCACCAAAGCAGAATGAGTGTCAACAAGACGTGCTTCCACCGCCGATGCTTCGCACACTGCCAATTCCGCAGCTGCCGAGGGCGTCGGTGCCCGCAGATCCGCCACATAATCGATAATTGTCGTGTCCGTTTCGTGCCCGACACAGGAAATGATCGGGACATCGCATGCATACACGGCTCTGGCGACAATCTCCTCATTAAACGCCCAAAGATCTTCAATCGAGCCTCCGCCTCGTCCGACAATCATAACATCCATCCCATACCGCTCCAAGCGTTTTATTGCACGAACAACGGATTCTGCTGCCCCGTCTCCTTGCACCTGTGCCGGTGCAAGCACCGGTTGTACATACGGGTTACGTCGTCGTAAAACATTTAAAATGTCCTGCAACGCCGCTCCACTCGAGGCAGTCACAATTCCAACCCTTTTCGGAAATACAGGGATTCGACGTTTATGCTCCGAATCGAATAAGCCCTCTGCCTGCAGGTTTCGCTTACGGATTTCATATTCCTCATACAATCTTCCGATTCCGTCCTGCTCAATGCGACTCACATAAATCTGATAGCTTCCGGTTCGGTCATACACCGAAATGCTCCCCCGCACACGTACATTCATCCCCTCCCGCAACAAGAAGCGCAAACCAACCCTTCTTGCTGAGGAAAACATCACGCATGCAATCTGTCCATCGCTGTCCTTTAACGTAAAATACAAATGCCCCGAAGGATGGTATTTGCAATTCGAAACTTCACCCTCGACCCATAGGTTTGACAAGAGCACGTCCTGTTCAAACATTCCCTTAATGTAGGCATTTATCTGGGATACCTTATAGCTCTTCTCCATTGCTGTCCTTGATTACCTTTGAAAGAATTCCGTTTACAAAGCCGGAAGAATGATTTCCACCGTACTTTTTCGCCAGCTCTACCGCCTCATTGGCGGCAACACGCTCCGGAACCGCCTCATCATAACAAATTTCATAGGTTGCAAGACGTAGGATGTTCAACTCGGCCTTTCCCATTCGCTTCAAGTCCCAGCCTACGGACACCTTCTCAAGCAAAGCATCGATATCGCCGAGCTTCGCTAAAATATCCGCATACCGTTCAAACAAGCGCCCCCGAATCTCTTCGGTGTAATGCAACCCGTCAAAGTATCGCTTCACATGCTCTGCCTTTTCTTCGCCCTCGTGGAACTCGGACAAAAACAGAGCAACAAAAATGTACTCTCTCTGCTCGCCCATACGAATGACCGTACGAATCTTCGGAAGCTTCTCTTCCTCATTTCCGTTTTCTCTCATAATGTTTCTCCTTTTTCGTAGTATCTCGTCATCGGAACTCGTCCTTTCAAAAAGGCAAAAAAGGGAGTGACCGCGTAATCCTGTTCACTCCCTCAAATCCTCTTACGCCTTGTCAATGTCCATGCCGACAATATGCACGTTTACTCGCTCAACCGCAAGTCCTGTCATATTTTCGATTGCCGCCTTCACACGCTCCTGAACCGCCTTCGCTGTCTTCGGAATACCGTAACCATACCGCATCACCAAAGAAAGCTCCGCGCTAACTTTGTTATCCTCGATGCCGATTACCACACCCTTCGAAAGATTCTTAATTCCGAGCTTACCGACAATCTCCTTGGTAATATTTCCGGACATATATGCAACGCCTTCCACTTCGGTTGCCGCAAGACCTGCCACGGACGCTACAACGTCCTCCGCAATCATCACCGTCCCGTTTATCTCGCTCAAATCAATGGTTGCCAAATAAACCTGCTCTGTTTCTTTGCTCATAATCGTCTCCTCATTTCGGGCAAACGCCCTTTGCCTACTCAAATATTTCCCCTATTATAGCAAAGTTGCGTCGAAATGGGAAGTGTTTTTTTGTGAAGCTTTCGCAATCTGTCGCATTAATCTTCAAGAACCGCGTGTGTGATTACAATTTGTTCCGCTTTTGCGCCCGTTTTTCGTATTACAACGTCTTCAATTTGTGCCACCTGTGTCTCCGTCAGTGCTGCCGCATTGAGAATTACATCTACAGTACCCTCCTCAATACGGACAACCACATCGGAATACCCCTTCGCCTCAAGAAGCGACTCCGTTAAGTCCTCTGTCTCCGCATTTTTCGTCATATCAATCAGTGCACTGATTGCATCGGCTTTTAGTTCCTCACTGATACTTTCATCGTTTACAATGCCCATCAAGGTTGCCTCGTTTTTTGCACGAATCTGTTCCCGACTCAGCTTCGCTCCCGTGAAAAAATCTGCCGAAAGCTGCGTGCTTGCAAGAATCGCATTGCCGGGTGTATCGTCCTTATCACTCACATCTCCCCCGGTTTCCTTCCCTTCCTCCTTCTTCTCGTCGGAAGCTTCCGTTTCCTTTTTTTCTTCCTCGTCGTCGGTAATAAATTCCCCGTTGTCGGATACGGTAAAGATGTCCTCCTTCTCTTCCTCGACCTTCGGTGTGGAGCTGAGTTCTGCGGTCTGTCCGTTTTTGGACACCTCAGCCCCGGGATTTCCGGTCAAATTCAAGTATCCGGCCACTACGATCATAATGGCAAGTGCCGCAATAATCACCTGGTTTCGCTTCAGCATTTTCTTCATGTTACGCCTCCCGATTTTATTCTAGTGATATGGTAATACACGCACCTTATGAGCGGGTATTTCAAATAATACATATGCCGCATTCGTAATTTCAAGAACCACCTCTCCGTCATTCGCACCTTCCGCAAGAACGACGATACCACTCATATCCGGCGCGAGCATCACCTGAACCTCCCCTACGCCCAATACCTGTGACAATATCTCTTGCAGCTTCTCCTCATAATATTCGGGCGTATTCTCCTCCGGTCCCGGTGTGACTGTCGGAAGCACCGTTCGCCGCTCATTATCCCCCTCGGAAAATGTAAGCAATAATAATGCCATCCCCGACAAAAACAGAACTGCCACTCGTCCCAGCCCGATCTCCTTTAGCTTACGGAATAGTTTCTCCATTTCCGTCCTCCACTACAATACAATGTATATGTTGCTCCGGCAAATTGTAGACTTCTTTCAGATAGTTTTTCGTTTGCTCGGTTGCCGATTCTTCCGAGACGATTACGGTGACCGTTGCAAGGGATGGGGTACCCCCATTGACGGAAAGAGAAACGCGCACTCCCGCAACCGGAAGCCCCGCACTTCGAAGTGCACCAAGTAGCTGTGTCTCGGCACCGTGTACATAGTATGGCAACAAATCACTTTCGTCTCCCGGTCTCTCCCCTTCCGAAAGCTCCCCGGAAAACCATTGTCCAAACGCCGTCATATTACTCTCTCCCGAAAGAAATCCGGCAATCGGTGACAGTATGTATATCGCCAACAGACAACCACTGACAAACCTAAGATATTTCCCGTACTGCTCAAGATCCGCCAATTGCAGTACAGCATTCATTAAAATCGTCAATACGAGCACACGCTGAACGAACAAAAGCATTCTATACCCCTCCCTGCATCGAGGTTGTGACCGCCACAATAACAATAACCAGAACAAAAGAAAGCACCGCCGTGAGCACGATTCCGAAGAGCAAATGCACCGCCTCCGCCGTCTCCTCCAAGCATGCCGTCATTGCACCGTCCGCGATAGGACTTACAATCGCTGCCGTAAAGCGAAACAGTAGCTGATACAAAAATAACGATAGCAACGGTCTCGCACCGACGAACACGAGAATCAACACCCCTGCCACACCTATGGCATTTTTCAAAACAATTCCCGCACTAAGCACCGTCTGCGTCGCACCGGAAAAGAGGTCCCCGATCCCCGGAATCGCACCGAGTGCATTGATCAGTGTACTCTTCTTTAGACGATCCATTCCCGGCGCAAGCAGTCCATTTACCGTGGCAAACCCGGTCGCAACTACCATTGTCACACGCTTTCCCCAAAGAATGATACGATGTACGAGCTTTGAAAACCCTTGAAGTGCCCCCTCCATCGGCAACCGATTGCTCACTGCCAACAGGAGATAAATATTACAAAGCGGCACGAGCACCTCCGCCGATAGATACTGCATCAACGAGATGACCATTAGATAAATCTGATAAAACGCAGTTGCGGATGTAATTCCCGTGCAAAACGTAATACACGTCAAATAAACCGGAACCAACACCTTCATAAAATCAATCAGATGCCTCAAGGTCAGCATTGCCAGCTCAGCCGCTTCGAGATATCCTTTTGCAAGCACGGAAAAGAGCATCAAGAAGGTTACATAATTTCCGGTTCTCGCAACTTGCGCGTTATGAAATGCGCGTGCAATAGAGGCAAAAAACGACGACACGGCAACAAGAAAGAATAGTCCGGAGAAAAGCTTCATATCGGTCACCAGCCCATTTAGAAGTCCCCTTCCGAACAATCCGAAAATGCCTTTCAACGTAATCCCCTCATCCGAAAACAGTAACTCCGACACCAGCTCACCGAACGAAGACTCGGGGCCACCCTCCATCTCACGCAGACTTTCATCAATTCCCGAATAGTCGAGTTGCTCCCCCAACACATCCAAATACTCCGAACTGTCGGAGGATGCATCCTCCTCTGCCTCCGTAACCCTCACAACGAACACAAGGGCAACTAGTAGTAACAACCACAGTCTTCTACGCAAACCGCATAATCACCTCCACCAGCTGCAGCAATACCGGAATACTGATCCCAAGCACCGTAAACTTTGCCGCCACGGAAATCTGCTCCCCCATCGCATGGTATCCCGCATCTTTGCATAATGCGGTTCCCATCTCACCGACATAAGCAATCCCCGCTATTTTCAGCAAAATTTCAAAGTAGACCTTGTCCACCGAAAGCTGTTCGAAAATCCCCGAAATCACACCAAGAACGCCCGAAAGCTTGGCCAAACTGTAAAACAGTAGATACAAACAGGCGGCGGAGCTGATTAGCATATGTAGGGTTCCGTCCGAACGTTTCACTTGCCCGGCTGCCACCATTGCCAGAAAACAAATCAACACAACCCGAATCATTCCCGCGCCCTCCTACATTCCATCCAGCGAAAACAACGTCTCAATGGTTTGAAACAAATCGGCAATATAGGGCAACACCCACATAAGCACGAGAATCAAACCGGCCAAGCTCGCCATAAATGCCTGATCCTCCCGACCGGAATGCTTTAATATCTGTCCAAGTACCGACACAAGGATTCCCACTGCCGCAATTTTAAAGATTAAGTATACACTCATATAGCCTCCATATCGGTATTTTCTTATCGCAAGTGCTGAGGCTCGTCTGCGGTTTCTCTATAACAGCAGAATCGCAACGAACACGCCAAACAAAATACCGAGATTGCGATACAATTTCACCTTTTCACCGACCTCCGCATTGAGCAACGAAAGTTCTCCGTCGGCGTAGCAAATGTAATCCTGCAACACATTTTCCTGAAGGCGCCGATCTGCCAATCCGAGTTGTTCCCCCAGCGCCGTCAATCGACGTACATCCTGTTCTGTCATACAGGCGCTACTCAAATACTCTCGTATCACTTCCGACCAAATGACCGAAACCGGTTCCCCGGAATATTCATACAAGCGTCTTGCCATCTCCAAAAATGCTTTCCCGTACATATTTTCCGTATATTCTCCGCTACGCAACAGAGCCTCCGGCAACGGAAGACCGGCATTTCGAATCTGCGCCTGCAACAGCTCAACCGCACGTTTTCCTTCAAGCAAGCGTTCCTGACGCATCCGAAGCTGTCTCCCGAGTAAGATTCCGCCACCGGCACCTCCTCCAATCACCAATATCGCACCCAACAATTTAATCAGCATAGCACTCCTCCATTTTCCATGTCCTCACCCCCATCGCATCTCGGGTCACCGTTACCACACCGCGAAACCCTCCTCTCCCAAACAGTTCCGTTAGCTCCACACGTTGCCGAAGGTCTCCCGCATCATTGCCGTGACACGTCGCCAACACATAACACCCTCGTCCCATTGCCTCACGTACCGCACGAACATCTTCTCTTCCACCGATCTCATCGACAGCCAAAATCTCCGGAGCCATGCTCCGCAGAAGCATTTGTATCCCTTCTACTTTCGGACATGCGTCCAATACATCGGTACGCGTTCCCAAATCGTTCTGCGGAATACCTTCATAGCAAGCCCCGATTTCCGAACGCTCGTCCACGACCCCGACGGTATACCCGTAGGACGAAAATGCCCGTATCAAGTCCCTCAGCAACGTTGTCTTCCCACCACCCGGCGGAGACACAAGCAACAGACTCATCGGATGCTGTAACAAATGATATCTTTGCACTAGTCCTTCGCAACACCCGATGCATTGTCTCGCAATTCGCAGATTCACAGAGCCGATGCGATGCATGCGATACCCTCCTGCGCCGTCCGGCAGCATTTTGCCACATATTCCTGCACGATGACCTCCTCGAACGCTCAAAAAGCCCTGCTTTAGCTGCTCCTCCGCTGCGTACACCGAGTAGTCGCACAGATAAGAAAGAAGCTCTTCCAGCAATCGCTTATCTGCCACATAGATACTCCTTGCTTTTTGCGCCTGTCCTTTTTGCAGAAAACACATTTCCCCGTCCTTCAACAGTACCCCCTCTTCTCTTGGGTATCGTAAGAGCACCGGTTTCTCCGCACGCATGCGAATTTCCTCAGGTAATCCGTATCTCTGAAATGCACGATCCAAGCACTCACGTAGGTCCTTCGGGCAGACACGTAATATTTCTTCTCTTGCGGACAACTCGCTCCCCCCTCTCCTTGTCCAATCCTATGCATCACACGAAAATATATGCCATTGCTTTTTTGTCTTTTGTACCGTATCCTAGACATAGAACACATGGAAGATTCCATGGAAATGAGAGGTTTGTGTATGCATACTTACGGGTTGATTGGGGAAACGCTGATTCACAGCTACTCCAAGAAGATTCACGAGGCGCTCCGCGATGTGCCCTATAGCTTAATTGAACTCAGCACCGGCGAATTGGATTGTTTTATGCGTGCTCGCGCCTTTTGCGGAATCAATGTCACAATTCCTTACAAAGAAAAGGTCATTCCTTATTTGGACGAATTGTCGGAGGCTGCAGCCAATATCGGTGCGGTCAATACCATTGTCAACCACAACGGTTATCTCACCGGCTACAACACAGACTACGATGGTTTCCTTGCCACATTGCTCGAGAACAACGTGAATATCTCCGGCGAGAAGGTACTGGTCATCGGAAACGGTGGTGCCGCAAAGGCTGTCGGAGAAGTGCTTCGAACGTTACAAGCAGGAAGCGTTCTTACCGTAAAGTACAAAGAGGAACCCGGCTGTATCACCTATGCGGAGGCTGCCACACACCATGCAGACGCCTCGGTCATCATCAACACAAGTCCGGTCGGTATGTTTCCGAAGACGGAGGCCTCTCCGCTGTCCCTCGCTCCCTACAAAGGGCTGACGGCCGTATGCGACTTAATCTACAACCCTTCGACCACTCGTCTGCTTGCAGATGCCGAAGCCAGAGGGCTCAAGGCGATAAACGGACTTCGTATGCTGTTTCTTCAAGCAAAGAAGGCATCGGAGCTGTTCTTCCGGGATACCATTTCCGACACACAGGCGG
>JAZRZZ010000054.1:0-15271 GCA_045601665.1 Lachnospiraceae bacterium
AGATAAGACCCCTTAAAGACGATAAGGTTGATAGGTTGGAGGTGGAAGCACGGTAACGTGTGTAGCTGACCAATACTAATAGGTCGAGGGCTTAACCTTAATTCTTACAGGAACATTCGGTATGATATTTTCAGGGTATCATCCCCTAAACAACAAGTGGTATTATCCTGCGGAAGCAGGAAAATGTATTGGAAAGAAAACTTTGTTTTCTTTCTTTGCATATTCCTCGATAGCTCAGTCGGTAGAGCATTCGGCTGTTAACCGAAGTGTCGTAGGTTCGAGTCCTACTCGGGGAGCTGGAAATGTAGTTGATTTTCAATCGGCTATCATTTATAATAGGCCATATGGCTCCATGGTCAAGCGGTTAAGACACCGCCCTTTCACGGCGGTAACAGGGGTTCGATTCCCCTTGGAGTCATTTTTTCATTGTGCCGACGTGGCTCAATTGGCAGAGCAGCTGACTTGTAATCAGCAGGTTATCGGTTCGGGTCCGATCGTCGGCTTTTGGACCATTAGCTCAGTTGGTTAGAGCAACCGGCTCATAACCGGTCGGTCCTGGGTTCGAGTCCCCGATGGTCCATACCCTTGAGGATCGCACCTCAAGAAGAAACTTCATAATTGTTTGGCCCGGTGGCTCAGCTGGTTAGAGCGCCGCCCTGTCACGGCGGAGGTCGTGGGTTCGAACCCCATCCGGGTCGTAATTTTTTTCTTGACAATTGTGAAGCTTTATGCTATATTTTATATCGATGATTTGCTTCGGCATATTACATGGGGTCTTAGCTCAGCTGGGAGAGCATCTGCCTTACAAGCAGAGGGTCATAGGTTCGAGCCCTATAGGCCCCATCTTTTTTTCTAAATTTGTGCCGGCGTGGCGGAATAGGCAGACGCACAGGACTTAAAATCCTGGGGGTAGCGATACCCGTACCGGTTCGACCCCGGTCGCCGGCAATAAAAATAAGGACACTTCGGTGTCCTTATTTTTATTGCCGGTAGGACGGAGGAGAACTTCAACTTTCGATCGAAGAGAGAAAGTTGACAACGCTTGCAAGCAAGCGTTTATCGACACCCGGTCGCCGTTCGGTGTCCTTATTTTTATTGCCGGTAGGACGGAGTGGAGACAATAACAGAGTCGTTTTATTTGAAGAGTGATTGATAGGAATAATAGGGAAATGCATTCTTGCGCTTGCATCGCACTATGGAAAATGCTATAGTAATGATGTATTAGGTGAATTGTGAATATTAGAAGAGGAGTATGCTTGATGAGAAAGTTTGATACCAAGGTTCAATATTTGAAATATAAAGTTCTTCGTGAGGTAGCGCGCCATGAGTGGCGGGGGGACCTTTTGGAGAGTGTTACTGACATTCCGAAGGAGGTCAGTCCGGGGCGTGTTGCAACGATGCGTTGTTGTATTTACAAAGAACGTGCGATTCTTGCGGAACGTGTCAAGATTGCGATGGGGGTAACCCGTGGTGACGGGCATATGATTGAAGTTATTGATATTGCATGTGATGAGTGTCCCGCCGGGGGATATATCGTGACGGAATCCTGTCGTGGTTGTTTGGCACATCGTTGTGAGGATGTTTGTCCAAAGAAGGCAATTACATTTGACAAGCATCAGAAGGCGATCATCGATAAAGATCTTTGCGTTAATTGTGGAAAATGTGCGCAGGTATGCTCCTTCAGTGCAATTGTGAATCGTAAGCGTCCGTGCGAACATTCCTGTAAAGTGAAGGCGATTTCTGAAGGGGAGAATAAGGCTGCGAAGATTGATTATGATAAGTGCATCAGTTGTGGTGCATGTGTATATCAGTGTCCGTTTGGTGCAATTACAGATAAGTCTTTTATTCTAGATGTAGTACGATTGTTAAAGGGAAGTGAAGACAATACAAAATATAAGATGTATGCGGTTGTTGCACCGAGCATTTCAAGCCAGTTCAAATATGCCAAGAACGGGCAGGTGCTTGCCGGAATGAAAGAGCTTGGCTTCTATCGTATTGCGGAGGCCGCTTTGGGTGCGGACATGGTGGCGAATTCTGAGGCGCAGGAATTAGCGGAAAAGGGCTTTCTCACAAGTTCGTGTTGCCCGGCATTTGTCGATTATATTTGCAAACAGTTTCCGCAGATGGTACAGCATATTTCGCACA
The DNA here is from genome assembly GCA_045601665.1 of Lachnospiraceae bacterium. Lineage (GTDB taxonomy): Bacteria > Bacillota > Clostridia > Lachnospirales > Lachnospiraceae > ISDg. The sequence goes on from JAZRZZ010000054.1 coordinate 2,146, forward strand.
ACCTTTCCCCGATGGCGACCATTTCAAAGTATATCAAAGAACATGATCAGGATGCCAAGATTGTATTTGTCGGACCGTGTACCGCAAAGAAAGCGGAGATTTTGAAGGAGGAGGTAAGTCCTTACGTGGATGCGGTGCTTACCTTTGAAGAGCTTCAGGCGTTGTTTGACAGTCGTGAAATCGACATTACGGAGCTCCCGGAGGAAACATTGGATGAGGCATCGTATTTCGGACGAATTTTCGCGAGAAGTGGAGGACTTAGTGAGGCGATTTGTCAAGGCTTGAGAGAGCACGGACATAACCCTGACGATTATTCTATCATGGCATGTGATGGAATTGAGAGTTGTCGTACGGCGCTGATGCTTGCGGCAAAAGGCAAAAGCAATGTGAATTTTATTGAAGGAATGGCATGCGTGAACGGTTGTATTGGTGGCGCGGGGTGCTTGACTCATGGAGAGAAGAATAAGGCAGAGATTGATAAGTACGGAAAGGAAGCTAGTGATCAGAGCATTTCCGAAGCGATTCGGGGAATGGTGGACGAAAGGTGAGGACGATGATTCGTGTACAATGTAAGACTCCTTTGGGGCAGGAGGTACGGATATTTCTAAATGGGGAGGAGCGTGATTGTATTTCTGCCAAGCGAGGAGACCGCGTGCATATACGTATTGAGCAGGTGTTCCCTGCTGCAACGCCGAGCACTGGACAGTTATTTGTGTCATATATCCGCGAATTGTGTACGTATGGGAGGATTATGTATGGAAAGGAGATCGCAAGTCCTTTTATGGCGGTGTGGGAAGGGATCCTTTCCGTGGACGATGAAATGATGGTTTCTTTTTCCTTGGTGAGCGACGGAGTGCACAGCGAGATATTTCCTGAGGAGAATGCCTTAGTCAAAGAGGCAGCAGTTCGTAGTTACGAAGAAAATCGACACCGTAAGGTGTGGTTGCTGGTGATGCTACCAGTTGTGATTCCACTGCTTGTTGTTGCAATTGTGGGAGTGTGGGTGCTTTGGAGTACGAGAGTTGAGACACCCGGAGAGATTCCAATTGCGGCTGTTGTTGGATTCACGATGGTATACGTTGGAGTGGTTCTGTTTGTATTGTGGCAGATGTTGAGAAGGCTTGCCGGAAAAAAATTCGGTCAAAGGGTTGACAAACGACATTTATAAGAGTACAATAACAAAAAAATTCAAGGAGAAATGTTGTGGCAATGAGAGTAAACAGTTTTAATTACTTTTACTTTTTTAGCTTTCAGGGCTTTTATTTTAGCGCTGATTCTTTTTGCTGTGACAAAACATCTCCTCGAAGCTAAGAAAGAAATGGTTTTCGCGCCGGTGTTTGCATAGCAAATACCGGCGTTTTTGTTCTGCAAGATGTCGGAATATGCATGTGGCTCGACATAGAAAACATAAAAGGAAACGAGGACAAAGCAATGAATGAGATGAACAACAGTGCAATTGTGCTTGCACAGAAGAAGAAAGAAATCGAGGAGCAGATCCGTCAATTGTATGAGCAGCGCAGAGATTTGGAAAGTACAATGCGCTATGAGGCGAAAGCAATCGGAGAGGTCAGTTTGCGTGAGCTGGTGGAAACGGCGGTAAGAGAAACAGAGAAGACGTTTCCGCAGTATGGAACGGTGGCATGTCAAGGGATTCCCGGGGCATATTCTATGCAGGCTGCCAACAAGATATTTGCATATCCGGATGTGCTCTATGTGAAGACTTTTGATGCGGTATTTCAAGCGATTGAAAAAGGGCTGTGCAATTATGGTCTTCTTCCGATCGAAAACAGTACGGCCGGTTCCGTGAATCGAATTTACGATCTTATGATGCAACATCGTTTTTATATTGTTCGAAGTCTTCGATTGAAAATCAACCACAGTTTATTGGTAAAACCGGGCGTAAAGAAGAGCGAAATCACAGACATCTATTCGCACGAGCAGGCGTTAGCACAGTGTTCTGAATACTTGAAGACGATGCCGCTTGCGGAAGTGCACATTGTGGAAAATACGGCCACGGCCGCGAAGCTGGTTGCCGAGTCTTCTTCGCGTACCGTAGCCGCGCTAGCATCCTCTGCGTGCATGACTGAGTATGGACTGACCGTAGCGGAGGAAAATGTGCAGGATCGCAATGATAATTATACGAGATTTATCTGTATTGCAAAGAAGCCAGAGATTTATCCCGGAGCAAACCGAACCAGTGTGATGGCGGTACTTGCACATAGAAAGGGAAGTCTGTATCGCATTTTGAAGCTGTTGAATGATTACGATTGCAACCTGACGAAGTTGGAAAGCCGTCCACGTCACGATCAGGATTTTGAATTTCAGTTCTATTTCGACTTTGAAACTTCCATTTATGAGGAACCGTTTTATGAGTTGTTGGAGCGTCTTCAAATAGAATGCGAAGAGTTTGAGTATCTTGGTAGCTATAGCGAAACAGCATTATAAAGAATGAAGGAGATGGGAATATGATTACCGTATTAAAGCATGGAGTAACCGAGCAACAAAAAAACAAGTTGATTGCATGGTTCGAGGAGCAGGGACTTCGTGTACATGTGTCCGAAGGTGAGTATCAGACGGTTCTCGGATTGATCGGGGATACCGGCTCAATTGATGAAGAATTGGTAGCTTCGCTGGACATGGTTGATTCCGTGAAACGAATCAGTGAGCCGTTCAAAAAGGCAAATCGTAAGTTTCATCCCGAAGCTACTGTGATTTCGATCGGAGATAAGAACATTGGAGACGGAGGAATTGTTCTGATGGCGGGACCTTGCTCTGTAGAATCCGAGGCGCAGATTCTTGAGATTGCGCAAAAGGTTAAGGCCTCAGGCGCAACCCTGTTGCGCGGAGGTGCATTCAAGCCGCGCACTTCACCGTATGATTTTCAGGGCATGCGTGCGGAAGGAATCGAATTGCTGTTGGAGGCAAAGAAGGTAACAGGACTTCCGATTGTGACGGAAATTATGAATGCAGAGCATTTGCCGTTATTTGAAGACGTGGATATGATTCAGGTAGGTGCACGAAACATGCAAAATTTCGAGCTTTTGAAGGAACTCGGAAAGATAAATAAGCCGATTCTCCTAAAGCGAGGTTTGGCCAATACACTGAAGGAATTTTTGATGAGTGCGGAGTACATTATGGCAGGCGGAAATGAAAATGTTATTCTGTGCGAACGAGGAATTCGAACGTATGAAACCTACACGAGAAACACATTGGATTTGTCCGCGATTCCGGCGCTTCGTCAGTTGACGCATTTGCCGATTGTAGTAGATCCGAGTCATGCGACCGGTATTGCACGTATGGTAGAACCGATGGCCTTGGCAGCAACAGCAGCAGGTGCAGACGGCTTGATGATTGAAGTTCATAACAATCCACCAAAGGCTCTCTGCGATGGTGCACAATCTCTGACACCGGAGCAATTTGACCGTGTAGCAAAGAGAGTAAGAAAGATTAAAGCGGCGTTGGAAGAAGAATAGCCTACGAAATGAAATGAAAGGTGAGCTGTTACCATGGAGAAGTTGCAAAAAAAGAAAACGGTAGGGATTGTCGGTTTGGGGCTAATCGGGGGTTCCTTTTTGAAGGCATATCGTGAGTCCGGAGATTGGAATGTGTATGGATACGACAAGAGTAGAACGGTGACACAGCTTGCCTTGTTGTGTGATGAGATGGATGCAGAGCTGACGTATGAATTGCTGGAGCAATGCGATCTTTTGTTGGTTGCATTGTATCCGACGGCAGCGGTTGCTTATCTTGAGGCGGCAGCACCGTACATTGCGAAGAATACGATTGTCATCGATTGCTGCGGAACGAAGCGTATGATATGCGAGAAGGGGTTTGCACTTGCGAAGGAGTATGGTTTTACCTACATTGGCGGGCATCCGATGGCGGGACGCCACTACTCTGGGTTTAAGTACAGCGAAAGTAGTCTTTATGACGGTACCTCTATGATTTTGGTGCCGGAGAAGAATGATGACATTCGACTGTTGGATCGGGTGAAGACTCTGCTTGCGCCCGCACATTTTGCGCATTTGACGGTAACTACGGCGGAGCAGCATGATGAAATGATTGCATTTACTTCGCAAATGGCACATCTGGTATCCAATGCCTACATAAAGAGTCCGACAGCGAAGCGTCATCATGGATTTTCAGCAGGAAGCTATCGGGATCTGACCCGTGTGGCATGGCTGGCGGAAGATATGTGGACAGAGTTGTTTTTGGAGAATAAGGACAATCTTTTGAAAGAACTAAAGCTTTTGATGGAAGCTCTTCGGGAGTATGAGGAGGCACTTGAGGGTAACGATACAGTACGCCTGCGTCAGCTGTTGCTCGATGGCAAGAGGTGCAAGGAGGAGGTAGACGGACGATGACAACAATTCGGGTAACCGCGTCGCGTGAATATGATGTTGTAATCGGTGAGGGGCTTCTCTCGGAGACCGGTACGAGGATTCGTGCGGTTGTCGGTGGAAAGAAGGCGTGTATTGTAACCGATGATACGGTAGATGCATTGTACGGAGACTCTGTTGAGAAAGCACTCGCGGACGCGAAGTATGAGACGGTTCGATTTGTATTTCCTCACGGTGAGACCTCCAAATGTGCGGAAACGTACATTGCGTTGCAGGAATTTCTTGCGGAACGGTGTTTTACGAGAACGGATGTGTTGGTTGCGCTTGGTGGCGGTGTGGTCGGAGATCTGACCGGATTTACTGCAGCAACGTATCTGCGAGGAGTACCGTTCGTACAGGTTCCGACGACAGTTCTGGCAGCAGTGGATTCCTCGGTGGGAGGAAAGACCGCAATTGACTTACAGGGTGGAAAAAATCTCGTAGGTGCATTTTATCAGCCGCACTTGGTGTTGTGCGATATCGCGACCTTCAAAACGCTTCCGGATGATATATTTGCGGACGGCTGTGGGGAGATTATCAAGTACGGAATGATCGGAAATGCACAGTTACTTGAGGATCTTGAACAACCGATTCGTACAAATATGGAGCCTATTGTGGCGACGTGTGTAAAGATGAAGAGAGACATTGTGGCACAAGATGAGTTTGACCTAGGGGTTCGCCAGCTTTTGAATCTCGGGCATACCGTCGGCCATGGTATCGAGGCGGTAAGCAAATATACCATATCTCATGGGAGTGCGATTGCGGCAGGCATGGCGATCGTAACACGTGCTGCATGGAAAAAAGGCTGGTGCGAGCTTTGGTGTCTTCAAAAGGTGCTCCTTTTGAATCAGCAGTATCATTTGCCGACCGGAACGACGTACTCTGCAGAAGAATTGTATGAGGTGATGACTAAGGATAAGAAGAGGTCGGGTGACAGTATTTCGCTCATTGTTCCCGTTGGGAGAGGAAAAAGTGAGGCGAAAAAAATACCGATTGAGGAACTGCGAGAGATTCTTACACTTGGTTTGGCCGAAGTGCGTGTGATTACCAAGAGGAATGTAAAAGGCATTGTACCGAAGCTTCCTTCAAAGTCGGTGGCCCATCGTATATTAGTTGCGGCGGCATTGGCCGGAGAAGAGGTTACCTGTCCGGACTTTTCGAAGGATGTCGTGGCGACGAAGTCTTGTTTGCAGGCATTTACGAAAGGAGAAACGCGATTCTGTTGTGGAGAAAGCGGTTCGACCTTTCGGTTTCTACTGCCGGTAGCGGGGGCATTGGGCTTGCGAGGAGAATTCGTGCTTGACGGTCGATTGAAGGAGCGTCCGCTTACGGGATTGCATGAAGAGTTAAGTTCTCACGGAATGGCACTTTCACCGATGGGGAGCAACCCCTTTGAAGTGAGTGGAAGATTGCAGGCCGGAGAGTATCACCTGCCAGGCAATGTATCCTCGCAGTTTGTCAGTGGTCTTCTTTTTGCGTTGCCTTTGCTTGAAGGGAATAGCAGAATCGTTATAGTCGGAGAGCTTGAGTCAAAGCCATATGTGGATCTAACAATAGACGTGCTCCAGAGAGCGGGAATTGTTGTGTACGAGATTCCCGATGGTTATGAGGTGCCCGGTGGACAGAGGTATGTTTGGTGTGGAGAAAGTGAGCCGGAAATCGAGGGAGATTGGTCCAACGCGGCATTTTGGTTAACGCTTGCAAATCTAACGGGTTCGGATCTTGTGTGTGAAGGTCTGAGAGAAGATTCCGTACAGGGGGATCGCCGAATCGTTTCGCTGCTTGCGGAATTGAAGCGGCCGGTTGCGCAGGGAGAATGCAGGACAATGGATCTGCGTGATATTCCCGATCTTGCGCCGATTCTTGCATTGGCGGCATCGCTCGCACAGGGAACGACGAAATTTACCGGTGTCAGCAGATTGCGCTTGAAGGAATGCGACCGCTTGCTGATTCTTCGGAGCATGCTAAATGCACTTGGTGCCAGAATAAGCATAGAAGGAGAAGGAGCCGGAACGGCGCTTCGGATCGAAGGCGTGAGTGAACTGCACGGTGGCACTGTGGACTCGTTCAACGATCACCGCATTGCTATGACGGCAGCAATTGCCGCGCAAGTAGCAAGTGGACCGGTGATTATTACCGATGCCGGTGCCGTGAGAAAATCGTATCCGGATTTCTATGAGATTTTGGAGCATTTGACAACGGATGATTTTGCGGTATCATAGAAGAGAACGAACAGGAAAATAGGTGGAGGTAGACTATGGGTTCGTGTTACGGAAGAAATATTAAGATTTCAATCTTCGGACAGTCACATTCTGAGGGAATCGGCGTGGTCGTTGACGGACTTCCGGCAGGAGAGGCCGTAGATATGGAAGGCCTAAAGGCATTTATGAATCGACGGGCTCCGGGACAGGATGCGTATTCGACAACGCGGAAAGAGGCGGATGAACCTGAGGTGTTATCGGGACTTGTAAATGGATATACTTGCGGTGCACCTTTGTGTGCGGTGATACGGAATACGAATACACGCTCGAGAGATTATGACAATTTGAAAGATGTGCCGCGGCCATCGCATGCTGATTATGCGGCACAGGTAAAGTTCGGAGGCTTTCAAGATGTGGCCGGAGGTGGGCATTTTTCCGGTCGTCTAACGGCACCGTTATGCATTGCGGGTGGAATCGCAAAGCAGATTCTTTCACGGAAAGGAATTGAGGTGCGCGCGCATATTGTACAGATCGGACAAGTTACCACGCAGGGGATGGACTCTTGCAGTCAGATTCCGGAGAGGGAATTTGTGGACGGAGAATTTCCGGTGTATGACGAAGGCGCGGCTTTGAGGATGCGTGAGGAGATTGAGGCGGCACGTGCTGACGGAGATTCTGTGGGAGGAATGATTGAATGTATGATTACGGGGGTTCCGGCCGGTATCGGAGAACCGATGTTTGACGGAGTAGAGAATCGTTTGGCAGTGCTGTTATTCGGAATTCCTGCAGTGAAGGGGCTGGAATTCGGAAATGGTTTTTCTGCGTGTGGTATGCGTGGCTCCGAGAACAACGATGCGTATACAATAAAAGGGGGGGACATAGTGACGGAGACGAATCGTCATGGCGGAATTCTCGGTGGAATTACATCCGGAATGCCGATTCTCTTCCGTGTGGCGATTAAGCCGACGCCATCGATCGGGAAGGAACAGCGGAGTGTACGTATGAGTACTTTGACCGAAGAGACTCTTGTTATTAAAGGGCGCCACGATCCTTGTATTGTACCGCGCGCGGTGCCGGTGGTGGAAGCAGCGGCAGCGGTTGCGTTGCTCGATATGCTATGTGATTGAATGAGAAACGTCAGTGCGAAAGGAGAATCCTTATGCTTCGCGAGGCGATGAGACAAGCAACGGAAGAACCGTTGCGGGTGATACTCAGCAACCCTATCAAAAAAGGCGAGGTGGAGTATCGGCGAGTGGTTTATGTGAGGAAAGCGAATGGTTATCAACGTGAGTCCTATACCGAAAAGCAGGTATTTCACCGAAATCTGTCCGCTGAAGAGATGTATGCCGATGCAGAATGTCTGTTTAGCGCAGCATATCGGCAGGCCAATGTATTCTACAATGGTAGAACGGCGGAATATAAGATCACAAAGTCCGGAAAATTGCAGATAAGCGAGAGCAGAGAGATGGGGGCTACCGTTGAAAGAGCATTGCAGATGGAACACAATCGAAGGAAGAATTATTTGCTCCGGGAGGGAACGGTAATTCCCCCTTTGGTTGACATGGGCATTTTTACAAAGGAGGGAAAGGTCGTTGCCTCCATGCAGGACAAATTTCGCCAAATCAATCGTTTCGTGGAGATGGTGGAGGAAGGGGTCGCTTGTTTGCCGAAGGATGGGACGGTGCATATCCTCGATTTTGGTTGTGGCAAATCGTATCTCACGTTCATTTTGTATTATTATTTCACTGAGATTAAGAAGCGGGATGTGCGTATTACCGGATTGGACCTCAAGGAAGATGTGATTCGCAAATGCAATCAAGCGGCAGAAAAGTATGGGTATGAGGGGTTGCATTTTCAAATCGGTGACATTCACGGATATCGGTGCGAGGAGCCGGTGGATATGGTCGTAAGCCTTCACGCGTGCGATTTGGCTACGGATTTTGCTTTGTTCAATGCGATTCAATGGAAAGCAAAGCTGATTCTGTCCGTGCCTTGTTGCCAGCATGAACTGAACGGGAAGCTTCATTCGGACAAGCTGTCTTTGGTGACACGCTATGGTATAGTCAAGGAACGCATGGCAGCCTTAATGACCGATGCGATTCGTGCCAATTTATTGATGGTTTGCGGTTACAAAGCACAGGTGCTTGAGTTTGTCGATCTGTCACATACACCGAAGAATCTATTGATACGTGCGCAGCGTTGTTTTCAGCCACGTAGTGTAAAGGAGCGAGCATTGACAGAAGTACAGGCAATGCTAACTGAGTTCGGAACGAGTCAGAAGCTGTATGAGATGTTAAAGGAAACGAAAATGCTTGAATTTGGTACGGATGAGGAGAGATAATTGTTTTGTCGAAAAACATTCCTCAAAAAAACAAAAAAAGCGCTTGACAATCTTCAAAAAGGATTGTACAATAGTCATCGTCGTCAAGACGTGTGCATGTAGCTCAGCTGGATAGAGCACTTGGCTACGGACCAAGGTGTCGGGAGTTCGAATCTTCTCATGCACGGACAGAGACTGTTACTTTGTATGGTAACAGTCTTTTTTTATGGAATGCGTTTGGTGTGAAAATGGATGGTTGGCAAAGGGACAAATTTCGACCTTTCGCATACCTTATAGTAGAACGGATGCGGGGGCGGACATGAAGATAGAAAGTATGGATATACGACGTGCTGCGGAGCTGGCTTCGCAACCGCTTGCGGTACTGCTGGATGTACGTGAGAGAAATGCATATACGCGGGGACATTTGCGCGGAGCGAGGAACGTTCCTTATGAGGATATCTTGGAGGGACGTTTCGTGCCGGACGAGCGATATACGTATTATCTTTATTGTGATCATGGATTGTTGAGCTATGAGGCGACGGTCTATCTTTCGGAAATGGGATATCATGCAGTGAATCTTCGGCATGACGGTAAAATCTCTTCTTGACGTTTGGGAGCGCGGCATTTACAATATGGATTAGTACGGTTTGGAAGAAGAGAGGGTACCATGGGAAGATATGAATTGATGGCTCCTTGTCATTTTGGCCTGGAGGCGGTGCTGAAGAAGGAGATTGCAGATCTCGGCTATGAGATTCTTAAGGTAGAGGACGGAAGAATTACCTTTTTGGGAGATGAGACCGCAGTATGTCGGGCAAATGTGTTTTTACGCACGGCGGAGCGTGTGCTTTGGAAGGTCGGTGAGTTCACGGCAGAGACCTTCGAGGAGCTATTTCAGGCAACAAAGTCCTTGCCGTGGGAGGACATCCTTCCTGCAGATGCGAAGTTTTGGGTTGCAAAGGCCACCTCGGTCAAGAGCAAGTTGTTTAGCACTTCGGATATTCAATCGATTATGAAGAAGGCAATTGTGGAGCGAATGAAGCAGAGCTATCGAATCTCGTGGTTTCCCGAAACCGGAAATGAATATCCGATTCGTGTATCGGTTTTGAAGGATGTGTTTACCGTGGGAATTGACACCTCCGGCGAATCGCTCCATAAGCGCGGGTATCGCAAATTGGTTGGCAAGGCGCCAATCAGCGAGACACTTGCAGCCGCACTGATTGCCTTGACCCCGTGGAATAAGGATCGAATTCTCGTAGATCCGTTTTGCGGAAGCGGAACCATTCCGATTGAGGCTGCGATGCAGGGGCTGAACATTGCGCCCGGTGTAAATCGGGCATTTCGCGCAGAGAATTTCGGAGAACGCTTTTCGAAGAAGCTTTGGCAACAGGCGCGTGAAGAGGCGAGAAGCTTGGAACGTCGTATGGAGAAGCTTCAGATTCAAGGGTTTGATATTGACCGCGATGCCATTAAGATTGCAAGGCAAAATGCACAGTTGGCAGGTGTTGCGGATCACATTCATTTTCAGGTGCGTCCGATGCAGGAACTGAGTCATCCGAAGAAGTACGGTTTTATTATTTCGAATCCTCCTTATGGCGAGCGTTTGGAGGAGAAGACGGCACTTCCGGCATTGTATCGAGATCTTGGAAAAGCATTTTCGGGTCTTGACAGTTGGTCGATGTATCTCATCACCTCCTATGAGGAAGCGGCAAAGCACATCGGAAGGCCGGCGGACAAAAACCGCAAGATATACAACGGAATGTTGAAGACATATTTTTATCAATACCTCGGTCCGAAGCCCCCGAAGGCACCAAGACCGTCGGTGGGAAGTGAACAACAGGAGAAGTTATGATGAAGCGAATGATTTTTGCGACCGGAAATGAACACAAGATGATTGAGATTCGTGCGATTCTCGGAAGTGATGATACAGAGATTCTGTCGATGAAAGAGGCCGGAATCGTGGCGGATATTGTAGAGGATGGGGATTCCTTTGAGGCAAATGCTTTGATTAAGGCCAGAGAGGTATGTCGCCTTTCGGGCACAATGGCAATGGCTGACGACTCCGGACTTGAGGTGGATTATATGGGCGGGGCTCCCGGAATCTATTCGGCACGCTTTCTCGGAGAGAACACGTCGTATGACATTAAGAATCAATATATTATTGATCAGGTGGCACTGGCACATCCCTCGGAGCGCACGGCACGTTTTGTTTGTGCAATTGCCTGTGCAATGCCCGATGGGAGAGAGTGGGTTGTTCGCGGCACCGTAGAGGGTGTTATTGCGTATAAGCCTGCGGGCGAGAACGGATTTGGCTACGATCCGATTTTCTTCCTTCCGGAGTACGGAAAGACGACGGCAGAGCTCTCGCCGGAGGAGAAGAATCGCATCAGTCATCGGGGAAATGCCCTCCGTCTGATGCGAGAATTGCTATATAAGGAACATGTATTGGAGAGACCCGATGAGACTTCTGATAATCAGTGATACGCACGGAAGATGTGAAACCGTCGATGCGATTCTCGCGAAGGAAGAGGGGATCGATCGTTTGATTCATTGTGGTGATATCTGCGGAGACGAGGAGCATATACGTGCTCGCTTTGCGGGTCCTTGTACAATTGTAGCAGGCAATAACGATATTTTCACGGATTTACCGAAGGAGGTTATCGGGGAGTGGGGCGGACATCGGTTTTTTGTTGCACATGGGCATCGGCAGCAGATATATTTCGGCCTTGAGAATCTATATTTCCGTGCATTGCAGGAAAAATGCGATGTTGTGTTGTTTGGCCATACGCATGAACCTGTGTCCTTTCAGGAAAAAGGAATTTGGTTTGTGAATCCCGGTAGTTTGACGTATCCGCGTCAAAGCGGTCATAAGAAGACGTACGCAATCATGGAGATTGCGGATGACGGCGCAATTACGGTGGAACGAAAGACGATCGAATAAAAATATTTAAAAAAATCAAAAAAAGTTATTGACATTTGTTTTTTTGCGTAATATAATCATAAGCGCATCTGAAACGGGGTGTGGCTCAGTTTGGCTAGAGTGCTTGATTTGGGATCAAGAGGTCGCAGGTTCGAATCCTGTCACTCCGATCCGGCATCACTCTTGTTATATGCGCGGGTGTAGTTCAATGGTAGAACACTAGCCTTCCAAGCTAGATACGTGGGTTCGATTCCCATCACCCGCTCTCGTACGAGCGGTGGTATCACTGCTCGTATGTTTATGTAGTGAGTAATCACTCGTGTGCTAGTAGCTCAGTTGGATAGAGCAACGGCCTTCTAAGCCGTGTGTCGGGGGTTCGAATCCCTTCTGGCACATTTGTTTGGAATTCTTTCAAACTTTATGTTATCGTGGTGGGTATAGCGCAGCTGGTTAGCGCGCCAGATTGTGGCTCTGGAGGCCAAGGGTTCGAATCCCTTTATCCACCCTTACAGAAGCCTTTTGTTTTGCAAAAGGCTTTTTGTAGATATGTTGGGCTATCGCCAAGCGGTAAGGCACAGGGTTTTGATCCCTGCATTCGCTGGTTCGAATCCAGCTAGCCCAGTAGGAACGGCATCTGCGAACGTAGGTGCTGTTTTTATTTTCTCAAGTTTGAAAATGCTGAAAATGAATAGCTTTGTAAAAAGTGGAAAGGCTAGAAATATCAAATCGAAAGTGAGGAAGCAAAGGCATGTTCAAACATGAAAAACAATTATTTCATCCCGTAGAAATCGAAAGACCGAATCCGCAATATGCGGCACTACTCCAGGAGCAGCTTGGAGGGGCGAACGGTGAATTGAAGGCAGCCATGCAGTATATGTCGCAGAGTTTCCGCATCAAAGATCCGGAGATCAAGGATCTCTTTATGGACATTGCGGCAGAGGAGCTCGGTCATATGGAAATGGTGGCACAAACCATTCATTTGCTGAACGGAGAAGCGGTCGATGCGGTATCGGTACCGGCAGGAGAGATTCAGACGCATGTGTTGCTTGGTCTGAATCCGGGCTTAATCAACGCCTCGGGATATTCTTGGACGGGCGATTACGTATCGGTTACCGGTGATTTGTGTGCGGATATTCTCTCGAACATTGCCTCGGAGCAGCGGGCGAAGGTTGTATACGAATACCTGTACCGACAGATTGATGATAAGAAGGTGAAGGCGACCATCGATTTTCTCTTGAATCGAGAGGAGGCACACAATGCGATGTTTCGTGAAGCCTTTAACAAAGTACAGAAGACCGGATCAAATCGC
>JAZRZZ010000055.1:0-22703 GCA_045601665.1 Lachnospiraceae bacterium
GCCTGCATCATCATGGCCTTTGCGCCGAAGAACAAAAACATCAAGCACTTTGCAAGAGCAATGCTTATCTGGACGATCATCGGTCTGGTCATCGGCGGCCTGCTTGTAGCGGGGCTGATGGCCCTGAGCAATGTGCTGACGGACCTTATGAACCAGGCCACCGGCGGAGAGCTTGGCGACCTATTGGATCAGCTTGGAGGCCTTGGCGACCTACTGGAACAGCTTGGTGATCTGGGAGATGTGATGGACCAGATGGGCGATATACAGGATATTATGGATCAAATTCCGACCGATGGGATGGATAGTCTGCCCGTCGAATAAAAGAAAGTGAGGAAATTACTATGGCATATTGCGGAAAATGCGGAACCAAAGTTGACGAGGGCGTAAAATTCTGCCCCTCTTGCGGAAACCCGATGGAGGCTCCTGCCCCCGAACAGCAGGCACAGACTCAGCAGGCACAGCCTGCAGGCGATCAGAACGACTTCTCGGCAAAGATCGCAGCTCTGAACAACACTGCTGACACCACCGCTGATTTTGACAAAGCGGATATTGAACAGAACAAGGTCATGGGTATTTTGGCATACCTCTCCTGGCTCGTGCTGATCCCCATCTTTGCAGCACCGAAATCCAAGTTCGCAAGATTCCACGCTAACCAGGGCTTGGTACTGGCGATCACTGAGATTGCATGGTGGATTGTGACCGGCGTCGTCAGCACCATTCTGTACAACATCAGCTGGACGCTTGGCTCCCTTTTCGGAACCCTTCTCGGTCTTGTGAACCTTGTGTTCCTTGTGATGCTGGTCATCGGCATTATGAACGCCGTAAACGGCAGAGCAAAAGAACTTCCCGTGATCGGCAAGTTCAAGATCTTGAAGTAAGACATAACGACATATCACCCACACGGGCGGTGACGGTAAGAACGAGCCGCCACCGCCCGTTTGCTTTGAACCCGTGAAAGGAGGTTAACGAATTGACAAAACGAATCTTATCGCTTTTGCTTGTGCTTGTCCTTGCGCTTTCTCTTTGTGCTTGCAACAGCATAAAGGACATATTTAAGGCTCTTTGTCAAGCATGGGGGTCATATTTGTGAGACAGAATCAAAAGGTTCTGTCTCACTTTACGTTAAGGAAAGAAAGATTCGATTACGAAAGTTATCAAAATTACGATAACCATAGGCATTTCGCTTAATCACCTTAATTGCGTTGTTGGTGCCTTCGGTGTATCCGTTAGAGTAGGGACAGTCAAAGGCATTGAGTATATATTTGGACCAGTTGGCCAGCATAGTGAGGCAAGGACGAAATTCAGGCAGGTTGCTACTTTGTGCTGCAAGGATGAAAAACTTTAGTCGCTTCGTTGCGTCTGTGCGAGAACCGGATTTCATAAAGTCATAGAATACTTCTTTCAAGTGATACGCGATAGCGAGATCTTCTGACTGTCGGAGCATGATTTCCAGAGCTTGAACCCCCTCATCATTTAGTTTGTGTTGATGAGTAAGTAGAAGTTTTCGACTTCGTTTGAAATACTTATGATTGCTTGGGCGAAAAGATTTGTTGTGCCGAGTTTTCTATTCTCTGAATATGTGATAACCTCAAGATAACAATTGGAAAGATGGAATTGCTGCGCATGATAGAAAAGCGAATGGAAGGACTACATCACGGAACGACAGAAATGAGACTCTCTTTTTTGAAATTTCTTAAAGAATTTTTCATAGACTTGACAGGCTGTTCGTGCTATAATTTCCGTGAAGAAAGGAGGCAGCTTTTATGAGCAAGAAAAAGAAAGCACCGCTTCAGATAATATTGCTGGTAATCTTTTTTATAATGTATGTGCCCTATATTTATACGTGGATAGTGGCTACTGATAGCTTTTTTAACGGAACAAACAGTGGTATTTTTGGACAAGGCCCTAGATATTATGGCTTGTCTGCGATGGTGGAAGAACTAACGTGGGGGGTGATTGTTTTTTGTGGATTCGTCCCCGTTATCGAGGTGTCGCTTTTGTATCAGAGCATTTACATAGCGGTTATCTTCAATAAATACAGAGATAGCGATAGGATAAAGCTTGCGAGAAAATGGTTTGATATTTTAGGTGTTTCGTCTGTTTTGGTTTCGTGTGGTATATTACTTTTTTTCTTTTTCAACATTGTTAATGCTCGATGGATCAACGATATTTTATACTTATTGTTGTGTATCATCCTGCCGATAGCCGCATGTTATCTTCTTACAAGGGCAAGTCTGTTTATTATCACTGTTGTACGTAAAAAATTATCTTCCGTAGCGAATACGGGGGATCATTTTATGGGCAGAAAAACACCGCTTCAGATAATACTTCTAATAATCTTTTTTATAATGTTTGTGCCTTACATTTTTGTGTGGGTATGGGCGGTTATCAGTATTTCGGTCAGCGATCCATATAAGGGCATGCCTACGATGATAGAGGAGATGATGTGGCTTATGCGAGGGTTATCTCCTATTAAAATCGAGGTGTCGCTTTTGTATCAGAGCATTTACATAGCGGCTATCATCAATAAATACAGAGATAGCGATAGGATAAAGCTTGCAAGAAAATGGTTTAATATTTTAGGTGTTCCGTCTGTTTTGGTTTCGTGTGGTATATTACTTTGGGGCTTGTTCAACATTGTTGATGTCCAGTGGATATTAGAGATTTTATTCTTATTGTTGTGCATCCTTCTTCCGATAGCCGCATGTTATCTTCTTACAATGGCAAGTCTGCTTATTATCGCCTTTGTACGAAGAATCACGCTTCCCTAGCTAAATTCATTAGGACTACAAAACAGGCTCTCCAAGATGTGATATAATAAAGCAAAGCCATTAATACAAATTTTCACGGAGAACTACTATGACAATCAAATTATTCATTCAAGCAATAACAAAATTTTTATTTGGTATTGTTCTGGTGGGAGTGTTGATATTCCTGCCGGCGGGCACCTTTTCATTTGCTTATGGGTGGCTGTTTATGGGCATTTTATTTGTGCCGATGTTTATCGCGGGAATTGTAATGATGCTCAAAAATCCCGACCTATTAATAAGGCGACTGAACGCAAAGGAAAAGCAGCAAGAACAGGCTCTGGTTATTAAATTGAGCGGACTCATGTTTTTGGCGGGGTTCATCATTGCCGGTCTTGGCTTCCGATTCGGTTGGTACACCCTGCCCAAAATTGTCGTAATTATTGCCGCGGTAGTGTTTCTTGTTGCATATGGCCTCTATGCAGAGGTATTAAGAGAAAATACATACCTTAGCCGAACGATTGAAGTACAAGAAGATCAAAAAGTGATCGACACAGGTCTATATGGCATAGTAAGACATCCAATGTATAGTGCGACGTTGCTTTTGTTTCTTTCGATGCCGATTGTGTTGGGTTCCGTATATTCGTTTTTGATTTTTCTTGCTTATCCCTTTATCATTGCCAAAAGAATCAAACATGAAGAAGCGTTTCTTGAAAAGGAACTGGACGGTTATCGCGAGTATAAGCAGAAAGTCAAATATCGATTGATCCCATTCGTTTGGTGACCGTAAATCAAAAATAAGCTTGAACAGTAAATGATAAATATAATGATGTATTCCGATTCGCCGATCGGATCATCTGCTAAAATACTCGGATAATACGCAATCGGCATAATTTACTGCGGTTTCGGGGTAATGATAGTCGATTATCTCTGCCGTTGTCTTTGCTAACTGCACAAACAGATCCTTTGTTTCGAATAATGCAGATATCATTTCTTTTTTATCATAATGGGCAAAGCATTTGGTCAAAGACTCTTTTATCTTGTCGTCAGCCCACCTGTCAAGAAA
Source organism: Lachnospiraceae bacterium (assembly GCA_045601665.1). GTDB lineage: Bacteria > Bacillota > Clostridia > Lachnospirales > Lachnospiraceae > ISDg. The sequence goes on from JAZRZZ010000055.1 coordinate 3,814, forward strand.
TCTTCCGTTGTGCCATACATCCGAATTGTACTTACATACGGAGTACATTTCGATCATTTTCAAGAGATGATTCTTGAGATATGCATCTATGCACATCTTTGCTGTCCATAATTCACCGCGGAGGATCTTTTTGGATGCCCATACGGTATGAAAGCAGAAATCGTTTACCATATTTATGTATTCGGGTTCTGTCAAGCCGGTATGCTTTATTTCGCAGCTCACATTTTCGGCTAATAGACGTTTGAAATCCATTGTGTCATACAGCACGGAATATCCTCTATTGCACACCAAAGTGGCTACTCCTTCCTGAATTGCGCTTGTTAATTGTTCGGGGGTAAATACGATCATATCCACATCGAGGGCATTTTCGTACAATAGTCTTCGTTCTTGTGCACCGCCGAGTGTAGGCTCGATAAAGGAAATCTGAATAGTTCCGAGCTGTTCGGGAATGTTTCCGTACAACCAGCTTTCGGTGTCATCGGCAGCAATCAGCAGATCGAGATCGGAGTAATCGTCGGCTGTCAGTTCGCTTCTGGTCGATGAGCCGATGGCAATAATGGCTTTGACCCCTTTGTCTGCCTTGGCAATAGTAAGTATCCGGTTCTTTATGTCGGAATATCTGTCGTTCATCTTTTTGTCCTCCTGTCGTCAAGCAAGCTTTCCACCTCTTCCAAAGTCGGTGGATTCAGTGGCAAGGGGAATCTGGAAATCGCAATTGCGGAACAGGCGCTTGCAAAACGTACTAACTCATCGTCAGGCATAGTATGAAGCAAGCCGTAAATGCAACCGGCTTTAAATGTGTCCCCTGCACCTAGTGTACTTTTAACCTCAACCGTGAATGGTTTCACTTTCTTCATTGGATGACCTTTTCTTCCATACAGCAGCTCCTTTTCACCGCGGGTGATAATTACAAGACCGTCGGTATTTGCTGTTAAAAGTTCAAAAATTTCTTCTATGCTTTTGTTTCTATACTGTTTGGAATTGGTACATTCCTTGGAAACCACATTGATGGCACAATGCCGATGAAGAAAAGTGTCGTGACAGCTGTCTATTATAACATAAGGTTTGCCGTGCTTTACGCACAGTTCTGCGGCAGTCTGTGTTTCCTCCAGGAAAAACGGGTCGATTGCCGCAACCTTACAGCCTGCGATATCTTCTTCCTTTGGCTCATTCCAACGTTTTTTTGCTCCCTGTTCATACAGCGATTGAAATACACCCATAGGAGAACGCACCAACCCGGCTATAACAACATAATCCATTAGACCCTCGTAATCGGGGTCAAAATTAAGAGAGGATAAATCCACTGATTTATCCTTGAAAAACTCTTTTAAGAGAGGAGCTACTTCCGTACCGATGTGTGTGCCGTCAATCTTTACATTCGCACCAAGCGAAGCCAGCACAGTTGCTGCAGTACCCGTTTCTCCTCCGGGCAAAAAATATTTTGCTTTGATTTCTGAATATTCATCTGGCTTCAGGAAATCTCCCCTTAACAAAAAGGAATGCGTCCCTAATATCTGTCCGTGCATATAAACTTCGTAATCCATAAAAACCTCCTTTTACAGAACTTATTTCTCGGCATAAACAGAAATAAAGTGCTTTGCAAAGCTTTCGATTCGCTCAAAAATTTGCTCTTGATGTTCGGGTTCTCTGTCACAAAGATGGATAAGAGATGTAATAGGTGAGGTATAAATGAAACTGATCATTTCGGGATCCCCTTTTTTGAGAAGTCCGTCGGACATCATCTTTTCAAAAATTATTGCAAAGAGGGTGTGTGTACCTTCAAGGAAATGCTTTGTTGCCAACTTTTTTATACGCGCATCGTGAAATTGTTCGGTTAATAAAAGCCTTCGTGTAAGCTTTATTTTCGTGTCGTTTACGGTAAAACGAATCATTTGCATAGTAAGTGTAAGCAATTCCTCACAGGATGTCGGCTGTGGTGGCAGATTACTTTCCGAGCCAAAATGTTCTGCATAATATGCTTCCATTCTGTCAAGCAGTGAGTGCCATATATCTTCTTTGCTGTTATAGTGTTTATATAACGCGGATTTGCTTAAATTAAGGCGTGCAGCAAGGTCGCGCAGATTGGTTCCTTTATAACCGTTTTCGGCAAACATTACAAGTGCCTCATCTAAGATTCTGCTTTTTGTCGTATTTTCCATTGTAACCCCTACATTATAAGCATAGTGACCGTTTGGTCACTATTATTGTATCGGATATGAAAACACATGTCAATAGGACGATTTGGCGTTCTCTTTTTATTCTTCGGTGAAGAGCGTAAGGTGTTTGTCTTCGGTGGAGCCAATGAAAGGCCGGCTACGGATAGCCTATTCGTTTGGGGAGACAATGCATCGGACCTCGCAAGTCCTTGTTTCGTAACCGGTGGCGTGAACGGTTGCAATCAGTGTTCCGTTTCCCTTGATAACGATAAAATAAGGCTCATCCTCGGAAATGAAGATGCCGTCGTCTGTTCCATCCTCCCATTGTGCCGCAATCGAGAAGGCGAAATCGCCAGTTCCTTCAATGAGAGCCAAATCTGCGGGCGCTACTTTCTTGTTGGTTGTGATCTTGACGGGTTCTGCGTATGGTGTAATCTTCGGCACATGAGCGTCGTAATCAATTGCCGCATAGATACAAAAGCAAAAAAATAAAATCAGTATAGCACCGAGAATGATCAGAATTCGAAACTGTTTTTTCATAAAAATGAGCTCCTTTTATAAAAGATATGTATCCTAGGATGTGAATGTCTCAAGGTGTGAAATGCTAGGCTTCTTCCTCACTGTGCGGTGAGAGCGGTTCTTTATGGGACGTGACGTTCGGCTCATAGGCAAGAATATCTCCCGGTTGGCAGTCCAACACTTCGCAGAGCTTCTCCAGTGTGGAAAAGCGAATTGCCTTTGCCTTACCGGTCTTTAAAACAGATAGGTTTGCGGCGGTGATTCCGATTCGTTCGGCAAGCTCATTGGACGAAATTTTTCGTCGAGCCATCATTACATCGAGATTGATTACAATGTTCATGTCGCACCTCTCAAATGGTAAAGTCGTTTTCTTCACGAAGCACCAACGCGCATTCGAAAACGTTCATGATTACCCGTAAGATAAGACCCATAAAAGCACAGGAGACTACAATGATGCATGCGAAGGGTTTTAGCATTGTAAAATAGATGAAAACCAGACCCTCGACAAAACAGCAATAAGAAATAATACGAAGAAGCGCCACATTTTTATGGACAAACGACTGCTCCTTTGTGATGTTCGACAACAACTTATCAAGACATAGGAGCGCCGCAAAAGCCGGTGGAACAGCACAGTATAGTGTTACAAGCAGTGGAACATAGACCGAAGGCTCTCCCATGGAAACAAACAACTGATCATAGAGCTCCGCTAGATAAGGGGCGAATATACAACATACCACAAGAAGACCATACATGACTTTTATCATCGATGATGTGTAAATTGTAGATTTGTTCTTCATAGCAAAACCTCTCCTTCTGTAATTGTTGCCATGAGTGTATCATACCTTTTATCATTTTTCAAGCATTATTTATCGAATAACGATAAAAAATTATTGAAAAATAAGAGAATAGATTGTTTCGCTGCCGCGAAACCGTACGTCGATCTCTTCGAGTATTCACCGCTATGTTTTGATAAAAAAGAAATTCATAAATTTTTTGAAACCTTTTGTTCGCCTGCGGTGTGTTTTGGTTAGAACGATAACAGCATTGTGGTACAAATTGCGTTATTTGAGTAAATGCAAAGAGAGGAAAAAGAGATGAAGAAGCGAATTTCGGTATTTGTGTTGGCGGTTTTCGGTATGTTGCATGCCTTGTCGGTCGCCGTTGCCGGGGAACACATAGAGTACGGCACAAAGGGGAATTATGGATACACCGTGTCGGAAGAGGGGATGGTAACGATTACAAGTTATAACGACGTCGATGCAAAGAGGGCTTGGAACCGGAGGGCGGAAGACGGAGAACTGTCGGAAGAGGATATTGACCGCGGTGAGAAGGTTTCTATTCCGATGAGAATGGATACAAAGACCGTGGTTAAGATCGATGATGGTGCTTTTTCGAATAAGCACTATGTCGTGAAGATCGAGCTGCCGGTGACAATAGAACGAATTGGGGAGGATGCGTTTCAGGGATGCGAGTTTCTTCGCGAGGTGGAGTTGAACAAGGGCTTGAAGGCGATTTCCGTCGATGCTTTTGCACGTTGCAAACGTCTTGAAGAAATGGAGATTCCGGAGGGGGTAACGTCAATCGGAGCACACGCTTTTGTTGAATGCGAGAGTCTGAGACGGATTCGTATTCCGAGCACGGTTACGTTTATCGGACATGATGCATTTTACTTATGCTCGGAAGATCTGGTGGTGGAGTGCGTCGAAGGAAGTGTGGCAGAGCAGTACGCAAAGAAGTATGAGCATCGTTATGTGTATTATAACCTGGATGCGGTGACAGAGGCGACAGACGAAAATGTAGAGAGGGCTGAAACAGAGGGGATTCCTGGTTGGAGCATTGTGGTGTTGATATGTGCGGTAGCTGCGGTTGCCGGAGGTGTTGCTCTGAGAGTGGTCAGAGGAAAGAAAAAAACATTGTGAAAAAATTATGGATTTATAATTTTTTGAGCGCAAGAAATGACAAAAAAGGATGTTTTATCTTGTGCATTTATGTACTATCTTTTTCTGTTTCGCAATGATTGCACAATATGATATAAAAAAATCGGTGTTTGGTGCAAAATAGCACGTCAAAAAAGTGTTGACGTGTGAACGAATCTATGCTATATGATATGTAGTAGTGATTTTTCGTACATGACGAGGTGTATACAGATGACAGCGTAGGTACGGGAAAGGGTACATAGGTTTATATGAAGCATGGAGGAGGATATATGAAGAGCATATCCAAAAAAGTGCTTGCGGGTATTGCAGGGATTGCAATGAGCATGGCACTGGTTGCTGGGGCTGTGGGGTCCTTTGGAGGGAACGCAGACACAACCGAATTGAATAAGACGACGGCGGGAGTTGCATTTGGTGGTACCAGTGCATCCAGAACGATTCAGGTGACTGACGTGTACAACGGATCAAAGACATACGAGATTCCGGTTGTGGCTGTTAACGAGGACACGGTAGACGAGATTCAGTCGCTCATCGGCGTTGACTACGATTCCAATGGGAATAAGGTAGAGTACTATCTCGGAACTGCAGCATTGTTTGCAGTATTTGCAGAAGATACGATTGACGTTGCGAATCGCGCAACGGCAACGAACGTGGCAGATATCGAGGGTCGTATTGCGGCTCCGACAGTACTGAACAATTCCGGACGTTCCTATACGTTTGGCGGAAGAAATTCAAACGGCAGTGAGGCAGACGGCCGTGCCATTATCATTTGTGAGAATAATGGCAAGGTGCTTCAAGGTGTTCAGCCGGTAGCGGCACGCGCTCGCTCCAATTGGCGTGTGGTTGTTTCGACCGGAATCGGAAAGCTGGATGAGCAGACGGCCGGAATGGCAGTGGCAACGAGCGATGGAATTATTGATTTCGCTGCGGAATTTGATGCACTGCGTGCGAAGAGCGAAGAGCTTTCTAAGCTTCAGGCAAATACGGGTGTCGTGAAGAATGTAGCGAAGACCTGGAGCCTGATTGGCTACAATAAGCATCTGAACGTATTCCGCTTTACCGAAGAGCAGTGGAGTGAAGCGAAGATGACAGAGCTTCACATTTATGTCCCGAGAGGCTCTTACGCGGTAATCAACGTGCCCGGAGAGAAGATTGAGTATTTCGTAGCCGGTGGTGTGTATATGCATTTCTTCGATGACCCGGAGAAGGCAGAAGAGGCAGATCGAATCGCACTTGGAACCTCCAATGCGGTAGAGGGTGTTTTGGAAGCAAAGACGCATCTTCTCTTTAACTTCTATGAAGCGAGGGAAGTGAATTTCAAGAAGCAGGTGAAGGGAAATGTGCTTGCTCCGAATGCTATCATCACCGGAGGTAGCGGACATACCTACGGTCAGCTGATTGGTACTACCGTACATGTAGATGTACAGCAGGATAAGGCAGCATTTACTATGCCCGATTCTTACATTGATAAAGCGGATAAGGTGGTAAAGTATACCGCACATTACGTATATCTTGATACCAACGGCAATTATCAAGAGCTTCCTTCGAAGGTATTTAAGGCGCCTTCGGTATCGACCGGCTTGGAGGAAGCCTATGATGCGAAGGATGTGCTGAATGTGTTGAACAAGAAGGCATTTTCCGGATTGGCAAATGTAGCACCTTATAATGAGGAGGACTACACGCTTGTATGGGAAGCTTACAAGGATGGCAAGGACATCTACGGTGCAACGGAGGGTGCGGATCTTCTGAAGAAGGATACATACAAGGGAATGACATACCTTGGAACGATTCCTGCGGGAAGCACCTATACGTTTACCGATTCGAATGTATATTTGGTTGCAAAGCTTGTGACGAAGGTGAATGTGGACGTGACCTTTGTTGACGGCGGAAATGCATCGAAGCGCCCGGATAGTATAATGGTAACACTTGGCGGAACGAATGGTGGAACGTCCTCTGTAGATACGTCGGCGGATGTATTGAGCAGTACGAAGGTGGATGGTTATGATGCGGTTGTGACCGCAGACCAGAAGCTGAAGCTGGAGCTTCCGGTACTGGATGCGAACGGCAAGGTGATTGACTATACGAAGAACGGTCTTACCTATGCTGCCGTTCCCGGCTACTCCGAATATAAGGGTGTCGAAGTGACAAACGAGGATGGTGTAGCAACCTATCACATTGCATTGAAGCGTGAGTACAATACGCGGTTCTACATTGTAGATACAAACGGTAAGGAAATTGAGAAGACGAATGAGTATCTTACGGGCTTTAACGGTCTCAATCGTCTTGCAGGAACGAACATTGACAATATGCCTACGATTGCGGAGGAGGATATGACAACGGTATCCCCTGCCTACAAGATCTTCTGGGTAGACAGAGAGACCGGAGCAATTTACGAGCAGGGACAGGATGATTATATTGTACCTGCAAGGGATGTGGAGCTGGTTGCAAAGGTAATGTTGGATGAGGCACATCACAAGAGACCGAAGTGGGCAAGCAATATGATTTTTGCCAACGGAAAGTACGAATTGTCGAAGAGTACTATGGAGTTGTGCTTGGGATGGAACAATGCATTTACGAAGTTCGGAAAGTACAATGTTGCAAAGCTCGGTTGCAATGATTTGACCGAGAAGTTCTATTTCCTTTCGTTGATGACCGGTGCACCGAAGGGCGTTACCCAGATTGAATGGGTGATTTCCTTGGAAGGCTATGATGTGAATCCGATCTTCACATATACCTTCAATACGGATGTAAATTCTGCAGAGGATGAAGTGATTCAAACCTTCGGTTCGTTTGGAGAGTATACGGAGAAGTACTCTTCTTTCAAGAACTATGCTGAGCTTTTTGAGGATGATCGTTATCTTGAGGATTACCGCGGAATGGTATTGCACAGATTCATATTGCCTGCAGAGTATGCAAACAAGCCGTTGTATCTTACGACGTACTACAAGTATCAGGACCCCACGATTACCGATGTGTACTGGGGTAGATATACATTCGTTATGAGTGATGAGCATGAGGGCTTGAGCGTTGCGGAATAACGTGGAGAAATTTATTCAGTTGACAGGAGGAAGCTTATGAAGCAGTGGTATGAGCAACCAATCGTTGAGATTGTTGCATTTGAAGCAGAGGATGTGATCACAACCTCGATCGATTTCGGGGATAGCGATCAAGTCGGTGACTTGTAAAAAAAGTTAACAAAAGCAAGCAAAGCAGAGAATCGGAGACGGTTCTCTGCTTTTTGCGTGTGAGCAGGGAGCATGTATTACGGAAATATTAATATTTGTTAAAAATGCTAGGATTCCTTGCGATGAAAAGAAGATTTGTGTACAATAGCTGGTGCAAGACAGATGCACCGACGGAGATCCCTCATGGAGATTGGGGGAATGCGATTGTGTACGAATCGTGAAATTTGCGGAAGAATACTAGCAAAGCGTTGAGATCTTTGCTATACTATCGAGTAATGTGATTTTTCGCATAGAACAGGACGACAGAAAGGTTTTTGAGTATGAGAAACAATAATTCCGGTGCCGCGAAGCTGGTGGCAATTGTAGCGGCGGTTGTAATTATCCTAATCGTGGGAATCAGCATCTACAGTGTAATGACAAAAGACGAAGAAGAGCCTATATCGGAGGCAACCCCGACGCCGACAGAGGCGCAGGAGGAGGCGACTCCGACACTTACGCCGACACCGACACCGGAGACGTATCCGGTACGTGAGGCACAAAGTGTCCTCGGCACACGCTTGAGTGAGCGGTACAAGGACAATTTTTATGTAGGCACGTGTGTCGCGGGATCTTACCTTAGCAATCCGACAATTGTATCACTGCTACTTGAGCAGTTCAATAGCTTGACCTGTGAGAATGAGATGAAGCCCGAAGCGCTTTTGAATCAACAGCTTTGTGTCGCGAAAGGCGAAGTTACGGTTATATTCCCGAAGAGTACAAAGACAATTCTCGACTGGGCGTACGAGAACAATTTCGCAATGCGCGGGCATGTGCTTGTATGGTACAGTCAGACTCCCGATTGGTTCTATCGTGAGGGCTTTCACACCTCGAAGCCGTACGTCGGTCGCGAGGAGATGTTGAAGCGTATGGAGAGTTACATAAGGCAGGTGCTTGAGTATTGTGAAACAAACTATCCCGGGATGTTCTACGCATGGGATGTGGTAAATGAGGCGTATTCCGACAACGGCGACAAGCTTCGTGATTGTCAGTGGCTTCAGATTGTAGGGAAGGACTACATCGAGCAAGCATTTGTCTTCGCGCGGAAGTATGCTTCCGAGGGCACCAAACTGTTCTATAACGACTTCAATTGCTACATTCCGACGAAGATGAACAACATCTTTCTTATGGCGAAGACGTTACAAGAGAAGGGCTTGATTGATGGAATCGGAATGCAGAGTCATCTGGATGTCGGTTATCCGTCGGCGTCGCAGTATCTGCAGGCAGTGAAGTTTTTCTCGAACGGTGGGTTCGAGGTACAGATTACGGAACTGGATATTACAACACAACCGAACGAAGCCGGGTGGGAGCGTCAGGCACGGGTGTTGGAGGATATTTTCAAGAATCTGGTGAGTGGTGATTTGATTAAGACAATTGACCTAACCAGTGTGACAATCTGGGGAATCAATGATTCTCGTTCGTGGAGAAATTCGCAGGATCCGTTGCTGTTGGACGACAATTTGAAGCCGAAGAAAGCATATTTTTCGGTGCTTCAGCAACAGTAGCGAGAAACAAGATAAGGGGGAAGTGAAAATGAGTATGGAAGAAACACTTGCGTTAGCCGAGGGAGAGGTAAACCGTGTGTTGGTAGGAAAGCAAGACATTGTAAGAAAGGTATTGACAGCAATTCTTGCGGGAGGACACATTCTGCTGGAGGACGTACCGGGAGTCGGCAAGACAACGCTTGCTTTGGCATTTTCGAGAACTTTGGATATGTCGTACAAGCGTACGCAGTTTACTCCGGATGTCATGCCGTCTGATGTGGTCGGCTTTTGCATTTACGACAAAACGACGAATACGCAGGTGTACAAGCCCGGCAACGTCATGTGCAATCTTTATTTGGCGGATGAGATTAACCGAACTTCCTCGAAGACGCAATCTGCCCTTTTGGAGGTTATGGAGGAGGGTACCGTAACCGTAGAAGGAGTGACGCGCGAGGTGCCGCAACCGTTTCATGTGATTGCGACGCAGAATCCGCTTGGCTCGGCAGGAACGCAAATGCTTCCCGATTCTCAGCTGGATCGATTTATGGTACGCCTCTCCATCGGTTATCCCAATACCGAGGCAGAGATTGCTATGATGAAGGACCGTCGCGGCTCCAATCCAATGGATGATGTGGCGAAGGTGCTTGGTTGTGAAGAGCTGTTGCATCTACAGAAGGAGGTACAGGCGGTGTATGTACATGATCAGATCTATTCGTACATAACAGCACTGGTTCGTCTCACGCGAATGAATGAGTTTATCTCCGTCGGTGTGAGTCCGCGAGGATCTCTTGCACTGATTTCGATGGCAAAGGCGAACGCATTCCTGAATGGGCGAAATTACTTGCTTCCGCAGGATATATCAGAGGTGTTCGTATGTACGGTGGCGCATCGTATGTTGTTGACACCGATGGCAAAGGTGAACAAGATTACGACAGTGCGTGTGGCGGAAGAAGTGCTACGTAGCGTTACGCCTCCGCGGCTGACGGGAAAGAAGGCATAAATACAGACCTGTGCCGTAAAAGTAACGTGTGATGGGGAAAATGCAATGTGGCGACGTCGAGTAGTCTATGTGATTTTTTGGATTCTTTTGATTTATTTATCGATTATGTACGATAACTATGCCCTTGGGGTATTGACGGTGTTTGCTTTGTTTGTGCCGCTCTTGAGCTTGTGCTATGTCCTTGTGCTTCGAAAAAAGGTACAGGTGGAGCTGCTCGGAAGCAGTGTGATTGCAAAGAAAAACGAGATAACGGCATTTCGTTTGCAATTCGTGAATCACAGTCATTTTCCTACGGGCATCGTTTGTTTTCGCATTGCGTTATGTGATGTGTATTTTCGATCGGTGACAAAGGAAAAGTTTCAGATTGCCCTTGCGGGAGAAGAGCGACGTACGGAGGAAGTGTACCTCACGCCGAAGCACTGTGGTCGAATCGAGCTTTCGGTGAATCGGGTGTGGGTGTACGATCCGATGAAGCTTTTTCGCGTCAAAGGGGTGTGGAAGAAGCAAGCGTATGCATGCAATGTGTATCCGGCAGGACACGCGGTTGCTTGGTTGCCGGAGGAACGCCAATCCGTATACGATATGGAGAGCGATCGGTATTCGACGGAACGCCCCGGAGACGATCCTGCAGAGGTTTTCGGTGTGCGTGAGTATCGACCGGGGGATAAGCTCAACCGAGTACACTGGAATCTTACGGTGACACAGGACAAATTGATTGTTAAGGAGCTCGGACTTCCGATTCGAGTCGGCACGGCGATTTTTGTGGATTTGTCAAATGGTACAAAGGAGAAGCCCATACAGGCTTACGATGCAATGATGGAGACGGTGTTTTCACTGTCGCGTTATCTGTTGTCACAGGAACGGGTTCATTATATCGTTTGGTATGACGGGAATTACAAAGAGAATCGAAGGGTTTCCGTAGAAGGTGATGAGGACTTATATGCGGCAATGGATCTTTTGTTTGGAATCGCCGGGAAGACGGAACAGGATCGTGTGCTTATGAATTATTTTAGTGGTTCGGAAAATGAACGTTATGCCAACTTGTTTTATATCGCCTATCATTGCTCGGAGAAGAGCAGAGAGTGGCTTCGCATGTTGTCTTCCGGGGCAATGTGCATGTACTGCCAAATCGGTGGGACGTTCGATAAGAACACGAAGGATGCCTTGCCCGGCATTTTTCATAAGCATATTCCAGTAGATCATGTTGAGACTGCCTTGAAGAGCGTCGGAGAGGGGGCGAAGGCATGAAGTATAGAATGGTTTTTGATGAGCAGCCGGCGAAAGGACGACGTTTTTCACCGTGGGGATATCTTGTCACTGCGATGTTACTCTTCGCAGGAAATTTTATTGTAATCGGTGGATTCGCTTCTATGTTTGGGGAGTCTCTACCGGATCGGTTTGTATTGGCATCGGCTTGTGTGGCATTGGCGATTGCAGGCATTCCTTGGCTTCCGCGCTATCGAAAGACTTGTTTTCTTGGAATGTGTATTTTGGTCGCTTTGGAGACGAAGAAATTCTTCCCGGAGATTTTGAACGGGATAAGAATCATGTGGAACCATCTGCTGAGAGGGGTGAATGTATACTTCGACGAGTGTTGGAGTATGGTTGATTACGATCGCTCTGTGGATGTGGACACCTTTTGGTTTTTCTTTGTTCTCGCACAGGTGCTTGGATTGTTGCTCGTGCTGGCGCTTATGCATGCAAAGCTGCGCACTCCGTGGCTATTGATTTCCTTGGTGTGCATGTTTGTCGGAGTGATATGTGATTGCTTTGCCTCGGATGGATATGTGATTGCGTATGCCGGCTTCGTGTTTTTATTGGTTTTTTCGGAGTCGCACGCTTTTATGCGTTCCGAAAAGAAGCATGCCTATGTGCTGGTGGCGGCAGGAGTGATTTTGGTGTTGGCACTTCTTTCAAAGAGTGTTTTCCGAGAGAATTATTTTCGTGACGAGGTTGTTGCAAAGGACTACCGCACGCAGTTCCGAGATAAGATCAATGAGTGGATTAACGGAGAGGATGCGCCGGAGATAGAAAATCCTCCGGATTATGTGGGGCTGGATCAGTTTGTCACCATGGGCATGGCGGGTGGTTATCTGGGAAGGGATACCGACGGAATCACATCGAAAGGAGAGGATCATTTGTATGTGGTTCTTCCGAAAAATGCTCCGCAGACGTATCTGCGCGGGTTTGTCGGAAGTGTATATACCGGAAGGCGATGGACCGAATTTTCGGGAGATGCGGAGGGTTCCTTTCATACGTTTATGGACAACTTCGGATACGAACGTCCGATTGCGCAATACACGTATGATATGGTATACCGTTTCTTTTTGAAGGACTGGGATATCGGCTTTAGCGTAACGAAAACACGTAGATTTTCAGAGTATTACGGAAACATTATAGTGGAAAACATCGGGGCGAGCACAAACTATGTATATGCACCGTATTGTGCCGGGAATTCCGGAAGGTGTGTTAGCGATATTAACGGCTATTGGAAACCGGACTTCGTATCCGTGGAGGAACCGATTACTTGGGGATACATATACAACGAATATGGGTTGCCGTTTCATTTTTCCTTTACGGACTCCAGTGAGATGAGTTACGCGATGGTTAATGGAGATATGGCGGAAATCGGGATGTTTGAACGCTACGATAATTACTATCAGAATGCGATGCGCTCGTATTATCTTCATATTCCCGAGGAATGCAAGCGTGTAAAGGAACTGATGCAGTCCACCGGAGATGTGCAGAAGGACATAGTACAGGTGTTGTCATTTCTGCTGGAGCGTTGCCAATATGATAAAACGCCGGGGGCAGTGCCTGAGGGAGAGGACTATATTGAGAACTTCCTGTTCAAGAGCCGTCGCGGCTATTGTATGCATTTTGCGTCGGCAGGCGTTATGCTTTTTCGTGCCATGGGAATACCCGCACGTTATGCAGAAGGCTATGTGGTGCGGAAAAGTGCAATTGACAGAGCAGCTTCGAACGGTACCGCAGAGGTCGTAAGACTCAATCCGAACGGGAGACAAGAGAATATAGAACAGGAGTATGTAGGGATTATGGTAGATGACACCTGTGCGCACGCATGGGTGGAGGTCTATATTGAGAACTACGGGTGGTACCCGATTGATGTTACGCCCGGTTATGCAACGGGGATGGAGGTGGAAAGCTTCTTTCCTTATCTAACCACAGTACCGACTGCTCCTACAACCAAACCGACGCAAGGAGGACAGACGGGGAACACACCGACCTCCACCGGGGGAAAGGATAGGACGCCGACTCCGACGCACGGCAATGCGCAGAAGCCCTCCGTTCCGATTACGGGCATTCCCGAGGCACTATTGACATTGACTCCGGAAGTGTCGCAGAAACCGAATGAGGCAGACGGGGCGGGAAAGAAGGGGGGAGATATCCCGTGGATGCCGATTTTGCTAGTGGTTGTAGTGGTGCTTGTGCCTGTTGTCTTATTCCTTCGCTACCGATATCGAAGCGGGGAGCGATTGCTGAGCTTCCGCAGTGAGGATAACAACGCTTCGGTGTTGGCATATTATCGTGCCATTCATCGACTGCTTCCTTATTGGGATGTGAAGCAAGAGGACTGGGAAAATGATTCGCAATATTGCGAGCGGGCGAAACCGGAGCTTCCGGTGCTGGATGCGGAATACGAACTCACTTCGGCGGTGGAAAGTGCCCTGTTGGCCGCATTTTCACAAGAAACAGTGAGCGATGAGGAAAAAAAGAAAATCGATGTCTACTATCGACGACTTCGTAGAGCAACCTACGAGAAGCTTCCGTGGTGGCGACGATTTCTTATGAAATACCTAGGCTGTCAATAAGTCGCGAAAATGCCGGTTTTTCGCTGTTCGAGCGAAGAATCGGCATTTGTTTTTGACACAAAACGAGAATAAAGAAGAAAACAAAAAAAACAGTTGACTTCTCATTACGTCTTGTGCTATATTGATTAGGCTATGGAAGAGGTCTTTTTTTTATGCCTAAAATTATAACGGAGGTGGAAGTTGTGCGAGTAAAGATTACATTGGCATGTACCGAATGCAAGCAGCGTAATTACAACATGACGAAGGAAAAGAAAAACCATCCGGATAGGATGGAGACCAAGAAGTACTGTAGATTCTGCAAGCAGCATACGTTACACAAGGAAACCAAGTAGGAATCGCTAAGCGATAGAAAGGATGGCAAGTTATGAGCGAAACTGCAAACAAGCCCGCTAAGCAAAGCTGGTTCAAAGGTTTGAGCGCCGAATTTCGTAAGATTATTTGGCCGAACAAGAAGACTCTCGCGAAGGAGTCCGTTGCTGTAGTTGTCATTACTGTGATTCTCGGAGCGATGATTTTCCTAGTTGATGAGGGGATCTTGTTTGTCCTTGGGAAATTAATTGCTTTATAGGATAAGGTGACGATATGGCAGAAGCACAGTGGTATGTTGTTCATACCTATTCCGGGTATGAGAACAAAGTAAAAGCAAATATCGAAAAGACGATTGAGAACCGCAATCTTCAAGAACAGATTCTTGAGGTGTCCGTTCCGATGCAGGATGTTATTGAGACGAAGAACGGTGTCAAGAAGAGAGTTCAGAAGAAGATGTTTCCCGGTTATGTACTGCTGAACATGGTCATGAATGATGATACATGGTATGTGGTACGTAATACCCGTGGAGTCACCGGTTTCGTCGGCCCCGGATCCAAGCCGGTGCCGTTGACGGAGCAGGAGATGTACAACATGGGAATTAACCGTGAGAGCACCGAGCTTGATTTCGTCGAGGGTGAGACCGTAACCGTAATCAGCGGTGCTTGGATCAACACCCAGGGTGTGATTCAGGCAATCAATACCGGAAAGCAGACGTTGATTATTAACGTAGATATGTTCGGTCGTGAGACCCCGGTAGAGATCGGATTTAACGAAGTAAAAGTAGAAAACTAAGATTGTTCGTACAGGCAGCGAACAAGGCTGTCGTAGCTTCTTCGTACGGAGGGGCTTCGATGAGTGGGAGGAAATCTTCCGATAACACCACATTTTTAGGAGGTATGCTAACATGGCAAAGAAAGTAACAGGTTATATCAAATTACAGATTCCGGCTGCAAAGGCAACACCCGCTCCTCCGGTAGGACCGGCGCTTGGTCAGCATGGTGTAAACATTGTACAGTTTACGAAGGAATTCAATGCAAGAACCGCAGGACAGGAAGGACTTATTATTCCTGTTGTTATTACGGTTTATCAGGACAAGAGCTTTAGTTTCATTACTAAGACTCCTCCGGCAGCAGTTCTTCTTAAGAAGGCTTGCAAGATTGACAGTGGTTCCGGTGTTCCCAACAAGAACAAGGTTGCTACGATTAAGAAGGCAGAGGTTCAGAAGATTGCCGAACTGAAGATGCCCGACTTGAACGCAGCAAGCATTGAGGCTGCAATCAGCATGATCGCAGGTACCGCACGTAGTATGGGTATCGTTGTAGAAGACTAATTCAAAGATTGTATTTAAGAAGAGTGGGAGGGATATCAATCTCCCGACATTACCACTAGGAGGTTAAGAATATGAAACATGGAAAGAAATATACGGACGCTGCAAAGTTAATCGACAGAAGCGTTCAGTACGATGTTGCTGAGGCGGTTGATCTTGTAAAGAAGTCCGCTGTTGCAAAATTTGATGAGACTATCGAAGCACACATTCGTCTTGGTGTAGACGGTCGGCATGCTGACCAGCAGGTACGTGGTGCGGTAGTTCTTCCTCACGGAACCGGTAAGCAGGTTCGCGTATTGGTATTTGCTAAGGGACCGAAGGTAGATGAGGCTCTTGCTGCAGGTGCTGATTATGCAGGTGGCGAGGAACTCGTTCCGAGAATCCAGAAGGATGGCTGGTTTGAGTTTGATGTAGTAGTTGCTACGCCCGACATGATGGGTGTTGTTGGTCGTCTCGGTCGGGTACTTGGTCCTAAGGGATTGATGCCGAACCCGAAGGCAGGTACCGTTACCATGGATGTAACCAAGGCTGTTAACGAAATTAAGGCAGGTAAGATTGAGTACCGTCTTGACAAAACCAATATTATTCACGTTCCCGTAGGTAAGGCTTCCTTTACCGAGGAACAGCTCGCAGACAACTTCCAGGCATTGATGGGTGCAATCATTAAGGCAAAGCCCGCAGCTGCAAAGGGTCAGTATCTTAGAAGTGTAACCTTGACTTCTACGATGGGTCCGGGCGTAAAGGTAAATACTGCAAAGCTCGTGTAAGCAGTTGTTTTATAGCATCTAGGTGCAAACCGAAGCATATAGAACCATTCCGAAATCGCTTTCGGAATGGTTTTTCTTTCTTTTCGAGGTGAATACTGCTATAATGGTAGAAAGAAAAAGTGTAATGCGGATACGTACGAAAGGAGCGGTCTTATGAAAATGGTTCTTTTGACTGCAATCGGTGTCGGCGGTGCAACTGTAGTCGGCGCGATTATCGGTTTTTTGTTTAAGAGGATTTCCCATCGATTCAGTGATATTGTGCTCGCATTTGCCGCAGGCGTAATGCTGGCGGCGGCAGTGCTTGGATTGATTCTGCCGTCGCTTGAATATGGTGGAACGTACGGTTTGGCGGTGACTGTTGCGGGGATATTTGCAGGAGCGTTCTTTCTAAATCTTATGGACAAGTTGGTGCCGCATATGCACAAGCTGGTCGGTGTGGACGGAGAGGAACACCACGGAAATGCGAAGCTCAGTAAGGTACTTTTGTTTGTTATGGCGATTGCGATTCATAATCTACCCGAGGGTATTGCGGCGGGTGTCGGTTTCGGCTCCGGCAATACGTCGGAAGCACTGATGATTGCAGGCGGCATTGCGTTACAGAATATCCCCGAGGGAATGGTGATTATCGGTCCGATGCTGGCTGCGGGGATTACACCGAAGAAAACTTTTGTGTGTGCACTTGCGACCGGTTTGGTGGAAGTGGTGGGGACACTGCTCGGCTATTCCGTTGTGAGTATCGCTTCGGTCATTCTGCCATTTGCACTGGCATTTGCGGGTGGAACGATGCTCTATGTAATCAGCGATGAGATGATTCCCGAGACTCATGCGCACGGTAGCGAGCGTGGTGCAACATATGCACTGCTGGTTGGCTTTTGTGTTATGCTGGTGTCGGATGTACTGCTTGGCTAGTAAAACGGAGAGAGCAGTAGAGTTAAGAGACGGTTTGAGGGCGCAAAGGATGAATTGATAAAATAGTTGATAAATAAACGAAAATAATGCTTGACATACCGGTGTGGTTATGGTATAAAAGTACGTGACTGCCGAAGACAGTAGGTGCCGAAAGGCGTAAGCGTAGTCGCCTACCGAGGATATGTCAGCTCATTTGAAACGTTCATTGTGCTGCCTTTCATTTCGGTGAAGGGCAGTTTTTTAATTCTCTTGCATTTGCGAGGGTATAGATTATCAAATGTGCCGACACATCGGCGTTATAATTTGATAAGGAGGTTACTCAGATGGCAAAGGTTGAATTAAAGCAGCCGATTCTCGATGAGATCGCTAAGTACGTTGCCGATTCCAAGGCAATTGTGTTGGTTGACTATCGTGGATTGACCGTAGAACAGGATACCAAGCTTCGTAAGTCCCTGAGAGAGGGTGGCGTTGTATACAAGGTATACAAGAACACGTATCTCAAGAGAGTATTTGCAGGTACCGTATATGAAGAGCTTTCCAAGCATCTTGACGGTCCTACCGCAGTTGCTTTCGGTCTTGAGGATGCTACCGCTCCCGCACGTATTCTTGCTGAGGGCATGAAGACGGCAGATAAGTTGGAGTTCAAGGCCGGCGTTGTAGATGGAACTTACTACGATGCAAAGGGATGCGATGTTATTGCAACGATCCCGTCCAGAGAGGTTCTTATTTCCAAGCTTCTTGGAAGTTTGCAGTCTCCTATTGCAAATCTTGCTCGCGTTCTCAAGCAGATCGCAGAGAAGGATTCCGCAGCAGCATAATGTTGCATGTTACCGCCGCATAGCGGCATGAGCGTGGCAGAGCCACACAAGAATATCAGATTACAAATTTTTATGGAGGAATGAATCATGACGAATCAGGAATTTATTGATGCTATCAAGGCTATGAGCGTTCTTGAGTTGAACGAGCTTGTTAAGGCATGTGAGGAAGAGTTTGGCGTAAGCGCAGCTGCAGGTGTTGTAGTTGCTGCTCCGGGTGCTGCTGCAGCAGCTGAGGAAGAGAAGACTGAGTTCGATGTAGAGCTTACCGATGTAGGTCCGAACAAGGTTAAGGTTATTAAGGTTGTACGTGAGATCACCGGTCTTGGTCTTAAGGAAGCAAAGGACGTTGTTGATAACGCTCCTAAGATGCTCAAGGAAGCTGCTTCTAAGGAAGAGGCTGAGGACATCAAGAAGAAGCTTGAAGAGGAAGGCGCTAAGGTTACCCTTAAGTAAGATCCGAAACAAACGAGAGCAATGCAAAGAGCCCTGCTATGACTGCTTGCAGTCAAGAGCAGGGCTCTTTTTGCATTGCCGAGTGCAAACGAACGAGCAATTTGCGAAGCAAAATGCGAGTGCTCGTTTGTTACGGAAACCGCCCGAGAACCCCGTCGCG
>JAZRZZ010000056.1:0-16401 GCA_045601665.1 Lachnospiraceae bacterium
TCGACCGATCTACACCTTACTGTCAATGTATGTCGGACTGCGCCTCTTTGGAGTGCCGGGCTTTCTGCTCGGTCCGCTCGGGCTGGTTGTTATCCGCGCGTTGGCGGATGCGGTGCCGGAGGAGTGGAGGTAAGGAATAGGGGATTGAGGGTCGACAGGAAAAAAGGAGGTATAACGGTGGTTGTTTATGATTTGGGAAAGAAAATGATTTTCTATCAAAGTGAAAGAGCTTGCGGCATATCGTCGCAAGCTCCTTTTAATTAAGTGATTTCCTGTGTGTTGCAATGGGGGTGTGACCGCACTTGCACGTGCGGGCGTACCTTAGTACGCCTTGCCCCAGTATACCATGCTCTTCGCCTTCTTGCCGCAGTAGACGCAGTTGTCATCTAAGCACTCCTGTGCAAATGGCATACAACGAGACGTTACGCCGGCTTCTTCCTTGATCTTCTCTTCACAGAATACATCGCCGCACCACATTGCCTTGATGAAGCCGGGCTTATTTGCCGCGATGTCCTTCATCTCGTCCATGTTGGTTGCCACGTAGGTGTGAGCGTCGCGATGCTCGCGGGCACGCTCGAGCATTTCCTTCTGCATCTTCGCAAGAAGCTCTTCCATAGCAGTCTCGATGTCATCCAAGGACACGACCAGCTTCTCTCTGGTGTCGCGGCGTACGAGGACTGCTTGGTTATTTGCAAGATCCTTCGGGCCGATTTCGACACGTACCGGAATACCGCGCATCTCCTGCTCGGCGAACTTGAAGCCGGGACTCTTGTCGCTGTCGTCTACCTTCACGCGGAATGCGCCGAGACGGTCGCGAAGCTCGTAAGCCTTATCGAGGACGCCTTCCTTCTTCTGCTGAATCGGGATAATGGAAACCTGCGTAGGAGCAAGCAAGGGAGGCAATACGAGACCGGAGTTGTCGCCGTGTACCATGATCACCGCACCGATCAGACGGGTAGTCATACCCCAACTGGTCTGGTGAGGATATTGCAATTTGTTTTCCTTGTCCGTGTACTGAATATTAAATGCCTTGGCAAATCCGTTACCGAAATTGTGGCTTGTACCGGACTGGAGTGCTTTGCCGTCGTGCATCAAAGCCTCGATGGTGTAGGTTGCTTCCGCACCTGCGAATTTCTCCTTGTCGGTCTTGCGTCCGCGAACCATCGGGATAGCCAAGAACTCCTCGCAGAAGTCTGCATAGAGATTCAGCATCATTTCCGTTCTCTCCTGCGCTTCCTCAGCGGTAGCGTGGATGGTGTGTCCCTCCTGCCACAGGAACTCCATAGAGCGAAGGAATGGGCGGGTCGTCTTCTCCCAGCGTACTACCGAGCACCACTGGTTGTAGTTCTTCGGGAGGTCACGATAGGATTGGATGATATGAGAATAAAAATCGCAGAACAGCGTCTCGGACGTGGGACGCACGCACATACGCTCCTGAAGCGGTTCGCTGCCGCCGTGCGTTACCCAAGCAACCTCGGGTGCAAAGCCCTGCACGTGATCCTTTTCCTTGTTAAGCAAGCTCTCCGGAATGAACATCGGAAGGTAGCAGTTCTCAACACCGGTTTCCTTGAAACGACGATCAAGCTCCTTCTGGATGTTCTCCCAAATGGCATAGCCCGCGGGACGAATCACCATACAACCTTTAATTCCACTGTAGTCAACCAGCTCCGCCTTCTTTACAATGTCGGTATACCATTGCGCGAAATCTTCTTCCATGCTGGTAATGGATTCAACAAATTTGTCTGCCATAACTGTCCTTTCTGCGCCGTGTGATGTGTGTTCGGGAGGGCGCATTTCCCTGAAAATGAGTGGCTGTCCTCGGGCTGTGCTGCGGCAGTCGCATTGGCACAAAGCTGCGCCGACAAATGCATCGACTTGCAATAAAAAAGCCCTTGGGAACAGACCAAAGTCTACTGCCAAGGGACCGAATGTTCGGCGGTACCACCCTAATTAATTGTCATACATAACAATTCTCTCAACTCGTTAACGCCTGATACGCCGCGGTTTGCCGCGGAGCTCGGAGAATAGGTTCGGAAAGCTCTTCGCAGGATGCTCCCACCAATGCATCCCTCTCTGTGCCGTGCCCCTTTCGTACTGGTTCTCGTCAAAGCCGATTCATGTTACCATGATAATAATGATTTTCGGACGAAATGTCAAGTGTGAAATTTCTGAAAATGAACTGTCTGCTCCTGTCTACGAGAGGTGCTGAGAGAAGAACGGCTTGTGGAGGGGGCTGTCCCTTCGACGGAAACGGTCACTGACAAGGAGGACGGTCGGTGGAAACTGTGCATTTACGAATAAACACATTTGTGCTATACTGTGAACGACTGAGGAAGGGGGGATTGAAATGGAGGACGATTTGGATCGTTATTTGGCAGAGTACGAGGAGATGACAAGCGGTGCTACGAAAGAGGTGCACAAGCCCGTTGCAAGCATGCCACGGGAGGAACGGGACGAATTCGATTATCAGCTGCATAAGGCGCGCGTGGAGGCTGCCGAGGAGAAGCTGAATCGCGAGCTTACGGAGCACCAAACGAATTATTATGCGGTGGAGGAGGAGAAGAAGCGGGACAAAGAACACCTGGTGTACAATTGCATTTTTCTTGCGGTTTACGCATGTGTACTGCCGTTCCTCCTTTGGTTGGCGAAAGGCGGTGTAAGCATTTACGACGAACAGCTGCGTCTGTGGGGCTTTGGTTTGCTGTTCGCGTTCGTTGTCGTTATTTTGTTAAGGCATTTGGTCTATTTGGCCAATTCGACATTTTGTTATCTCGTTCGTTGCAATCGGGCAAATGCAAATGCTTATATCGAGAACCGAAAGGTGAAGACGTATGCGAAGGAGGAGGCGTACCGACTCGGCTGTATGCAGGGGATCAAGGAGCGGTTGAGAACCCTGAGGTCTCTCGACGCGAAGCTGGAGGAGCAAGGGCGGCTGACGGAAGAGGAGCTTTCGGAGCTGACCGCATTATCCCACGTGAATTTTGCAAAGAATCCGTACAACGTAGAGAAGGTGCGGTTGCTTGATTGGATCAAATATAAACTTGGAGATAGAAGCGTATGGAAATGATTTTGCTGGTAGAGGACGATCGAAGCATTGCGGAGAATCTGGTGGGATTCTTAAGGGCGGAAGGGTTTTCGGTTCGTCATGCGGGGAGTCTTTCGGAGGCATCACTCCTTTTGGAGAAGGAAGCATTTGCACTGATTTTGTTGGATGTGTCGTTGCCGGATGGGAACGGGTTTTCCTTTTGCCGTGAGATTCGGCAGAAATATCGTGTGCCGGTGATTTTTTTGACGGCATCGGGGGATGAATACAGCGTTGTGACGGGGCTGGAGCTCGGTGCGGACGATTACATTGCAAAACCGTTTCGCCCGAGAGAGCTCGTGACGCGCATTCGCAGCTGCCTGCGTCGCTATGCGAAGAGCTCCTCGGTCTACGAAATCGGCGGCTTGCGCGTGGACACAGAGCGGGCGCAGGCGTGGAGAGACGGAGAGGAATTGTTTCTATCGGCACTGGAGTATCGTTTGCTTTTGCTTTTCCTGAATCATCGCGGGCAGGTGCTTTCGCGGAATCGGTTGCTGGAGGAGATGTGGGATATGGGCGGGGATTATGTCAACGACAATACGCTGACGGTCTATATTAAGCGTCTGCGCGAGAAGATTGAGGCAGATCCGCAGAAGCCGGAGCTGATTCATACCGTGCGAGGAATCGGATATCGTATGGAGGGATAGTTGAATGACGAAGAAAAGGAAACTCTTCGGAGTGCTTTTTGTGGCGATGGCGGTAGCGTGTACGGTGGGTGTCTCGCTTCTGTCGCCGATCGCGGGCATGCTTTGCGGCAGCGGGTATCTGCTGCTTTTTCTGTTTTGGGTCAGTGCCGAACGGGCAACAGAGCGCAGAATTGCCGAGCTGAACCGACGAATTGACCGTGTGCTATACGGAGTCGAGGATGTGGAGTTCTCTGACTTTGAGGAAGGCGAGCTGGCGATTTTGGCAAGCGAGTTGCGGAAGGTGACGGTACGCCTGCGAGAAAACGCGGCACAATCACAGAAGGATAAGGAGCTTCTTGCGGATTCGCTGGCGGACATTTCGCACCAGCTGAGAACGCCTCTGACTTCTCTGAATCTATTGCTTGTGACGCTTCGTAGCGAGGAGCTGACCGAAGAAGAACGAAAGGCAAAGCTACGGGAAATGAGCGGACTGCTAAAACGCATTGATTGGCTTGTAGAGTCTCTGTTGAAGCTTTCCAAGCTTGATGCGGGAACGGTTCTGTTTGATTGCCGCCCGGTAACGGTGAAGAATTGTCTTGAGAGAGCGCTCGAGCCGCTACGGGTTCCGCTCGAGCTCAAGGGCATTTCGGTGCAAATGCACGTGCCGGCAGAGGTAGGCTTTGCGGGAGACGATACGTGGACGGCGGAGGCATTTTCGAACATTCTGAAGAATTGTATGGAGCACACACCCGAGGGAGGAAGACTGACGATTGCAGCAGAAGAATCGGCGCTGTGGACCAAGGTAAGCATTGCGGATAATGGTGGAGGAATCGCGGCCGAGGACCTACCGCACATCTTCGAGCGATTCTATAAGGGAAAGAACTCATCGGTGAACAGTGTGGGAATCGGCTTGGCGCTTGCGAGACGCATCGTTGTCGAGCAAAATGGCATTCTTCAAGCGGAAAATAGCGCAGAGGGCGCGCGCTTTACCGCAACCTTCTACAAAAAGGCGACCGTATGACGACGAGGGGATATGTGACGAAATTGTCATTTTCTCGTCACGGACGTGTCATTTGAACGAGGTATACTCGAAGACAGTGAAGAGAATGAAAAAGGGAGGTATTCGATCATGGAATTGCTTCGAGTGGAACATCTGACGAAGGTATACGGCAAGGGAGATACGCAGGTGCGCGCGTTGGATGATGTGTCCTTTTCGGTGGAGCAGGGAGAGTTTGTCGCGATTATCGGGTCGTCGGGGTCGGGCAAGTCGACGCTACTGCACATTCTGGGCGGCGTAGATCGTCCGACGTCGGGAAAGGTCTATATGAACGGGCAGGAGGTCTATGCGCGAAACGAAGAGCAGCTGGCAATCTTTCGTCGCAGAGAGGTGGGATTGATCTATCAGTTCTACAATCTGATTCCCGTATTGAATGTGACGGAGAATATTACGCTTCCGGTACTTCTGGATGGGAGAGAGGTCAACGAGGAGCGTTTGCAAATGCTTATGGAAACGCTTGGCTTGGTTGGTCGCGAGCGTCATCTGCCGAATCAGCTCTCGGGCGGTCAGCAGCAAAGAGTGTCCATCGGCCGCGCGCTGATGAATTCGCCGATGGTGGTACTTGCCGACGAGCCAACCGGAAATCTGGACTCCAAGAACAGCCAAGAGATTATGGAGCTCTTAAAGTTTTCGAACAAGGCGATGAAGCAGACTGTTTTATTGATTACGCACGACGAAAAGATCGCTTTGCAGGCGGATCGTATTCTGACGATTGAGGACGGCAAGATCACCGGAGATGAGGTGATTCGCCGATGAAAGAGAAGGTATTGTATCGTGTGACAAGCGAGTACCTAAAGAAGAACAAGATGCGAACGCTTGTGACGATTGCCGGAATCGTATTGTCCACCGCAATGATTACCGCGGTCATTGTAATTCTGACGAGTATGCAGGACTACCTCTTGCGCGAGACAGTAGCGACAGAGGGCGCATGGGAGGGCTGCATCAGGGAAATGACCGAGGAGGAGCTTCGAGAACTCTCCGGGGAGAAGCGTGTGAGTGCATTTACGACGCTACAGAGTCTCGGGTACGCAAGGGTTCCCTCGACAAACGAGAGCAAGCCCTATCTCTACGTGGCGGCGGTGACGGATGCGGTAGAGGAATTTCTAGAGATTGAGGTCGTTCAGGGACGCATGCCGGAAAATGCGAGTGAGCTTCTGTTGCCGGTGCATCTTGCGGTAAACGGAGAGGTGCGCTACGCACTCGGTGAGAAGCTGGAGCTATCACTCGGGGAACGTCGGATGGACGGAGGGCGGCTCGGACAGTGGCACTGGTATATGGACGAGGAGACCTTCTCGGAGACGGAGTGTCGCACGTATACGGTGGTTGGCTTCTATGAGCGCCCGAGGTTTGAATTTCACGGAGCGCCCGGCTACACGGCACTGACCCTGCAGGACGGTACCGGAGCGAAGACGTATACGACATATGTGAAGATGCATCACCGGAAAGAGCTTCATGAGTTCTTTCGTGAGCATAAGGAGTGGAGCACGGAGAAGCATTATGATCTGTTGCGCTACAGCGGGGCAACTGACGAGGAGCTTCTGTGGTCGATGTTTCTGCCGATCGGTTCGGTATTGATCGGAATCATTATCTTCGGCTCGGTATCGCTCATCTACAACGCATTTGCCATTTCGGTCAGTGAGCGAAGGAAGCAATTCGGCGTGCTCGGTTCGGTAGGGGCGACGAAGAAGCAGCTGAAGAAGAGCGTGCTGTTTGAAGGTGTGTGCCTATGTGTGGTCGGAGTGCCGCTCGGCATCGCGGCGGGAGTCGCGGGGATCTGGGTGACGTTTCGTTGCACGGCAGAGCAGTTTGCGCGGATCGGAAATTCAGATGAGGTCAAGCTTCTTGTCCGAGTCCCGATTGCCTTTCTCGGTCTTGCCGCCTTGCTGGCGTTTGCGACAGTGATGCTGTCGGCATACCTTCCGGCAAGAAGAGCCGTACGAATCCATCCAATCGAGTCCATTCGGCAGACGACGGAGATAGCGATTCGCGGAAAGCAGGTACGCTCGCCGAAATGGGTGTACCGCGTGTTTGGATTTGAGGGAATGCTTGCAAATAAGAACTTCCGCAGAAACAAGAAAAAATATCGCGCGACGGTATTTTCGCTGTTTCTGAGTGTCGTGCTGTTTATCAGTGCCGGCAGCGTGTGCGATTATATGGAGAAGGCTTTGGATGCATTTGCACGGGAATATGCGCATGACATGGAGTTTCGGGTGGAAGGTGTTGCGGCAGAGGAAAGTCCGGAGCTTCTCAAGAAGGAG
The DNA here is from genome assembly GCA_045601665.1 of Lachnospiraceae bacterium. Lineage (GTDB taxonomy): Bacteria > Bacillota > Clostridia > Lachnospirales > Lachnospiraceae > ISDg. Next base: position 7,024 of record JAZRZZ010000056.1, read on the forward strand.
CTTTTGGACATCGAGGGAATGAAGGAGGTTGTATATTCCGGCTCCGGCATGGTGTATGTAGAGGTGCCGCGACAAATGCTCAGCGAGGAATATCTTGCACAGAGTGGCGACGAAAGCACGGAGAGTGCAAGCATCGGTTGCAGTGCGTATTTCATTGAAGACAATGCGTATCGGGAGCTGCTCCGCTCGCTGAATCGTAATCCCGAGGAATATTTCCGCGAGGACAATCCAAAGGTGCTGTTCGTTGACACGCAGATGATCTGGACCGAGGACGGTCGTAAGAAGGAAATGACGTGCCTCAAGGACAACGGAACGGTTGATATTTCGGTGCCATACGGTGAAAGCACGCTTCCCTTTGGTACGTTTGTATTTGATACGAAGGTGAACGAGCCCCATCTCGGCATTCATTATATCGACGGTTTTCAGGTGTTGTTCCCGTACTCGCGATATGAAAAGCTGCATGAGCTGACGGGACAAGCACCGACAGCGGATACGTCCGTCGAGGAGGGGGAGGAAGCGACGGAGACACAACCGAAGAGCATCCTTTATTACTATATGACGGTAGATTCGCAGGACAAGGCTTATGAGGGGCTTGTGCAATTGCTCGGCGAGAAGGGGCTATCGACGAGCTCTTTGACCAACATCGCGGCAGAGCAGGAGAGCGAGCGTGCACTGATTGTGATTAACAATGTGTTCTCTTATGGCTTCATTGTGCTCATCTCCTTGATTGCCATGGCAAATGTCTTCAACACGGTATCAACGAACGTGTTGCTCCGACGAAGAGAATTTGCAATGCTGCGTTCGGTCGGAATGACGCAGAAGGGCTTCCGACGCATGATGAACTATGAGTGTGTGCTCTACGGTGTGAAGGGCTTAATGTACGGTCTTCCGGTAGCGCTTGGAATCACATATCTGCTCTACCTGGGGGTATCGAACGGCGTGGATTTCGCCTTTTTCCTACCGTGGTCAAAGGTGGCGATTGCCGTGGGAAGTGTATTTCTCGTCGTATTTGCGAGTATGCTGTACGCGACCGGAAAGCTTCGCGGAGACAATACGATGGATGTCATCAAAAACGAAAATCTGTAGAAAAACGAAAGCCAAGTCCTGTTCGGGGCTTGGCTTTTTCGGTGATTATTCTTCCATATGACTTCTGCTGTTGATGGCGTCCAAAAGGCCATGCTTCGTGTGGTACAGCTCGTGAGAAAGGTCTACGTGTACGCGATGCGGGTTCACGAGACGACGCGACTCCTCCCAAAGCGTCTCCTGCTCCTTCCTGCAGTACTCCTTGATTTCGAGTACGGAGGGCGATTCGTATACACACAGTCCGTTTTCGAAGATCGGCACAAGAAGCTCACGCATCGTATAGGTACCGGGCTTTAGATAGGTCTTCTTCCACGTATCCACCGGATCGAAGATCATCAGCGTTGCGTTCTCGTCGTAGGTTTCGCTTGCCATGGCGATCAAATCGGCGCGGAGCTTGCCGGTCTCCTTATCGTAGATGCGCCACACGGTTTTGTTGCCGGGGTTCGTAATCTTAATCGGGTTCTCGCTCAGCTTAATCTTCGGAAGGAAGGTGTCGCCTTGCTTCACTGCCGCAAGCTTATAGACACCGCCAAAGGCCGGACAATCCTTCGAGGTAATCAGGTTCGTACCGACACCCCACGTGTTGATGCGAGCCCCCTGATTCTTCAGCGAAGCAATCAGATTCTCGTCAAGGTCGCTCGAAGCACAGATGGTCGCCTGTGGGAAGCCGGCCTCGTTCAGCATCTGGAAGGCCTGCTTCGACAGATACGCGAGGTCTCCGCTGTCCAGACGGATGCCGAACCGCTCCGGAAGGCGACCCTCGTCGCGGAGCTCCTCAAACACCTTAATCGCATTCGGAACACCGCTTCGCAAGGTGTCGTAGGTATCGACAAGCAGTGTGATGTTGTTCGGAAAATGCTTTGCATACGCACGAAAGGCAGTCAGCTCATCGTCGAAGCTCATGATCCAGCTGTGTGCATGGGTTCCCATAGCCGGAACGCCGAACATCTGTGCTGCAAGCACGTTGCTTGTGCCTGCACAGCCGGCAATCACCGCCGCCCGCGCACCGTAGACACCGGCATCGGGACCTTGCGCACGGCGCAGTCCGAACTCCATGACGGGCTCTCCCTTGGCCGCGTAGCAAACACGAGCCGCCTTTGTGGCAATCAGGCTCTGATGGTTGATAATATTCAAAATTGCCGTCTCTACAAGCTGCGCCTCCATTGCGGGAGCGATGACCTTCACGAGAGGCTCCATGGGGAATACCACGGTTCCCTCGGGAATCGCATAGATGCTACCGGTAAAGTGAAAGCTTGCAAGATAATCGAGAAAGGCTTCGTCAAAGGTGTTGAGGCTTCGCAGGTACGCGATGTCTTCATAACTAAAATGCAAATTCTTAATGTAGTCGATCACCTGCTCCAATCCACAGCAAATCGCGTAACCGTTGCCGGAAGGGTTCGAGCGGTAAAACATATCGAAAATCACAGTGTCATTGTAGCCTTCGGCAAAATAACCCTGCATCATTGTAAGCTCGTAAAAATCGGTTAATAAGGTAAGGTTCTGTTCTGTCATAGAAAAATCACCGTCCGTTTCTTAAATTTGGAGCATCTGGAACTCTTGACGTTAGTATATCGCGAGAAGGGATAAAAAACAAGTAAAAAACGCACCTCCTGAGAGGTGCGCCATGAGAAAAAGAGGTTTAATGGAATGCATTGCGAAAATCATCTACAAACGAGCGCGATACGCGGACCGTCTGCTTGTTGGACAAAAACACCACGAGCGTACGGTCGCTGTCAGGGCGATAGCTCACGATCTTGTCCAGATTCACAATCGTGGACTTCGAGATACGTAAGAAATTGCGCTCCTTCAGTAGGGCTTCGATTTCGTATAGACGTTGTTTGATTTCATATTCCCCGTTCTTTGTCGTAGCGAAGACCTTCTTATTGGTTGCTTCAAAGAACAAAATATTTTCGGGAGAAAGGCGACTGATGATGCCGTTCTTGGAGGCAACGAAGGAGGTGTTGCCGGGGATACGCTCGGGAAGCGCGTCTTCTGTGGAGGGCGTTGCAACAGGGCGCGGGGCAATCAACTGCGTGGGCTCTTCTGCCCGCAATGCTTGAATCATCAACGCTACCGACAGTCGTGCGGCGAATTGAAGCGCGGATTGATCGGGAACGCAAGGGGCTTCGTAACCGATGGTCAGGTATCCGTACAGGTGCTGATTGAAGATGAGCGGAAGCACATGCGTATGGAGAATGGGGCGTATCGGGTGTCCGATCGGATAGATCAGGGCTGCCGGAAAGGTTAGCGGGTTGTTGGCGTTAACCGATCCCGACAGAAAGATACACTCTGCCAAGCCGCCGGCGGAATCGGTGAGATTCACACCAAGGGTACGGCGGTCGGGAATCAAGTAGACAAGATTCTTAATGGCATTCACAAGCTCGGTACGGTTGCGGGCGGAATACAGGTGCTCCTCAAGGCGACTGTTGCGAAAACGCATTTTCTCCAGGTCGTGCTTGTCCAATTGCTCCAGCTGCAAGCGTACATCCGGCATCTTCTTCACGCCGCAGCCGCAACTGATGCCCGTAAACAGGCGAATGGTACGAGGCTGCGGAGCCGCGGGCTCTTCGCCTGTGATGCGTGTATGTAGCATGTTGACCGCGCATTTGCCCGAATAGTGCGTATCGGTCGGTGCGGTTGTGACGGAGAGCGCACTGTTGGAGGTACAGGAGAGACCGCCGAAGCCGGTGACAATGACATCCTCGGGAACGCGCACTCCGTAGCGGGAGAACGACTTGATCAGAGCCATGGCAACCACGTCCGACACACACATAACGGCGTCGGGACGTTCGATTTCGTCAAATGCGATATCGCGTGCGAGCTTTTCTGCACAGGGGGTCCAATAGCCGCCGTACAGGAACCAGCTCTCCGGAGCATCAATGCCGTGCTTGGAAAGGGAATGAAGCTGTCCGTGGAACAGCTCTTCCTTAAGCTCCTTCTCGCCCCCGAGAAAATAGATCTTGCGACAGGCGTGGGTGTCAATCAAATGATCGGTCAGCTCCTCAAGAATATTGTATGCACTGAAATCGGGAGAAACATCAAAGCAGCCCGAGTTGCCTATGGAGATCACCGGTACGTTGCACTCGTTCTGCAGACGACGTTCGAGAGCATTCAGCAGTTCGATGTGCGAAGAAAAGCTTCGTGAGATGAGAATGACTCCGGCATAGCTGTTGAAGTCCGCAAAGCGATACACAACGTCTTCTGAGTTCAAAAAACGCTCACTCAGCTGTAGCATGGAAAATGCGGTCGTCGTATAGCCGAGCTTCGCGGCCTGTTGTTCGATTCCGATAACAAAGCCCGTTGTCAACTCGTCGCGATAGTCGGATACGAGAATACAGATATTCTTTGTGCTCATGGTCTCCTCCTGTGAAAATTACATAATGAGTTATGCCTAAAGAAATTATACTGCAACTCAGCTGGCTTGTCAAGCACGACAAGTTGCCAAGGAGTGCGCAAGATGCCTCGTCCGGCATCTTGAGGCGAAATAATGCAAGTCGGACGAAAATAGGGCGTGTGAGAAAAGGAGAAGGGCTGATATCCGAGAAGGGTTTCTTGCCCGGAGAAAAAGAATTATAATCATGGAATAAACAATAATGATACTATTGTATATCAGTTTATCAAAATGTATTGGTGGAGGTTAACATGAAGAAGATCGCAAGAATATTGATTGTTGCGTTGTTGGTACTTCTCTGTACAGGCTGTGGAGAAGAGGACAAGAAACCGACAACCCCGACAACGGTGCCTACGAAGGCCCCGACGGCAACAACGGCACCTACGAAGGCCCCGACGGCCACGACTGCGCCTACGAAGGCCCCGACGGCAACCCCGGCGCTCACGAAGGCCCCGACGGCAACAACGGCGCCTACGAAGGCTCCGACGGCAACCCCGACGGCAACGCCTGTAACCCCTTCTCTGTCGAAGGCGGAAGCTGCTAAGATAAATGCGGACATGTTGACGACGGCGGTATGGAGAGCAAGACTGCTTGGAAAAACAGAGCTTTCCATTTCGGCAAGTGAGTTTGTATTCTCGTCTGTGGCATTGTCCGGCATCGGTATGCAGGAGGAGATTGAGAGGGCTATTGTGACAGTCCTGTTGAACATGGAGGGCTCGCAGGCTAGTGCCGACGCGATCAAACCTTATTGGCCTAACTACCTAGAAGGAAGAATCACCTACGTAACAGAGCAGGAAGAAGGAGTAGACCTTGATAGTACCGTCGCTTGGACACTGGAAGAGGAGAATGTGTTCGGAAGCAGGGAATACTTCCAATTCAAAAAGTCTTCACAAACAGTGATGAAACCAAGTGGGGCTGGATTTTATGTAAACGAAGATCTGACCGATGAGGAATACGCACAAGTTCAGTTGGATACCTACAACTTTTTCTTACAATATGCCTTGCAGTGTGATGCATGGCAGCCGGTCCCTTATGATGACGACGGAAATCAGCTCTATGCAGACGTCACTGAGGCAATCCGCATCACCTACGAGGAGCTTGCGGAGTGGTTGGCGAATAACAAGATGTACAGTGACTTCGTTCAGCAATATGAGAAGGCACAGTCGGCAACAGAGAAGAAAGCGTTACTGAACCAACTGTGTATGACTATTAAACCATATAGATATCTCCACATGTGCTTTTGGCTGGCTGGCCTTTCGGTGGTAGATGAGAAGACTATTGAGGCTCGGTTCGAGGTGCAGGGAATCTATAAGTTCGTCTATACGGAAAGTGGCGAGCTGCATCTGGATAAGACCAATTATAAGACCATTGCAGAGGTTGCCAAAGAGGTGGATGATAAGCTGAACGAAGTGGTGGCAGAGGTCGTGGACCCGAGAATGAGCCCCCTTGCAAAGGAGTTTGCATTGTTCCACTACTGCGATACCTACCTCGAATACGACGATGCGCCGGGGTCTTACCATCCGGAATATCCCGTTTATTGTCTTGGAGATCAGTATGCGATTTTCGACAACCCATATACGATTGGGGCACCGGTGGATGAGGTAACCGGAGTGAAAGACGCGGAGTTGGCACACATATCAACACAAGAGTTCGGCGTCTATACCACAGCAATGACCGGCTGGGGCTGCTGTGTGGGACACGCGAAATTCTTCCAGGCATTGTGTTTGAAGGTCGGCATTCGATGCGAAGACGTCTCCGGAGCCAATCACCGATGGAATACCGTTCGTATCGATGGCAAGTCCTATCTGGTGGATGTAGGCAAGAGGTCATCATTCCCGCATTTCAACATTACGGCGGATTGGGCAGATACCCATAAGGTTCTTGATTCGCAAATCTTTAACCTGACACTTGGAAAGGGTCAGCATCAGGGCGGAGTAGCACCGATTCCGCTCTATCAGGCAGGATATACGGAAGACACCACCTTGCAGGATGGTGAGTGGATCTACTATATCAACTTCGACGACAACGGAAGCCTGTACAAGGTGAAGGTGGACGGTACCGGCAATGAGAAGGTATGCGACAGCGGAACGACCATTGAAAAAGCGTTTGAGTATGCCCATAGATTAGCAGAAGAAGGAAAAGCGGCAGAAGATGAAGAAGAAAGTAAAGCGAGAGCTGCTCTGTGGAAGCAGCAGTGGCAAACGGCGCAATACGGCAAGCAGTATCGCGGAGAAGGGTATACTCAGGCCGGGGCAATTGATTATCGTTGGGCAGTTGCCAGCGCCTTTTCGTTAAAAAAGACGAAGGGATACCGGGCAACGGATCCTCTTAGACCGTGGATAGAGGGAGAAGTCGAGTTGGTCACTTACTGCGTATATGGACAGCCTATATACGAGGAAGCGGTATCCGAATATGAATTGCAGGGAGAGGTCTTCGTAGAAGCATGGTATGCGGAAGACTTTGGTGAGGAGCTCGGTGTTGTAGAAGGCTTTGCAAGCATCGGAAGCCCGAATTATGGCGGCGACACTATTTCCCATGTGGTGGCAATCGTGGACGGTGCAGAGTATGTGATTACCGATTTCAAATATGTTCAGCCTGAGGCGGATGAGAACCTGAGACTGGAATTCTCATTCCGGCTTCCAACGGATCGTAGGATGGATATGTATGATCTGGAGATTCGTGCCGTAACGGCGTTTGGAGCGGTGGCAACCACGGAATTTCCTTCCTGGAGCGAAAGTGGTTGGGGAGGACTACGGGAGAGCTACCTGTGGAAGGATAAGTATTATACCATTACCGGTGTGAGCGCTGAGAACGGACAGCTGTTTGTGGTTGTGCAGCGGTATACAAAGGACGGTGCATATGATGGAGAGAGCTGTCTGGTGTATGACAATTATCAGGGAGAGGACGATTCCTGCGTGGATTACTTCACCCAGAAGAGATTGGACGGAATCTTCTCCATTGTGACCGACAGCAATCCGATGTTGTTCCGCTTGGTAGAGGACGAGAGGGTTGCAGAGGCATTCGTTCTTCCTCTTTCGGGCGTGGTATGCATTTATAACGTAGAAGAATATCTCCTCTTGGCGCGCATGCTTTCGGAAGAAGGCTTGTTCCAGGATGCAGTGGTGCAGCTTTGCAGTGATCTTGATTTCTCCACCTTAGCAGAGGGTGAGTTCCTTCCGATTGGTACGGAGGAATATCCGTTCATGGGAGAATGGTATGGCAATGGCTACAAGATGACAGGCCTGAACCTAGACGTAAAGGGCGATGCGAGCATCTTCGCTTATGCGAAGGGGGCAAAGTTCTACGATGTATCTGTGTGCGACAGTACCATCTCCGGAACACAAAATGCGAGCATCTTCGCTTATGCGGAGGGCACACAGTTCGAAGGTGTATCTGTGTGCGACAGTACCATCTCCGGCGGACAGCGTGCCGGAATCTTCGGAGAGATTGTTGAGAAAACAACGGTGAAAAACACGCTCGTGGAAAGGGTAACCATAAACGGCTACTTGAATGTGGGTACCGTGGCGATTGCCAGAGCTTCCGATATTAGAGAAATTTGCCTGAATGATGTGAAGGTGTCGGGATCCGGCTGGGTCGGCGGCGTGTGCGGAACGGCATACGGAACAACGATATCCGGAGCAGAGGTTTATGGAGCATCGAAGATCGCAGGAGCTAATTCGGTAGGTGGTATTGTAGGAGAATTCTACGGTGATGACCGAGATGTCATTCGCAACTGCTTCTCTGAAGCGGACGTAACCTCAACCGGATATTATACCGGTGGAATTGTGGGACTTGTATGGGGCGGAAAAAGCTTACATGATTCTATGAATTGCGGTGATGTATCTTCTACCATGGATTGTGTCGGCGGTATTGCAGGAGCCATCCTTGACCTGAAACAGGGGGTATCCCATGTGGAGAACTTCGGTACCGTCGAAGGTCGAAGCAATGTCGGAGGGATTGTAGGTAATCTGGAGAATTCGGCAATTCTTGAGGTCGCTGTGAACAACGGTGATGTAGTCGGTGCTGATTCCGTAGGAGGCCTCTTCGGAAGAATCTCCGGCAATATGAAGCTTCGCCTCTGCGCAAGCAAGGGTGAGATTACCGGCGAGGAGAACGTTGGAGAGATCGGCGGTGCTGTTATGGACAGCGGATACCTTGGCAGTGCCGAAACCGAAACGGTAACGCTGTACAATACGTTGTATGTAACGGATGTGGCACAGGCAACCGAGGATACCCTTGATACGTTATTCGGATCTCTTGGTGATAAGACCGCTCTCGTTATGGATGACGGAAATGTTAGCTATGATTGTGGACGTCTATGGTACAGGCGTAGTCGTTGATATTAAGTTGGTTTGTTTTGAGGCAAATGTCCGGTTTCGGGCATTTGCCTCATTGGTGATTTGAAACAAGAAGGATAGGGGCATGAATATGAACAGTAAGAACTATAAGAAGGTAATAAGGATGCTATTGGTGGTTGCGCTGATGGTACTTCTCTGTACAGGCTGTGGAGAAGAGGACAAGAAACCGACAACCCCGACAACGGTGCCTACGAAGGCTCCGACGGCAACCCCGGCACCTACGAAGGCCCCGACGGCAACAACGGCACCTACGAAGGCTCCGACGGCAACAACCGCGCCTACGAAGGCTCCGACGGCAACAACGGCACCTACGAAGGCTCCGACGGCAACGACTGCGCCTACGAAGGCCCCGACGGCGACGAAGGCTCCGACGGCGACAACTGCGCCTACGAAGGCCCCGACGGCAACAACAGTGCCTACGAAGGCTCCGACGGCGACAACAGCCCCGACAGCGACAACAGCGCCGACAGCGACAACAAAGTCGGATCGTAGCCATGTCGTTCTGTGAGCCAAGGAGTTGATAGCCCCAGTTGTCTTCCTAAGACC